>JANOZT010000047.1:0-32249 GCA_031429515.1 Sphingobacteriia bacterium
AAATTGGTGCCGGGATATTAGCTAAAAACTGTGGCAAGACAGTTGAGCAAATAATGAAAGATTTTAACCGGGATTACTGGATGAATGCTGAAGCAGCCATCAAATATGGCATCGCAGATAAGTTAGTGGAAAAATTATAAATACCTCTTAACGAGACGTTTATATCAAAACAATAAATAAAGCCGTTCTAATCAGGACGGTTTTATAATTTTGTGCATTACCATTTCGTTTCTAATCCGTTATATCGTAAGTAAATATGGCAAAGAATCCATTACATTGTTCGTTTTGTGGCCGAAGCAGGGATGAGGTTAAAATCCTTATAGCCGGCCAGGAAGGGCATATCTGTGAAAACTGTGTAGATCATGCACAGGAGATCATCGAACAAGAACTCAATACAAAAAAAGACGGTTCAGGTAATAATAGCTCCAATTTCAAACTAAATATTAGAAAGCCTTCAGAAATAAAATTATTTCTGGATGAATACGTGATTGGGCAAGACGATGCCAAAAAGATCTTAAGTGTTGCAGTGTACAATCACTTTAAAAGAATCAATTACAAGCAGGTTTCCGAAGATGTTGAGATTGAAAAGAGCAATATCATCATGGTTGGAGAAACTGGAACCGGAAAAACATTATTGGCCAAAACAATTGCCAGATTGTTGAATGTACCGTTTGCCATAGTAGATGCAACTGTTTTTACTGAAGCTGGATATGTTGGAGAAGATGTAGAAAGTATGCTTACCCGTTTATTGCAAAATTGTAATTACGATGTGGCAGCTGCTGAAAGAGGAATAGTATATGTAGATGAACTCGATAAAATTGCACGTAAAGGCGATAACCCTTCTATTACAAGAGATGTAAGTGGAGAAGGTGTTCAACAAGGTTTGCTCAAAATGTTGGAAGGAACAGAAGTGCTTGTGCCACCTCAGGGAGGAAGAAAGCACCCTGAACAAAAAATGATCAAAGTAGATACTAAGAATATTTTATTCATCTGTGGTGGTGCATTTGATGGTATTGATAAAGTAATTGCTCGAAGAGTAAATACCAATGCAATTGGATTTAGTGTAAACAAAGCAGAACAAGAGCACCAGCGCAAGAATCTATTACAGTTTATCAATGCCCAAGATTTAAAAAGCTTTGGCTTAATTCCTGAATTATTAGGAAGACTGCCTATTGTAACTTATTTAAATCCATTAGATACAGAAACCTTAAGAAGCATTCTAACTGTTCCGAAAAATTCTTTGATCAAACAATTTACCCGTTTATTTGAAATGGAAGGAATTGATCTGGTGATAGAAGACGAAGTGCTTGATTTTATGGTTACAAAAGCACTAGAATATAAATTAGGAGCAAGAGGCTTAAGAAGCATTTGCGAAAGCATTCTTACTGATGCCATGTTTGAATTACCTGGTACCGATACCAAATCTTTTAGAGTTGATTTATTGTATGCAGAAAAAATGTTCGGCAAGAGTAAATTAAGCGCTCTAAAAGTGGCATAATCTATTATTATTTTCAATTTGATAATACCATTCCGATGAACGAGCTTTTAGAAAAAATCATGAAAGAAGTGAACTTAGATGCTGCTCAGGCTGAAAAAGTGATTGAAACAGTTGCCAATTTTGTAAAAGAAAAATTTCCTATGTTGGGCGGAGCAGTAGATCAAATTTTTGGAGCTGGAAATAAGAACGACGAATAATTGCTAATCTGGCAATGTAATAATTAAGTTACTTCCTTTCCCAAATTCACTTTCTATAGTCAACTTGCCTCCTTGTCTATTTACAAGGTCGGTGCAAAGCATTAATCCGAATCCACTTCCTTTTTCTAAGGCTGTTCCCGCTGTTGTATAGTATTGCTTAGCCGTTATTTTTTGAATGGTTTCTGGACTCATACCAATTCCCGAATCTTTTACCATTATCTTAATTTCATTATTAAAATGTTTCCCAATCACATAGATGACTCCGCTTTGAGGAGTGAATTTGATAGCATTACTAATGAGATTACGCAGCACTATTCTGATCATTTCTTTATCTGCTGATATGATCAAATCAGGTTCTATCATATTATTGAATTGAATACTTTTTCTTTTCAATAATAATTGATGCTCATCTTCTAACCCTTTAACAATATTAAAGATGGTGACTTTGGTTTTTTCAACATCCTTTCCTAACATCTGCCCCTTAAGCCAAAACAATAAATTATCCAATAAAGAGGTGGTTGTCATGTATTGAGTTTCTAACTGAAGTAGAAGCAATTTGGCTTCATCTTCTGGAACCATATCCTGATTTACTAGATTCAAAATTCCTTTTGTATTGACCAATGGATTTCTGAGATCATGTGAGATAATAGATAATAATTTATCCTTTGTTTTATTATCGTCCTCCAACATTATATTCTGCTGAGATATCTCTTTATTGAGCGTTCCTAATTCGGAGACTTGCGCTTCAATTAAAATATTTTTCGCCCTCAATTCTCTTCCAAATAATTTTTGCTTTTGAAAATTGATAAATACCATTACCACTAATACAGCTAAAATAATTAAAATAAATGTTCCTACCGTTATGATATAAAACTGTTCATTCGAAACTCGTTCAGCTCGTTGAATGGCTTTTTCATTTTCTAACCGCTGGTCGAGCTGATCCTTGATCACTTCTAATAAATTGGAAGCGTATTCATTTTCTTTTACTCGTTGTTTTTTTAATAAAACAATTGAAGAATCCTGCCAATCTGCAACTTTTCTTGTGTTCCCATTTAATTTGTTAATATTAATTACTTGCTTGATTAAAGTATCTTCTAACTCATAAGCATCTACTCCTCTTGCATTTGAATATGCATTTAAAGCCATTTTTTCTGCTTCAGTTAATTTTTTTTGTTTGATTAATATAGATACTAAACTGATTTCATTGAGTGCAATACCATATTGATCATTCATTTCCCGGTCGATAGCCAAAGATTTTTTAAAATAATCATTGGCTATAAAATCAAATCCAGCTTGTTCTTTAGCCAATCCTAAATAATAATTAGCTTTTTTTATTCCGTACTTATACCCGATATTCTTACTCATTAAAAGCGCTTTTTCAAAAAAAGACAATGCTTCATTAACTTGATTCTTTTTCAAAAGCACAAAGCCAATACTATTATTTACGTTTACAATTTCTTCTGTTTTCTTTAATTTTTCATATACTACTAATGAACTATCATATACGACTAATGCAGAATCATAATTGCCAGTTGTTAATAATGAATTGGCAATTAATTGATTAACCTTAGCTATATTAAAAGTATCATTGATTGTTTTGAAAATGATCAATGCATTATAAAAATCAGAAAGGGCTCTTTTTGAAAAACCCTGCTGCTGATTGATACCAGCTTCATACATATATGAAATGGCTTGCCCTTTTCGATACCCAATTTTTTTGGATAAATTTTGAGCTAAATGTAAATTGGTTAACGCTTTGGTTATATCCGATTTTTTAGATTCGAAGCCAACTTGATTGTAAGAATTAATTAAAGCGATTGTATCAACTGGAGATTGAGATACGGCATTACTAAGAACACTAAATGTCAGTATTAACTGTACAATTAATCGAAATGGATATGTAGCATTTTGGTTTAACACACTGATCTTAGATAGAGACAAGATACAATTTTTAACAATAAAAAAGGCCCTTTGCAGGGCCTTTAAATTATAAGCAAGCAATCGAAAAAACTATTGATTTAATACTTCTCTTGAAATGACTAGTTTCTGTATTTCAGAAGTTCCTTCCCCAATAGTACACAATTTTGCGTCACGATAGAACTTTTCTACTGGAAAATCTTTTGTATACCCATAACCACCAAAAATCTGAACTGCATGATTGGCCGTTTTAACGGCAATTTCACTGGCATAATACTTGGCCATAGCGCCTGCTTTTGTTACATTTTCACCTCTGCTTTTTAGATCGCATGCCTGCCATACCAACAAATCAGAAGCCATAATCTCAGTAGCCATGTCTGCCAATTTAAAACTGATCCCTTGAAAATTGGAAATAGGCTGATCGAACTGATAACGTTCTTGCGAATATTTTAGTGCCGCTTCATATGCTCCTTTTGCTATTCCAATTGATAATGCTGCAATGGAAATTCTACCTCCATCTAAAATTTTCATGGCTTGTCTAAATCCATCTCCAACTTCCCCTAATCTATTTTCATCTGAAATGGTACAATTGTCAAAAATCATTTCTGCCGTTTCACTGGCCCTCATTCCCAATTTATTCTCTTTCTTTCCAGCGCTAAAGCCTGGAGTTCCTCTTTCTATTACAAAAGCAGTTGAATTGCCACTTTTACGAGGTTCCCCTGTTCTACAGATAACAACTGCAATGTCCCCAGATTTTCCATGAGTGATCCAACTTTTAGTGCCATTCAACACCCAGTTATTCCCCTCTTTTACGGCTGTGGTTTGCATATTACCAGCATCGCTACCTGTATTAGGTTCTGTTAAACCCCAGGCACCTATCCATTCTGCTGTAGCTAATTTTGGCAACCATTGTTCTTTTTGCTTTTGTGTTCCAAAACTCAATATATGATTCGTACAAAGTGAATTATGCGCTGCAACGCTTAGCCCTATTGAGCCACACACTTTGGCAATTTCTTGGATGATCGCATTGTATTCAAAATAACCCAATCCTGCTCCTCCAAATTCATGAGGTACCAAAACACCCATTAAACCGAGTTTACCCATCTCCTTAAAAAGTTGAACGGGAAATTCTTGTGATTCATCCCAAATCATCAGGTTTGGTCGAATATATTGTTCGGCAAATTGCTTGGCAGTTGCTGCAACTTGTTGCGTGAGTTCTGATTCTTTAAAATGCATAAATAGGTTTTAAATAGATGGGGGCCGCTAAGCCAATTTGGTTAGTGACCCCCTAAAAACAAACAATCGTTAGTTAGTTTCCGATACAAAAATAGCTTTTATAAGTTCATGAACAAATTGTTTATGGTTCAAGTGCTAATCAACTTTTAGTTTGGGTACGATTTGTTGGTAAACTGCTTCATTAATCAATATAATTTGCTTCAGGTCGGCCAATTGAGTAAATTTTCCATACTGTTTTCGGTATAAAACGATGGCCTTAGCTAAACCCTCCTCAATACCAGCTTGAATTAATAGTGCAACAGATGCTGTATTTACATTTAGAATACTGTCTTTTTTATTGTAGGTTTTACCCGTCACAAAAACGTTATTTGAAGAATTAAATGCTTCATTTGCTTGAATGGATAAATAGGGCCTTATGGTTGTAAAAACAGAATCAGCAATTCCATAGGTTTTGGCCACTTGTTCTATACTTGCAAATCCACCTAATTTTTCTTTGAATTTTACAATTCGATTTGCTAAAACTGGCCCAATCCCTGGCAATGACTCCCAATCTGCTAGCGTTGCACGATTAATATCAATCATTTTCTGTTTTCCTTGAGCATGCGGCTTTCGATCAACTTGAGCTAGATCGGAATTTGGAATGGAAACAAATGGAATTATTCTATCTGCATCTGAAGGCAATAAACCCCATATTTTTCGAAGATCTTCTGGCTTTCGAAAACGCCCTCCTTTATTGCGATAGTTGAAGATGGTACCAATAGTTTTTTGACTGATTCCCAATCTTTCCCAACCATTTTTATCCAATTCATTGGGATCGAAATAAAACATAGTCATTGCAACATTAGCCGTTTCATGATGTGCAATAATTGACGTAGAATCGATTACGTTAATTGGTTTTTCTTGCAAATAGCGAACCAATCCAGTGTCAGTTTTTGGAGTAACAATTGGAGATGAATAGAATTCAGGTAGCAATAAAAAAAATACTACCACCACCAGAACTGCAATAATACCAAGGCTTTCCTTCTTAGAAAACCTAAACCAATCTGTTAAAAAGAATTTCATGCCTTTTAAAATATTAAAAGGGCTTACAAACAAATGACTAATCCATCATGGGCCAATTGTATATGTTTAGACAATTCGCTATTAATTAGAGCATGCTTACCCAATTGGTGACTAATATGGGTAAAGTATACAGTAGGTATAGATAATTCCAAAGCCAATTCTACAGCTTCGTCTAGTGTAAAATGAGAAATATGTTTTTCTTTACGAAGGGCATTTAAAACCAATACAGATGAGCCAAGAATTTTTTCTTTCTCTGAATCCTCAATTTTATTCGCGTCGGTGATATAAGTAAAATCACCAAATCGAAAACCCAATACGGGCATTTTATGATGCATCACTTCAATTGGTATCACTGGAATGTCGCCAATCATAAAAGGATCAATGTCGATAGTAATCAAATCTACATCGGGAACGCCAGGATATTTTTTATCGCCAAAAGCATAATAAAAATCTCTTCTAACAGCTTCCTCTGTTAGTGAGTTGGCATACACTTTCATGGATTGTTGAGAAAAAAAATTAAAAGCCCTGATATCATCTAAGCCAGCCAGATGGTCTTTATGTGGATGTGTAAACAACACTGCATCCAATTTGGATGTTTTGGTACGCAACATTTGATAGCGAAAATCTGGGGTGGTATCTACTACAATGGTAGTGTTTGGAGAACTAACTAAAATGCTACTTCTAAGCCTTTTGTCTTTAGCGTCTATAGATGAACAAACATCGCAACTACAACCGATCATTGGAATGCCCGTACTTGTTCCTGTTCCTAAAAATTGAATGTTCAATGGAGGATGATTCACCCTATAAAATTACTAGAAATAGATGAATCTAATCAAGTATTTACCGCAATTCGTTATGCTTCTGTCACGGATTTTTTTACCACATCTTCATACAATTTCTGTGACTCATGGGTTAGTTTGTCAAAATCAATAGCCAATTGAGGAATGATTTCCATCAATGTATTGATCCTACCTTCTGTATTGAGAAATTTGTTCAAAACAACCACTTTTCTTGCTTCGAGTAAGCACCAGCCACTTTGAAAAGTACCACGCTCATACCGAACCACATAGCCAGACTCTCCTAAAATGTCTTCTAATTTATCTACTACAGATTGAGTGTATTTCATATCCACAAATTTAAGTTTACATGGCTGGATAAATAGATCCTTTTATCCACAATCAGGTGTAATCAACTCTTGGTTTCCATTTTAATTAAGGGGATAATCATCTCTTCGAGGCTGATTCCGCCATGCTGGAAACTATTTTTATAATAATTGACATAATGGTTGTAATTATTAGGATAGCACAAGAATCCATCTTCTTTGGCAAAAATAAAAGAAGAATTAATGGTTGGAATGGGCAAGCCGGCTTTCGTTGGATCTTTGAATGCTAAAACATCTTTGTCTTCATAATTCAAATTTCTACCATGCTTGTATCTCAAATTGGTAGTAGTTTGTTTGTCGCCAATTACTTTATGTGGGGTTTTTACTCTAACACTTCCGTGATCGGTTGTGAGAATGATTTTTATTTTTTTATCACTGATTTTTTTTAGGGCTTGATGCAAGGGACTGTGTTCGAACCAACTTTTAGTTAAACTTCTATAGCTGGCTTCGTCACTGGCTAATTCTTTCAGCACTTCCATTTCTGTTCTAGCATGGCTTAACATATCAACAAAATTGTAAACAATCACATTCAGTTGATTATTGAGTAAATTATGAATATTATTCACCAACTGTTGGCCGTCTTGGTGATTTACTATTTTATGATAACTCATTTTAATGTCATCTTTCCGTTGCTTCTTTAACAATGCTTTTAAGAACTCTTCTTCAAACAAATTTTTACCTCCTTCTTCTTCATCATTTTTCCATTGATCAGGAAATTTTTTGGCTATCTCTGCAGGTAGCATACCAGCAAAAATGGCGTTACGACAATATTGTGTAGCCGTTGGGAGTATTGAATAAAAAGCGTCTTCTTCTGTGATCTTAAAATTGAATGCCAAGATTGGTTGTATGGCTTTCCATTGATCTAATCTAAGATTATCAATTAAAATAAAAAATAAGGGTATGTCTTTTTCTAAGTGTGGTAATACTTTGAACTGCATCAACTGATGACTCATGATTGGAGCTTCCGAAGAAACTGGATTCATCCAAGATTCATAATTTTTAGAAACGAATTTTGAAAATGCCGCATTGGCTTCTTTTTTTTGTTCATAAAAAATACTGCGCATTTCGGGGCTATCACTTTTTTCCATTTCCAATTCCCAATAGACCAATTTTTTGTATAAGTCTATCCACTCTTGGTAATCGGGGTTACCAGATAAAGCCATGAACATTTCACTGAACTGTTGCTGATAAGAAGTAGTTGTTTTTTCGGCTACCAATCTTTTATTATCGATGATTTTTTTAAGACTTAATAAAACTTGATTTGGATTTACTGGTTTGATCAGATAGTCGCTAATTTGACTTCCAATAGCTTCATCCATTAAATTCTCTGTTTCATTTTTTGTAATGAGTACAATGGGCAAATGCTGATGAATCAATTTCATTCGAGTTAGCGTTTCTAACCCTGTAATACCCGGCATTGATTCATCCATGAGCACTACGTCTACATCTGCGGTTTTAATGTATTCCAGAGCATCAAATCCGTTGGTTAAGGTATGAACAGTATACCCTTTGCTTTCTAAAAATATTTTCTGAGACTGAAGACTTTCAATTTCATCGTCTACCCAAAGAATGTTCGCTATCGCCATGTACTTTATTTATTTATCTAATAACCAATAACTAGTCCGCTAAAGCTATTTATTAATTTGATTCTTTCACAATTTTGTATCTTCATACATTCAGCAATTGCTTTGATTTAACAATTTCTCAACATCATGCCAAGTACCAAAAGAAAAATAATCAATGATCCAGTTTATGGATTTATAACCATAAACGATCCGCTGATTTTTTCAATAATTGAACATCCATACTATCAACGATTAAGGCGAATACAACAAATGGCAATGGCCCAGTTGGTTTATCCTGGTGCTGTACATACAAGATTGCATCATTCTTTAGGTGCCTATCATTTAATGTGCAATGCTATAGCTGAATTGAAGGGAAAGGGTGTAGCAATTACTTATGAGGAAGAAATAGCTGCAAAAGCCGCCATTCTATTGCATGATATAGGTCATGGACCATTTTCACATGCTTTAGAAGAAGTATTGATTCTCCATATCAGTCACGAACAATTGTCCCTCCAGATCATGGAAGTGATGAATGAGTCTTTGAATGGACAATTGAATTTGACTATTCAACTATTTACCAATAAATACCATAAAGCTTTTTTACATCAATTGATCAGTGGTCAGTTGGATGTAGATCGAATGGATTATTTAAGTAGGGATAGTTTTTTCTCTGGAGTTAGTGAAGGTGTTATTGGCTATGATAGAATTTTGAAAATGTTGGCTGTAAAAGACGGTCAATTGGTGGTTGAGGAAAAAGGTATTTACAGTGTAGAGAAGTTTTTAGTGGCAAGAAGGCAAATGTACTGGCAAGTATATCTGCATAAAACAGTGCTTTCTGCAGAAAAAATGTTGGTTAAAATAATGGAAAGAGTGAGGGCTATTTATAGTTCAAGTGATAAAAAATTGGTAACACATTCTGCTCTTGACTATTTTTTAGGTGATTTCAATGGCCATATGGACAATGCTTCTTTGTCTCAATTTTGCAAGCTGGATGATTATGATGTAATTAGCGGGCTGAAGAAATGGTCAAGCCATCCAGACCCCATATTATCCCTACTTTGTAGTAGGTTTTTAGATCGGCGCCTTTATAAATCCAGAATTCAAGCCGAACCATTTTCTGAAGAATACATTAAAGAAAAACAAGATCAGGTTATACAACAATTTGGTATCAAGGCAGCAGATGTTCATTATCTGTGTTTTACAGGCATTGCAACGAATACTACCTACCAACAAAAAGAAGAAAAGATCAATATTTTGTTTAAAGATGGAACGGTAAAAGACATTACAGAAGTAGATAATACAATGATTCAGCAAAATCTGTCTATACAAGTAAAAAAATTCTACATTTGTCTGTTAACTTAAATAGCTATTATGCAATTTACAGCGGCTCAAATAGCCTTGATGATTCAAGGAACAATAGAAGGAGATGCTTCTACAGCAATTTCTTCTTTCGGAAAAATTGAGGAGGCTGTAAATGGCCAATTGTCTTTCTTGGCAAACCCTAAATATGAAGAGTATTTATATACTACTCAAGCGTCCATCATCATTATCAATGAATCTTTGGAACTAAAATCAGGGATCTCTAAAACGATCATTAGGGTGAAAGATGCATATTCTGCTTTTGCTACTTTAATGACCAAATACCAAGAATTAGCTGCAAAAAAATTAATTGGAATTCAAGAACCCAGCTTCATTGCACCATCCGCAAAATTGGGCAATAATGTATATTTTGGTGCATTTGCTTATGCAGGCGAAAAGGTTACCATTGGCAATGAAAGCAAAATTTATCCCGGAGTTGTTTTAGGAGATGGAGTTAAAATTGGTTCAAATACTATTATTCATGCTGGTGTAAAGATTTACAATGATTGTGTAATAGGCGATCATGTAATTATTCATGCAGGTGTTGTAATTGGAAGCGATGGGTTTGGTTTTGCTCCACAAGCAGATGGCACTTATAAAAAAGTACCTCAATTGGGCAATGTTATAGTTGAAAATGAAGTAGAAATTGGCGCAAATACGACCATTGATCGTGCTACTATGGGGTCAACAGTAATAAAAAAAGGTGTTAAGCTCGATAACTTGGTTCAAATTGCTCATAATGTAGAAATTAATGAGAATACTGTAATTGCCGCTCAAACTGGTATTAGTGGCAGTAGTAAAGTGGGCAAAAATGTGCAAATTGGTGGACAGGCAGGAGTTTCAGGTCATATTTCCATAGCAGATGGAAGCAAAATCAATGGAAAAAGTGGAGTCACCAAAAGCATCAAAGAACCCAATAAAGCTTTTAATGGACACCCGGCTTATGATTTTTCCGCTTCAAAGCGAATTGAAGCTTATACAAGAAACCTTCCTGAGTTGGAAAAACGGGTAAAAGAACTAGAAAAACTAGTTGAACAACTCACTGCTGACCGTGTAATACCTAAATTAGGACAAAAAACCAGCCTTTAAGCTTATTTTTGCATACTTTAATTGTTAATTGGCAACCTTGGTTGCCTTTGTTTTAAATTGATCAATCAATATGGACCTTAATTTCAATCCCGATAAACAACATACGATCAACCAACCAATCAGTATTAGTGGAACAGGTTTACATACTGGTATTCTAGTGGACATGACTTTAAAGCCTGCTAATCCAGGATTTGGCATTCAATTTCAAAGAATTGATATGCCCAATCAACCAATCATTAAAGCCGATTGTGATTTGGTAACAGATACGAGTAGAGGAACTACTTTGCAAATTGGGGATGCCAAAGTAAGCACAGTAGAACATGTATTGGCCGCATTAGTTGGCATGGGCGTAGACAATGTTTTGATTGAATTAAACGGACCAGAAATTCCCATTATGGATGGAAGTTCTTCTCCATTTATAGAATTGATAGAAGAGATTGGGGTATTAGAACAAGATGCTACAAAAGCTTGGTATAGCCTTGATGAAAATATTTATCATTACGATGATAATAAAAGAGTAGAAATGGTTGCGTTGCCTTCTATCGATTATCAATTAACTACTTTAATCGATTTCAATAGCCCTGTTTTAGGTACTCAACATGCCGGATTGAAAACAATCAAAGATTTTAAATCGGAAATTGCTCCTTGCAGAACTTTCTGTTTTTTACATGAGTTAGAAGCATTGTTAGACAACGATTTGATCAAAGGTGGAGATATCAATAATGCAATTGTTGTGGTAGACAAAGCGGTGACTGATGCAGAAATGAGCAGATTGGCCAAAGTTTTTAAAAGAGATAAAATTGAAGTGAAAAGCGAAGGTTATTTAAATAATCTGGAACTCCGCTTTCCGAATGAACCTGCAAGGCATAAACTATTAGACGTTGTAGGTGACCTTGCTTTAATTGGATATCCGATCAAAGCAAGAATTATTGCTAACAGACCCGGTCATAGCTCAAACGTAGAATTTGCTAAAAAGATTAAACAGTACATCAAAAAAAATAAGCATGTAAAAGATGTTCCTGTATACGACCCTACTATACCACCTGTTTATACGCTTGAGAAAATTGAAAAAACATTGCCTCACCGACATCCATTTTTGTTGGTAGATAAAATTATTGAATTGACCGATACCTATATTGTAGGTATCAAAAATGTAACTTACAATGAATGGTTTTTCGCGGGTCATTTTCCTGGAAATCCAGTAATGCCAGGTGTTTTACAAGTAGAAGCATTGGCTCAAACCGGCGGAATACTTTGTATCAATTCTATGCCTGAAGGGCAATACGATACTTATTTTTTAAAAATCGATAATTGTAAATTCAAACAAATGGTACGACCTGGTGATACCATGGTTTTGAAGATGGAATTCAAAGGACCAATTAGAAGAGGAATTTGCGAAATGAGAGGAACTGTATATGTGGGTGGTAAAGTAGCCACTGAAGGAGATCTGGTTGCTCAAGTAGTAAAACGTCCTTAGCTTTTAAAAACATTTATAAAATTATTGAACAGAATAATTATGACACATCCTTATACTTATATCGATCCAAATGCTCGCATTGCGCCAAATGTAAAAATTGATCCCTTCACTGTAATTCATGGAGATGTACAAATTGGTGAAGGCACTTGGATTGGCAGTAATGTTACTATCATGGATGGAACTAGGATCGGAAAGAACTGTAGAGTATTCCCAGGCGCTGTTTTAGGCGCTGTTCCTCAAGACCTAAAATTTGACGGCGAAAAATCTACCGCAGAAATTGGAGACAATACCACCATCAGAGAATTTGTAACCATCAATAGAGGAACAGAAGATCGTGGAAAAACGGTTATTGGAAAATATTGTATGATAATGGCATATAGCCATATTGCTCATGATTGTATAGTTGGAGATCATTGCATTTTAAGTAATAGTGTTCAACTTGCAGGACATGTAACAATCGGTAACTGGAGTGTAATTGGCGGGGTTAGTGCAGTTCATCAATTTGTAAATATTGGACAACATACTTTTATTGCTGGAGGTAGCTTAGTAAGTAAGGATGTACCGCCTTATATTAAAGCAGTTAGAAACCCATTGAGTTATGGAGGAGTAAATAGTGTTGGATTAAAAAGAAGAGGTTTTTCACTAGAACAAATCAATCATATACTCGACGTTTACAGAACCATTTATAACAAAGGATTTAATACTACACAAGCGCTTGAATATATTGAGGAAGAATTACAAGCAACCGATGAAAGAGACGAAATTGTAACTTTTATCAGAGAAAGTGGCAGAGGAATTATTAAGCGTTTTTCAAAGGGCGCCAATGATGATGAATAATATCAGCATTACATTACAACATGCAGGGAAAAGATTTAATCGGGAATGGATTTTTAAAGGCCTAGACTATGAATTCAAGTCGGGCAATGCTTACGCAATTACTGGTTTTAATGGAAGTGGAAAATCTACCTTATTACAATGTTTAGCCGGCAGTATGGCTTTATCGGAAGGAAGCATTGCATTTAATAATTCCAACTTATCATCCATCCCAATGGAAAATATTTATCAAGAGTTGGCTATTTGTGCACCCTACTTAGAGTTAGTAGAAGAAATGACGACTATTGAAATGCTTCAATTTCATCAACAATTTAAACCCTTTATTTCAGCTGTTTCCCTTTCTGAAATGATCGCTTTGATTGGTTTGGAGAAAGCTACCCATAAGCAAATCCGCTATTTTAGTAGTGGTATGAAACAACGACTTAGATTGGCACAAGCTATTTTCACCGACTGCCCAATCCTATTATTAGATGAACCTTGCTCCAATCTAGACAAAGAAGGATATCGTTTATACCATCAATTAATTAGCAACTATTGCAACGATAAATTAATCATTATCTGCAGCAACGAAGAAGCTGAAATTGAAATTTGCACAAAGCGTTTGAATATTGTAGATTACAAATAAAAAAATGCGCTCATTATTCATTTTATTAATGGTTCTTTTTTTTGTTGAATCCAAAGCGCAAAAAGCAGAACATTTAATTATTATCACCACCGATGGATTCAGATGGCAAGAAGTATTTACTGGCATGGACACTTCATTGGCGAATGATAAAAAATATAATGAAAATGATAGCAATAAAATATTCAGGAACTATTATTCCACTGATCTAATAGAAAGAAGAAAAAAATTGATGCCATTTTTATGGTCTACCATATCAGAAAATGGGCAGATCTATGGCAACAGAGGAAATGGCAATAAAGTAAATGTTAGCAACCCTTATTGGTTTAGCTATCCTGGCTACAATGAAATTTTCACAGGCTTTGCAGATACTACTATCAATAGCAATGAATTTGAAGCAAACCCTAATACTACTGTCTTAGAATTTTTTCAACAACAGGTTTCGTTAAAAAATAAAGTAGCAGCATTTAGTGCATGGGATGCTTTTGATCGAATTCTGAACGAAAAAAGAGCCGGCATTCCAGTGATTGCAGGTTTTGAAAAAACTGCAAAACACAACCCTACAGAAAAACAAAAATTAATTGACGAAATGCTATTCAATAGCTATAAGCCTTGGGGTTACGCAGAGTGCTTAGATGTATTTACGCATTATGCTGCAATGAATTATTTAAATGAAAAAAAACCGAGCGTTTTATATATCTCTTATGGAGAAACAGATGAATGGGCTCATGCAGAAAAATATTCATCTTATTTAAATGCTGCTCATCAGGTAGATGCATGGATCAAAGAAATTTGGGATTACATTCAACAAGACCCATATTATAAAAATAAAACCGCTTTAATAATAACCACAGATCATGGTAGAGGAGATGATATAAAAAGTCAGTGGACAAGTCATGGAAATAAGATCAAAGGATCGGATGAAATTTGGTTTGCATTGATCGGAGCAGGAATTGATAAAAAAGGAGAAGTAAATACTAGTTCACAATTATATCAAAATCAATTTGCACAAACAATGGCCCATTTACTGGGTTACACATTTACGAGTAATCATCCAACGGGAGCAATTGTTCCATTTACCCAATAGTTGGTACAAGTTGTTTTAACAGATCCTTAGTAAACATTGGAACGTCATTTGTTTCTTATAGTGGAATAAAAAAACGTTTGGATGCAATCATACATAAACGATATTCAAAGTATCTTGTATAAAAAATTAAATATTCATCCGAAATCGTTTACTATAAAAACAGATTTTAGAAATGGAATGGAATTAACAGATTGGGAGATCACTTATTTATTCAATGCAATTGAACAAAGTTTTCAAATTGTAATTTCAGATAAAGATGCTTTCAAAATAAATAATGTGCATCAATTAGTAAATGTTGTGAAAAAAGCAGCGCGTTAATTTATCTTCGGCTGGCAATTAATAAATTCAAATCGGTGAATTTGAGATCAAATCTTTGGCTGATGTAAAAATCAGTTAACGATCCTTTGAATAAATAAACACCTTCGCGAAGATTAAATTTATGCCAGATCATTTCATCCAATCCACCTTCATCACTTACCTCTAAAAGTAGGGGCATTAATACATTGCTAATAGCCTGACTAGCCGTACGGGCAAATCCACTTGGAATATTGGGCACACAATAATGAATCACATCGTGTTTGAGATAAGTTGGTTCTTTGTAATTGGTTAATTCGCTGGTTTCAAAACACCCACCTCTATCAATGGCAACATCAATGATGATGCTACCTGGTCGCATTGCTGCTACCATTTCTTCTGTTACCACTACCGGAGCTCTTCCTGACTCATTGCTCAAAGCCCCAACTGCCACTTCACAGGTTTTCAATTGCTTAGATAAAATTCTTGGTTCCAACACACTGGTCCAAACGCGTTGCCCCAAATTATTTTGTAACTGTTTTAATCGATACACATTATTATCAAACACTTTTACAGAAGCACCTAAGGCTAATGCATTTCTTGTTGCAAATTCACCAACAATTCCTGCGCCTATTATAACTACTTTAGTTGGAGGTATTCCACTAATTCCTCCCAGAAGAACTCCTTTTCCATCATTAAAACTGCTTAGATATTGACCAGCAATAAGCATTACAGCACTACCTGCAATTTCGCTCATGCTGCGCACAATAGGATAAGTGCCGCTATCATCTTTAAAATTTTCGAAACTGAGTGCAGTGATTCTTTTCTCCATCATTTTTTCGATGTACTCTTTTTTAAGAGCAGACAAATGAATAGGAGAAATGATGGTTTGATTCAACTGCAATAAAGGCATGTCTTCTTGTACTGGAGGTGCACTTTTTACCAAGATGGGACATTTATGAACAGCTGCTCTATCGTAAACGATCGTAGCTCCTGCTTCAGCATAATCTTTGTCTTTATAATGGCTTCCTTCTCCTGCTTTGTGTTCTACAGTTACATTGTTTCCATTGGCCACCAACACGCCTACAGCATCAGGTGTTAATGCTATTCTATTTTCCTGAAATGCAATTTCTTTTGGAATTCCAATATCGAGTTTGGCTCCTGGAATTTTTATGTCCAATACTTCTTCGAGTGTTTCATACAAAAGAGAAGGACTAATGCTTGGTTTGTTTGCTGCCATGTGTTGTGTTAAAGAATGAAGTTAACGAAAACTCTTTAGTAAAATGGAAGCTTTACGTTATGCTTCAGGTGTAAATGAATAAATTCTGCGGGTTTGCTCATTGAGTACCTCAATGGCCAGATGAAAAGTATTTTCGGGCAATAAAGCAGGTGCTTTTTCGGGCCATTCTACAAAACAAATAACTCCACTTAACAGTATTTCTTCCACTCCGGCATCAATCGCCTCCAATTCATTCTTTATTCTATACCAGTCCATATGATGGATCGACCCATTTTTTTCGCTTTGATATTCATTGATTATGGCAAATGTTGGACTACTGATGGCTTCCTTTACGCCTAACAATTCACAAAGCGCATGGATGAAAGTGGTTTTACCAGAACCCATAGATGCATGGAATGCCCAAACCCGAAATTGTTGGCCCTCTTTCCAAGTGGCATTGGCAACAGAATTGATTTGGCTTAATTCGAAAATTGCATCCATGAGGCAAAGATAATCCTCGAACGGCTAATATTATCCTTATCTCGAAAATGAAAGGGCGGAGCAGTTTCGTAATTTTGTTCAGATTGAAAGGATTATTATGGAAAAAGTGAATTGGAAAGTAAGTGGCATGAGCTGCACTAATTGTGCGCTGACAATAGACAAATATTTACAAGGAAAAGGAATGCAAGACGTTCGAGTAAATTTTTTGGGAGGCGAAGTGAGTTTTCAATTACCTGAAGGAAGTAATAAGGCCAATATTCAAGAAGGCATAGACGGTTTAGGGTATCAAGTAAAAAATGGAGAAAACGTCAATTCTAAAAAACCATTTTTCAGTTCACACTTACAAAGATTTTCATTCTGTGCTGTTTTTACTTTCCCCTTGATGTTGCACATGATCCCAGGATTGCATATCCATTTTTTAATGAATCCTTATTTGCAAATAGCCCTAACGCTTCCTGTGTATATCGTTGGGATGGATTTTTTCGGGAGAAGTGCTATTCATAGTTTATTGAAAGGCATACCCAATATGAATGTGCTCATTGCCTTAGGAGCAACAGCTTCTTTTGTATATAGTTTATATGGAACATTTACTAACCAGGCAGCAGAGTACCTATTTTACGAGACAACTGCTACCATCATTACTTTGGTTTTCTTAGGAAATTGGCTAGAAGACAAGTCTGTAGAAACCACCCAAACCGCATTAAGAAAATTAGTAAGTGCTCAACAATCAATGGCGAATATGATTGCTTATGACGATCAACACCAAGAACATATTTTTCCTGTTGAAAGCAATACATTGAAAGTGGGAGATTTGATTTTAATTAAAAGTGGAGAAGCAGTTCCGATGGATTGTAAAATATTATCCGGAGAAATAAGCGTGGATGAATCGATTGTTACTGGAGAGTTCATACCGGTCGACAAAAAAAGCAAAGACCTTTTGATTGGTGGAAGTATTATTGTTAATGGTTCTGTAAAAGCCTATGTGACTGCAGTTGGAGAGGACAGTATTTTGGGAAATATTTTACAATTGGTTAAAAATGCTCAAACCGAAAAACCACCTGTTCAACAATTAGCTGATAAAATTAGCGCCGTATTTGTTCCGGTGGTGATTGGCATTGCATTGCTTACCATCATTCTCAATTATACCATTGCTGATCAAACATTTACAAATAGTTTAATGCGTGCGATCGCTGTTTTAGTAATTGCTTGCCCTTGTGCTATGGGATTAGCTACTCCTGCAGCCATTGCAGTGGGTTTAGGTAGAGCAGCAAGAAATGGTATATTATTTAAAAACACCAGAACATTGGAGCTTTTTAAAAATATTCAACAAGTTGTTTTTGATAAAACAGGAACGCTAACAACGGGTAAATTTGTAATTCAACAAGTTGGCTTATCTGAAGAAGGCGAAAAACATGGACTAGACGAAATAAAAAAGATAGCTTATTCATTGGAAAAATATTCCAATCATCCATTGGCAAAAACAATTTCAAACGAATGGAAAGTAAGCAATGAACTTCGTTTTTCTAAAATAGAAGAATTGAAAGGGTATGGAATGAAAGCGGTAGACAAAGAAGGCAATGAATATAGTGCCGGATCATTTCAAACTGCTATGCAATTAACCAAAGACCATAGCCACAATATTTATATTATTAAAAACAATGTATTACTTGGATGGATTGATCTATCCGACGAAATAAGACCTGAAGCATTCACCATAATGCAATATTTTCAAAAAAGGAATATTCAAACGATTTTATTGAGTGGCGATAAACAAGCATCCTGTGATTTAATTGCGCAACAATTAAAAATCAATCAGGTTTTTGCAGAGCAAACACCCGCTCAAAAGTTAGAACGAATAGAATCACTTACTGCCAATAAACCAACAGTAATGGTAGGAGATGGAATCAATGATGCACCAGCATTAGCAAAAGCCACAGTAGGCATATCATTGAGTGAGGCATCTCAAATTGCAGTTCAAAGCGCAGAAGTTGTTTTAATGAGCAATGGCATAAAGCATCTTCCATTGGCTTTAGGGCTTGGTAAGCATACTTTTTTAACCATACAACAAAACCTTTTTTGGGCATTGCTGTATAATGTTGCAGCCATACCTATAGCTGCAATGGGCTTTTTAAGCCCTGGTTTCAGTGCACTTGCAATGGGGCTTAGCGATGTTGTATTGGCCATCAATTCTGTAAGGCTTAATTTTAAGAAAGTTGTTTAAATACCATTGAGCCAACCTACAGACATATTAAAGCAATATTGGAAGTATTCCCATTTTAGGCCATTACAGGAAGAAATTATTCAATCAGTGATAGCAGGGAATGACACCTTGGCCCTGTTACCAACTGGAGGAGGAAAATCTATTTGCTTTCAGATTCCGGGTTTAATGCTCAATGGTTTATGCTTGGTAATAAGTCCATTGATCGCTCTGATGAGAGACCAAGTAGATAATCTAAATAGTAAAGGGATTCCAGCAGCAGCTTTACATAGTGGGTTAACTTTTTATGAAGTAAAAAAAGTTTTAAGAGATGCCGCAGATGGAGCTTATAAATTTTTATATTGTTCTCCAGAAAGATTAGAGAGTAAACTCTTTATTGATTTTATTCCCGTTTTACCAATTGGTTTATTGGTAATTGATGAAGCGCATTGCATTTCGCAATGGGGATATGATTTCAGACCTCCTTATTTAAGGATAGCTACCACCAGAAAACAATTGGGAAATATCCCTTTGATTGCTGTTACTGCATCTGCAACCCCAAGAGTACAAAAAGATATTATTAAGCAATTAGGATTAAAAGAAACGGCTGTATTTCGTCAATCTTTTGAGCGACCCAATTTATCATACAGTAGTTTTTTAGTAGAAAGTAAAATCAATAAAATACTGGATATTCTACAAAAAGTGCAAGGGAGTAGTATTATTTATTGCAATAACAGAAAACAAACCAAGAAAATTGCAGAGGCATTAATATTGCAAGGAATTGCAGCCGACTTTTATCATGCAGGGATCGGTCAGCCCATTAGAGAAATGAAGCAACAAGCTTGGTTGAATAATAAAATTCGTACCATGGTTTGTACCAATGCATTTGGAATGGGTATAGATAAACCAGATGTACGAGTGGTAATTCACCATGATGTTACAGAATGTTTAGAAAATTATTACCAAGAAGCAGGCAGGGCTGGTAGAGATGGGAAAAGAGCATATGCGGTTTTATTGCATCAGAAAAAAGATACAATAGAATTGATGACCAACACCCAGAAAAAATTTCCTACTATTAAAGTGATCAAGCAAGTGTACCAGGCTATTGCAGATTATTTACAAATACCTGTTGGAAGTGGAGAAGGAATGTATTACAATTTTGATTTAGCCAGTTTTACAAAAACTTTTAAGCTTGATCTACTTTTAGTAATCAATGTTTTAAAGGTATTAGAACAAGAAGACCATATTCAATTTTCTGAAAATATTTTTTTGCCCACCCAAATTTCATTTATAGTTGATAAGGCCGACTTGGATCTATTTGAAAAACAATATCCAACATTAGAACCAGTTATCAAAGCCTTACTAAGAACTTATGAAGGCATTTTTGACAATCGGGTTTCGGTGTATGAACAACAAATAGCAAAAACAGTCAACTGTAAAATAGAAGACATCAATCATTCATTAAAGCAATTAAGTACACAAGGCATTATAGAATATATGCCCAAAAAAGAGAGTCCACAAATACAGTTTTTACTCAATAGAGCGCCAGCAGCCTATTTGGTCATTCACCAAGATGCATATTTAGAAAGGAAAAAATTATACCAAGAAAGAATTCAAACAATTATAGACTATACCAGTGAATATACCGATTGCAGAAGCAAATTCATAGCACAATATTTTGGAGACAACGCAAGTAAAGATTGTGAAATTTGCGACAATTGTTTAAAAGCGAAAAAGAAAAAAATAGCAGCAACAGACTTTGCATTAATTGAAAATGAAATTAAAAAAAATGCATCCAATCCAATTCAATTAAATACATTTCTCGAATCATTTCAACAGTATAATAAAGAACAAATATGGACGGTGCTCGATTTTCTTCAATCCGAAGAAAAAATTCATATTTCAGAATCAAAAGAAATAACCTGGCTGAATTAAGATTACCGTTTCTTACTGCTTGATCTTCCTCCCAAGCCCAGCGCACCCAATAAACTTCTCGTAATAATTGCAGCTGCTGTTCTGCCAACTTGTTTTACCACAGGGTTGTCAAAAAAATTATCTTCCTTTTTAGTTGCTTTTGTAGTTGATCTTTCTGCTTCTTCGGATACACTTGCTTCTTGTGCCGCGGCTAGTTTTGCTGTTAAAATTTCATAAGCACTTTCGCTGTCGATTACCTTATTATATTTCGCAGCCAATTTACTCTTTGCAGTTAATGCATCAATTTCTGCTTCAGTCAAAACATCCATTCTACTTTTTGGAGAACAAAGCATGGTATGAATTAAAGGAGTTGGAATACCTTTTTCATTTAATAGTGTAACAAACGCCTCCCCTATACCCAATTGAGTAAGCAATTCATCCACGTCATAAAAGGTAGATTCAGGAAAATTTTCTGCAGCTTGTTTGATGGTCTTTCTGTCAGCAGCAGTAAATGCCCTTAATGCATGTTGTACTTTTAATCCTAACTGGCTAAGAATAGATGCAGGAATATCCTGAGGATTTTGTGTGCAGAAGAAAATACCTATCCCTTTTGATCGTATTAATTTGATGATCGTTTCCAATTGCTGCAATAAGGCATCTGATGCTTCTTGAAAAATTAAATGGGCTTCATCTATAAATAAAATGAGTTTTGGTTTGTCTAGGTCTCCTTCTTCTGGGCAAGATGCATATAATTCAGCCAATAATTGCAACATAAATGTGGAGAATAGTTTAGGCTTATCCTGCATATCAGTTACCCTTAAGATATTGAGTACACCTCTTCCATCATCGCTGATTCGCATCAGATCATCTATTTCAAAACTCTTTTCTCCAAAAAATACATCAGCACCTTGCTGTTGTAATTCAACCACTTTTCTTAGGATAGTTCCTGTAGTAGTAGTAGATATTTTACCATATGCTTTTTCTAATTCAGCTTTCCCTTCTGCTCCAACAAATTGTAATACTTTGATGAAATCTTTTAAATCGAGCAATGGCATGGCATTGTCGTCGCAGTACTTAAAAATCATGGAGACTACCCCACCCTGTGTATCATTGAGCCCAAGAATTTTGCTCAATAGTACTGGCCCAAATTCACTCACAGTTGCCCTCATTCTTACCCCTTTGCCTTCATTGAGGGTCATAAGCTCTACCGGATAAGCTGCAGCTTTCCAAGGCATGCCGATTTTCGCAGATCTATCGGCAATTTTATCATTAATAGTTCCTTCTGCTGCCAATCCACTCAAATCTCCTTTGATGTCCATTAATAAAACTGGAACGCTATTGTCGCTTAAGCATTCGCTGATCATTTGAAGCGTTTTGGTTTTACCCGTTCCAGTAGCGCCAGCAATCAACCCATGCCGATTCATTGTTTTAAGGGGAAGAAATATAGCAGCTCCTTCCACTACCACACCATCCATCATTCCACAGCCAATCTGAACATGCTCGCCTTTAAAATTATATCCTGTTTTAACAGCTTCGAGAAATGTACTTTTATCAGCCATCGTATAATTGTTTACTGCAAATTACCGAATCTAGCCTATCTCTTCAATAAATTTTTTAAGCAAAAACTCAAACAATAGAAAAAGAAATAGTAATATTAATTACAAATCCAATCATGCTGATGAAATTCAAAACCACGTATATCATCAATATAATGATTTTCATTGTGTTGATATTGATTGTACTTAGAAATACATATTCAGGGTCTATTTTTAAAACCAATAATTCAAAAGAAAGTCAAATCAATTCGTACCATATAAAAGAAGATCCTGATAGTACTTTTGAAAACTCCTTAAAAGCAAACCAATCATATCGTGCAATTAAATCTCAACTAGACAGTATTGAATTCAAAAAATTTGGAGTTTTACATAGTAACGGAATAGGTAATAGCTCAAGGAGTTTATTTGGAGTGAAAGAATCTACTGAATGCGATACCTGTGATTTAAATAATCGATCTACTTTTTCTCAATCAGGCTTTGCAAGTCCAAAAAAATACTATTTAGAATTAATGAATTATCAAGAAATTGAAGATTCATTATACTTATTCCACAAACCGATCTATTTTAAAAACAAAGGCAAATACCATAAAAAATACTTGGCTATTGATAATAGCCAAAATTTATATGGCCCTTCTTTATTTTGGAAAACTGATATTAAAAAATATGGAGTTGAAGATGAAGATGAATTATCTAACAATAAATTAAAACTTAAAACCATATTAATACCCATTTCAAAAACGCAGTATAGCATTTTTAATATTATTGTTTGGTCTATTACTATTTTAGGATTGATTGTTTTTTTAACATGTTTAATTCCATGCGGATTTGGCTTCTTATATCAAGTGTGTGTAGGAAATCCATTTTCAGAAAAAAATTATTTTAGATTAAAGTTTATTTCTTATGCTTTATTAGCAATGACTACTTTCAGCTTACTGGTAATACTAATACTAGATACTATTTATAAATCCAATTTCATAGAGGACTTTCAACTCCATATTAACTGGGATCCATATCTAAATTATTATGGAGCTGGTATATTTGTTTATCTATTGTCGATTGTAATTAATCATGGTAATAAAATAAAAGATTTAAAAGTATAAATTTTCTATTTCCTTATACCTTTGAAAAGTGAAAAAATGGAACCTAATTATATTTTTAGCTAGTATTATTGCAATTTTTTCAATGACTGCTCCTGCTCCTATTAGCACTAAAAAAGCTTTAGGGAAGAAATTATTCAACGATAAAATCCTTTCCAAAGATTCATCAGTTAGTTGCGCAAGTTGTCATATTCCTAGTCTTGGTTTTTCGGATAGTATTGCATTGAGTATTGGCATTCATGGAATGGCTTCCACCAGAAACACCCCTTCTGTGTTGAATATGAAAAATCGTCCTTACTATTTTTGGGATGGAAGGGCACAATCATTAGAACAACAATCTTTAATGCCGATCGCCAATCCCGCTGAAATGGGTTTGCCTATTAAAGAAGCAGTAAAAAGATTGAACCAAAACAAAACTTATACAAATTTATTTCTAAAAGTTTTCGGTACTCGCCCAAATGCAAAAACACTATCATTGGCTATTGCAGCATATGAAAAAACATTGGAAACCGATGAGAGTAAATTCGACTTATCTTTTGGAGATTCCATTCAATTAACTGAATCAGAAGAAAGGGGCCGCCAATTATTTGTTGGTGAAAAAGCCAAGTGCTTCGATTGCCATATGGGCCCTGACTTTACCAACGACGATTTCAAAAATATCGGTTTATACGATGGAGCAGCATTATCAGACAAGGGACGATTTAATATCACTAAAAAACCAGAAGATTTAGGTAAATTTAAAACACCTGGTTTAAGAAATATTGCTAAAACTGCTCCATATATGCACAATGGTCAATTTAAAACCCTCGAAGAAGTTGTTGACTTTTACAATAATCCAAGTAATTTTATTAAAAATCCCATTAATATCGATTGGAGTCTGGTAAAACCAATGGGTTTAACCAATCAAGAGAAAGCCGATCTGGTTAATTTTATGAAAACCCTTACTGATAAACAATTTACGAATTCTCGTTTAGAAAGATTTTAACAAAAAATTGGAAAAGCAAATCGTTAACTTGCAAGTACAATATTTCTACAATTATTTAAACAACAGTAACATGGACGACAAAAAACAGTTTAAGATTTTACTTTGCGAAGACGATACTAATTTGGGTATGGTATTGAAAAACTACCTTGAACTCAACGATTATGAAATTACTTTAGAAAGAGACGGACGTCTTGGCTTAGCTGCATTTCAACGTGAAAAATTTGACATCTGCCTTTTAGATGTAATGATGCCCAATATGGATGGATTTACATTAGCCGAAGAAATTCGCGATATTGATCCGGATGTGCCCTTGTTTTTCTTGAGTGCGAAAACCATGAAGGAAGATATTATACAGGGGTATAAATTAGGTGCCGACGATTATATTACCAAGCCTTTTGATAGCGAAGTGTTGTTGATGAAAATCAAAGCCATCCTTAAAAGAAACGAAGAAGAAAACAGAATCAGCGACAATATTGAATTCGATTTAGCAGGGTATCATTTTAATCCAAAATTGAGAGAACTCAAAAAAGGGGACACAGTGCAAACCCTTTCTCCCAAAGAAAATGATCTGTTGAAAATGTTGGCAGAACATAAAAATGATTTATTGCCACGCGAAAGAGCATTGAAAAAGATTTGGGGCAGTGATACCTATTTCAATGGAAGAAGCATGGATGTGTACATTGCTAAATTGCGTAAATATTTAAAAGAAGATCCAACAATCGAAATTGTAAATATTCACGGAAACGGATTTAGATTAGTTGCGCCTTAAAGAAATATTAGCTGAATAATTCCCCCGCTTCCCCCCTTTTCATAGTAACCCCAAGATGATTGTAAGCTTTCAAAGTAGCTTCTCTTCCTCTTGGGGTTCTTTGTAGGAAGCCTTCTTGAATCAAAAATGGTTCATATACTTCTTCAATGGTGCCCGATTCTTCTCCTACTGCAGTAGCAATAGTAGTGATGCCTACAGGGCCACCTTTAAATTTATTAATAATGGTGGAAAGAATGCGGTTATCCATTTCATCTAAACCATGGGCATCTACATTCAATGCCTTTAATGCATGCTGAGTAATGCCTAAATCGATATTTCCATCATTCAATACTTGGGCAAAATCGCGCACTCTGCGAAGCAATCCATTGGCAATTCTTGGAGTACCTCTACTTCTTCCGGCAATTTCTTTTGCAGCATCTTTAGTAATACTGGTATTTAAAATACCAGCACTTCTTTCGATTATCTTTTGAAGAACGGTTGCATTATAATATTCAAGCCTCGACTTAATTCCAAAACGGGATAATAATGGTGCGGTTAGCAAACCACTTCTTGTAGTAGCTCCTACTAAAGTAAAAGGATTTAAATTGATCTGAATACTTCTTGCATTGGGGCCAGTATCGATCATGATATCGATTTTAAAATCTTCCATTGCAGCATAGAGGTATTCTTCTACAACAGTACTGAGTCGATGTATTTCGTCTATGAACAACACATCATTGGGTTGCAGATTGGTGAGCAAACCCGCTAAATCACCAGGCTTTTCTATAACAGGCCCGGATGTTTCTTTTATATTTACACCCAATTCATTGGCTACGATTCTGCTCAAAGTTGTTTTTCCTAATCCCGGAGGTCCATGAAATAATACATGATCTAAAGCTTCACCCCTCAACTTGGCAGCTTTGATAAAAATCACCAAATTTTCAATCAATTGAGGCTGACCAGAAAAGTCATCTATTTGACTAGGTCTGATGGCATTCTCAAATTCTTTATCAGCAGGATTCAGTTGATTTAATTCATTATTGAGGTTGTCGTTTGGCATATAGCATCGAAATTACAAAAAATGCCGTCCTATCTTTGGATAAATTTATACAAATGACTCAACGTAGCGCATTATTATTGGGATCAACAGGGCTTACAGGAGGTTTATTACTCCAGTTATTGCTTCAGTCGGAACATTATTCGAAAGTTACCATATATGTCAGAAAACCTTCCGGTTTAAATCATCCAAAATTGATAGAACAGATAGTCAATTTCGAAACAATTGATAGCACTGTAGAAGCTGATGATGTTTATTGTTGTTTAGGAACCACCATAAAAATTGCAAAAACAAAAGAAGCTTTTGAAAAAGTAGATCTACACTATCCTTTGAAGATCGCTTCCCTTCAACAAAAAGCAGGAAGCAAACAATTTTTAGTAGTGAGTGCTATGGGTGCAAGTGCTAGATCATCCATTTTTTATAGCAGAACCAAGGGGTTGATGGAAGAAGGGTTAACTAAAATTGGTTTTGAATCTTTGTATATTTTCAGACCATCTTTTATTGTTGGAGATAGAAAAGAGGAACGTATGGGAGAAAAAATAGGGATCGTTATTTTCAAAATACTTTCCCCATTAATGATTGGTCCTCTAAAAAATTACAAAACTGTTAAAGCCGCTGATATTGCAGCGTCTATGTTGAAGCATGCCTTGAGTAATCAAAGCGGAAACCATGTTATTTTAAATGGGTCGATGATATAATTTTTACTAAAGACTATTTCAAATGAGGCTTTGATGATTTTGTTGCAGTTAACAATTTCGCCAACAAGTTGCCTGATTTCATAGCTAATTTTCTATATCAATGTCATATTTGTCTAAAAGTCCGGTAATTCCTGATAAAGAAAATTTGGCTTTATTAATTCGATTTATTTCAGGGTTTATTGAATAATTGAACGATGTTCTAAAGTCAGTTCTTTCAAGAATTGTATTTTCGAAAATTGCTCTTGTTAAGTCGCAATTGTCAAAAACGGTGCTAGTTAAGTCGCATTCTACAAAATCCACTTCGTGAAATTGTGAATTTGTAAAAATCGACTTTTTCAGTTTTGTCTGATAAAATGAAGAATGTGTCAAATTACAATTGTCAATACTAAATGAAAGCCCAAATTGACTACAATTTTCAAAGTGAAGCCCTACCATTTTGCATTCCTTAAATTTGATATCCCTGAATGCTGTATTGGTTAATTTAGCTAAACTTAAATTACATCCAAAAAAATCACAATCCGAAAACTTTATATCCGCAAGGTCAGCATTTGAAAAAATGCAATTAATGAAACTGCAGTTTTCATACCCCCCTTTCGTTAATGAATTTTGAGTAAAATCTACTTTATCAAATGTTTTGTCCTCAAAAATAATTGTATCCATTTTATCGCTTCTTTGTTTGCAGAGTGTGGTAATACATTAACATGCTTAAATGTTTAAAAGCATATCTAAATTTTCTCCATTATGCGAAAATTTTCCGAAGAGTTCAAAATTATTTTTTTTGTAAAAATTCAAAGCCTTTTCATTATCAGCTTGAACACCACCCCATAAAACAACTCGTTTAAGTTCAGCCTTTTTAAGGTCTGTAAGTATGAAATAAAATAGCTGGATACCAATACCACAACTTTGCCATAAGTCAGCAACTGAAGGTGCAAATTCACAATCTACTTTACTGTCGAGTTTAATTCCATAAGAAAGATATCTATTATAATCACTTTCCAAATAGCCCATTTTGATTATGGAGTAAGCAACAATTTCATTCGTGTCAATAGTTAGTGCTACATAACCCCAATGAATGTCTGGAGATTCATAAAAATCAATGACGGATTGCTTGTCGAATTGGTGAGGTCCAAAACTTTTTTTTGATTCCGTACTCAAATTTTCAAGATAATAAAGCAAATTATCCAAATCGCTTGAGTTCAGTCTTCGTAAATAAACTTGTCTATTGTCTGAAATTTCAATTATCATTTGTTGTCAAGTAATATTGATGCTAAAAATCTATAGAAATATTAAAGCTACTGATATTGAGTTGAATATGACAAAGTTTGCTTTAAAAAATGAAAAGGGAAACAGGTAATTCTAAATAATCAATGGCGATATTACGAGTTATTGAATACTTAATTGCCTTTTTCTTTTGCTAATTCTGCTTCAAATTTATTATGGATAATAAGAATGAGAAGTCCAAAAATAACAGCAGAAAGAATGAGTATGTTATTTAATAATCCACTTACAGAAAAAGATATTCTAATTAATATAGTAGAAATGATGAATCCGGAATTTCTAATTACTTTATGGAAATCGTCGGTATGAAAAAAAGAGAATAGCAATAATATAACATCCGTAATAATTAAAATAGTAAAAAACTGTTCGAAGAAAATGTTATTAATGTTTTTGAAAGAAATAGTAGCCTCTGGGTTTGGATAGATAGAACCTGCCAACCAATTGATAAATGAATAAATAGCAACTATAATCAGTAAAGGCACTAAAGATGTTGCCAATATTTTTTTTAGTTTAATAAATCTTTCTATACTTTTTATTTGGTCTTCTGTTTTAGTAGCATTTCTAAATCTTTTTTTACTATGGATATAAAATTGGTAAATAAGAAAAAAGAGCAGAACAGAAGTGATTAAATCGTAGGTGAATTGTAGATCATATTTTATTTTAAACCAATCATCCGATAGAGACAATGTTGAAAGATCTTTAAATAAACGTCTAATAATAATTAGTGCAATAATTTCATATTGCTTGCTAATATAGATACTGATAGATTTTGGAAGATAATGTATTAAGAGATAAACTTCATAGATAAGTATGAACGAGAAAGGAGTATAAATAGCTGCAATTGGATTTTTAAGTAGATCAGAATCTTTATTGAATGGAACAATACCCAATTCAACTAAATAGATCAATATCAAGTGAATAATAAAACTTGCAATGGCTATTATTAAAATAACATGCTCACTTCTTTCTTTGGTTTTTTCTGAAAGGAGCTTTTTGTAAAGAATTTCAAAATTGCTATTGAATGCCACTGAATTAATGTATTTAGATGCACAACATTGAATTCCAGTAATAGTTTAGCATTTATGAAGGATACTTGAAAAACAACCTATTTTAATAGAACAAACTTCCGGAAAATCTTCTTCCTTTTTCCATTAATATCAAAAATGCTTGGAAAATATAACTGATTATTTATTCCAAGATTTGTCGGTTAACACACTAATGCGAAACAAAAAAACATAAGAAACTGTCAAAATTCCTAAGAATATTAACGGGAAAAAGGAAAGAAATACAATACCTTCTACTGCAAAGTAACTAATTGATGCAAATATGAAGTCGAACGCAAAACCTGCGTAAGCCCATTCTTTAATTCGTTTGGGAACTTGTGGTATTATTAATGCTAAAACTCCAATAACTTTAAAAACAACCAAAGCATTTCCAAAATATTCCGGATAACCTAAATGCCTGATTCCTTCTTTTGCCAAGGCTGTTTGTGAAGTTAAAGCAGGCATTACTCCTTCAAATAAAGCAATGATTGCTGTCGCTGTCCAAAAAATAATTTTATTTTTTTTCATTGTTGTAAATTTTAAAAAGATTGAATGGTTTTGTCAAAATGTAAAATCCAATTATTGCCAAATTTATCTTGTAGGTCTCCAAATAAAGCACCCCAAAATGTATCTTCAAGTAAGTGCTTAACTGTTCCACCATTAGAGAGTTTATCAAAAGCCATTCTAATAGCTCCTTCACTTGTACAATTGAGCATTAAAGAAACGGCATTACCTTTTATAAGTCCTTTTTCCGGAGTCATATCCGAACCCATAATTACAAAACCTTCGGTTGTAAGTGTGGAATGTAAAATGCAATATTTCATTTTCTTAGTCATCTTACTTGAAAGTGGAGATTCGCCAATAGTTTGAAAAGATAACAATCCACCCAAACATTCTTGGTAAAATGTCATGGCTTCTCGGCAGTTACCGTTGAATGTGAGATATGCATTTATTTGCATTTTGTTGATTTTCTTAGATTAAAGTTGCCCTTTATATTTTGGGTCAAAGTCAACCATCCATTCAATTCCATATTTGTCTCTAAACATTCCAAAATAGGAACCCCATGGACTGTTGGCAATTGGTACTTCTATATGTCCACCTTCCGAAAGTCCGTTAAATAGTTTGTCTGCTTCTTCTCTGCTTTCTGCACTAATTGATATTTTCGATCTGTTTTCATGCTCATTTGTTTTGCCCATAAACTCAGGTACGTCATTGGCCATTAACATATTTTTACCTATAGGCAAAGCAATATGCATTATTTTATTCGCTTCATTATCTGATACTGGAAATTCAGCAATCGCTAATTCTTTGAAACGCATAATCTTTGCGAACTCTCCGCCAAATACAGATTTGTAAAAAGTAAATGCTTCTTCGGCATTTCCGTTGAAGTTGATGTGAGGATTGATAAGTGCCATAATTTTTATTTTTTAAGCGTTAATTAATTTTTCTATATCAAATTTTTTCATTTTCATAAAGGCCTGTATTACTCGATGTCCTTTTTCAGGATGGCTCATGAGATTTCCTAATATAGAAGGAACAATTTGCCAAGAAACACCAAATTTATCTTTGCACCATCCGCATTGGCTTTCTTCACCCCCATCAGCAATTAAACTGTTCCAATAGTGGTCAATCTCTTTTTGCGTTTCGCATTCAACTACAAATGAAATAGCTTCGTTTGTTTTGAATTGTGGCCCTCCATTTAAACCCATAAAGTGTTTACCGTTTAATTCCCATCTTACAACCATTGGATTTTCTTCCGTAATTCTTGAGTTGCTGAAGATGGAGCAATAAAAAGCTGCTGCTGCTTTGGCTTGTCCATCAAACCATAAGCATGGATAAATTTGATTTATCATATATTTATCTTTTGATTGATATGAATTTATTTTTTAGTTAGTAACTGAAGACACTAAATATGAAGTTATCATTTTTATTTTACCTTCTTCAAAACGAAACACATCGCAATACTCAACTGCTGCTGCCTTGCCCTCTTCATTGGTGAAATTGCAGTTACCTTCAATTGCCACATAATTATTTTCTGCAATCACATTAGTATTGTTCAATTTAGATGTACCCATTTCAACCATCATTTTATTGCAAAAAATAATTGTATTTTCCTTTCCTTTAATAGTTTTATCACCAATTATTCTCCATTCAATATCATCGGCAAAATGATTATACGTGGCTGAGAAATTTCCTTTTGAAAACTCCTCGCTGATTTTTTTAAATGCTGTTGTCATCTTAGTTTGTTTTACTTTTTTGTGAAATTGAACATCCAACGAATTCCAAATTTGTCTAAGCAACAACCCCAATATGCTCCCCAAAACATATTCTCCATTGGAGCAATGTCAGAGCCGCCTTCTGAAAGTGCTTTAAACAATATATCTGTTTCTTCTCTGGTGTCGGGTTCAAGGTTGATGGTAATGTTGTTGCCGATTTTTAGTTTGTGTCCCATGCTTTCAAGCATATCTGTTCCCATTATTTGCGTACCTCCTAAAATGGGTAAGCACACATGCATCACCTTACTTTTTTCATTTTCGGGAAGAGGCGGCATTCCTTC
>JANOZT010000048.1:0-22933 GCA_031429515.1 Sphingobacteriia bacterium
CTGTAGTACTAACACAATTTTTTATTGATAGAATAAAAAAATATGGAGACAGTCTTCAATGTGTAATATCAATAACCGAAGCAACTGCTCTTCAACAAGCAGCTGAAGCAGATGCCGACATTGCAGCGGGAAAATACAAAGGACTTTTACATGGTATTCCCTTCGGATTAAAAGATTTGTTTTCGGTAAAAGGAACAAAAACTACCTGGGGAGCGGCACCGTATAAAAATCAAGTGATCGAAGAAGATGCATATGTATATACAAGATTGAGAGAAGCTGGTGCGGTATTGGTAGCTAAGTTTACATTAGGCGCATTAGCAATGGGAGATTATTGGTATGGAGGAAGAACCAAAAATCCATGGAATCTACAATTTGGTTCTTCGGGATCATCTGCAGGTTCTGCATCGGCTACTGTTGCTGGATTGGTTCCATTTGCCATTGGTACAGAAACATGGGGATCTATTATTTCTCCTGCATCTACCTGTGGCGCCACCGGCTTGCGCCCTACATTTGGTAGAATAAGTAGAACAGGAGCAATGGCTTTGAGTTGGAGTTTAGATAAAGTAGGACCAATATGCCGATCAGCAGAAGACGCAGCAATTGTATTTAGTTATATTCACGGAACAGATGGATTAGACGCATCAGCAGTATCCAAACCGTTTAATTATCAACCCGCAGCGGATATAAAAAAATTGCGCATCGGTTATGCTAAAAATTATTTTGATTTTATAAGAGATACTTCAAGAAGCGAATGGAAAGTATTAGAAGTATTTAAACAAATGGGTATTGAATTAATACCCATCGTATTTCCTGATACGGCTTACAAATTCAATATCATGGATGCAGTAATTAGCGCAGAGTCTGCAGCCGCATTTGATGAATTCACGCGAAACAATGTTGATGATGAAATGACTCGTCAGGGAATTTTTGATTGGCCCAATAGTTTTAGGGTGTCCCGATTAATGCCTGCAGTAGAATATGTAAACGCAAATAGACATCGATATCTGTTGATGCAAAAAGTGAATGAAGCTATGCAAAAAGTAGATGTGTTGATTTGCCCAACAAGAGGAAGCGGCAACCAATCTGCTATTACTAATTTAACCGGCCAACCGGTGGTATGTGTTCCTACGGGATTCGATAAAAGAACAAACGCTCCTTTCAGTATTAGTTTTATTGGAAACCTTTACGATGAAGCAAGTATTTTATCGGCTGCCAAAGCCTATCAAAAAGCAACTGGTTGGGATGAAATGCATCCTCTCAAATTTAAATAATCTATTGAATACGTAACCCATCCCATGATCTTTAGAAAGTATTTTTATTTACTACTAGTTACGCTGGTATTTGTTTCTTGTAAAACAGCCCAAGTAAATTCTACCAATGAAAGAATAATTGATAAAATAAGCAGTTTAAAAGTTGTAGATATTTTTGAAGTACCACATAATTTACAATACAAAGAAACCACTGTTGGAGGACTGTCGGGGATAGATTATAATAAAGACGCCGATGAGTATTATTTAATTTCAGATGATCGATCTAATATTAATCCTTCAAGGTTTTATACTGCTAAAATAAAACTGAAAGAAAATAAAATAGATAGTGTTATTTGGACCGACGTACAATACCTCAAACAGCCTAACGGTAAGGTGTTTTCCAATCATAATAAAGACGCTAAAAATGCATGTGATCCAGAATCTATTCGATACAACCCAATCACTAAAAACTTTATTTGGACAAGTGAAGGTGAGCGAAGGGTAACTGACAAAGACACCATACTGGTGAATCCCGCTATCAATATTATGGACAAATCGGGAAAATGGATTGACAGTTTTTCGCTTCCCAATAATCTATTTATGAGCGCCAATGCATGTGGTCCAAGAACTAATGGAGTAATTGAAGGAATGGCTTTTGGAGAGGGGTATAAAAAATTATTTGTAAGTGTAGAAGAACCTTTACAAGAAGACGGCCCTCGTGTAGAAACGTTTTCTCAAAATACCTGGTTGCGTTTTTTTAGATTTGATCTGGCAACTCAGAAAAATACCGAACAGTATGCTTATAAACCAGAAGTAATTGATTATCCTGCCAACCCGCCGAATGCATTTAAGGTAAACGGCATTTCTGAAATGTTAAATATCGGCAAATTTAAATTTATTGTAATTGAAAGGGCATTTTCAACCGGTAGACAAAAATGTACTATTAAATTGTTTTTAGCTGACGCAAGAGGTGCTAGCAATGTTAAGGACATACGTTCGTTAGCGTTGGATAATTCTTTTGTTCCCATGAAGAAAAAATTATTATTGAACATGGACGATATGCCCGAATTTATAGATAACATAGAAGGAATAACATTGGGTCCTGTTTTACCAAACGGACACCAATCCATTATTTTAATTGTTGATAATAATTTTAGTGAATTAGAAAAAACACAAGTTTTTTTACTTGAAATTATTCCATAATTTCTTCTGACTCATGCGTGTAATATTTATTTGTATTGCTTGTTTATTTTTTTTGAATGCTTGCAAAGAAAAAGCTAGAGGTAACCCACATGTTATTATCGAAACGGCTTATGGAGATGTAGAACTCTTGTTGTTTCAAGACAAAGCACCAATAACCACAAATGCTTTTTTGCAGTACATCGATTCGGGATGGTATACTAAAGCTAACTTTTATCGGGTATTACATATGTATAATCAACCTTCCAATGCACTTAAATCTTTTTTGATTCAGGGAGGTATTTGGAAAACCAATTATCCATTGGCTTCACGCATTAAAGGAATTCCACACGAGTCTACCAAACAAACAGGTATTAAACACCAAACGGGCGTTATTTCTTTTGCAAGAGCAGAGCCAGGAACGGCAGGGACAGAATTTTTTATTTGTATGGATGACGAACCAGGTTTAGATTTTGGTGGGGAGAATGTTCCTGACAGGCAAGGCTATTCTGCATTCGGAAAAGTGATCAACGGAATGAATATCATTCGAAAAATTCATGAGCAAAAAGAAAGAAATCAATATTTCGATCCACCAATCACTATCTTCTCTATAAAAAGGAAGTAATTTTGTTGCATGCCTTTCAAATTAGTTACATCCTATCAACCCGCAGGAGATCAGCCAAAAGCCATACAAGATTTAGTAGATGGAGTAAACGAAGGAGAACAATACCAAACATTATTGGGTGTAACGGGGAGCGGCAAAACATTTACCATTGCAAATTTAATTCAACAAGTACAACGCCCCACACTCGTGCTAACGCACAATAAAACATTGGTGGCACAATTGTATGGAGAGTTTAAACAATTCTTTCCGGAGAATGCAGTTGGCTATTTTGTAAGTTACTACGATTACTATCAACCAGAAGCATATATGCCTGTAAGTGGAGTGTATATCGAAAAAGATTTGAGTATCAACGAAGAGCTCGATAAACTTCGTTTACAAGCCACTTCACAATTGTTGAGCGGTAGAAGAGATATTATTGTTGTTGCCAGTGTGAGTTGTATTTATGGTATGGGTAATCCTACCGAATACGAAAATGGAATTATCCGTATTGAAAAAGGACAAATCATTTCTCGACAAGGATTTTTACATGCACTGGTCAACTCTTTGTACAATCGATCACAAGGAGATTTTAATAGAGGAACTTTTAGGGTAAAAGGAGATACGGTTGATGTTAATTTGCCTTATGTAGATTTTGGTTATCGCATTAGTTTTTTTGGAGATGAGATTGAAGAAATAGAAAGCATAGAAACAGCTACCAGTAAGCGTATTGGCCTGATGGAAACAGCGGCTATCTTTCCCGCTAATTTATACTTAGCACCCAAAGACATGATAGTAGAAGTGATGCACGAGATTCAAGATGAAATGATGCAACAAGTGGAATACTTCAAAGCATCAGGAAAATTCATAGAAGCATCTCGTTTAAAAGAAAGAGTGGAATACGATTTGGAAATGATCAGAGAACTGGGCTATTGCAACGGTATTGAAAATTATTCTCGCTTTTTTGATAGAAGAAAACCAGGCACCAGACCATTTTGTTTACTCGATTATTTTCCGAAAGATTTTTTATGTGTGATTGATGAAAGCCATCAAACCATACCGCAGGTTGCAGGAATGTATGGAGGGGATAGAAGCAGAAAATTGGTATTGGTAGATTATGGATTCAGGTTACCAAGTGCCATGGACAATCGTCCACTCAACTTTAATGAATTCGAAAGTTTAACCGGTCAGACCATTTTTGTAAGCGCCACACCCGGCGAATATGAATTAGAGAAAACAGGAGGCGTGGTTGTAGAACAAGTGGTTCGCCCTACAGGATTATTAGATCCACCAATAGAAATAAGGCCGAGCGTTAATCAAATTGATGATTTATTAGATGCTATTGATGATCGCGTTAAAAAAGGCGACCGTGTATTGGTTACTACATTAACCAAGCGCATGGCAGAAGAGATGGATAAGTATTTGGGCAGAATCAATATCAAATCGAAATACATACATAGCGATGTAGACACTTTGGAGCGTGTAGAGATCTTGCGCGATTTAAGATTGGGTGTAATTGATGTATTGGTTGGCGTGAATTTATTGAGGGAAGGGTTAGATCTTCCAGAGGTTTCTTTGGTGGCTATTTTAGATGCCGATAAAGAAGGATTTTTAAGAAATGAAAGATCTTTAACTCAAACCGCAGGTAGGGCAGCCCGTAATGTAAACGGATTGGTTATTTTTTATGCCGATAAAATGACGGAGAGTATGCAACGCACCATCGACGAAACCAGCAGAAGAAGAGAAAAACAAAAAGCATATAATATTGAACACCATATTACGCCCACTACTATTATTAAAAGTAAAGAACAGGTATTTGCACAAACTTCGGTTTTGGATATAAAAGGATACGACCCATCGAATCCTTATGCCATGCAACAAGATCAATCCTTGGTTGAAACCAAATCAGCAGAGGAACAAATTAGTTATACCACCATACCTCAAGTTGAATCAGCCATTAAGCGAACCAAAAAGGAAATGGAGAAAGCTGCCCGTGATCTAGATTTTATTGAAGCCGCCAGATTAAGAGATGAAATGTTTCGCTTACAGAAAGAATTAGAAATGATGCGATAGAGCAACATTATTCATTAAATTTACGTATCCCTATTAACCTTAGCCACATGAAAAAATTGGTTTTATTGATGCTGATATGTATTGCTGTAGAGGCAAATACCCAACCCAACTTTTATAAAGAAAGATATCGTCCTCAGTTTCATTTCACTACTCAAAGAAACTGGATCAATGATCCCAATGGTTTGATCTATCATAATGGAGAGTACCATTTGTTTTACCAACACAATCCATTTGGAAATAACTGGGGCCATATGAGCTGGGGTCATTCGGTAAGTAAAGATTTGATAAAGTGGAAAGAAAAGCCGGTGGCATTGAAAGAAGAAAATGGTATCATGATCTTTTCTGGGTCGATGGTGGCTGATTTAAAAAACAGAAGTGGCTTAGGAAAGAATAAAGAAGATGTTCCATTAGTAGCTATATACACTGGACATGATAGTAGTTTACAAACACAAAACTTGGCTTATAGTATCGATGGAGGAAAATCTTTCAGCAGGTATAGTGGCAATCCGGTATTGGATTTACAAATGAAAGATTTCAGAGACCCCAATGTATTTTGGCACGAAGCAGGAAAAAGGTGGATCATGGCTGTTGCAATGCCCAATGAAAAAATGATCTCATTCTATAGTTCATTTAGTTTGAAGCAATGGAAATTTGAAGGCGATTTTGGTCCGGTGGGAGATCTTTCTGGAGTATGGGAATGTCCTGATTTAATACAGGTTCCGATTGTTGGAGAACCACTAAAAAAGAAATGGGTTTTACTGGTTTCACAAAACTCTTCGATGCAATATTTTGTTGGAAATTTTAATGGATCTAAATTTTTTAATGAAAATCCTTCCAATAAAATTTTTAGACCAGACTATGGAATGGACTATTATGCAGCCATTTCTTACAAAACAACACCCGATAAAATACCCGTTACAATTGGTTGGGTGAACAACTGGAATTATGCTGGAGATATACCTACCAAACCTTGGAAAGGAGCAATGTCGCTTCCAAGAAAATTAGCTGTTAAAAAAATGGGCAATGAATGGATTCTCATTCAAGAGCCCATCAAAGCCATTAATAGCTTGCGTTCTACAGCCGAAGTATTGAAAGACCCCGTTTCGGTCAAAAGCAATTACACTACTCCTTTTAAAGGCCAATGTTTTGAAATGGAATTAGATATCAGACCCACTGCAACCAGTGTGAGTGGAGTAAAAATTGCTGTTGGAGGAAATCGTTATTTCTCTATTAAGTATGTTGCCAATGTAGAACAGTTGTATATAGAAAGAACCAATCCATTGGTTCCGTTTAGTGTTCAGTATCCATTCTTCAATCAAAAAAATGCTTATTTAAAAACCAAGAACGATGTAGTGCATTTGCATATTTATTTTGATAAGAGTATTGTAGAAGTGTATGCAAACAATGGAGAATTGGTATTTACGGCACAAGTATTTCCGGAAGAGTCCGATACAGGCATTGAATTTTTCAGCGATGGAAACGCAACTGTATTTGAAAATGTTTGGTTCTGGCCTATGAAATCAATTTGGAAATAAACAGCATCTTTGTAATTGTAAAAACAGCAACATGAGTTTTAGAAATTTTAAAATGGTAAACTACGTGGTATATGGCCGCGGCAGTTTTAATCAATTAGATGAAATTTTAGCACCGCAACGAAAAGGCGAGGCTCCAATGATATTTTTAGTAGATCATTTTTTTGAAGGCAAGCCTTTGTTGAATAGAATTCCATTGCGCGGGAGAGACAAAGTGATCTTGACCGATGTAACATATGAACCAAAGACCACACAGGTAGATGCATTGGCCAGATCATTGAAAGAAGAATTTGGAACTGTGAGTGGTATCATTGGAATCGGTGGCGGCTCCACTATGGATTTGGCAAAAGCCGTTTCGTTGATGATGACCAACCCTGGTTCATCGGCAGATTATCAAGGATGGGATCTGGTGCAAGAGCCTGGTGTTTATAAAGCAGGTATACCTACATTGAGCGGAACCGGTGCTGAAGTGAGCAGAACGACCGTACTTACTGGACCTACTCGTAAACTCGGAATGAATTCAGATTTTACTCCATTTGATCAAATTGTATTGGATCCAGAATTAACCAAAGACGCACCAGCCAATCAACGATTCTACACAGGCATGGATTGTTATATACATTGTATAGAAAGCTTAGAAGGCACTTATTTAAATGAGTTTAGCAAGAGCTATGGAGAGAAAGCATTGCAATTGTGTCAAAAAGTATTTGTAGAAAAAAATGTTTGGGACGATGAGTGTGATGATCAATTAATGATGGCTTCTTATGCAGGTGGAATGAGTATTGCTTATTCTCAAGTAGGTGTTGCTCATGCAGTGAGCTATGGCTTGAGTTATTTATTAGGCACAAAACATGGCATAGGCAATTGTATTGTAATGAATCATTTAGAAGAATACTATCCTGCAGGCGTGAAAGAATTTAAATACATGGTTGAGAAGAATAAGATCGAAATTCCTCACGGTATTTGTAAGGGACTCAGTGAAGAAGAATTCGAAAAAATGATCAATGTATCGATGGGCATGAAACCCTTATGGGAGAATGCTTTGGGAAAAGACTGGGAAAAAATAATGACGCGCGAAAAGCTCAGGTCGTTATTTGATAAGCTATAACAACTTTGCGGCTTTAATTAGATCTTCTGGTGTATCAATTTCTACACCCATATATTGAGTGAGCACCATTTTTAATGGGATGCCGTATTCTAAATAACGAAGGCATTCAATTTTTTCAGCAGCTTCTAATGGCGTCATTGGCCAAGCGGTAAAATCGAGTAATGCTTTTTTACGAAATGCATACACCCCAATATGTTCGTAATAAGGAATTTTTATTGCTGTATTGCGCGGATAAGGAATTATGCTACGAGAAAAAAATAAGGAATTCATATTTCGGTCAACGGCAACTTTTACATAATTGGGATCATTGATCAAGGCTTCGTCTTTTAGTTCCTGCATTAAAGATGCTACTTGAACAGAAGGGTCGCTGAATGTAGCGAGTAATTTTTCTAAAGGATCTTTTTGAACAAAGGGTTCGTCTCCTTGTACATTCACAATTATATTAACATCCAATTCTATTGCAGCTTCTGCAATACGGTCGCTTCCGCTTTCATGATTTTTTTTACTCATGATGGCCTTGCCCCCATGATTCACTATTTCATTGAAAATAATTTCACTATCCGTTACCACCACTACTTCATTGAATAAACCAGTAGCCATTGTATTGTCGTAAGTATGCCTGATCACTGTTTTACTCCCTAGCATTTGCATGAGCTTAGCAGGAAAACGAGTAGCGGCGTAGCGAGCGGGGATCATAGCGATTCGAGACATGTGGATGATTTAATAAGGTGTAAAGTTAGTTCTATCGTGTTATTCTTGAGAGATCATCCATTTTTCACGCATACGAAATGCCGGAATAGTTTGTCTTTTTGCTTTGTTGGCTGCTACATTAGCTTTGATGCCATTTTTGGCTGCCCAAACCGCAAGTGGTATAATTTTTTTTGCTGTAAGCAAAGTGATTCGTTTATGTAATGTTTCTTGTAATAGTAAAGCTAAAAGTGCAGTAAACCCTCCAAACTTCATGGTGGTTTGATATTTTGTAAAAAACGGGTAGTATGAAGTGGTTTTGCTTTTGTTTTGGATGATGATTGGAGGTAAGCCAACATTCATTAACTGTAAATTGATAATCACCCTACCCATACGCCCATTACCATCAACAAAAGGGTGAATGGTTTCAAATTCAGCATGAAACCGTGCAATATTGTCTAAAAAATAGCTTTCCTTATCTTGGTTAAAATCATTTATCAACGCCTGGATTAAGGTATCTACAAATTTTGGATTTGCACCCAAATGATTGCCTACGCGCACCCATTCTTTGCCGCTGCGAAATCGTCCCGCAATTTTATCATCAATATGCGTAAGTAAGGTTTTGTGTAAACTTAAAATGAGTTTAATGTTGAGTTTGTGATTCGGCTTTTCAAGTAAGGTTTCTGTAATTTTTGCGAGATTCTTCGCCTCAAAAATTTCGCGCACGTTTAAATTACGACCCGCGGTATCGCCTGCCAATATCCTTTCTGTGTCTTCTAATGTTAGTGTTGAATTTTCTATTGCATTTGAGTTATAAACCATTTCGGCAATTTCGGCAAGTGCTATCTCTTTTAATAAAGTTTGGTTGCCCTTTGCCAATAATTCATAACGACTTCTGAGTGCCTCTATTTTGTCTTTTGTGGTTTGATTGATCATCACTAGAGCCTTCAGCTTTACGTGAAAAGATGTATAAATATACTGTTTTTCACGATAAATCGAGGAGTTTAAAAAATTGAGGTGGCTGAACCTTATCTATTTGTTTTAATACTCCCATCAAAAGGAATTTTTAATTGATACGCTAATTTTTCATCAGTGGTATCATCCAGCACATCTAGTCCATAACGTACTTGTTCTATCGGGGTATAATTAAAGGTTCCGAAAAGTCGGTCCCAGATAGAAAAAATATTTCCGTAATTACTATCTGTTTGAGGTTGTTGGTAATGGTGATGCACTTTATGCATATTGGGTGATACAATGATCCAACTCAATACATTATCAATTGCAAGCGGTAAACGCAAATTTGCATGATTGAATTGGGAGAGCACTGCACTCATGCTTTGGTACAACATCACTGTCCACATCGGGGCACCGCATAGCGCAACACCAATAATGGTAAACACTGCACGAAAAACAGATTCACCAGGATGATGTCGATTGGCAGTGGTAGTGTCTACATGTGTATCGGCATGGTGTACCATATGAAATTTCCACATCCATTTTACTTTATGTTCAACAAAATGAATGGTATAAGCACCCACTAAATCGAGTAATAATACACCGCCTATCAATGTTACCCAAGTAGGCAATTCAATCAATTGCAAAATGCCGAAATGATTTTGGATAGCCCAGTCACTGGTTTTCACCATTAATAAAGCGAAAGCAAAATTGATGACAATGGTAGTAATGGTAAAAAAAATATTGATAGAAGCATGCTTTACCTTATTGTATGTAAAGCCAAATAAAGGAAACACACCTTCAATAATCCAGAAAAAGCTAATACCACCTGCGAGAATTAGCGCTCGGTGTAAACTAGGAATAGTGTTAAAATAGTCGATAATAGATTGAATCATGGCCAGCAATTATTGCTTGAAATTACAAATAATTTAAATAAAAGTTTAACGGTATTTAATACACTTATCGAATAAAGACACTAAACATTATAATTCTGAATAAGCCGTAGGGTGCAGTAAAATAATATCTGCTTTAGAAACAGTGTTTTTGTATTCTGGCAATGCAGATAACTTTTTCCATTCCGGGTCTGCTCCAAATGTTTTCCAATGTTCATTTCTGCTCGCTATATTTTCGAAACTGGTCATGTACATAAGGTTAGGCATATGACTGCCCGATAAAACTTCCGCGTAAAATGCAGCATTAAAACCAAGTCTATTAAAAAGTGCTATTTCCCCGCCTTCATTAAACATTTTTACTTTTTGTTGATACAGTTTTTCACTTGCTGCTTCATAGCTACGCAATTCATAAATTCTTTCCCCAACAGCACTAGTGAATGATGGTTGATAATAATGAGGCATTTGCGAAAAGGCACGAAGCAAGATTGATTCAATTCGAGTATAAGCAGGAGTATTAAAAGGAGCTAATAGAAATGAAGCACCGTCTTTATTGTAAACAAGATCATTGGTAAGTTTATCTTCTATTTGTGAAAGCTGGTCTAATGATCGCAATGGAACCCATATATAAATCGTTTTATCTAAGGCAGTGTCAATCCCGAGATTTTTAAAAACACCAATATTTTTAACACCCAATCGGTGAAGCGCAGGCAAATACGCGTTTTGTAGAAAAACATCTAAAGCATTTACCTGTTCATTCGTTTTCAGATGATAGACTTTGATCTGATAAATATCTTTTTTAATTGGCTTGCTATCAAAGGCCCAAATATTGCCAGAAAAAATAATAAAGGCAAGTGATAGGAATAAATTCTTAATCATGTTTTAGCTTTGAAATGGTTCTATCGTTTAAAATTATATGCAATGTACCTCCAATCATGTATATCATAGAGCCACTTTTTTATAGAACCAAATTTGTATATTTGTATAGTAAATAAATGGATAAATGCCAGAAATAAGTAGATTCTTTGGAATTATTATACGAATGTATTTTGGCGATCACAATCCGCCTCATTTTCATGCCATTTATCAAGAATTTACAGCAGAATATGACATAAATACACTAGAAGCAATTAGAGGAAATTTGCCTCCAAGAGCCCATGCTCTTGTTTTGGAATGGGCTTCTATGCATAGACTAGAGTTGTTAGAAGACTGGCAATTGGCTACAGAAATGAAAGAGATAAAGAAAATTGAACCACTTCAATAAAGCATAAGAAAATGAATAAGATTGTTTCTTTAAAAGTTCTAGAAAATTATCATATTTGGATTAAATTTCAAGATGGTGAAACAAAAACAATAGCCTTTCAACAATTAATTGGAAGAGGAATAAGCGCTTTATTGCTAAATAAGGATTATTTCGAAAAAGCAACCATTGATAATGGAGGTGGATTAGAGTGGCCAAACGGAGTTGATTTCTGCCCCAATTTTTTAAAAGAATATGTTCCAAAATCTGAAGTTGTTTCTTAGTTATAATAATCTTCAAAGTCACCTAAGATTTAAGCATCCCATTTTTCCAAACCAATACTTTTAGCATAATCAATTAATTCCTCTCTGGAATTGATGCCCAGTTTGCGATAGATGGAAGTGCGATAATTTTCAACAGTTTTAGGAGAAAGGAACATTTGTTCTGCAACTTCTTTTAATTCTAGACCTTTTACTTTGTATTTCATAAAAGTCATTTCAGCATGCGTAAAAGGAATAGACCCATGAAATTCATTTTTTTTCCAATTAAGTGGTTCTAGTTGTTTTGGAGTATAATGCTGATTTTTAAAATAGCCTGTTTCCAAAATTTCAGTAAAAGCTGATGCAAAATGTAATTTTGCATCAGCTTTATCTATAAATCCGTTTATACCTACATTGAATAGATGTTGAATGGCATTGGGTTCTATAACAAAAGAAATGATGAGGATTTTAGTGGTTGGATAAAGCTTTTGTAAATGCGGGATTAAATCGTAGCCGTTCATTACAGGCATAGATAAATCAACAATGGTGATATCAGGAATTTGTTTGCTTTTTTCGATGGCACCTAGTAATTCTTTTCCATTGCAAGCTTCAGCTATGATATCTACTGCAATTTGAGATTGGATAATTGAAAGTATGCCTTTGCGCATCAAAGTATGATCATCGGCCATGGCGATTTTAATGGAATTCATTAATTATTGGATTTTAAAAATGCATATTAGTGATTTACTGAATACCAAACAACTGTGTCTTTACACAGGTAGCGTTTAGCCTTTCAGACTTGTTATAGTTTATACAGTAAACGTGCAATTTATGTACCCTCAAAATACAGGTGCGCACCTCTTTTTTAATTGAAAATTAAAGTTTTGTTTTGAATTCTATTCAGGCCAGAATAACGGGATTACTCCTTAATTACCCGAAACTGCCGGCCAGCAGCAATTAAAAAAGGACGTTGGTAGGAACGATACTACTTGGGGTTTAAAGATTCACAGCCCAGCTTATAGCGAACTGGAAATAAATATTTTAAATAAACTCAAAAACAAAAATTATGAAAATAGACTTATTCAATTTAAAAGATTCTGAACTAATTTTTTTAAATGATGAAGAATTAGTCCAGATTGAAGGAGGAAATATATTTGGATCAATGTTTAAAGTTTTTTTAGTTATTGTCGGTATTGCCATTGGTGTCGTAATTGGAGCTGCGGTTGGTACTATTGGGGTCGCTGGTGCATTTGGAATTGCCTTAGGTACAGAGTTAGCTACTTTGTTGGGTATGATAGGAGGGATTGCTGGTGGATATTTTGGAGGAACAGAGGCTTTAAATATCTACGACGAAGTGGCATTTTAAATATACAATCAAAATAATGAGGAACGTAATATCTTTTCTATTCATGTTACTTTCTACGTCTTCAAATTGTCAAAACTTAAAATATAAACCATATTTTAAGTTTAATTTCAATGTAGGAGCTAGAGTTAATAAACCGAATACATTTTTTAACTCAAATTATGGAGGCACACTTGATTGTGAAGTAAAATATATAAAAAGCAATAATTTTTCTTTAGGACTTCAGTTAGAACAATCATTTTTACAAAATGAAAATTCTTATAGAGATCTTGGAAAACTTAGTGGAATCATTGGTAATAATTTTTCCGCTTATTCTACTTATGATTATACTCTCTCGAGTTCCCTAAACCCGTTTAAACCATATTTTGGAGGAGGTTTAGGTATAAATAATCTCAAACAGTGGGAATCTATAGGTTATGAAAATCACAATTTTTTGAATGAGGTTAAATTAGGAGTCCTTTTTAGGACAGGATTTGAGTATAAATTTTTCAATTTGGGAGTTGTTTATAATCTTATAGGAAAGACAATTTACCAAAATAGAAACATAGAAAATAGTTATTTTACAATCAAACTAGGAACAAATATTAAACTTGGTACAAAATCAGACAGTCATTATAAAAGTTATTCCAATAACCAAAGTTCCGCAATTAATCTTATTATTTATAGGAATCCAACTCTACTATCATCTTTTATCCAAATTCCAATTTTTGTTAATGATAGTCTTTTGAAAATAAAAAATGGCGATATTATTAATCTAAGTATTAAAAAATTTGGAAAAAGTGAAATAGTATTATTGCATGATTCAAAAAGGGAAGTTTTAGAAATAGATATTAGGCCAGGTCTTACCTACTATGTAAAATGTAATATTAAGAGTGGTTTTTTTAATAATAAATACTATTTGAATTCTGTAGATTCTACGATTGCTTTTCAGGATCTTTTGAAAATAAAAAAATAATCTAAATATGAATGATTCTCAGAGCAACTTTTTAAAATTCCAAAAAAAATTTAATGAGTTTTATGAATCAAGTGATAGAGTAGTTTCATTTAAAATTAATGGATATTTAGAAATATTAGACTTAGAAATCAAGCATTTTACTCCTTTAGTTCAGAAGGAAATACAGAGTATGATTAATTTTGCAATTAAGGATTCTAGTGAAAAAATTAAAAAAAAATTTAATGAACTTAGTTCTAAAAAAAGATGAGTAAAAATACTTTTCTGTCATATTTGTTATCATTAGATAAAATACTAATAAAATCAAGAAAGAAACTTCATCTTAATAAAAGCTAGTAGTCCATTTCCATATTTTATATTAGGAGTGATGTTATTAATTGTAAGAGTTGAATGTGGAATAATTATTCATATTTTTTTCATCCTTTTTTTAGTACTAATCTCTAAAAATTAATGCTTCGTACAAGTTTAATCGGTAAATTATTTAAGTTGATATAAAATCAAAATCTCATGAATAGTAAAAACAAAAAAGGGATTTATCTTTTTATTCTTGGCATGTTAACAGCGTTCTTTGTTAGTTATTTGCATAGAATTTCTTTTTAATAATGATTTCTCCTATTAATGATATATCAAATTCCGCTTTTGCTAGTAACAGAACATACAAGCAACATAGCAATTTTCTTTATATTTTTATACTAGCATCAATTTGCTTCTTTTTCACTTTACTTCCATTTATTTTTACTGACATTTCAATCAAAACAACAGGCATAACCCGCCCAGATAATGAAAGAACAGAAATTAAATCTTCTCAATCGGGGTTTATTGAAAATATCTTTGTAGCAGAAGGTTCAAAAGTTAAAAAAGGGGATGTTATACTAAGTATCAAAGACCCTAATACCAAAAGCAAGACCATCCTCAATCAATATGAGCTTTCTCAGCGTAGAGAATTTATTCATGATCTAACAATTTTGGTTAATCAAACTAATCTTTCCGAAAAAGAATTACAAAGTTTAATTTCCCCAGTTTACAAAGAACAACTAAGTAAGTTCTTATTTCAAAAAGAACAACAACAAACCGCTCTTAAAAAAGCCAATCATGAACTTGAAATGAATACTTCACTGGCAAATGAAAAAGTTATCAGTAAAAAAGAATTTTTTGATATTCAAAATAACCAAGAACGAATTCAATCTGGCTATAATGCATTTATTAGAGAGCAAATGATTACATGGCAACAAGAATATGTAAAATATAAACTTGAATCATCTCAATATCAATTGCAATCTCAACAAATTAACGCAGAAGCATCATTTTATCAAGTAAAAGCTGCTACTGATGGCTTTATTCAAGGGATAAATACAAAATATGCCGGGGGTACTATAGGGGCAAATGAAATAGTTTGTACTATTTCTCCTGACGGAAACTTAATTGGAGAATGTTATGTACAATCAAGAGATATTGGATTGCTTAAAATAGGACAGACAGCTAGATTCCAAATAGAGGCATTTGATTACAATTATTTTGGGGTTCTCACAGGCACAATAATTGCTGTCGATAACGACTTTTCTGTGGTTAATAATACGCCCGTTTTTAAAGTAAGGTGTAGTTTTGATAGCACCCATCTAAAATTAAAAAACGGCTTTATAGGTAAATTAAAGAAAGGAATGAATTTTCAAGCACGATTCATCGTAGCACGTCGTAGTCTTTGGCAGTTGCTGTTTGATAATTTAAATGATTGGCTGAACCCCATAGCCCCAAACAAGTCAAATATCGCTTCAAATTGAAAAAAGGTACCAAAGTTAAACAACGTGATATAACCGATTGTGGTGCTGCATGTATTGCTTCTGTTTCAGCCCATTATCAATTACAACTGCCAGTTAGTCGAATAAGGCAATATGCTGGAACCGATAAACGAGGAACTAATGTTTTGGGTATGATTGAAGCAGCTGAGCGGTTAGGATTTCAGGCTAAAGGGGCTAAAGGTCCAATAGAGAGTTTACAAAAAATTCCGCTACCGTCAATTGCACATATAATTGTAAAAAATGGTTTACATCATTTTGTAGTAATATACAAAGTAGCTTCAAAATATATTACCATCATGGATCCAGCTGATGGTGTAATTCATAAAAAAACGATAGCCGATTTTCAAAAAGAATGGACAGGGGTAATAATACTATTATTACCCGATGAAAAGTTTACTATAGGCAATAAAAAAACATCCATATCAGGTCGTTTCTGGCAGTTAATAAAACCGCATACCGCTATGATGGTACAGGCTTTAATAGGTGCCTTGGTGTATACTCTATTGGGCTTATCGAGCTCAATTTATATGCAAAAACTAATTGACTTTGTATTACCTGAAGGCAATTTGCGATTACTCAATTTGTTGAGCATTGGAATGATACTTATTTTATTTTTTCAGGTTTTTATAGGAACTTTTAAAACCATCATAAGCTTTCAAACAGGTCAACATATAGATTCTAAATTAATTTTAGGTTATTATAAACACTTGCTCCAACTACCACAACAGTTTTTTGATACTATGCGAGTAGGTGAAATCATCAGTAGGGTAAACGATGCTGTTAAAATTAGGATGTTTATTAATGATGTGGCGCTTAGCTTAGTAGTAAATATAATGATAGTTTGTTTTTCTATTTTATTAATGTTTTTTTATTATTGGAAACTAGCGCTCATTATATTATCTATCATTCCGATTTATGTTTCATTATATTGGGTAAATAATCGGGTCAATAAAAAGTGGCAGAGAAAATTAATGGAGAATAGTGCCGATTTAGAAACTCAATTAGTTGAAACTATTACAGCAGCAGGTACAATAAAGCGTTTTGGATTAGAAGAATACGCAAACTTAAAAACAGAAAATAAGTTTATTGATTTGCTTAAAAGTATTTATACGAGCAGTATAAAAGGATTATACTTAGGAACAGCATCTGACTTTATTACTAGGGTATTTACTATTATTATTCTATGGGCTGGTAGTTATTTTGTAATGAAAAGAGAATTAACACCAGGTGAATTACTTTCATTTTATGCATTAATTGGTTATTTTACTGGTCCTGCATCTTCTTTAATTGGAGCCAATAAAAGTATCCAAGATGCGCTTATTGCTGCAGATCGTTTATTCGAAATTATTGATTTAGAAACCGAAAGTTCCAATGAACAAAAAGTAGAACTGACACCCGAATTAATTGGAGATATACAGTTTTCAAATGTTCATTTTAGGTATGGAACAAGAATAAATGTTTTTGATGGACTTAATTTAAACATTAAAAAAGGTTATTCTACTGCTATTGTTGGAGAAAGTGGAAGTGGTAAATCTACTTTATTATCCTTGCTTCAAAATCTATATCCACTAAAAGAAGGTAATATTTCAATTGGAGGACTGGATTTACAGTATATCAGTAATAAAAGTTTGAGAAACGTGGTATCAGTGGTTCCACAACAAATTGATTTATTTGTTGGAACAATTATTGAAAATATAGCTATAGGAGAATTTGAACCCGATATACATAAAATCATTTCACTATCAAAACTTCTAGGAATAGATGAATTTGTTGAACAATTACCAGCAACTTATAATACCATTTTAAATGAGAATGGCGTGAATTTATCAGGAGGACAACGTCAAAGAGTTGCTATTGCTAGGGCTTTATATAGAAATCCTGAAATTTTAATCTTAGATGAAGCAACTGCCTCACTTGATAGCGGCAGCGAACAAAAAGTACAACAAACACTTGATTGGTTTAAAAATCAAGGTAAAACTATTATTATCATAGCTCACCGGTTATCAACTATACAGCACTGTGATTTCATACTTGTATTGGATAAAGGTAAATTGATTGAAAAAGGAAATCATAATGATTTAATTAACCATGACGGTTTATATAAAAAAATGTGGAGTCAGTTTGCTGGTTCTTTTAATTAAAATTTGTAAAACTGAAATACATTTGTAGGCTTTCTTTCTTGAACTTACAAAGTTCAAAAAATGAATTAATTTTAAATTTAGTTAAATATATTAATATGAAAGAACTTGTAAATGTTACTCAAAAACTAGTTGTAAAAAATTGGTGTAAGCTGATCATAATAATAATTGTAATATGCCTAATCTTAAATTACAATGATTTAAAAAAAGGATTTATTGAGGGTTATAAAAACGGGTATTCTGGAAGTAAGTGAACTTAATATTCTTGCTTAATATTTTATATTATGAAAAACACCTCAGCTACACTTTTTTGAATTTAAAACAGTTATGAAGAAATTTATACTTTTTAACTGGCTAACAAACGCTCCTCTTGAAAACACCTATTTATTTAATACTAAAATTTATAAGACAATAATATTTTGCATTATTGAAATGGTGGTATTACTTTTTGTTATTAATGTTTTTAAATTTATTCTTTTCAATATAATTGAATCCATATTCCATATAAATTTAATCAAGTATTCTAAACCTAATTTAAAAGAATTTATAATAGAAATTGGAGTATTGAAATATTACTTATTTGCAATTTTATTTGCACCTGTTTACGAAGAATTAATGTTTAGAGCACCTTTGAAAAGAATAAAAAGCACCATTTTCTTTTCTTCTGTATCAATTTTATTTTATATATTTTTCGGACAGCATTTATACGATAGTAATTTATGGTTTATTCTGCTTTTTATAATTATGAATTTAAGTATCATAATTTCAATGTTCTTTAAGTTAGGTACTAGGCTTCAAATAACTACTCGTCAAACAATAATAATTTTTTCTGTTTTTTTTGCTTTTTTTCATTTAAGCAATTTTCTGCCAATGGAGAATAATTATAAAACTTTTCTTATGCCTATTAATTTATTACCCTATTTTGTTCTTGGATTAATTTTGTCTATTGTAAGACTTTATCGTGGAATAATTTATTCTATTGTTATTCATATGTTTTATAATCTTTTTACTGTTTTAATTACTAAAAACTAATACTTTGATTGGAATGATTGATTAAAATACTTAAATTTAATAAAGGTTTAAAAATTATGGATAATAAAAACAAAAAAGGAATCTATCTTTTTATTCTTGGCATGTTAACCGCATTTTTAGTTAGTTATGTACGAAGAAAATATTTTTAGCAATAACTTCGCATATAAATTATTTCAAAAACTCATAGATCCATAACAGTTTGGTATACAAAAAAACCCCGCAATATAATTGCGGGGTTCAAGTATAAAAAATTGAATTATTAATTATTCAACATCAACGGCATCACCAACATCAACAGATCTTCGCCTTCTGCTTGTTCGGTTGGTTTAATTAAACCCGCTTTGGTTGCAGTAGACAATTCCATTTTAATATCATCGGTATCAGCAGCATTGAGCATTTCAATTAAGAAACGTGCATTGAAGGCAATTTGTAGATCTTCTCCATCGTATTGACAGTTCATGCGCTCATTTCCTTCGAAACTAAAATCTACATCTTGAGCAGCCATTTGTAATTCGCTGCCAGTAATATTCAAAGCAACCTGATTGGTGCTCTTATTAGAGAATACATTTACGCGACGCAATGCATTTTGAAAATCAGCTTTATTTACTACTAATTTATAAGGATTGTCTGCAGGTATTACCACTTTATAATCTGGGAATCTTGCATCGATCAATCTACAGATCATATGAGTAGAACCATGCTGTACAAATAAATGATTGCTATTATAACTGATGGTTAATTCATCTTCATTATCGGGTAATGCATTTTTTAATAAGTTCAACGGCTTTTTTGGAACGATGAACGAATCTGTTTTTGTAGCATGTGTATCGGTACGCTTATAACGCACTAATCGATGTGCATCGGTAGCCACTAACTGAACACTCTCCTTGGTCAATTCAAAAAATACACCAGTCATGGCAGGACGTAAATCATCGCCACTTACCGCAAACAATGTTTTGTTGATACCAGTTAATAAAGCAGTACTGCTCATTTTAAAACTAGTGGTATCATCCGATGAAGGTTCTTTTGGAAAATTATCGGGGTTTTCGCCCATCACTTTGTATTTACCATTATCACTGGTAATTTCGATTGAGAAGTTTTTGTCGATAGTGAATGTGAGTGGTTGGTCGGCAATGTTTTTGAGAGAATCCAACAAAATTTTTGCAGGAATACACACTTTTCCATTGGCCTTGCTTTCTACATCCATCTGAACCCGCATAACGGTTTCGAGGTCGGTAGCCACTACATTGAGTTTTTTGTCTTGAATCTCAAACAAAAAATCTTCCAAAATGGGTAAAACCGTATTGGCATTAATAACACCGCTAATTTGTTGCAAGTGTTTTAATAAGGAAGAGGAAGAAACAATAAATTTCATAAAGGCGTTTTATACTCAACAAACCTACTGTAAAATGTTAAGATTCTGCTACCAAAATAGTACCATTTTTTTAAATGTATAGAACTGTGGGTTGGATGTGAATTGCAGGAAAATTAGGCCCTATTGAGTTGTTCAATCAATTGCTGGTACCTGATCCGGTTAATTGGCTTAATAATGTATTCGGTAACGGAGCTATATTCCTTAGACTTTTGGATATCACAGTCGTCAACCGAGGAGCTCACCATATAAATGGTAATAGCGCTTTTGAGCGAATTATTTAGTTTCTGGTATTCATCTAAAAACTGCCATCCATTCATTACGGGCATATTGATATCCAAAAAAATCACATCCGGTAACTCCTCTTTGCTATTGTTTTGCTTTTCCTGAAAAAAACCGATTGCTTCTTTGCCATTATAAAAAGAAAGAATATTTTTAGCCAATCCAGTTGATTCCAATATTTTGCGGGCGGTAAATTGATAAATTTTATCGTCGTCAATTAAACAAACATTGTGTTTTGGTGCAGCCATAGCGATCTTTGAGGTCTCTAATTAACGAGTGTATAAATGAAGTCATTTTGACCTACTAACAAATATACCTACTTTAACTAAAAAAATGCATTTGTTCAAGCCTAAATCTACTCCAACGCCCGAACAGGCATTTATGAAGCTGAAGCATTACTGCGGCTATCAAGAGCGATGTCATGCCGAAGTGAAAGAAAAAGCCTATAACTTGGGATTGAGAAAAGCAATAGTGGAGCAATTAATATCGCAATTAATTGAAGAGAATTATCTCAACGAAGAGCGATACGCGAAACTTTTTGTAGGTGGTTATTTCAGGCAAAAGAAATGGGGGATCAATAAAATTGTATATGCACTCAAACAAAAAAAAATAAGCGAGTACATTATTAAAAAGGGATTGAAAGAAATTGATCGGGATGAATATGAAAAAACGGCAGCAAAATTGGTTAGAACCAAATGGAACTTATTAAAAAACGAACAATACCTCAATCGCGAATCAAAAACAATGGCCTACTTATTACAAAAAGGATATGAGTCGGCATTAATTCAAGAGTTGATTAAAAAAATAAGAACCGAATCGGCCAAAAGCAAATGAAGAAATACCTAAACATCATCGCATTTTTTTTGTTAGCGCTAAATAGTGTAGCGCAAAATAAATCAATAAATTATGCTAAAGAGTTTTCTTTCAAAACAGACAACGACGCATACCTTTTCAATTTAAATGATGCGTATTATACCAATGGTTTTATGTTGAATTATGCGTTTGTAAAAGACCAGAAAGGCAATAAAAAAATTCATTCTTTTGAGTTGGGGCAAAAAATTTTCTCACCCTTGATAAGAGAAACAAAAACACCAGCAGATATAGACCGTGCCTATTGTGGTTATTTGTATTTAAGTTATGCGCAAACACATTTCTTAAAAAAAGACCGGGTGCTACAACTCAATGGTTCATTGGGTTTGCTGGGTCCAGCATCTTGGGGAGAGGGCTTACAAAATACCTATCATGAATGGGTGCGCTTTGCAAAATTCACTGGTTGGAAATACCAGATTGAAAATGCTTTAGGTATAGATATTGGTGCTACTTATGCATCTTCATTAGCAGCAGCGAATGGCTTAAAATTAATGCCGGTAATGCAAGTAAATTTGGGAACAACTTATACCAATGCTAAATTAGGCGCAATGATTGTATGGGGTGCTTTCGAAAAAAATGCTCAATCCGCTTTGTGGAATGCAAGAGTAAGTACTAAGGAAGAAAAAAGAATTCGACAACATGAATTCTTTGGCTATTTCTACCCACAAATAATTGCTCAAGCTTACAATGCAACTTTACAGGGCGGTGTTTTTAATAATGGAACGACCGAAGTAACACAAAACCCTGCCCCATTCATGTATCAACAAACATTGGGCGTATGTTATGCATCGGGTAGGTTTACCGGAAGGATAGAATACATCTATCAATCTAAAGAAACGCCATCACAAACCAAATCACATCGCTATGGATCATTTCAAATTGCTTACCGAATTCATTAAAATGCATACATGAGTAATTTAACCATAACATTAATTCAATCTAATTTACATTGGGAAGATAAGTTGGCTAATTTGGCCATGTTTGAAGAAAAAATAATGTCTATTTCAACGCCATCTCATTTGGTGGTTTTACCTGAAATGTTTTCAACAGGCTTTAGTATGAAGCCAGCCGAATTAGCCGAAAAAATAGATGGGCCAACAGTTGAATGGATGAAACGAATTGCGGCAACCAAAAAAATCATTTTAACAGGAAGCGTTATCATTGAAGAAAACAATCATTACTACAATCGTTTATTATGGGTTTTACCCAATGGACTTGTAGGAGCCTACGACAAGCGACACCGATTTGCATTTGCGGGCGAAGATCAATTTTATACTGCAGGTACTAAGCGATTAATTACTAGTGTAAATGGATGGAAAATCAATACACAGGTCTGTTACGATCTGCGTTTTCC
>JANOZT010000049.1:0-1908 GCA_031429515.1 Sphingobacteriia bacterium
CCTGCTAAAGTTCTGATCATCAGATCTTGATAGGGTTGAAATTGTTCATTTGGGTAACTAGCTGTTCCTAATCCATCTTGATTGGTTACCATCACTTTATAAAAATCAAAGTCAGCTGCAATTTGAGATAAAGCAGTAATAGACCCAGTTACAAAGCTTGTTTTATCGATGGCATCAATCTGAAAATCTGATGGCGGTTCTTGCAAAACCACTCCATCCCTATCTATAAATAATATTCTGCGCATTATTTGATTTTTGCTCTAACGGCTTTTACTTCTGCAACTGTTACTGCAGAAGACTTATTACCAAATGAACTTCTTACATAAGTTAATACATCTGCAATTTGCTGATCTTTCAAAAATGCATGGGAAGCCATGGGATTAGTATATTCATCACCATCTATTTCAATTGGCTCATTCAATCCTTTTAATACTATATTAATCAAACGGATTTTATCTCCGTTCACATAATTCGTTTTAATAAGTGGAGGATTCATTCTTGGAACCCCACCACCATCTGCTTGATGACAGGAAAGGCAATAACGATTATAGACTTCTTTGCCATTGGACTTACTCACACTCGACCCTGTTTGTGATTGCAATAAAATACCAAATATGATAATTAAAAAACAGGTGATAAAAACTTGCTTCATTTTTTTATTTATTATAACTGATTTTCCAAACAAATCCTTTATTATCATCTGAAACATATAAACTACCATCTGCACCTTGTGCCAATCCACAAGGTCGGTATTTAGCAGATCTCAAATTAACAACAGATTCCATTCCTGCAAACCCATTGGCAAAAACTTCCCATTTACCTGTAGGCTTGCCATTTTTCATTGGTACAAATACAACATAGAAACCTTCTTGTGGTTCTGGTGATCTGTTCCAACTTCCGTGGAATGCAATAAATGCACCGTTCTTATATTTTGCTGGAAATTGATTTCCTGAATAAATCAACAAAGCGTTAGGTGCAAGATGACCTGGGAAACCAACCAATGGACTGATTGCATTATCAGCACCAGTTTTTACTCTATCTCCTCCATATTCAGGATTCAATATTTTTTTATTCTGTAAATGATCCCAATGAACATATGGCCAGCCACAATCATCTCCCTTCTTAACCATATATAATGTTTCTGATGGTAATTCAGCTCCAGCTTTTTGATCGTACATTTCAGGAAAATGCTGATAAAGCATGTCTCTACCATGAATGGTTACAAAGAGTTGATTTACTTCATTGTTCCAATCCAATCCCATACTGTTTCTTATGCCAGTTGCATATCTTATTCCATCGGCATATGATTGATTAAGTTTATCCACTTTAAATTGCCAAATACCTCCAGCGCTGTCTAAAATTGCACATGGTACTGATCCTTTTGACCCCTTTTGTCTATCAATTTCTTGACAAACATTACTAGGTGCACCAATATTTACATAAATATTTCCATCATTGTCTAATGCAAAAGATTTGTTCTCGTGCTGACCTTTATTAATTAAATTAGTAACTATTTTTGCAGGCTTCTCTGGATCAACTATATTTTGTTGAGCATCTAAGGCATAACGAAAAACTTCAGAATTTGAGGATGCATACAAGTATCCTTTTTTTAAAGCAATACCTGTTCCAATATAATTTCCAAAATAAAGGGTATCATCAAAAATACCATCTTTGTTTTTATCCCTTAATCTTATAATTCCTTTGCCATTAACCAATTTACTTAGCTTCATATAAATATCACCATTTACATTTACAGCAATATGTCTCACCCTACCAAAATTAGCCGCTACGGTGGTAGTGGAAAATCCATCAGGAGTTTTAATGCTTACATCCGATTGCTGAGCCATACATGACATCAGGGAAAAAGAAAAACCGAGGAAAAGTGTAGTAAATTTCATTTGAAGGTTT
>JANOZT010000050.1:0-2851 GCA_031429515.1 Sphingobacteriia bacterium
AATAAGTATTTTATGTTTCGCGATTTTCAGAGCCGTAATATTATTGTGAAAGAAGAAGCGGTTCATTTTATCGATTACCAAGGAGGAATGAAAGGTGCTTTACAATACGATGTGGCATCCTTATTATGGCAAGCCAAAGCAGAATTGAGCGAAGAATGGAAAAAGAATCTATTGACTTATTATATGGATCAAGTAGATGCATTGTTGGAGAAACCCATTGATCGCATCACATTTGTAAGTCAATACAATGGCTATGTATTGATCCGATTATTACAAGTGTTAGGAGCTTATGGATTCAGGGGACTGTTCGAGCGCAAAGCACATTTTTTATCGAGCATACCTTTGGCATTGCATAATCTGCAATTTTTTATTGAACACGAAAGAGTAGGAATTGTAATACCTGAATTTGATCGAGTACTGCGATTGGTGGTGGATGAACAAATGATCAATCGATTCAAAGCCACACAGGCCAACGAAAAAACGCCTTTGGTCATTGAGATCAATAGTTTCAGTTATAAGAAAGGCTTACCGTCTGACCCCACCGAAAATGGAGGAGGGTTTATGTTTGATATGCGGGGTATTTTAAATCCTGGAAGATTTGATGATTACAAAAAACTCACTGGACAAGAAAAACCAGTGCAAGATTTTTTAGAACAACGTACCAAAATGGACAAATACTTGAACAGTGTTTGGGATTTAATTGATATAACCGTAGAGAATTATTTGAGCAGAGATTTCGAACACTTAATGATTAATTTTGGATGCACAGGCGGGCAACATAGAAGTGTTTATGCTGCCGAACAAACAGCCAGACATTTACGTAACAAGTATAAAGTAAAAGTAAACCTCTCTCATACAAACAGTGCAAACTGGGTTAGATAAATATTGATCTATGAAGGCAATGATTTTAGCAGCAGGATTGGGTACTCGCTTAAAACCCTGGACAGATAGGCATCCTAAAGCATTGGCTGAGGTAAATGGTGTTTCATTACTTGGAAGAAATTTGCATTATTTACAAGCGCATGGCATCACAGAAGTAATTGTTAACGTGCATCATTTTGCAGATCAGATAGTGGAAGCGGCAAAGCGTTATGATGGCTGGGGATCAAAAATTTATTTCTCCGATGAAACCGAAGAAGTATTAGAAACAGGCGGAGGTTTAGTAAAAGCGGCACATTATTTTAAAGCAGATGCTGATTTTGTGTTGATGAATGTAGACATACTTACTAATATGGATCTTTCGGCCATGATCCAAGAACATCTTGCTAGTAAATCAATGGCTACATTGGCTGTGAGCAACCGAACATCGAGCAGGTGTTTATTATTTAATGAACAGCAACAAATGGTGGGATGGCGCAACAATGCAACCGGAGAAGAAAAAGGACCTGTACTTACAATGAAGAATCGAGATGGAATTTATCCAATGGCATTCAGTGGTATTCATGTATTGAACAATAGCATTTTTTCGGCAATTCAACAGACTGGCAAATTTTCGATGATCGATGTTTATTTGGATCTATGTAGCAAGTATTCAATCAAATTATTTGATCATTCTGGCGCCGATTTAATTGATGTAGGCAAGCCGGAGAGCATAGAGCAAGCTGCCATTATATTTAAATAATCATGCGAAAATTAGACTTTGTATTAGTGGGTTGTGGAAGAGCAGGCGCTATGCATCTCCCGCATATACTGAACTATGGTAGATTAAAAGCGGTTATTGATATAGACGAAGAAAAAGGGATAGCATGGGCAAAAAATAATAATTGTCTTTATTTTATTGATCTTGAAGATTTTATTAAAGAAGGGTTTCGTGCAGATATAGTTGTAATCTGTAGCCCCAACTATCATCATTTTTATCCCGCCCGTTTTGCGCTCTTGAATAAAATGAATGTATTGATAGAAAAGCCCATGGTGCTATCGCTAACTCATTCAGATAGATTGATCAAATACGCCGAAAAAAGCAATCTGCAGATTTTTACTGTCATGCAAAATCGTTTTAATCCAGCGGTAGTTGCTGTTAAAAAAGCGTTGGACAAGGGTGATTTCGGAAAATTATTTAGCATTCAAATCAATTGTTTTTGGAATAGAAATTCGGATTATTATTCCGATGATTGGCATGGAACCAAATTGATGGATGGAGGAATTTTATTTACCCAATTCAGTCATTTTATCGATTTATTGATCTGGTTTTTTGGAATGCCTGATTTGGTGAAGGGTGTTGCGAATAAAGTAGCACATGGAAAGGAAATGGAAATAGATGATCAGGGTGCTGCCATCCTACAATGGAAAAATGGTTTGATCGGAACCATTCAATACTCGGTAAATGCATTTGAACAAAACAGAGAAGGTTCGATCACCATTATGGGCGAGCATGGGATGGCTAAAATTGGGGGTACTTATTTGAACCAGATCGATTATCAGTTTATGAAGGGCGCTCCATTAGTGGTGAAGCAAAAAAATAATCATGCAAATGATTATGGTACTTATAAAGGATCAATGAGTAATCATGGAGAAGTGTATAAAAGTATGGCGAATAATTTGCTCAAAGGAAAGCCTTATTATACCAGCCCTTTCGAAGCAAAGCAAATTATCACATTGATTAAAAAAATCATGAAAAGCAATCGAAAATAATATGGCTGAACCTTTTCAAATATTCAATGCTCATATACGCGATGTTCAATTCGGAAAAAATGTTACAGTTATTCATCCATGCAATTTATATGAATGTACCATTGGCGATGATGTTTTTATAGGACCATTTGTGGAGATACAAAAAAATGTTACAGTGGGAGATTCCTGTAAAATTCAATCACATAGTTTTATTTGTGAAGGAGTAACCATCGGGAACAAT
>JANOZT010000051.1:0-55366 GCA_031429515.1 Sphingobacteriia bacterium
GTATGAGACATTGTCAATGCGAATAGACTTCTCTGACTTTAACGTTCCATAAATGATTTGCATCAAGCAGGATTTACCTTGGCCGTTTCTGCCCAAGAGGCCTGTTATTTTACCAGTCTCACACTTTAAGTAAATGTTTGACAAAATTGTCCTATTACCAAAATGAAGTTGTATGCCGTCTGCTTCTAACTTATGTGCCATTAAATTAATTAAACATAATGATAAGAAAAATGAAAAGGCAAAAGTCTAGAGTGAGAGTCACTGACCAAAGCAATACTTTAGAAACACCTAAATTCTGGTAATAGTAAAATTCTTTGTGTTTATAGTTATTAATAAAATAAAAGGTAAGTCCAAGAGTAATTATTTTAAACCAGAAAATTTGAGAAAAGACAATGAAACCATTTTTTAACAAAATGCTAAGACAAGTGGCTGTGATAAGTAATGACACAAAAATGAAATTTCTGTAAAAAGTCCAAATGAGTCGTATCGTTTTTAATGGTCTCATATTAATGGCTGCTAACGTCCAGGGCCTTTAGCGCAGTTTGGATAATCTGTGATCCTACTGGTGGCTTGGCCACTATAGACGCGATTAGCTAAAGCCAAATTACTGAAGTTGATTAGCAATACCAAAAGATGATAGGCCAAAGGTGGAAGCCCAAATTGCGCAAAGCCTTATGTTAGCTGCATACCCTTGTCGGTCAGCAACAAGATTTGCCCAATTGAATTGGTGGACATTTTACTGTCCCGTAACTGCAATAAACACAACAGTCGCCTTGGTTTGGTTTAAGTCTTGTCTTGCAACTTGTACACTCGTAAAAATATTGGCAAGCGTCAGTTGGCATTGTTTCTTCTTGTCTGTGTCTACAAGCAGGGCAAGTAATTATTGATTGAAGTATGATAGTTTTTGTCATTAGTTGGTTGTTACGGTTTGTGAAACTACTTTATAACCTGTGCTGTTAATTGCTGCTGCAATGCTGTCAACAGAAGTTTTGCTATTGTCAAACTTTACAGTGCTGTTTGCATTTTCATAAGAAGTTTGAAATTCAACAATTCCCTTCACTTTTGAAATTTCGCTGTTTACGTGTTGGGTGCAACTTTCGCAAGACATTCCTTTGATTTTAAAAACTGCTTCTTGTATATTTGTTTTGTCCACTACTAAAACTTTTATTTCTTGTGGTTTTGGATAAAATGCTTTTGCATAATAAGGGAAAGAAATTAGTAATCCTGCAACTACTGTAACAATTCCTAAAAATGATTTTGATTGCCAAAATGTTTTTTTATTGTCTGCTTCACAATCGCAGTCCACTTGTTTTTGTGGTTTAAGTTTTTGATACCACGCAAATGCAAAAACTAAAACGGTCAGCCCAATTAAGTAAGGTCTAAAAGGTTCAATCCACGAAAATGAAGAAGCAAGTCCACTTGCTCCACCCAATAATGCTAAAACTGGTGTGATGCAACAAAGTGAAGCTGCGGTCGCAGTCAAAAGTCCTGCTATAAAACTCTTGCTATTTTTCGTCACAATTGTCATAGTTTAAAAGTTAAGCAAAAATAATGCTTTAACTGTTAGAGTGTTGATAATAGGGGTGCAGCTAACACTTAAATATACGGCAGTCTCCAATAATTATCAAAAAAATGGCTTTAAAGTTCAAGGAGTTGATATTATACTTTTTGTATTGTCGTAGCGTAAATACAGTTATACATTTTCTATTTTTGATGGCACAATATTGATCTTATACTTTTTATATTGTCTAATCACATTCTTTAAATTATAACCACCAGCTATAATCCCCAAAACCTTAATATTTCCTTCCCACATGCTCCTCTATTTCTTGCAACTCTTCATCGGTCATTCCCATTTTTCTGGCCATCAGTTGCATGAAAAGACTGGCTTTTTCTGCAGACTTTGCTAAATGATTAATTCTAAATACCCACCTCAGAAAATAGGCATTAATTACCATAATCAAAACCAAAGCGAAAACATAGAGGATAACAAAAAACACTAAAGTCATTGGATAATTATTTTATCATTAAAATTATCCAAAAAAGCGATTAATTAACCACGTAGAAATACGGAGGGAGAATAGGAAAATGGGGAACCAACTTATTTCCAAATCAGTATCACCATACCTACTAATATTAACCCTGCCCCTGCTAAAACTTTAGCAGACATCGGTTCTTTCAATATAATGAATGAAAGCAACAACGTAACTACAATACTGGCTTTATCGATACTGGCTACATAAGAAACCGGCCCCTCTTTCATGGCTCGGTAATAAAAGATCCATGACAAGGAAGTGGTAATACCAGAGATAGCCAAAAAGATCCAATTACTCTTAGGCGCTGTTTTAATTTCCGACCATGCATTGTTTAATAAAAAAGCATTTGCAGTTATAATGGCAAATACAACGATCGTTCTAATGCTTAAGGCAACATCACTGCTTAAATTTTTCATTCCAAATTTGGCAATAACAGATGTTAGCCCTGCAAAAAGCATTGAAATGATGGCAAATATTTTCCACTTTTCCATTGAATCCTTATTGTTGTTTTGATCGGTTCTTGATTATCTTTATCCTAACTATTTCACTAATGTCAAGCTCAACGCGTTCCTATTTATTCAATATAGCCAAATATTATTGGCTCTCAGCATTTGCTTTTATCCTTTTATTGAGTCAGGACCTTCTTACACAACCTTCATTAACTAACGCTCCAATAGTTTGGGGACAAACAAAAACCATTTTTTTACTATGAAATTAATTTCCACTGTTTTTGGTTTAATTATAATGTTTAATACCATGGCCCAAAATGAAATACCCATCTATACTGGTAAAATACCCAATGCCATTCCATGCACTTTAACTACTTACACGGGTAAAAATCCCAGTGGTAAACTCTATTTTGCCAATATCATTACACCTACCGTTACCGTATATATTCCAGAAAAACAAAATGCACTTAAAACAGCTATACTCATTTGCCCTGGTGGTGGATATTCCAGGGTAGTGGTAGAACACGAGGGAGAAGAAATTGCGAAAGCTTTTAATTCTATTGGCGTTACTGCCTTCATTCTTAAATACCGTCTTCCTAACGATACATGTATGAGCAGTAGAGAAATGGTACCACTCATGGATGCGCAACAAGCCATCAAATACATTCGAGACCATGCAAAGGAATATGGCATCGATAAAAACCATGTGGGTGTAATCGGCTTTTCTGCTGGTGGACATTTGGCAAGTTCACTCGCTACAAAATTTCAAACCAGTTATATTGAGAATACTTCAAAAACAAATCTAAGACCTGATTTTATGATACTAGGATATCCTGTTATTAGTATGAATGATTCTATCTGCCATAAAGGTTCCAGAGACCGATTGATCGGGAAAAAACCTTCCACAGAAAATGTATTACTTTACTCTTCCGAACTACAAGTAACCCCACAAACTCCTCCTGCATTTATCTTTCATGCTAAAGACGATAAAACAGTTCCTGTAATTAATAGCATCAGAATGCATAAAGAGCTTGGAGCTAATAAAGTAAAATCTACCCTCCATATTTTTGAAGCGGGTGGTCATGGCTTTGGATTGAACAATACTTCAACATTAGTAAAATGGTTTGATCTGGCTAAACAATGGATGAAGGAAAATAAATTTATTTAATCCGCACTATTTTATCAGCGCATCGTACAAAATCTCCACCGGATGCAGGGCATGCACTTGTGTACCATCTTTGATCTGGTGCCTGCAAGAAGTTCCTGCAGCAGCAATAATATGATTGGGAGATAATTTACGCACGGCAGGAAACAATACCAACTCCCCTACTTGCTGCGATACTTCATAATGCTCTTTCTCATAACCAAAAGATCCCGCCATTCCGCAACAACCCGATGGTATTACAGCTAATGTATAATTGATGGGCAAGCTCAAAATATTTTTAATGCTATCCTGCGAAGACAATACTTTTTGATAACAATGCCCGTGAAAAGCAATATTTTTTGCTTCCTTATGAAATAGGCTGGAATGAATAGTTCCTTTGGAAACTTCAGCGGCAATAAACTCTTCGATGGTAAAAACAGATGCCGCTATTTTTTTAGAGGTGGCTTTATTGGATGGTTCTGCCAGATCAATATACTCATCCCTCAAAGTCAATATGGCCGAAGGTTCTATGCCAATCAAAGGATGCGCTTCATCAATCAATCCTCCCAGCAATTCAATATTTTGATTGATGATCGTTTTGGCTTTTCTTACCAAACCTTTAGACAAATAAGTTCTTCCACTCTCCAAATGATTCGGAATAATCACTTCATATCCCAATGCTTCTAACAACAAAATGGTTTTCTGCCCAATGGCAACATCTAAATAATTGCTAAACTCATCACAGAAAAAATACACTTGCTTGGCACCGGCAGCAATTTTATTCGCAGTTGATTTATTTCTTTGAGCATGCCATTTTTTTAAAGTAGTTGCAGACAACAATGGCATGGTTCTCTCCGGATGAAAGCCCACTAAATTATTGGCGATCCTGCGCAACCATGGTGTATCAAAAACCAAATTATACACCCAAGAAAATCGCGAAGCCAATTTCATCTGTCCAGAAAATCCACCGATCATTTTTGCACGCAGCGGTGTTCCATTGGCATCATAATAATGTTGCAAAAACTCTGCCTTCATCTTGGTAATATCTATACTCGACGGGCATTCTATCTTACATCCCTTACAGCTCAAACAGAGATCCATGGCTTCTTTGATCTCATCATGATCATAAGGATGCAGATCACTTTCATTGCTTAAAAACTGTCTGAGCAAATTAGCTCTTGCCCTCGTAGTATCTTTTTCTTTTCGGGTAGCCATATAACTAGGGCACATCAAACCGCCACTGATCTCCGATTTTCTGCAATCTCCAGAGCCCGAACATTTTTCTGCCAATCTCAATATGCCTCCATCCTCCGAAAAATCAAAAATGCTATTGCTTAGTTCACTTCTATTTTTTTCCTGCACCCTTAAATGAGTATCCATGGCAGGTGTATTCGTAATTTTTCCTGCATTGAAAATTCCTTTCGGATCAAAAATATTTTTTACCTGTTTAAATAAGGCATTGGTTTCCTCTCCTACCATGCTGGCAATAAATTCACCACGCAATCTTCCATCTCCATGTTCTCCCGACAATGATCCATTATATTTTTTTACCAGCGCTGCTGTTTCTGCAAGTATTCCCCTGAACTGTGCCAAGCCTTCTGTTGTTTTTAAATTGATGATGGGCTCTACATGCAATTCTCCTGCACCTGCATGGGCATAATAAGATGCTTGCACTCCATAGCGTTCTAACAATAGGGCCAGGTCTGCAATATAATCAGGAAGATCATCGGTAGACACGGCGCAGTCCTCTATTAAGTTCACTGGCTGCGAATCTCCTTTTAAATTTCTGAGCAAACCCAATCCTGCTTTGCGAATATCCCAGGCAAATTTGGTATCGGCATTGTACAATACAGGGTATGCATATCCTCTTCCCGCCGCCTTTAAATCGCCAATAAGTTGTTCAATTTTTTGATGGAGTATTTCTTTGCTTGTCTCCATAAACTCTACCATCAACAATGCCTTGGGATCTCCTTCAATAAAAAATCGGTTCTTATGATACTCCCGATGACCAATGGTAAAATCCATGATGAATTTATCTACCAGTTCCGATGCCATTGGCCCATGCTTCAATGCAATGATATTGGCCCTTAAAGATTCATCTATAGAATTACAATGTATACAAACAACACCCACTTCTTTAGGAGGCAGATCCATTAAATTCAATTTCACTTCGGTAATAAATGCCAGTGTTCCTTCCGACCCTGCAATTAATTTGCACAAATTAAAAGGAGCGCCTTCCCCATTATAGGGTTGCATTTGCAGCAAATAATCCAATGCATATCCCGTATTTCTTCTCACTACATTGGCTGCCGGAAAATTTTCTTTTATCAATTGTTGATGATGTGCATCATCCAATAATGCATGCAAGGCTGAATACACTTCCCCTTTCATGCCTACAGCTGCAATGCTCTGTTCTATAGACTCTTCACCAATAACCGAAATGAATCCGTCACTCCAAACAATATTGGCTTCCAACAAATGATCTCTTGTTGCTCCCCAAACAATGCTATGCAATCCACAAGAATTATTACCCACCATACCCCCGATCATTGCCCGATTGGCCGTAGAAGTTTCAGGGCCAAACATCAAACCAAATCCTTTTAGATAGTGATTTAAATCGTCTCTAATTACGCCCACTTGCACACGCACCCATTTCTCGGCAACATTTACTTCGATGATCTGGTTAAAATATTTAGAGATATCTACTACCAATCCGTTACCCACTACTTGTCCGGCTAAAGATGTTCCTGCTGCTCTTGGTATAAGCGTGATTGATTGTTCATTGGCAAAATGAATCAAAGCTTGAATGTCTGAAACCGTCTTAGGCAATGCAACTGCCAATGGCTTTTCCTGATATACAGATGCATCCGTAGAATATGCCAATAACTGCACCTGGTGTTGAGGTGATTCATCAAAAAACAATTCGCCCTCTAACAGGGCTGCTAATTCATTGAAATGATCCTTCATTTTACTCATTCGCTTCAATACTTGAACTAAGAATTTAATTAAAGTTACAAAAGGACCATTATAACCCCATGAAAAAGGCGAACATGATAATTCTCATATTTGGCTTTGTTGAATGTCATAGTCCACAATCCTATCTATTTCTAGCTTCACAGTACAATTTAAAACCGTTTTAATAAACCTGTTTTATGGCTGAAACTGATATCACCAAAGCGATTGACCTTCATGCGCATGCTGAAGGAACTGGTCATTTAAGAAACCGCATACCACTCTATGTAGATTTTATGCCCCCCTGCAATAGTGCCTGCCCTTCGGGAGAAAATATTCAAGCCTGGCTAGCATTTGCACAAGCAGGTGATTTTTATGAGGCTTTCCAAACCATTGTTGCCGACAACCCATTCCCTGCCACTATGGGAAGAATTTGTGTGAAGCCCTGCGAAACTGGATGCAATAGAAACCATATTGACAAAACCATCAATATACATGCAGTTGAACGTTTTATTGGAGATGAAGCTATTCGGCTGAATTGGCCTATCCGATATGAAAAAAATAATACTGGTAAAAAAGTATTGATTGTAGGTGCCGGACCCAGTGGTTTATCTGCAGCTTATCAATTAAAAAGAATGGGGCATGAGGTAGATCTTGTGGAAGCCAGTGGTCAGTTAGGTGGCTTATTGTATTCAGGTATTCCCTCTTATCGATTGCCTAAAGAAATTCTCGCAGCGGAGATCGATCGAATCATCAACATGGGTATTAACGTTCGGTTAAATTATACAGTCAAAGACATTCAAGAAGAAAAAGAGAATGGCCATTACGATGCGGTGTATCTGTCTATCGGTGCACACTTAATTCAGCAAGAAATTTTCGAGAACGACCAATCAGTTTATATAAAAGATGCCTTTGCATTTTTTAAAGAAATACAATCTTACACCTCTCCCTATATACAAAAGAAAGTAGTGGTTTATGGTGGAGGAAAATTAGCACTCTATTTAGCCAGAATGATCAAAAGGTTTGGATCGGATGTAACGGTGTATTATCCGGGCGATAAAAAAATGATGCCCGCTCATGATTATGAAACCGAAGATGCATTAGCTGAAGGAGTTGACGTGCAATTACAACATCAACTCAGTAAAGTAAAAAACAAACAAGTAGTATTTGAAAAACAACTCATCGAAAAAGGTAAATTAATTGGAACCGATGAATGGGTTACTGTTGATGCAGATGTATTAATTATTGCGAATCGACAAGAAACTGATTCCAATTTCTTAACGAGCATACCGGAAATTACCATTAATGCAGATGGAACGGTTTCCATCGACTCGCAAAGAATGACTGGTGCAAAGGGAATTTTTGCTGGTGGAGATATGTTGCCTGCCGAAATGCGCAGTAGCACCATTGCTATTGGACAAGGAAAAAAAGCGGCGAGGTATATTGATAGCTATGTCAAGAACCAAACTTTTATCAAAGCAGAGAAACATCCAACTGCTGGCTATCGCAAATTGCATATGTGGTATAAAACCGATGCTCCACAAAAAGCCCAAGAAAAAAAGGATCCAAAAATAGCTGTTCAAAATTTTGAGGAAATCATTAGTGGATTAACAGAAGCAGAAGCAACATTCGAAGCACAGCGTTGCCTAAGTTGTGGCAATTGCTTTGAGTGTGATGGATGTTTTGGAGCTTGCCCAGAAGATGCCATTATTAAACTAGGAAAAGGCAATCGATACAAATTCAATTTAGATGCATGTACAGGTTGTGGTGTATGCTATGAGCAATGCCCCTGTCATGCAATAGAAATGATTCCTGAACCCAAAAATTCAATCAACAATGTCGAATAAAAAAAATTCAATTGCAACCATCGATGGCAATGAAGCTGCTGCATACATAGCGTATCGGGTAAATGAAATTTGTGCCATCTATCCTATTACGCCCTCCTCTACCATGGCAGAACTGGCAGACGAATGGTCTTCTAAAGGAGTTAAAAATATTTGGGGATCTGTTCCCGATGTAATGGAAATGCAGAGCGAAGGTGGTGCTGCAGGAACGGTGCATGGTGCTTTACAAACAGGATCTTTAACCACTACTTTTACTGCATCACAGGGTTTGATGTTAATGTTGCCCAACATGTATAAAATTGCTGGAGAATTAACTGCTACTGTTTTTCATGTGGCAGCAAGATCTTTGGCTGCACAAGGACTTTCTATTTTTGGCGATCACCAAGATGTAATGGCTGCAAGAACCACAGGCTTTGCATTACTTAGTTCGGCCAATGTGCAAGAGGCGCATGATTTTGCACTCATTGCCCAAGCAGCAACATTAAAATCGAGAATTCCGATTGTACATTTTTTTGATGGATTTAGAACTTCTCACGAAGTAAATAAATTGTCAATATTATCCGACGAGCAAATCAAATCGATGATTCCAGATGAGTTAGTAATTGCGCATAGAAATAGAGGATTGAATCCGGAGCATCCCTTCATTAGAGGAACGGCTCAAAATCCGGATGTGTATTTTCAGGGCAGAGAAACAGTGAATTCTTTTTACAATAATATGCCAATGATTGTAGAAGACATAATGAATGAATTCGTTGCAATGACTGGCAGAAAATATGAACTCTTTCAATACAGTGGTGATGCCAATGCAGAACGCATCATTATCATCATGGGTTCTGGTGGAGAAACGGTAGACGAAACCGTTAAAGCATTGAATAAAAATGGAGAAAAAACAGGGGTCATTCAAGTTCGTTTATACAGACCTTTCTCATTAGATCATTTGATTAAAGCCATACCAAGTTCGGTAAAATCAATTGCCATACTAGATAGAACAAAAGAATCGGGGGCTTCTGGAGAACCCATGTACCAAGATGTGTTGGCTTGTTTAGTGGACGCATTGCAACAAGGAAAAATCAAACAATTACCCAAACTAATTGGCGGAAGATATGGGCTCTCTTCTAAAGAGTTTACTCCTGCCATGGTGAAAGCAGTATTTGATGAATTGAAAAAAGATCAACCAAAAAATGGTTTCACCGTTGGTATTAACGATGATGTCACTCATTTGAGTTTATCCTATGACCCTAATTATAAATTAGATGAATCAGAGTGGCGTCAAGGATTATTCTTTGGTTTAGGTGCCGACGGTACAGTAGGTGCCAATAAAAATACCATTAAAATAATTGGAGAGAATACCGAATTATTTGGGCAAGGTTATTTTGTGTACGATTCAAAAAAGTCTGGTGCCAGAACGGTTTCGCATTTAAGATTTGGGCCCCATCCTATTCGTGCACCTTATTTAATTTCAAAAGCAGATTTTATTGCTTGTCATCAATTCAATTTCACAGAAAAAGTAGAAATGCTGGAGTATGCCAGCGATGGCGCCATTTTTTTACTCAATAGTCCTTATAATAAAGACGAAGTATGGAGTAAATTAACTGGTCAAGTTCAAAAAATGATCATCAATAAAAAAATTCATTTCTATGTAATTGATGCAACTACTGTTGCCAAAGACAATGGCATGAGTGGCAGGATCAATACCATCATGCAAACCTGCTACTTTGCATTATCTGGTGTTCTTCCAAGAGAAGATGCCATCAAGCAAATTAAAAAAGCGATTGAAAAAACCTATTTCAAAAAAGGGCAAAAAGTAATTGATCAAAATTTTCAGGCAGTAGATGCAACATTGGCCAATATGTTCGAAGTAAGCTATCCTACTGTATCATCAGCTGCAGACCATGATCTGTTCACTGTTTCAAATAAAGCTCCCGATTTTGTAAAAAATGTAACTGCGGTGATGATGGCCGACCATGGTGATCAATTACCAGTAAGTGCAATGCCTATTGATGGAACCTATCCGAGTGGCACTACTCAATGGGAAAAAAGAAATGTATCAAATAGAGTGGCCATTTGGGAACCTAACGATTGTATACAATGTGGCAATTGCGCTTATGTTTGTCCGCACAGTGTAATCAGGGCAAAATTCTATCATAAAGATTATCTCAAAGATGCACCTGAAGGATTTAAAAACGCGCCAATCAATGCAAGAGGATTTCCTGAAACAAAGTACACTTTACAAGTATATTTAGAAGATTGTACTGGTTGTAATTTATGTGTGGAAGTTTGTCCTGCAACCAATCCCGAAAACAGATCGATCAAAGCAATCAACTTAGGCGAGAAAGATCCGATCATTGAAAAAGAACAAGACAATATTCAATTCTTTGAGAACCTCACTTGGAATGATCGTTCAAGCATCGATTTTTCTACCGTGCATGGCGCTCAGTTTTTAGAACCTTTATTTGAATTCTCTGGTGCATGTGCTGGATGCGGTGAAACACCTTATTTAAAATTATTATCTCAATTATTTGGAGAGCGTTTACTCATTGCCAATTCAACAGGTTGTTCTTCTATCTACGGTGGAAATTTACCAACAACTCCTTGGACTGTCAATAAAGATGGCAGAGGCCCAGCTTGGTCTAATTCATTATTCGAAGACAATGCAGAATTTGGATTGGGCATGAGAATCACTGCCGACAATCAACTGGTATTAGCCAAACAATATTTAAATGAATTAACCAATGAACTCGGAGCCGATACTATCAAAGCATTGATGGATGCTCCTCAAAAATTAGAATCAGATCTAATTAAACAACAATTGAGGGTTAAATTATTGAAAGAGCAATTGAGCACTATGCATTCTCCTGCGGCCGCACACCTATTATCTGTTGCAGATCAATTGGTCAGAAGATCAGTTTGGTTAGTAGGTGGAGATGGTTGGGCTTATGATATTGGCTATGGAGGCTTAGACCATGCATTAGCAAGTGGCAGAAATATTAAGATCTTGGTGTTAGATACAGAAGTGTATTCCAATACAGGTGGCCAATCATCCAAATCTACACCAACAGCGGCTACTGCAAAATTTGCTGCTGGCGGAAAATCGGGTGGTAAAAAAGATTTGGCCATGCAAGCTATTTCTTATGGCAACGTATATGTTGCACGAGTAGCTTTTGGTGCAAATCCACAACAAACTTTATTGGCCATGCGAGAAGCAGAAGCCTATGATGGACCTGCACTGATCTTAGCATATAGTCATTGCATTGCACATGGCTACGATTTAAAAGATGGATTGAGTCAACAAAATAAAGCAGTTGCTTCTGGTCACTGGCCTTTGATCCGATACAATCCTACTTTAAGAAAGAAAAATCAAAATCCATTTGTGCTCGATTCTCCAAGGCCAACCATTAGTTTGAAAGATTATGCTTACAACGAATTAAGGTATAAGGTTTTAACTGTCACTAATCCGGAGTCAGCTGAAAAATTAATGAAGCATGCTCAAGATCTGGTAAATCTTAAATGGAAGACCTACGAAGAATTAGCCACTAAAAAAGCAAGTGATTTTGTACCAATTGCATAAATTAAATTGTCCTAAATGAAAATACAGACCAATTACATGGGTTTAACATTGAATTCGCCCATTATTGTTTCGGCATGTACATTGTCGAATCAATTAGATAACATTAAAAAAATGGAAGACTATGGCGCAGGTGCAGTAGTGCTATTCTCCTTATTCGAAGAACAAATTAAAAAAGAAGAATTAAAAATAAAAAACATCATTTCTGCTACTACCGATTCTTTTGCTGAGGCATTGGATTATTTCCCCGACCTCGAAGAATACAATATGGGCACCGATGAATACCTGGAAAATATTCGTCAAGCAAAAGAAAGCGTAAGCATCCCGATCATTGGATCATTGAATGGTATCTGCGCAGATGGCTGGATCGACTATTCCAAAAAAATGGAAGAAGCTGGTGCAGATGCCGTTGAAGTAAATATATTTTTTATTCCGGGAGATATTTCAGTTTCATCTTCAGAAGTAGAGCAGCGTTATTTGAATATTATTCAATCGGTAAAAAAAGCGGTGACTATACCAGTAGCCGTTAAAATAAATCCTTACTTCAGTTCAACCGGAAATATGTGCTTGCGTATGCAAGAAGCTGGTGCAGATGCCCTGGTGTTATTCAATCGGTTTTATCAACCTGATTTTGACATCAATGAATTATTGATCAAAACCGATTTGAATTATAGCGACCCAAGTGAAATCAGATTGCCCTTATCTTGGCTTGGTATTTTGTACGGAAAACTTCACTTGTCATTGGCAGCAACAACCGGTGTGCAAAGTGCTTCGGAAGTGATCAAGTATTTATTGGCAGGGGCCGATGCGGTAATGACTGCATCTACCTTATACAAAAATGGTATCCCCTATTTAAAGATGATGAATAAAGAACTACAAGACTGGATGTATATGATGGGATTTGATTCGATCGATGCTTTTAAAGGAATAATGAGTCAGCAAAATATTGCCGACCCTACTGCATACGAAAGAGCCAATTATATAAAACTAATCAGTCAATAATTATTCTCTTATTTGAAATCGTAGTAAGGAACTTCATCGTGGCTTTCTGCCTCTTTTTGTAACCAGTAAGCCTGCGTTACTACATGACCATTTGGGGTTTTTAGCAAACGTCCAAAAATAGCATTGGTAGAATTAAAAGTATAATCGGTCACTCCAACGGTAAAAGAAGTAGGCACTTCAACAGCGGGTGCAGCTGCCGGTTGAGCATCTGCGTTTTCTGTTGCAGCATCTGCAGCAGGAGCTGGTGCAGCGGCAAGTGCAGGAGCTGGTGCAGCTTTTGGTGCAGGGCTTGGAACTACCAATACTTCAAACCCATTGAAGGTCAATAGTTGTTTTAAAAAATCGGCCCTTGCTTGTGTAGCATTCTTTTCAACAATGCCGCATTTAATGCCATCTAATTCTTCAAACTCGTGATTCTTATTAATAGCCATAATCTGAATTAATGTAATGATTCTATATAATCGAAGATCCAACCCATGATACCAAACAACACAATACCCGCACTGCAAATAAGCAACCCTAATTTTACGGGCATTTGCACTTGGAGTTTTTCTATTGGCTGATCATTTTTATCGATAAATACTGCCCTCACTACCCTTAAATAATAAAACAAGGAAATGATCATATTCAAAGCAGCAATACTAATAAACAAATAAGATCCCTTCGCTCCTCCTGTAGTTAACAAATACAGTTTGCCAAAAAAGCCTGCTGTAGGCGGAATACCTGCTAAAGAAAATAATGCCAAGGCAAGCACCCAACTTAACAATGGGTTTTTTTGATACAATCCTCTATAGTCATCAATATTTTCTTTTCCTGTTTGTTCACTTATAACAGATGCTACTCCAAATGCTGCCAAATTAGACACCATATAAATGAGTATAAAATAAACAACAGAAGAAATTCCAATATTGCTATTTCCGCTCACGCCCACTAATATAAATCCAACCTGGGCAATCGAAGAAAATGCCAAGAATCTTTTGATATTTTGTTGACGCAATGCAAATAGATTTCCGATGATCATAGATGCAACAGACAAAGCAACAATCAATACATACCAGGTGCCTTGCATCGATTGAAATACCCCAGACAACACAGTTAATAATACAAAAGCAATAGCTCCTTTTGATACCACTGAAAGAAAGGAAGTAACAGCTATAGGCGATCCTTCATATACATCGGCAGTCCATAAATGGAAGGGCACAATCGACAACTTAAATGCAAATGAACTGAACAAAAATATAAATGCCATGATCAACAAAGGAGAACCATCTAACAACTTTGGCAATTCCGCAAAACTAATGGTACCAGTAATTCCGTAGATCAATGAAATACCAAACAATAATATACCCGAAGAAAAAGCAGAAGAGAGAACCATTTTCATGGCCGCTTCCGAAGAACGCTTCTTCAACAAATCAAAATTAGACATAGCTGCGATTGGAATAGTTGCCAATTCTAATGACAAATAAAAGATCAATAAATTACCACTCGACAACAGCATACACATACCCAATAATGCAGATAGCATGAGTATAAAAAATTCAGGCAAATGATCGGTCTTTTTTAACCAATCAGTTGAAAGCATAGAAATCAAGTACACTCCTAAACTCAATATACTTTTCTCAAAAGCAATTAATGAATTGGTATAGAACATATCTCCAAAAAGACTTCCATCCTCATTAAAGCAGCAGCTTGCTATAAAATTGACCAATAAGGCAAATTGAATAAAAGGCAATAGTTGTTCATTCGTTCTTTCCTTACCCAATTTAATAAAGAGCAGTAAGAATAGAATGATCGTTACAATCAGTTCGGTCTTCATTAAGTGAAAAAATACATTCATCCTTTTAGATTTTATTTGCCCGTAATTCTATTAGTGATTATTTCAGCAGCGGGTTGCAAAAGATTGTTCAACCAATTCGGTGCAATACCAATACTTAAAATACCGACCAGCAGAATTACTGCAGCCAATTTTTCATTCCATGTTGCGTCTTTCAATTCCAGATAAGATTTGTTTTTGATCGGCCCCATTGCAACAGAACCGATCGCTCTTAATATATACACTGCTGTTACAACAATCGACATGATTGCGGCAATAGTTGCAGATCGATGAAACCAATCATCTACCTGCCAAGAACCAACAAATACAGTCATTTCAGCTACAAATCCAGATAAGCCTGGCAATCCTAAAGAACATAACCCAACTAAAAACAATACAGTAGTAATAAATGGCATTACTTTCATCAAGCCTCCCATTTCGTCCACCATTCTCGTATGTGTTCTATCATAGATCATTCCGATCACAGCGAAAAATAGGGCTGTCATTAATCCATGAGATACCATTTGCATCAATGCCCCAGTAATAGCTGTTTGAGTGAGCATGGCCATTGCCAATAAACTAAATCCAACATGGCTAATGGAAGAATAGGCGTTCATGTATTTCATATCCTTTTGCATCATCGTAACGAAAGCACCATAGAGTATGGCAATTGTTGAAAGAATGATAATGATATGTGCATATTCTTTTGCTCCTTCAGGTAATAAATAGATGGCAACACGTAAACATCCATAACCGCCCAGTTTCATGGATATACCCGCTAAAAACATAGAACCTGCTGTAGGTGCAGAAGAGTGACCATCGGGCACCCATGTATGAAACGGAAATAGCGCTGTAAAAACACCAAAGCCTACAAATAAGAATGGGAATATCAAATGCTGGTATTCTGTTGCAATATTGATCTTGGAAAGATTACTGATATTGAATTCGTGACCGCCAACAAAATATAACCCAAGTATGCCTACCAAGATCAATGCAGATCCACCCATTAACATCAATGCTAATTTATTGGCGCTGTATTCTTTTTTTCCACTACCCCAAATACCAATGAGTAAATACTTTGGAATAACGGCCATTTCTAAAAAGAAGAATAAAACAAATAAATCCAAGGAAAGGAAAAATCCATAGGCACCTAAAGACAATAAGATCAATAAAAAATAAAACTCCTTGGTCATTTTTTCGATATTCCAAGAGACCAATATCCCAGCAACCACCACAAATGAAGTCAACAATATCATGGCAACAGAAATTCCGTCTACCCCTAAATGAAAATGAATATTGAATGATTGAATTAATGGATAGTTCACTTCAAATAAAAATTGGGCACTATTATGTGCAGCAATTTCTGCTCTGTAAGCAAAAAACAACAAGAAAGCGGCGATCAATTGTGCAGTAGCACCTACAAATGACACCCATCTTACTTGTTGCTTAGTGGGCACCATTAATACCAATACTGCGGTAAACAATGGAAGGCATAAAAGTAATAATAGATTCATCAATACTTATTTAGCTGAATTAATTCCATACATATAAAAAAACAACAACAATCACTATTACACTGGTGAAAAAGTAAATACCATATTGCTGCACTTTACCTGACTGTAGCTTTTTTATTGCTTCAGACAGATGCTGAGTAATAGTTCCTGTTGCATTAATAAAACCATCTACAATATTTTTATCTACCCAAGCAGTAATTCTTCCGATCAAATTAAAAACTACTTTTTTAGTAAAAAATAAATACAACTCGTCGATATATAATTTGTGATACGCTAGTTGGTAAATGACATTAAACTGTTCACTGATTTTTTGAGCACGATCATTCTTTGTTTTATACAAAACAAAAGCAATGGAAATTCCTACAACACCAATGAGCACTGGTGCAATGGAGAAAGACAGATGAAATGGCAATTCCAATAGATGACTATCTGAACTGATAAAATGACCAAAAGGAATAAAGCCTGCTACTCCTGAGCCAATTGCCAATAGAATCAATGGCAACATCATTACCCAACCACCTTCACCATGGCTTTCATTTTCATGTCCATTTTCGTGATGCGCTACATATGGTTGATTCCAGAAAATACTGAAATACAATCGGAACATATAAAAAGCGGTAAGTCCTGATGTAAATAAGGCGATATAATAAATAACGGGATTGTGCTCAAATGCAGCGAGCAAAATTTCTTCTTTACTAAAGAAACCCGCAAATGGAGGAACACCTGCAATGGCCAAGCAGGCGATTAAAAAACTAACATGCGTGATGGGCATTTGTTTTCTTAATCCACCCATATTGCTCATTTCGTTGCTATGAACATAATGTATCACTGCACCTGCGCCTAAAAATAACAATGCTTTAAAAATAGCATGTGTAAATAAATGAAATAGAGATGCCGTATATCCAAGGCCTTCTTCTCCCCCATATTTTGAAACGCCTAATGCAAATATCATAAACCCTATTTGCGACATGGTAGAATAAGCCAATACTCTTTTAATATCAGTTTGTGTACAGGCAATAATAGCCGCGATAACCGCAGATACTACACCTACCCAACCAACAATTTCCAACACACCCGGCGTTGCGATAGCGAAAATGGGAAATAACCTAGCTACTAAATAAACCCCAGCTACTACCATGGTTGCTGCATGGATCAATGCCGAAACTGGCGTTGGTCCTTCCATTGCATCGGGTAACCAAATATGCAAAGGGAATAATGCACTCTTACCTGCACCACCTATGAAAATCAATATCGCTCCCCATGTAATAGCGGAAACGCCTAAAAACGAATACCCAATGGCTGTTTTTAATTCGGCAGATTCTGGTGATGTTAAAGTGGCAATTAAAGTGGGTATATCAAAACTTCCTGCAGAACTAGAAAAAATGAGAATCCCGATCAAGAAACCGAAATCGGCAAATCGGGTTACAATAAATGCTTTTTTACAAGCTGCAACCGCGCTAGGCTTATCGTAATAATATCCAATTAATAAGAACGATGAAACACCCACCAATTCCCAGAAAATATACATCTGAAAAATATTGGTAGCTAGCACCAGGCCCAACATAGAAAAAGTAAACAATCCCAAAAAGGAATAATAAATTGGCAATCGCTCATCGCCTTTCATATAACCCAAACTATATACATGAACCATCAATGAAATAAACGTTACAACAATTAACATCATCACCGAAATAGGATCGATCATCAATCCCATATCTATTTGCATACCTGGAGCAAAAACAAGCCAGGTTAATTTCAATGGTATTAATTGCTGGTAAACTTCTCCTACTTTTCCATAAACAAAAAAGTATTCATAAGCAGTTTGAAAAGCCAAAAATGCCGATGCCAACATTAATATAGTTCCAACGAAACCTGCCGTTTTTTTAAGATAGGATTTACCAAAAAGCCCCAGCAATAAAAAATTAACCAATGGCAATAAAGGAATCAATAATATATTTAGAACATTTGGCATAACTGTTTAATACTTTAAGTCTTCGGCCGTCTCCACATCTATCGATTGGTGACTCCTGTATAAATTAATGATGATGGCTATAGCAACGGCTGCTTCCGCAGCTGCAATGGCAACAATAAAAATGGAAAAGAACAATCCGTCCATTTTACCTGGCCACATATACTTGTTAAATGCAATAAAATTTAAGTTGACACTATTTAAAATCAGTTCAATACTCATTAACATCGTGATCAAATTTCTTCTGGTGAAAAAACCAAATACACCAATAAAGAAAAGTGCAATGCTTATAAATAGTATATGGTCGAGTCCTGGTTCCATTATTTGATTGCTGGTTTATTTTGAATGGCAATTACAATACACCCAATAAGGGCTGCTAATAACAATATCGATACAACTTCAAATGGCAATGCGTAACCACTATCATTAACAGTCAACATTTTTTTACCGATATTTTCTACAGTAGGTGCCAATGGATCTGTATTGTTTCCTTTGAATGAATGTTGAAATACTTGAACAATGGTCAATGCAAAGCCACAAAAAGCAGCCAATGCAGCAAACAGTACTCTACCAAAATTTTGTTTAGGCAATTCTTCTCCTGATTGTTGGGTTAAGAAAATAGAGAAAATGATCAGCACCACAATTCCTCCTACATATACTACAATTTGAACTGCTGCTATAAATTCATAAGACAACCAGAAATAAAATCCAGCGATCCCGATCAAGGAAAACAACAAATAAATAGCTGCCCTGAATATTTGTCTTGTTGTTACAGCAAGCAAACCAAACGTCAAAGTCAACGCAGATAATAAATAAAATATAATAGTTGATCCGTTCATTATTCTACACCTTCCATGATTTTAGAGCCGGGGTTATTTAAAATTTTGGTAAACTCGCTTCTATCATACACACTATGTTCAAAAGTCTGTGCCATTTTAATTGCATCCGAAGGACAGGCCACTACACATAAATTACACATGGTACAAAGCTCTAAATGATACACTAATTTGTCGATGGCTTTCTTTTTCTTTCCTTCTGCATTCACTTCGAATTTGGTAATTACCTTAATGGTACCATTCGGGCAAGCCAACTCGCAAGCTGTACAACCTGTACATCGATGCTCATTGCTAGTATCATGTGGCATCACCACTTCTCCTTTAAACCTTTCAGGCAAATCGAGTGTTGCCCGGTTATCGGGATATTGCTGGGTAATAATCTCTTTATGGTGAGTGAAATAATAGCCGGTTCTACGCATGCCAACAAGCAACGATTTAACCGCTCCATACACATCATTGATATAATCCTTTATAAACATAATCTGTTCAATTCAATTTAAAAGTACCAACCCAATATAGCCAATGCCGTCATCAACAATAAATTAAACATACTGATAGGCAATAAATATTTCCATTCCAAATTCAATAACTGATCTATTCTTAATCTCGGAAATGTCCACCTAAACCACATGATCAAAAAGATCAATGCAAATGTTTTTCCGAAGAACCATATACTGGATGGAATATAATCCATTACTTGATTAAAACTTTCCCAATGCCCAATATGAAAAGGCATCCAGCCTCCTAAGAATAATGTTGCTCCAACTGCACAAACAATAAATACGTTTACATATTCCGACAAGAAAAATAAAGCAAACTTCATTCCTGAATACTCTGTATGAAATCCGGCAGTAAGTTCAGACTCCGCTTCTGCTAGATCAAAAGGCGCTCGATTGGTTTCTGCAGTAACTGCAATCATAAAAATAACAAATGCAATGATCGCTGGAATATGTCCTTTAAAAATCCACCAACCATTCGCTTGTGATTGCACAATGGTGGAAACTTGTAAACTGCCCGTTAATACGATGATGGTTAGTATCGCCAAGCCTGCAGACAATTCATAGCTCACTATCTGTGCTCCACTTCTCATGGCACCCATTAATGAATATTTATTATTACTCGACCAGCCTGCCATTAAAATACTGATGACCATTATCGAAGAAACAGAGGATACATATAATACCCCAATATTTAAATCCCATAATTGAAAATCCTTTGCAAAGGCAATCGGCGCCATCAACAACATGGCAACGATCATTGCTATAAATGGCGCCAGATTAAATAAAAATTTATCTGCACCATTAGGAGTAAGCCCTTCTTTTACCAATAATTTAATCGTATCAGCCATTGATTGCAATAAGCCTTGAGGGCCAACTCGATTGGGCCCTAATCGGATTTGCATCCAAGCTGCTACCCTTCTTTCCATCAATACCAATACCAAGCCCAATACAGCAAACAAACTAATTACAGCCACTCCTGCAATCACCATTTCTATAGTGGTTGCAATAGTTGAATTGAATGTTGTATTCAACCATTCATGTATTGTACTAGCTATTTTGTTTAGACTCCACATATTATCTATCAATATCAGGTATTACTAAATCCAATGTTCCCATCATGGCTACTAAATCGCCTAGTTTACTACCAGTTGCTATATGGTTTAAAACTGACAAATTAGAAAAACCAGGTGAGCGAAATTTTATTCTGTAAGGTGTTGTACCCCCTTCACTAACAATATATACGCCTAATTCTCCTCTAGCAGTTTCAACCCTTGTGTAAAATTCACCTTTGGGTAATTTTAAAACCGCTTTTGTTTTTGCTTGAAAATCGCCTTCGGGAATATTGTCTATTAATTGCTCAATGATTCTGATGGATTGTTGCATTTCTCTGATTCTAACCATGTATCGAGAAAATGAATCTCCTCCATGCTCTAACACTTCATCAAAATCCAATTGATTGTATATTTCGTAAGGATAAATTTTTCTGATGTCGCAGCTAACTCCAGACCCTCTTGCTGTTGGGCCAGTACAACCATAGGAGATGGCATCTTCAGCAGTAAGTACGCCTACATTTTTCATTCGATTCTGGAAAATAATATTTCCAGTAACCATTTCATCGTATTCGTGAATTTTGCTTTTATACAATTGTAAAAAAGCTTTCACCCTATTTTGAAAATTAGGATGAATGTCTTGCATCACACCTCCTGGCACTATATAATTCATAGTTAGTCTTGCACCACAAGTTTCTTCCATAATATCATTGATGCTTTCTCTTTCTCTAAATGCATGAAAGAAAGGGGTGAAAGCCCCTAGATCCATAGCCATTGCCCCCCACCAAAGTTCATGTGAAGCAATTCTTGTAAGTTCATCCATTAAAACCCTGATCACTTGTGCCCTTGCAGGAACTTCAATTTGCATTCCTTTTTCAACCGTTAAAGCACAAGCATGGTTATTGATATGAGACGACAAATAATCCATTCTACTCGTAACATAAATGAATTGGCGATAGGTTAAGCTTTCGCACATTTTTTCGATGGAACGATGAATGTATCCTAAATGTGGCTCTACCTTCTTGATGGTTTCTCCATTTAGTGTAATTACTAAATGAAGCACTCCATGCGTTGCAGGGTGTTGCGGACCAACATTGATCTGTAGATCTCCTTCGATTGTTCTGCCTAATTCTTCAACCATATTAGAGTTTGATCATATTAATGGGATCTTCAAAATCTTTTCTCAATGGGTTTTTACCTTCCCAACCATCCGGTAAAATCAATAAACGCAGATCGGGATGATTGATAAAATGCACTCCAAATAATTCGTACACTTCTCTTTCGTGAAAATCAGCCGTTCTCCAAATAGAAGCCAATGATTCAACTTCCGGTTTACTGGAATCCAAATCTATTTTCACCACTATATTATGTCTGTATTGAGTAGATGATAAATGATATACCATCGTCAAATGTGTTTTCCAATCGATGCAGGTTAAGCAGAAAAGAAAATTAAAGTTTAAAGCAGGATCATTTCTTAATTGTTTTGCAAAAGGCAGCCATGTGGAAGCATCAACTTTAATATTTACCCATTCGCCTCCTTCAATATATACTGCCTCGGGAAGTAGTTCGGTTATTCTAGCTTTTATTTCTTCGTCTTGCATTGAGTGTTTCTTTATTTCATAGAGCACTAGGCTCAATTGGTGAAACCCTTATTTGTTCCCTGGTTAAACCAGATTTAATTTTTTGTTGAAGCGATAATAAAGCATGAATCAAGGCTTCTGGTCTTGGCGGACATCCTGCAACATATACATCTACCGGAATCACGTGGTCTGCGCCTTTTACCACAGAATAAGTATTATAAAAAAATGGACCACCACTGATTGCACAAGCTCCCATGGCTATTACATATTTGGGGTCTGCCATTTGATCGTATAATCTTTTTAAAACTGGTGCCATTTTATTTACAATGGTGCCTGCAATAATAATTACATCAGCTTGTCGGGGGGTTGCTCTTGCTACTTCAAAACCAAATCTAGAAAAATCATATTTAGCACCAGCAACCGACATGTATTCTATTCCACAACAACTTGTGGCGAAAGTAAGCGGCCATAAAGAATTGGATCTTGCCCAATTAATTACATCATCTAATTTACTAAGCATTACTCCACCTCCAGGCATTTCATGAACCTGACCAGGAAATGCAATTGAATTATTTTTTGTGTCGAGCATTGGCAATAAAGATTAAATCCATTTGAGTGCACCTTTTTTGTGTGCATATAAAAAGCCCATAAATAATATAAAAAAGAAAATAATAATTTCAGCAAAAGCAAGCCAGCCTGTACTCTTGGCAACAACAGCCCAAGGGTATAAGAAAACCAATTCTACATCAAAAATTAAAAATATCAAGGCAAATAAATAATAGCCTACGTTTAATTGAACCCAAGTTTTTCCGGTGGTGGGAATACCACACTCATAAGGTTCTCCTTTTTGTTTATTAGTAGACCCTTTTAAAACCAATGATGAAACGAGTATTGCAATGCCAGAAAAAGCAATCGCAGCGATAATCAGTACAATCAGCGAGGAAGCACCCATACGCAAGTATTTGTACGAATATAGTAACTATATGATTATGAAAATAGTAGAAAAATCATATCAACCAACCCATTTTTTCTTTCACACTAGATTTGGTTCTTAATGAATCGGAAAAATTGGCGACTTCTTTAACGCAATCCACCAATTTCGCTTGCGTCCAATCTGGCAAACCTTCGAACCAAATTAATTCGCTACCGGTAAGCGGCTTTTGTCTTAGCATTTCCAAAGTATAAGGACCTGCTAATTGCTTGCGATTTTTTAATATGTAAATTTTCTTGTTCATTGTAAACAAAGGGCCCAGTTACGTACCCTAAATTACAAACCTTTGCGTTTGCAACGTGAATTTACAATTTTTATTTTGCATATACCAACTAGTTGGTATTATTTTAAAATTAATAGTGCTTTTTGTGTAATAGGGTCATCAAAATTATTGATAATAAAATAACCGTTAATACTCCATAAATATCTAGAAATCAATGATTTGAATCTATTTAATATAATTTTTTGAGTAGATGGGTCAATTACAGATAATCGAATGCTATCTTTCAAAGCATATCCATTAATATACCCCATTTCTAAAGATCCTGGCTGATAACTCATTAAATACGATTCAGGTGATTTGTATTTTTCAAACAGTGCTCGATTGCTTAAAAAATAATGAAAGGCAGCATCGGCTAAGTTATTAGTAACCAATAATTGCATATACAATTTTGGATACCTTGTTGAATCAAAAGCGATGATACTATCAGGGGTAATTCCACCTCCTCCATACACTTTCTTGCCAGACTTGGTTTTAAAAATTTTTTGAATAGTACTTGAATCTAAACGCCTGTTAGTTGAATCCGTTTTTTGAAAACGACTCATCAATTCTTCTTGATAAGCTTTCATTCCGTGACTATAGGATTTTTGAATATTCCTGCCCAGTGGAGTAAAATACCTTGCCACGGTTAATCGTACTGCTGAACCATCACTCAATTGAAATTGTTGCTGTACCAATCCCTTTCCAAAAGACCTTCTACCAACAATAGTGGCTCTCTCTAGATCTTGTAAAGCGCCTGCTAATACTTCACTTGCCGAAGCAGATGTTTCATCAATCAGCACTACTAATTTCCCTTTTTCAAATATCCCTGGCCTTTTAGACCTGTATTCCATTTTAGGGGTATGCGCACCTTCAGTATATACAATCAATTGGTCATCTTCTAAAAACTCATCCGCAATATCAATGGCTTCTTTCATCAATCCGCCTCCATTGCCCCTTAAATCGAGCACCAAAGATTGGATACTTTTTTTCTGCAGCATTTCCAAGTTCTGCATGAATTCTTCATAGGTTCTTTCTGCAAATTTATTGATACGAATGTATCCTGTGCCTGGTGCAATGACATATGCTGCATCAATGGATGAAACTGGAATGATATTCCTTATTATAGTGACAGTCTGAATAGTGTTACCCCTTTTCAGCTTTACTTTTACTGATGAATTAATCGGTCCTCTAAAATATTTTCTTACATTAATTGGATTGATCTTGACTCCTGAAACCTTGATGGAATCTGCAACAGCCAATAATTGATCGCCAATTTGTAAGCCCGCTTTTTGAGAAGGTCCATCCTTGATCACATTCATTACATTGACCGTATCATTAATGATCCTATACTCAATTCCTATCCCTTCGAAATTGCCTTGCATTTCTTCATTTACTACACTCAGTTCTGCTGCTGGAATAAATACCGAATGAGGGTCGAGGTGTTCCAATAACTCCGTTGCGGCCAATGCATTGATACTGTCATAAGCCAATTTATCTACATATTTATTCTTGATCAATTCAGTCAATTCCTGCAATGAAGACCTTTTAGACACCCCAAAGAATGTAGGGGACATTGTTTTCTCTTTTAATTGAAATCCAATTGCCATCCCAATAATCATCACAATTGAAAAAAGAATTGGTAACCAAACCTGTAATTTCTTTGAGCCCATAGTCTGCAAATATCTATATTTATATCCGAAATAAACTTTTCACATGCAAGCCATCCTGATTGCCGATAGCGGATCCACCAAATGCGAATGGTGCTTATTCGTCAAAGGCAAAAAAAAGAAAATCATTACCCCAGCAATCAGCCCATACTTTGTTTCCGCTGATGAAATGGGCATAATTCTACAATCAAAATTATTGCCCAAAATAGGCAATACAAAAATAGAGGCGGTGTTTTTTTATGGAACCGGCCTAAGGGATTTGAACAATGCTAAAAGCATGAAATCAACATTGAAAAAATTATTCCCTCAATCATCCATTGAAGTGAATCACGATCTAATGGGCGCATCAAGGGCATTGTGTGGAAATAAAAAAGGGATTGCATGTATTCTTGGCACCGGCTCTAATTCATGTTATTATAATGGAAAGAAAATAGAAAAAAACAGCCCTGGATTGGGTTATGTTTTAGGTGATGAAGGCAGTGGCGCTTATTTGGGCAAAAAAGTAATTCAATATTATTTATACAAAACATTCGACGAAGATTTGAATGCTCGATTCGAAAAAAGATTCAATGAAACCCACGAAAGCATTTTACACAATGTTTACAAAATGCCTTTGCCGAATAGATATCTAGCTAGTTTTGCGCTGTTTCTAGCCGAAAACAGGGGGCATTTTATGATTGAAAACATTATAGAAGATGGGTTAAATGACTTCTTTTTTACTCATTTGTACAAGTACAAAGAAAGCTGGACCAAGCCAATTCATTTCATTGGAAGTATTGCGTTTGGATTTAAAGATGTTTTGAAGGAACTTTGCAGTACTTATGAGTTAGAATTGGGCCGGGTATTAAAAACACCAATGCCTGGATTGATAGAATATCATCAAAAAAAATAATCATGGCTGAGTTCATTAAAGTTACCGAACAAGCATCTACATACAGACATTTAGAACAAATGTCGATTCCTGATCTATTGAAAAATATTAATCAAGAAGACAAAACTGTTCCCGATGCGGTTGAAAAAGCAATTCCAGCAATTGAAAAATTAGTTGCAGCTATAAGTGATAAAATGTTGGCTGGTGGAAGAGTATTTTACATAGGTGCAGGTACTAGTGGAAGATTGGGTATTGTAGATGCAAGCGAATGCCCTCCTACTTTTGGCGTTCCATATGGCTTAGTGATCGGATTGATTGCAGGTGGTGAAAAAGCCATTACACAAGCAGTTGAATTTGCAGAGGACAGTGCCGAAGAAGGTTGGTCTGATTTGCAGAAACATTTTATCAGCGATAAAGATGTGGTAGTTGGTTTAGCAGCAAGCGGAACTACACCTTATGTGATTGGTGCATTAAAAGAATGTAGAAAAAGAGGCATTATTACGGGCAGTATCAGTTGTAATCCAAACTCACCAGTTTCAGCAGCAGCTGACTTTCCTGTTGAAGTAGTAGTAGGGCCAGAATTTGTGACAGGCAGTACAAGAATGAAAAGTGGTACCGCTCAAAAATTGGTACTCAATATGATATCTACTTCCATCATGATACAATTAGGAAGAGTGGAAGACAATAAGATGGTCAACATGCAATTAAGCAATGTGAAATTGGTAGACCGCGGTGTAAAAATGCTCATGGATCGATTATCCATCAGTGATTATGAAAAAGCCAAAGACCTATTATTGAAGCATGGCAGTGTTAAAAAAGCTGCGGAAGCTGTTAGTCATTAAGAAATCGCTTAATTGAGATGCACGACATAGAACCCTTTTTTAATTGGCGACATATTTATATAGCAGAGGAAGATCCCCAATCGCCTTTTTTTGGTAGAACCTATAGTGAATTTGAATTTTCGCAAACAGTTTACAATTATTATATCCATCCTCAATGGGATGATTTTGGAAGTAGAACTTTATACATCAAAATTATTTACGTTGATTATGAATTGAATTTTGCCATCATCGAAATGATTGGTGAGTGGAATGATGCCATTGAGAATGATATCATGGAATTAAAGCGGGAGATAATTGATCTTTTATCGAAATTGAAAATCACTAAATATATTTTGATCACCGAGAACGTTTTGAATTTTCATAGTAGCGATAAAGAATATTACCAAGAATGGTTTGAAGAAGTTACCGAAGAAAATGGATGGATCGTGGCTCTTAATATGCCCGAAGCCACCCAACAAGATTTTAGAAAAAAGAAACTGAATTATTATATCGAATTAATGGAAATTGCAGATTGGCGTATATATAAGCCTTATCATTTGTTTAGAAAGATAGACGACCAAATTTCGAAAAGAATTAGCGTTTAATTTCTTTTTATCAATCAACTTTACTAAATTTCTAATTCAAATATTTTTATGAATCAAGATATCATTAATCTCTACGACGAGTATACCCATAAACCATTGACGCGTTCTGAATTCATCAAGCGATTAACGCTTTTGACAGGAAGCTTACCTGCAGCCATGAGCGTATTGCCTTTAATAGAGGTAAATGCGCAGCATGCAGCCATAACACCTGATGATGATCTGTTTACCGAGTATGGAAAATATGCTGGCGTGAATGGAGAAATGACCGCTTATATTGCTCGCCCTAAAGCAAATAAAAAATATCCAACCATTGTAATTATTCATGAGAACAGAGGCTTGAATGCACATATAGAAGATGTTGCCAGAAGAGCTGCCCAAGCAGGTTATTTAGCTATTGCTCCCAATATTTTATCACCACTTGGTGAATTGCCTAAAAATGATGATGAAATAAGAGCGAAGTTCAGCACATTAAAGCCCGAAGAAAATATTCAAAATTTTAAATTGGCTTTTGATTATGCATTAACCAGAAAAGATAGTAATGGCAAATTCGGTTGTGTTGGATTTTGCTGGGGTGGTGCCATGGCCAATAGTTTAGCGGTTGAAGTTCCCAATTTAAAAGCAGCTGTTGCATTTTATGGAAGACAACCAGAAGCTGCTAAAGTGGCGAATATTAAAGCTGCTGTTCAATTACATTATGGTGGATTAGACACCAGAGTAAACGAAGGGATCCCTGCTTATGAAGCAGCATTAAAAGCCAATAATATTCCTTACGAATTGTATATTTATGAAGGAGTTAATCATGCATTCCACAACGATACAGCACCTACAAGGTACAATGAAGCAGCGGCAAAATTGGCTTGGCAAAGAACCATTGATTTTTTCGGTAAATATGTAAAATAGATTACACTAAACCACCATTCACTTTAATAATTTGTCCATTGATCCATTTAGCATCTTCAGTACATAAGAAAGCAACTACACTGCCAATATCATCGGCTTGGCCAACTCTATTCAGCGGAGAGAGTGATCCTAAATATTTTTTTCGATCAGGATTATTACGAATGGCTGCATTATTAAAATCTGTTTCAACAGGTCCGGGTGCTACTGCATTGGCACGTATGCCTTTTTTGCCTAATTCAAAAGCCAAGTATTTAGTGAAAACTTCAATGGCTCCCTTTAAAGATGCATATACCGAATAACCTGGAACAGCATAGGCCGTAGTGCTTGAAGAAATATTAATTATTGTTGCTCCAGATGGCATCATTGGAACAATTTTTTGCGTGAGAAAAAACACCGATTTATAATGCACATTCATGAATTCATTAAATACCAATTCATCTACATTTTCGAAGGGTACTGTGGCTCCCATGCCAGCATTGTTGATCAAACAATCAACTGTTTCCGAATTAAATTCCTGCCTTAATGTATTTTTTAAATTGAGCATAAAAGCACCTAATTCATTAAACGCATTCATATCTAGAAACAATGCAGCAGCTTTTCTACCAGTAGATCGAATGGCATTTACTACCTCTTTTGCTTCGGCTTCTTTTGTTCGATAAGTGATGATCACATCAATGCCTTTTTTAGCAATTTGCATAGCCATGTCTTTTCCCAATCCCCTACTTCCACCGGTGATCAACGCAATTTTTTGTTCGCTCATAATTGACTTTTTATGCTGATAGTTGAATAAAAACCTTATCCCCTGTATAAAATTGAAAAGCAGCAGTACGTATTTTAATTACAAGTCCATCAGACAATACTTCGATGATATAATAACTTCCAAAAAACAATACTCGCTTAACAGTTCCAGTTAGACCAGCGCCATCTTTATTTAAACTGAATTGTTCTGGGCGAACCATGGCTTTTTTACCTCTCACCCCTTCTCCAAACAATTGTTCAAATGCAGGATGGAGGCCAGTATCCACTAAATTATACTCGCCTAATAATGCAGCTACATATTCATTTGCTGGGTGAAAATACAATTGCTTTGGACTTCCATCTTGAATAATTTTTCCATCTTTCATGATCAATAAACGATCTGCCCAATACAACAAATCAGTTGCATCATGAGAAACTAAAATGCAAGTGATTTTAAGCTGCGTACAAATATCATCAATAACAGATTGAATGATTTGCTTATGAACTCTATCCAAATTAGAAAATGGCTCATCTAAAAATAAAAGAGATGGAGCGGTTATTATTAATTTAGCCAATGCAATGCGTTGTTTCTCACCACCTGAAATTTCATCGTTCTTTCTTTTCATTAAATGATCGATCTGACAAATTCCATACACAATGGCTGCATCTTCATCGCTTAACCGATTAGACATGGCCAATAGCTCTTCAACACGGTAGTTATTGCGTAGTTCAAAATGCTGAGACAGGTATCCAATTTTTGGATGCCCGGGCAGTAATTGATCTAAAGGACCCAATACTTTTTCTTGATTAAAAAATACTTCTCCCCCATCTGGCTGAATTAAACCAGCGATCATTTTCAATAAAGTACTCTTGCCAGAGCCTGTTTCACCAGCAATACCAATTCTTTGCAATTTTTCTTGCTTGAAACTAATTGGTTGAACAATTGCCCTGCCCTGCTCTATTTTGGTGATTTCATTTACTTCTAAAAATGCCATGTAGTATTTTAAACATTGGCATTAAAAATAAACTAATAATTAAACTTTCGTATCTTTTATCTCAAATATTACACACCAATAAAAATTGTCAATATGAATTCGGCCTCAAAATCAATTTACTATTTTGGATTTTATCTTTATTTGGTAGGAGTAACACTTATTTTAATGCCCAATTTTTTACTGAGTACCATGCAAATTCCAACTACCAATGAAGTATGGATAAGGGTAACAGGCGTGTTAGTTTTATGCTTAGGTTATTATTATCACCGGGCTGGAGCAGAAAACAATATTGCATTTATTAAACACACAGTACCTACTAGAATATTAGTTTTTGGATCATTTGCTATTTTCGCCAGTTTAAAATTGGTTTCTCCAATGCTAATTATTTTTGGTACTGCAGATTTATTGGGCGCAATTATCACTTGGAGAAGCTTACATAAACAATAATTCATCTAGTTTTAACCTATGATTACAGAAGCATTAAGATCGCAGTTTCTTTTAAGAAAAGACATTACATTTCTCAATTTTGGCTCTTTTGGCGCTTGCCCCAAACCCATTTTTGATCGTTACCAACAATATCAATTAGAATTGGAACAAGAGCCTGTTGAATTCATTGTAAAAACAGGCATAAAATACCTCAAGGATTCTCGTGTTGCATTGGGAAAATACCTAAACTGTCATGAAGACGATTTGGTTTTTATGGTAAATCCATCTCATGCAGTAAACTTGATTGCAAAAAGTTTTGCATTAGAACCTGGTGACGAAATTTTAACCACTGACTTAGAGTACGGCGCCTGCGACAGAACACTTCAATATTATTGCGATAAAGCTGGAGCAAAATATATTCGACAGCCCATTAGTCTGCCAATTGTTTCGAAGGAAGTATTCATCGAGGAGTTTTTCAAAGGCGTTAATGAAAAAACGAAAATGATTTTCATTAGCCATATTACCAGTTCAACAGGACTTCGATTTCCGGTGGAAGAAATTTGTGCAAAAGCCAAAGAAATGGGTATCACTAGTTTTGTGGATGGCGCTCATGCACCAGGGCAAGTTCCACTAAACTTGAGTACACTTAATGCCGATATTTATACAGGTGCTTGTCATAAATGGATGATGGCTCCTAAAGGATGTACTTTTTTATATGTAAGAAGGGAATTACAAGTTCAATTTGATCCCTTGGTAATTAGTTGGGGGTATAACAGTACCAGCCCTTCTCATTCTCGTTTCTTAGATTATCATCAAACCCAAGGCACTAGAGATTTCTCAGCGTTTTGTACTGTACCAACAGTAATTGATTTCATGGAACAACATAACTGGCCCGAAGTTGCCAAAGAGTGCAAAATAATGGTTCACGAAAACGCTTTGCCTTTTTGCAAATTGTTGAAAGGGGAGCCTTTGGCTCCAATTCATGATGATTTTATTGTACAACTTTTTAGCATCCCAATAAAAACAGCTTCCCCTATTTTATTAAAAGAATGCTTATTTGAAAAATATAAAATAGAAATTCCGGTAATGCCACATGCCGATAAAGTGTATCTACGATATTCCATTCAGGCATTCAACACACAGGGAGATTTAGACAGACTAACAGATGTATTAAAAGAGATTATTCAAACAACCAATCTCATTGAAATATAATTGATCATAAAGTACTGATGTATAAATCCTCTACTTTTTTTCTGGCCCAAGGTGTTTTGCGCAAAAAAGTAAGACTCGATTTTATACTCGGATTACTTTTAAAACAATTGATATTGATCATACGAGCTAGATCTTCCCAACCGAAATGGTGTACCAAATAGGTTAGAATCGATTCAAGTGTTTTTCCATGCAATGGATCGTTAGAAGGAATTGTTTCCATTTTATGAAGATAATCTTAACTTCATAATTATGCTTGTGCTAACCATTATTGTTTTACTCTTTCTTTTATTGCTTTTAATAGGGGTTGTAAAATTGCACCCCTTTCTGTCATTTATTCTGGTTGCTTTAATTGCAGGATGGTGGTTGGGCATTCCTCTACAAACACTGGTCAACTCTGTAAAAAATGGTATCGGTCAGCTCATGGGAGACCTATTATTAACCATTGGATTAGGTGCAATGCTCGGAAAATTAATTGCAGAATCTGGTGCTGCCCAACAAATAGCCAATAGCCTCATTCAACTTTTTGGCAAAAAGAAATTACAATGGGCCATGATGATCACAGGATTTATAGTTGGCATTCCACTGTTTTACAATGTTGGATTTATTTTACTAGTTCCATTGGTATTTTCATTGACTCTTACAACTAAACTACCCATCATTTATATTGCCATTCCCATGTTGGCTGCCCTATCTGTAACTCACGGGTTTCTTCCTCCACATCCTTCACCAGTGGCAATTACTGCTCAACTCAATGCAAAAACCGGGAAAGTTCTTTTTTATGGACTAATCATTGCAATTCCAACAGTAATTATTGCCGGACCCTTATTTGCCCAAACAATCAAAAACGTAAAAGCATCACCCTTGTCCATTTTTGTTCAACCAATTATTGAACCATCTTCTTTGCCCGGAAAATGGATCAGTTTTATTTGTGCATTAATGCCTGTATTATTGATCAGTTTTTTTTCATTACTACAATACAATATCAGTAACCCTGCTGATTATCCATCCTTAACATTTTGGGGCGATCCTTCCATTGTATTATTGGTTTCATTGTTGTTTTCTTTTTTTACATTAGGTATTGTGCGTAAAATTTCAGTAAAAAAAATAATGCAATATTTCACTGATGCCATTCAAGACATTTCACCAATTTTATTAATCATTGCGGGTGCAGGAGCATTAAAACAAGTATTAATTGATAGTGGGATTAGTAAAGAATTGGGAATGGCTTTTAATCATCTTGATATAAACCCACTGATTTTGGGTTGGCTGATAGCTGCAACCATCAGGGTTTGTATTGGCTCTGCTACTGTAGCTGCTTTAACCGCTGCGGGTATTATAGCCCCGCTATTACATACGGTTGCATTTGATGCTAATTTAATGGTACTCGCAATTGGAGCAGGCAGTCTGCTATTTTCACATATCAATGATTCTGGCTTTTGGATGTTTAAATCTTACTTTAATTTAACAGTAAAAGAAACATTAAAAACCTGGTCTTTGATGGAAACAATTGTTTCTATAGTGGGCTTAATTGGAGTGCTTATACTCAATCAATTATTTATCTGATCATATTATTTCCAAGGAATATGTACTTGATTTTGATGGGGGTCAGTTTTTAAAACTACTTTATGTGCTCCAAAATAATCCCGTTGTGCCTGAATAATATTCATAGGTGACCCCTCGGAAAAATAACCATTGATAAATTGAATTGCCTCTCCTAAAACAGGAACCGATAATCCATTAGTGATTGCTAATGCAACTAATTTTGCCAATGAAATTTGATACTTTTCAATAAAGTCTTTATAAAATGGCAGATCAAGAATAGCTTTATCTGGCTGCATATTAATGGACAACTGTTCCATTAAAGCAGAACGAATAATACATCCATTTACCCAGATTCCTGCAAGTGCTTTTTTATCAATTGACCATTGATATTGTTTAGAAGCAGCTTCTATCATTGAAAAGCCCTGGTGATGATTAATGATACGAGCCAGTTGAAAAGCAGCGCCAATTAATTCAATATAATCTTGGCCGAAATTTTCACTTAAAGTTGTTGCAGCTACCTTGCCCTGTTGCCAATTTATTTTAAGTCTTCTTGCTTTTTCTGCATTGTTACTAGACTGAAATCTTTCAAATAAGGCAGTAGTCATCATTCCAGCTGCAGCACCTAATTCAGTAGCAGTTTGAGTTGCCCAACTACCCGTTCCCTTGGATGCACCTACATCAAGAATATCATCGATCAAAAAATGGTCACCAGATTTTTTTCTAAGTATATCTATAGTAATTTCAAGTAAATAACTACTACACTCCCCTTTATTCCACTGTTCAAAAATAGTTGCAATGGATTCAGGAGATGCTCCATTCAATTTTCGTAAAATAAAATAAACTTCAGCAATGAGTTGCATTTCTGCATATTCAATTCCATTGTGCACCATTTTTACAAAATGGCCAGCTCCATCTGGTCCAATATATCCCATGCATGGTTGATCTTTTTTATCTTTCGCTGCAATCAATTCAAACAAAGGTTTAATTCGAATAAATTGGCTGATATCTCCTCCAAACATAATCGATGGCCCCTTCAATGCGCCTTCTTCCCCACCTGATACACCAGCTCCCATAAAATGAAACCCTTCATCATTCATTTCTTTAACCCTTCTTGCTGTGTCTAAAAAATGGGTGTTGCCACCGTCGATAATTAAATCATTTTTATCGAGTAAAGGCTTTAATAAATGCAAGGTTTGATCGATTGCTTCACCAGCATTGATCATTAATAATATTGTTCTAGGAACAGACAACGAATGAACAAATGCTTCAAGATTGTCAAATGGTTGGGCATTTTCAAGAGAAGGGTTTTGATCAACAGCAAATTGTGCAATTCCTTCCTCTTTACCGGGAACAAATCTGTTGTACAAGGACAAACGAATGCCTTTATCTCCAAAATTCATAGCAAGGCTTTTACCCATCACCCCCATACCAATAATTCCCAATTGGCTTAATGAAATATTATGGATAATTGATTCTACCATTTTTTCGAGAGGTTGATTCACAGAAAGAGAAAATGCATTTATTGGTTTTTCGAGAATATCAAATTGCGATTGTAGCAAGGATGCCTTCAAATAGTGATCATTTCTTTCGACCAACCTTAGATGAATTGTATCATATTCACCCTCTAAAAAAATCCAGCGAACATGGTAGATTTCATTTTCTAAAATGGCACGATATTGATTCTTCAAAGCACTACATGCAATGACGGCTCCATCATTCAATGATGCTTCAATGGCTTTTTTATTGATCGCTTTCAACCATGGCAATCGATCCTCGTCATTTAAAGGATTCCCAGAAGCCATTTTATCTTTATTCTCCTTTGAGTGGAAATCATCTCCATCAAAAAATGGAATACCTAAGGCAGAAGCCACCAAATTACCAATCGTTGTTTTGCCAGAACCCGAAACTCCAATAATAAAAATAATACTTGCCATTACATTGTATCAGCGGTTGGTCCATACATACCAGGCACTGGAATATCAAGCAATCTTAAATAAACGGATAATTGAGCACGATGGTGGTATAAATGGTTCAAGCACCAGGTTCTAACAACTTGCTCTTTAGGCAAAGTGAAATAAATGATCTCACCATTACGCATTGTCCATGGTTTTGCAAATGAATCATCGGCTGTATTATTCAATATAGTTTCGGCATTTGCAATTAATTCATCATGCCATGCAACTAAATCATTGGTTGAATGATACTCTTTGGGCTTTCCCATATCTTTAGAAAAATCGAGTTCATCCTGCACTAAGCACTCTTTCCACCAACCATTAATTTCTGCAACATGTGCTGCCAATTTTATTAAACTCATCGATTTGGCATGGGGCCTATATTCGGCATGTTCAAAAGGAACAGCAGCCAACATGGCTCTAGTATTAACGGCTTCTTGCTTTAATTCGGCTAAAAATTTACTGGCGATACTCATAAAGAACAAATTTTATTTGTGAGTTAAATATACACTTTCTTTGTAAATTCTATGGCACTACAAATGGCATCTTTGAATTCTGGAAGCAATGGCAATTGCTATTATATTGGAAATGATTCCAATGCCATATTGATTGATGTAGGTATTTCTTGCAGAGAAACCGAAATCAGAATGAAGCAAATTGGCCTCTCAATGAATAAAGTAAAAGCCATTTTCGTTTCTCATGAACACACTGATCATATCAAAGGTGTTTCGGTTTTAGCTAATAAATATAAAATTCCTGTATACATTACTGCAGAAACTGGTAAAAAAGGACCAAGGCTGATCAAACATTTATCAGCCCATTTTAATGCAGATCAAACCATACAGATCGGATCTATTCAAGTAACCCCTTTTCGAAAAGAACATGATGCCATCGACCCACATAGTTTTTTAGTAAGTGATCAAGGAATTAACATTGGAGTAATTACTGATATTGGCACTGTTTGCGATCGAGTGATTCATTATTTCAAGCAATGCCATGCAGTATTTTTAGAATCTAATTACGATGAGATCATGCTGGAGAATGGCAGATATCCTTTCATATTAAAAGAGAGAATCAGAAATGGTAAAGGACATATTTCCAATAAACAAGCGTTGGATTTATTTATCAATCATCGATCGCAGTTTTTGACGCACTTATTTTTATCGCATCTCTCTAAAGAAAACAATAGCCCTGAACTCGCAAAATCCCTTTTCTTGCCTCATGCAAATGAAACTAAGATCATCATTGCATCAAGGTATGTTGCTTCTGAAGTCTATGAAATCAGCAGTGACCAGTTCATTTCAATAGACAAAATTCAGCTTAAGCGGAAGGCCTTTCAATTAGGCCTTTTTGACTAAGAATAATGACTCCTTTTATTGCAAACCTGAAATATTTTGTTTAACTTTAATGCAACCAAACTTGCATTACATGAAACACTATCACATCATTTCGAGGATAGCGATTTATATGCTATCGGTTGTTTTAATCATTTTCGGCATTTTTCATTTTTTATACCCTCGAGACCTTTTTGTGTATGTACCTGTATTATGGTAGGAGGAATTATGTATGCATACATAGTGGGGAGTTTATTCATTATTGTTGGCCTCTCTTTTCTAACTAATCAATATGTAAAATTCACGAGTTATATGTTGGTTGTTTTGATGTTGATTTTTATTCTTTCCATTCATCTTCCCAACTATTTAAATGCGGGCAATAGAGATACAGAGATTGCAGCTTTAATCAATATCCTTAAAGACGCTGCCATAATGGGCTTTGTTTTACATATAGCTGCTGGAGCGCATCACCAGCATTTGCATTTTGAAGAGAGTGATTAATTTTTTTCGAAATGGATTGTTTCTTTTTCATTTACGGTTATTAGTACCCGTAAGGGTCTTATATTTGAAAAATTCCAACCATAATTACAACCAATGAAAAAATTGATCTTGTTTTTTTGCTTTTTTAGCATTGTAACAATCCTTAGCGCTCAAGACAAAATGCCTTATACCCTATATAATGCAGAAGGAAAAGAAGTTTCGTATAAAAAAATGATCAAAACACTTTCAGAGAAAGACATTGTTTTGTTTGGAGAATTACACAATAACGCTATAGCCCATTGGCTTCAGTTGGCAGTTACCAAAGATTTAAAACAAAGCAGGGAATTAATTTTGGGTGCAGAGATGTTTGAAGCAGATAATCAAGAACCTTTAAATGCTTATTTAAAAAGTAAGCTTAGTGCCAAAGGGCTAGATTCAGCAGCTCGCTTATGGAAGAACTATCCTACAGATTATGCACCAATTGTAAATTTTGCCAAAGAGAATAAAATTCCATTTGTAGCAACCAATATTCCAAGAAAATATGCTGCAATGGTTTCAAAAGGCGGCTTTGAAAAACTAGATAGTCTTACATCAACCGAAAAAAAGTGGATGGCTCCACTTCCAATGTCTTATGACCCAGCATTACCTGGTTATGTGAAAATGATGGGAATGATGGAAGGACATGGAAGTATCAATATGCCTAAAGCCCAAGCCAGCAAAGATGCTACCATGGCATACTTCATTCTTCAAAATTTTACTTTTGGCAATTTGTTCATCCATTTTAATGGATCATACCATTCTGATAATTATGATGGCATCAATTGGTATTTAAAAAAGGCTCAGCCTAATTTAAAGTATGCCACCATTAGCACAGTAACACAAAAGGACATAAAAACTTTACTTACCGAAAACAAAGGCAAGGCAGATTATATTATTTGTGTGGATGAAGACATGACCAACACTTACTAAAATTTAAAACCCGCCAGTTCTTTTCGATTTAACTGGCTCTGGCCATTTTTGTGGACCACGAGGACCATCTGCTAATGGCGCTTTTTCAGTAGAACTTTTTTCTGGGTCTTCGCATGCCTTATACACCAATATGGCTGTAAGAATTGCGTTATTCATCAGATCATCAAACACGATTTTATCGTAAGTATCTCTATTGGTATGCCAGGTATAATTGAAATAAGACCAGTTTAATGCACCCAATGAAAATGCAGGCGCACTAACAGCAACAAATGAAGCATTGTCTGAGCCACCTCCAGCAGGAGATCCAGGGAAACTAGTTTTTATGGAGTCTTTGTAAGGAGAAGGAACGGCTGCAATCCATCTACCTAAATAATCTTTGGCTTTAGCATATCCAGCTCCACCAATATTGATTACTCTTCCTGTTCCATTATCTTGATTAAACAATGCTTGTAAATTGGCCACCACTTCAGGATGATCTTCTACAAATGCACGAGAGCCATTCAGCCCTTGCTCCTCACTACCCCAATGTCCAGCCAAAATGGTTCTTTTTGGATTTGGATAAACTGCTTTTAAAATACGCATCGCTTCCATCATAACCATTGTGCCTGTGCCATTATCTGTTGCTCCTGTTGCACCATCCCAAGAGTCGAAGTGCGCCGAAAGCATCACATATTCTCCGGGCTTTTCAGTTCCCTTCACTTCGGCCAAAGTATTGAAAGTAGGCACATTGCCCAACTCTTTTGATTGTGTGAAAACACTGATTGTAGGTTGCTTTCCTGATTCAGTTAATCGATATAATAAACCATAATCTTCTAATGCAACGTCTACTGTAGGAATTTTTTTGGTGGATGCATCAAAAATTTTATTCACGCCAAATCCACTAGACCAATTACTAGCAACAATTCCAACAGCGCCTGCAGTTTCTAGTGCTGCTGCTAATTGTCGATTATTGAAACCTGTTTTACTGATTCGTTTTCTCCAAGCATCTGTTTGTGCTGCTCTTTCTTTCTTCATTTTTTCGAAAGATTCTTTCGTACCAAATTCCTGCCAATTATAATCTGGCCTTCCTGTAGGTTGGGGCATAGAAATCAAAACGAACTTACCTTTCACAGAAGGAAGCCATTGTTGAAAAGCTAAAGAATCTGCAACATCAGCCAATATGATTGTTTCAGCAACTACTGGTTTTTTGGTTGCAGGGCTAAATGATAATTGTGTGGCTTCTAAAGATTTTAACCAAGGGCTCATCATATCTATATGACTCACTCCTCTATCCCATCCACGCCAAGTTCCATACTGTTCTCTTCTTGCATCAATACCATATTGTTTATACTGTGCAATTGCCCATTCACTTGCTTGAGTCATTTTGGAAGAACCAACTAAACGTGGCCCTACTCCATCCATTAACTCATGACTCATTCTTTTAAGCTGAGAGTTTTGAGTAGCTTCTTTTATGATAGAATTGATAATTGGGTCATTACTTGTTTGTGCCGTTGCAGACATTACAAAAATGCAACTGAAAACAAAAAATGATAAGATACAAGAGATGGGCTTTTTAAGACCATTTAGCAGTAGGTGGTTGATTCTTTTCATTCAACAATATACAAAATATTATTATGATAAGAAATAAAAAATCATTCCAATTATAGTGCAATCAAAGAGTCTATTTCGCTCAAATATTTCATCACAGCTATTTCGGTTTTCGCTTGAATCTGAATATTTTCATCAAATAGATCATTTCTTAATTGCTTATATAAGTCTACTAATTTATGCAAACTAAATAGCAGGGATTGCTGATTATAATCAGGAATGGTTTGTTTTAAACCATGAATTTGATCCGCTTGAAATTTAGTTTCCACTTTACGCATGGCTCTTGGCAAATCATTGTTTTTAATATGCAATAGTTGACCAATCACATTAGCCCTTATAAACCCAATTGCATCAATTGCTTCAAACAATTCTCCTCGAGCAATTTTACCGATTGTATAATGGACCCAAATCCAAAAACGATCTTCTATCCATTGATAATTGGGATATGGGAAAACGGCTTTTGTGTTTTCAATAACCAATTTGAGTTGATCATTGGTATCTAATAAAACAACCGGATTTTCAACCCGAATGTTGAATTCATCGAGCGTTAGAAATTTAATATCAACATGCAGTAAAGGATTGTCATATAAACATACCAAGAGTCTTGGCTCGCCAACATGCTCTCCAGTAAATCCAGACAATAAGTTGCCAAGCCCTTGTGCATAGCGCATCATAAGGTGCTTATCTCCTGATATTTTTGTTGTAGTCACCAAAATTAAATCCAAATCTGCATATTCATCCAACTCCATACTCAACCAAGACCCACCAACAGTAAGCCCAATAACTGATGCATCATTTTTTAAAACCTCAGCCGCCTTTTCTGCAAATATTTTCTGTATCATATACTAACCCATTTAGGCTTAGTCTTTGTTATTTTCTTATGTATTGCACAGGTTTCAATATGTGCTCCTTTTAAATAGCCAGTGCTCATTAAAAATTCATTTACAATTTCTCCTCCAGTAAATTTGAATGTTTTCTTAAATAATTTCATCCACTCCTCTTTTGTTAATGGATGATTGCCATCCAACCAATTTTTAAAAGATCCAAATTCTTTTTGCAATTGAAGTATCACATTTGCGTTATGTATAGCGGCGTCTACTTTCAAACGATTTCTAATTATGCCCGCATCATTGAGCAAACGGTTTCTGTCTTTTTCTTTATACGCTGCCACTTTTTTAATTTCAAAATCATGGTAAGCTTTTTTAAAATTAATTTGCTTGTTCAAAATGGTTGTCCAGCTTAACCCAGCCTGATTGATTTCTAAAATCAATCTTTCAAACAATTCATTATCATCTTGTATGGTAAACCCATAAGCGGTATCATGATAAATTCGATGTACACTATTTTTTCCCATTCGCGAAACTGCTTCGCAATAAGAGGTAGGTTTTTCCATTAAACTATTTTTTCGAAATTATTACTGGTTAAATGTTGAATATTCTTAGTGATTTTTTCGATATCCCAATCCCACCATTTTATTGCTAATAATTGAGCTATTTGTTCGGCTGAAAATCTTTTTCGAATAAGCAAAGCTGGATTTCCTCCAACAATCGAATACGGCTCTACATTTTTAGTAACCGTAGCATTCGTTGCAATGATTGCCCCATCGCCAATATTAATACCAGGCATTATTGTAACGTTATGACCAATCCAAACATCGTTACCAATAATGGTATCTCCTTTTGAAGGATATGCTTTCCCATTCATGGCATCTTTCCAATCATTGCCGAAAATAGCAAAGGGGTAAGCACTTATCGAATCTGTTAAATGATTGGCACCATTCATAATAAAACTTACTCCTGATGCAATCATACAAAATTTTCCAATGATCAATTTATCACCAACAAAATCAAAATGATATTTTACATTTTTTTCAAAATTTTCCACCGATTCAAAGTCGTCGTAATAAGTATACTCTCCAACAATGATGTTAGGATTTTTAACGATGTTTTTTAAAAAACAAAGTCGATCATAATTACCCAATGGAAAAATTTGATTGGAATCTGGAGCTGCCATTTTATTTATAATTTCAAAGCTAAATCAATGATTTTTTTTGGTTGTACAAGTATGATACAACACCTAATAACAAGCTAAATCCAATAAATGCCATCCCAGGATTGATTCCGTCAATAGCATAAACAGAGAACAACGCACCTCCTAGATCAAAAAACAAACCAGCATAGGCCCATTCTTTAATTTTAGGTATGCTAGGTAAAAGCAAAGTAACACTACCCAATATTTTTGCTACACTGATAAATTGAACAAAATATAAAGGGTACCCAAGATGCGCCATAAACTCAAGTGACTCCTTGCTATTCATCAAAGAAGGTATTGCAGTAAATGTCATAAGCAAAGCAAATAAAATAGTGCTTACCCAATAAATAATTTTAACTGATTTCATGATCTTTTTTTTTATGAATAATTGTGATAAACAATTTAATACACCAAATCCTCATAAGCTCCTTGTAGCTCATTAAAAGCATGCTGGTCTTTGGCGGTTTTGGCAGCAGCCATCCCTTTTTCGTACCATTCAATGGCCAGCTCTTTTTCACCAATTTGCACTAATAATTGAGCCAAGTGATAATAAGACCCCACATAATCCGGGGATGCAGAAAGTATCGCTTCAAAAAGAGCCCTTGCCCCGTTCATATCCCCGCTTTTAATCAATTCCAACGCCAGCGCATGTCTCAGAAAGTTATCGGTTGGGTTAGCTGCTAAAAATTCCTTAATTCGGGCAATTCTATCCATTGAACAAATATACAAGAATGGGTAAAGATTCATTCTTTAACAAAGATTCATCAATAAATAATTCAACATTTGTTTTGCTACTATCCAAACCTTACTATATTTGCAAATAGTTGCATAAACAACTAATTAAAGTTAAACCTTATTTTATATGAAGATTTTAGTTTGTATCAGTAAAACGCCCGACACAACGGCCAAGATTGCTTTTACTGATGGTAATAAAAAATTTGATGAAGCTGGTGTTCAATGGATCATCAATCCATACGATGAATGGTATTCTTTAGTGAGGGCCATCGAATTAAAAGAGAAAGATGCAACTGCAGTAATACATCTAGTAACAGTTGGTGGTGCTGAAGCAGAACCAATTATTAGAAAAGCATTGGCATTGGGCGGAGATGAAGCCATTCGTATCAATACAGATAGCAGTGATAGTTATTATATAGCAGCACAAATTGCCACTATTGCCAAAGAAGGTGGATATGATATTATTTTCACTGGAAAAGAAACCATCGATTACAATGGATCTTCTATCGGAGGAATGATTGCTGAACTTACCGATGCACCTTATATTTCATTGGCTACCAAATTTGAATTAGCAGGAACAACTGCAACTGTTACTAGAGAAATTGATGGTGGTGAAGAAGAAGCAGCTGTTGATTTACCCATTGTTGTAAGTTGTCAAAAAGGAGTTGCTGAGCAAAGAATCCCCAACATGCGTGGTATTATGGCTGCAAGAACAAAACCATTGAAAGTGGTTGAGCCAGCTGCAATTGACGTACTTACCTCAATCGTAAGTTTTGAATTACCGCCAGCAAAAGCAGGTGTGAAATTAGTAGCGCCAGATAATGTTGCAGAGCTAGTTCGTTTATTACACGAAGAAGCCAAAGCCATTTAAACCACAACTCATAAATCATAATTCCAAAAGGTATCTCATAATTCATAATTCTTATCTCTTAATTTTCGCATATGTCAGTTTTAATATTCATCGATCACTCAGACGGTCACGTAAAAAAATCATCATTAGAAGCACTTACTTATGGAGCAGATCTAGCAAAACAATTAGGCACTACTGCTTCTGGAATTGTTCTTGGAACTGTAACCAATGATTTATCTGCTTTAGGAAAATATGGTGTATCAACCATCCATCAAGTTGCCAACGATTCATTAAATAATGTTGATGCTCAAGTGTATGCTAAAGTGTTGGCTGAAGCCGTAACAACTAGTGGAGCAACTGTTTTAGTTTTCTCACATAACCAAACCGGCAAAGCTGTTTCTGCAAGAACTGCAGCAAGATTAAAAGCGGGTATTGTAACTGGTGCATGTGCATTACCTGATACCAGCAATGGATTCACCGTAAAGAAAACTGTTTTCTCTGGAAAAGCTTTTGCCCATATCAGCATTAATTCTCCTATAAAAGTAATTTCTTTAAATCCGAATAGTTATAAAACCGTAGCTGGAGAAGGCACTGCAACCATTAGTCCTTTAGTAATAAATGTAGATGCATCGAAGTTGAAAGTTACTGCAGTAAATAAAATTGTGGGCGAAATTCCATTAACCGAAGCTGATGTAGTAGTGAGCGGAGGAAGAGGATTAAAAGGACCAGAGAATTGGGGAATTTTATTAGACTTAGCCAAAGAATTAGGTGCAGCTACTGCTTGTAGCCGACCAGTTGGTGATGCACATTGGAGACCACACCATGAGCACGTTGGTCAGACCGGTGTTCAAATTGCCCCCAACTTATATATTGCCATTGGTATTTCTGGAGCCATTCAGCATTTGGCTGGTGTAAACAGAAGTAAAGTGATTGTTGTAATTAATAAAGATCCCGAAGCTCCATTCTTTAAAGCGGCCGATTATGGTATTGTTGGAGATGCTTTTGAAATTCTGCCTCAATTGACTGCAGAGATCAAGAAGCTACATTCTAGTAATTAAGAGATAAGAATTAGGAATTAAGAGATAGGAATTATGAGTTAAGAATTGGTGAATATCAAAGAAACTCAAAACTCTTAATTCTTAATTCTTAATTCATCATTCTACGCTTAAGCCTCCCTTCTCCCTATAATCTTCTCTTACTGGAGTGAATACATCTAGTATGAAACAGTCTGTAATAGCCAGTCCGCTATGAGGCGCATTAGACGGTATTACAAATAATTGACCAGGCTCCAAATGATGTGGCACCCCATCAACCGTTAATTCAAATGAGCCTTCCAACACATAAGAAACTTGAATATGGGGGTGAGAATGGAGTGGCAATAATCCACCAGCAATAGCACGCACATGCGAAAATGTAGCCGATGAAGTATGTACAAATTGTGCTTCATAACCAGCAATAAGTGGCTTTGAAGGGATTTCGTTGATTTGAATTTTGGGCATTTTACCAGTTTTTGTAATGCAATATGTAGTAAAAAACCGTTAAATAACGGAGAAATATCGATTAAACACTACAAAAATTTCCTAGATACTGTTCTACTTTTCCATTGTTATTATTTCTATCCCCCAAAAAATAGTAAAAATGAGAAATCTAATTGACAGTTCGATCGGCCGCTTAAGACTCAATGGCTATGCCGAAGGAATCACTTTTATCATTCTTTTATTTGTAGCCCTACCCTTAAAATATTTCAACGGTTCCCCCTACCCGTTCAGGCTGGTGAGCTGGATCCATGGGATCTTGCTCATCCAGTTTTTGTACCAATCCTTTATTGTGAAAGAGGAAGAAAACTTTCCATCCTTATTTTTATTAATTGCATTAATCGCAGCATTTTTACCCTTTGGCACTTTCATTTTTGATCGATGGCTCAAGAAACAGAGCACTCAAGGTATTTGATGTAGTATTTTGAGTTATTTTCGTGGGTAATATGAATAAGATTGAATTGGAAATAGTGGCACTTTCTCATAGTATTACTCAAACGCATTCCTATGCGGTTGTTTTAGGAGAAATGAACGGCTTGCGTAGACTGCCGATTGTTATTGGAGGATTCGAAGCGCAAGCCATTGCAGTTGCATTAGAACATATGCAACCAAGCCGCCCCCTCACCCACGATTTGATGAAAAATTTCATGAATGCTTTTGGTGTGGAATTACAAGAAATCATTATCAGCGATTTACAGGAAGGAATATTCTATTCTAAGTTGGTTTGCTTTACTGAAAATGATACAGTTGAAATTGACTCGCGTACTAGCGATGCTTTGGCATTGGCAGTGCGATTTGGTTGCCCAATATATACCTATGAAAATATTTTAGAAAGTGCAGGTATTTTAATGGAAGATGGAGCACCAAAGAAAAACAGAGGTGAAGCTGTAGGTATAGAAGAAACAGGCTCTGGAAGAGACGATCTTAGTTTATTAAGTATTGAAGAATTAAATACATTATTAAATGATGTATTAGAATCTGAAGATTACATCAGGGCCATTGCCATCAGAGACGAACTCAACAAAAGAAAATAGTGGTTCAATTTCCCAACTGCAAAATTAATTTAGGCTTACACATTACCAGTAAGCGTGCAGATGGATTTCACGATATCGAATCTGTTTTTTATCCTGTAGGATTAAAAGATATGTTGGAAATTATTGTTTCCAATCAATTCGAATTTTCATCAACAGGAATTGCTATTCCGGGAGATGCATCCAATAATTTATGCATCAAAGCCTATCAATTATTAAAAAAAGATTTTCCGGATCTGCCTGCTGTAAAAATGCATTTACACAAACATATTCCAATGGGTGCAGGGCTGGGCGGAGGAAGTGCAGATGGGGCATTTACCTTACAATTATTGAATGAAAAATTTCGATTGAATTTATCTGAAGCTCAATTAATCAATTATGCTGCTATCCTAGGCAGCGATTGTCCTTTCTTCATTTTAAATAAACCCGTTTTTGCAACAGGAAGAGGTGAATTCCTAGAACCAATTGCTTTAGATTTAAGCAGCTATACATTTGTACTGGTTCACCCTGGCATACATGTAAATACCAAATGGGCATTTGAACAAATTCAGCCAAAAACACCTGCAAAATCTATTCAAGAAATCATTCAATTACCCATTGAAGAATGGAAGCATCTTTTACAGAATGATTTTGAAGCACCTATCATGCAAGAGCATTCTGAAATTGCTACAATTAAAAATGCTTTATATGCTGATGGCGCTATTCATGCAAGTATGAGCGGAAGCGGAAGTTCGGTATTTGGTATATATCCACAACATGCAAACATTCAAATCAAAAAGCAGCTGAATTATCGGATTGATATTATTTAGTTAGTATCTTTTGCAGAAATAAACTGCAATGGAAGTACACCACCACGCACATCACTCCCACGGAAAGAAAACTTGGAAAGAATACTTTTGGGAATTTCTCATGTTATTCCTAGCTGTTTTCTGCGGATTCTTAGCAGAAAATATCAGGGAACATAAAATAGAAAATCAACGGGCAGGTGAATATGCTATGTTATTAGTAAAGGACCTAGAAAACGATACTACTGCTCTTCAAAGTGCCTCCAATCAATTATTGAAGATATCAGCAAGTATTGATACTATCAGTATGTTTATTTATAAAGGTATTTCAGGAAATAAAGTGCCTGGCTCTTTTTATTATCATTCACAAATTGGCACAATTTCTCCTTATATTATTTGGAATGATGCAACTTTGGTTCAACTAACCCAATCGGGTAATTTGCGCTATTTCAGGAATCATGGGCTAGTGAATAAAATCAGTGCTTATTATTCCCGACAGGATTATATAAGAACATTGATTAATGGCGACCGGGACCGTCGCGAAAAAACAACAGCTATAAGAAGCAAGATATTGAGTAATCATTATTACAATTACTATTCTACTGTTTTACCTAGCGATTCTTTGCAAAAGTTACCTGATTCATTAATGATCAATATGATTCCTCTTCAAAGTACAGACCCTCAATTGCTGAACGAATATGCCAATAGTTTTGAAAATAGAAGAGGATATATAAAACTTACTTTATCAAGGAATTTTCCAAAAGCTTTTCTAGATGCTAAGGAATTGATATCGCTATTGAAGAAAGAATATGACTTAAAATAATGTTGAGTTTTTACAAAAAGAATACGATCTCGATTAAATGATTAAAGAACAAACTAAACTATACGGGCTCGACCATTTAAGGGCATTGGCTATTTTATTGGTGCTCTTATTTCATTATCTGAGCTTTGGACATCCTCAATGGGCATCTTTATTTTCTAATACAGGCTGGACTGGCGTTGATCTCTTCTTTGTGTTGAGCGGGTTTTTAATTGCATCACAATTGTTTGCTCAAATTAAAAAAGGGAAAATCATTTCATTGAAAGAGTTTTTTTTGAAACGTTTGTTCCGCATCATTCCTATATATCTTTTTATAGTGGCCATCTATTTTTGTATTCCATTTTTTCGTGAGAAAGAATCACTGCCTCCACTTTGGAAGTTTTTAACTTTTACCCAAAATTTTGGATTAAACAGAGATACTTATGGCACATTTTCTCATGCATGGTCTCTTTGTGTAGAAGAACATTTTTATTTATTCCTTCCATTTATCCTTTTACTCCTTCAATACACCAATAGTTTTAAAAAGGCTTACTGGATTATCATCTTTTTATTTATAGCAAGCTTATTACTGCGGCTTTACAGCTGGCATTATCTCTACCTCCCAAACATCGATTCAAAAGAAAAGATAGATTTCTGGGGCATGTACAGCTACTATCCTACCTACAATCGATTAGATGGGTTGTTAGTTGGCGTGAGCATTGCAGGTATTTATCAATTTCTTCCTTCGTTTTGGCTACGCATTTCTAAGTATGGTAATTGGTTGATTTTTTTGGGTGTTATCATTATTGCGTTTTGTTTTCAGTTCTGTTCAAAACTCTACGAGTTCAATACATCTATTTACGGATATACGATTATTTCAATTGGTTATGGATTTATGGTGGCAGGCGCTTTGAGTCCGTCAAGCTTTTTATTCAGATGGAAATCAAAGTTAACTACCCTTATTGCAACCCTCTCCTATGGAATGTATCTTTCGCACAAAGGAATCATACATATGACACAGGTTGTTTTTGGAGATTGGGGAATGGATAAAAACTCCAGCCTCATGTTGCTCACTTGTGTGTTACTTTCAATTGCTGCTGCATGGATTTTGCATCTTACTATTGAAAAGCCTTTTATGAAATGGAGAGATCTGGTCTTAGAAAAAAAGTAAATCAATTAAATATAAAAAATGAAAGAAATTTTTGAACGAATTATAAGCATCAATACCGACATCATCTGGGTTGTATTGCTCACCGTTTTTTTCACCGTAGAACAAGTCATCAATAATGATTTGTTTAAAATGAAATTGAAACATTTTTTACACGGCATTCCTTTACAGGCATGCTATATGCTCATGAATCTTGGACTGGCATTTTTGGTAGTAAACATTGTTGAATGGATTAACAAGAATGGAATTGGTCTATTCAATCTAATACAAGTACCCTATGCATTAAAAGTCATACTGGGAGTTATTGGAATTGATTTAGTGGCTTACTGGTTTCATCGGTCTTATCATACCATTCCATTATTTTGGCGCTTGCACAGGGTGCACCATAGCGATACACATATGGACAGTGCTACATATTTCAGGTTTCACCCATTTGACTGGTTTTTGGAAAATAGCTCAATAATTGTAGCTACAATGCTATTTGGCTTGGATATGAATATCATTGCTTTTGATTTTATTCTTTATTTGCCTCTGTTCATAGCACAGCATACCAGTCTTATTGTCCCTGATTGGTTCGATAAAACGGTTGGTAAAATTATAGTTAGCCCAAATTTCCATAAAGTACATCATCACCAGCAACGGGTGTTTACAGATTCTAATTACGGAAACATTTTTATTGTTTGGGATAAGTTGTTTGGCACTTATAAAAATTTGCCTGTGAATGAAATCAAATACGGATTGGAAGAATTTGATACAGCAGAGCGGCAAAGCTTTTGGTTTTTATTGAAAAGCCCGTTTATGAATCTAAATGCAAACAATAATAAAGGAGATGGGAAGCAATAAAAACAATCAAGATGGAACTATCAATACCAAAGCCATTATTGCAGGCATGGTATTCTTATTTGTCATTTTGCAAATAGGTTTTCATCCCACTTACATTCAATACTTTCCTTCTTTCGAAAAATTCACCTGGCTGCATCATGCTCATGGGGCACTAATGGTATCCTGGATCATACTGTTGGTTTTGCAACCGATACTCATTCACAAAGGCAGATACACTGCACATCGTTTTATTGGCAGGCTATCCTATTTCATCGCACCATTGATGATCATATCAATGTTTTTGGTATTGAGGTTTACTTACCATAAACATATTTTGGAAACTTTTACGCAAGAAGAACTGTCGAATCAGGCTCCTATAATCATGCAATTATTCAGTTTCACTATATTATATTCATTAGCCATTATTTACAGAAAACAAACCTATTATCATATGAGGTTTATGATTGGAACAGCACTGTTGATGGTGATACCAATAGTGGGTAGAATATTTTTTGAATATTTTGGAGCAACAGTTTGGTATGACCTCTACTTGGTTGTTGGCCTTTCAATCATCTTATTAATGAATGATATCCGTAATAAACAAAACTGGAAACCTTATGCTATTGTTACCGGAGTTCTATTGAGTATACTATTGGTGTATCAAATTCGCTATACTGATGCATGGCATACAGTTGGGCGTTTTTGGGCAAATAACTTTTATTAAATTACCATTTATGCAACGCAGAAATTTTATCAAACAATCATCCCTCACTGCAATTGGCATGGGCGTTTTTGGTTCATTAATGGCCAATAATAAAAACGCTGTTACCAATTTAAGTGTTAACGGCAAACGTATTGAAAACCGCATTTTTGAACTCGCAAAATTTGGTGTGGATGAAAAAGGCCGTGGTTACAGAGTTGCCTACACCAAAGGCGATATTGAAGGCCGTGCGTGGTTTATGGATTTGATGAAAAAAGCAGGGCTCAATCCTACGATAGATGCAGCAGGCAATATCATCGGCAAACGAAACGGAAAAAACGCTTCACTCAAACCCATTGCATTTGGTTCACATATTGATATGGTACCCGACGGCGGCAACTACGATGGCACACTCGGTTCTATAGGGGCATTGGAACTAATAGAGATAATGAATGAAAACAATTTTGTAACAGAACATCCTTTGGAACTGATCATCTTCGGCAATGAAGAAGGCGGGACCATTGGCAGCAAAGCTATGGTCGGTGACATAACAAGCGATGGATTAAAACAAAAAAGCCAGAGTGGCTTAACCATGAGTGAAGGCATCAAAGCCATTGGCGGCGATCCTGAAAACATTCAATCTTGTATTCGCAAAAAAGGAGATATCCATGCATGGGTGGAATTACATATTGAGCAAGGTGGCATTTTAGAAAAAGAAAAAATACAAATAGGCGTAGTAGAAGGCATAGTAGGTATTGTGCATTGGGAAGTGATTGTAGAAGGTTTTGCCAATCATGCTGGCGCTACGCAAATGAACATGAGGCAGGATGCTTTACTGGCCGCCTCGAAATTTATTATTGCAGTAAATGAAGTGATCACCAGTGTAAAAGGAACACAGGTAGGTACAGTTGGGAAAATTGCAGTACAACCCGGTGCATACAATGTCATACCAGGCAAAGTAATTTTAGGCTTAGAGATTCGTGATTTATCTGCCAATAAAATTGAAATGCTTTTTAAGGAAATTGAAAAACGTGCAGCAAGCATCGCTATTTCAAGCAAAACAACCATCAAATTTGAACGTCAGGCCAATGAATCGAAACCTGCATTAACAGATAAAGGGCTTCAGCAAATAATAAATTCAACAGCTAAATCCCTTGGCTTTAGCACTAAGTTGATGCAAAGTGGTGCAGGGCATGACTCTCAACATATTGCAGCAATAGCCCCATCAGCAATGATCTTTATACCAAGTGTGGGCGGCATCAGTCATTCTCCTAAAGAATTTTCAACTGCAACTGATATGGCCAATGGAGCGAATGTATTGTTGCAAACGATTTTGAAAATTGATAAAGGTTAAGCAATAAATAATATCTTTCACAAATAAATCATTCAACTAATTCCAATGATCAAAAAAAATACACTTAAGTTTAGTTTAATCCTATCAATTGTTTTTTTGTTGCTCCTCTCCAATACTGTCTTTGCTCAAAGGCCCAGCTTTCAAAGGCCATTATACAAAACAGACTTGATGCGTGAGTATGAAAAATATTTTGAGGAAAACAAAGAACAACATTTAAAAGAATTCATTGACCTGGTTTCTATTCCAAGTATATCTTCTATACCATCCAAAAAAGCAGATGTAAAAAAAGCCGCTGAATGGATTGTGAAAAAATTACAATCCATTGGAATGACCTCAGCCATGGAAATTCCTACTGCAGGCAATCCAATTGTTTTTGGCAGTTGGGACAAAGCACCAGGCAAACCAACAGTATTGATTTATGCGCACTACGATATTCAACCAGTAAAAGATGCAGAATGGGATATTCCACCATTTGCTCCGAAAGTGGTTGATGGAAAAATAATGGGACGTGGTGCAAGCGATGATAAGAGCGGCGTGATGATTCCTATTTGGGCGGTCGAAGCCATGTTAAAAAAAGATGGCAAACTTCCGGTGAATGTAAAATTTATGTTTGAAGGAGAAGAAGAAATTGGAAGCACTCATTTTCATGATTTCTTAGTAAAGAACAAAGAACTATTAAAAGCTGACTTTGCATTGAATGCAGATGGAGGACAAGTAGGCGATAACGATCCTTCCATTGTAATGAGTTTAAGAGGGGCTGTTACTATGGAGTTTAGTGTTAAAACAGCCAATATTGATGGGCACTCTGGAGAGTATGGTGGAAAGACACCCAATTCAGCAGTCATTTTATCTCAAATAATTAGCTCATTGTATACCAAAGAAGGCAATGTAGCAGTAGGAGGATTTTATGATAAAGTGATCCCTTTAACAGCTGCAGAAAAAAATAAGTTGAAACAAGTTCCTTACAATCCAGCGAAGGATATGAAATTTTTAGGAACTACTGCCGAAGTGGGCGACCCAAAATATTTACCATTAGAAAGAATTTGGTATAGGCCAACTTTGGAAATTACTGGTATAGAAGGCGGATATACTGCTGCAGAAGGAAGTTCTAATATTGTTCCAAGTAATGCATTTGCAAGAATTACTTGCAGATTGGTCAACAATCAAACGGGCCCTGAAGTGATCGATCTAATTAAAAAACACATCGCTAAAAATACGCCAGCTGGAGCAAGCATAAGTTATAAACCATCCAATGGAGGCTTTGCAAGACCAATGAAGTTTCCAACTGACACAAAAGCATTTAAATATGTATCTGATGCTTTAGTAAATTATTATGGTAAAGAACCTATTCAAAATGCAACAGGCGGAAGCGTTGGTGCACTAGTAGAAATAAAAGAACAATTAGGTTTATTTGCTTACTCATTAGGATTTCAACAACCCGACGAAAAATGGCATGGTGCTAATGAATTTCTAAGAGTATCCAGTATTCGCAAAGGACAAATGATTTATTGCTATTATTTACAACAATTAGCAGAAAATGAAACTGGAATGAAATAATTCCTTACACAGGTTAAAAATAGTAACATTATCCGCCAACCAATCATTGAATAAATTTTAATGATTGGTTATTTTTTTTAGAACTATTCTAATATATTTCAATTCTTTCGGAATTTTATCTTCTTTAAAGCATTTTTCCTTAATTTAGAACGGATTGCCTGCCAGCTAATTATTTCACGATTAATTCGTTGCTATGATGAATTCCGTTATGGATGGAGGTTTGTATAATCCTGAGTTTGAACACGATGCATGTGGCATTGGTTTTGTTGCCAATATTAAAGGTCATAAATCTCATCAACATATTACAGATGCATTAACCGTGTTGGAAAACATGGAACACAGGGGAGCTTGTGGTTGCGAAAACAATACAGGAGACGGCGCTGGTATTCTTTTTCAAATTCCGCATGAATTCTTTTTTGATGAATGCATTCAATTGGGCATTCATCTTCCTAGTTATGGCAAATATGGAGTTGGAATGATTTTCTTTCCAAAATCTATCGGACTAAGAGAAGAGTGTAGAGATATTTTCAATAGAGCAGCAGAAAAACTCGGACTCGAAATTTTAGTCTACAGAAAAGTTCCTGTAAATAAAAATGATATAGGCCCTTCTGCCCTATCCGTTGAGCCTTGTATGGAGCAAGTATTTATTGGATGCCCAGATTCAATAACCAATACCATCGATTTCGAAAGAAAATTATTTATTCTTCGCAATTACGCTACGCATACCATCAACAATAGTACGCGCAAAGATGATATCGGATTTTACATGGCATCATTGTCTGCAAAAACAATCATTTATAAAGGACAACTAACAAGCATGCAAGTGCGCCATTATTTTCCTGACTTAAATGACAAACGAGTTGTTTCTGCTTTTGGCTTAGTGCATTCACGTTTTGCTACCAATACTTTTCCTTCTTGGAAATTAGCACAACCTTTTAGGTACATGGCGCATAATGGAGAGATCAATACCCTTCAAGGAAATTTAAACTGGTTACGTTCTAGCGAAAAAGGATTTACTACTCCACATTTTTCAAAAGAAGAATTGGAAATGATTTTACCTATCGTAACGGGAGGTCAATCAGATTCTGCTTGTTTAGACAACATGATAGAATTACTTACCCTTACCGGAAGATCTTTACCACATGTAATGATGATGCTGATTCCAGAAGCTTGGGATGGCAATGCAGATATGGATCCTATTAAAAAGTCATTCTATGAGTACCATGCATGCATGATTGAACCATGGGATGGGCCTGCTTCTATTTCATTTACCGACGGCATTATGATTGGGGCCACACTCGATAGAAATGGATTAAGACCATCAAGGTATACAGTTACACACGATGATAGAGTGATCATGGCATCCGAAACTGGAGTACTTCCAATTGATCCAGCTAATGTAAAAGAAAAAGGAAGACTGCAACCCGGCAAAATGTTTGTAGTTGATATGGCGCAAGGAAGAATTATCAGTGACGATGAATTGAAGCAAACGATATGTTCTCAAAAGCCTTATGCCGACTGGCTCAATAAATACAAAATCAGATTAGAAGAATTACCTGAGCCGAGAGTGATGTTTACACATTTAGAACACGATCAGGTATTTAAATATCAAAAAGCATTTGGCTATTCAACAGAAGATTTAGATACCATCATTGCTCCTATGGCTTTGGACGGAAAAGAACCGATAGGTTCAATGGGTAACGACACTCCTTTAGCAGTATTGAGTGATCAACCCCAACATTTAAGTGCTTATTTTAAGCAATTATTTGCACAAGTGACCAATCCTCCTATCGATCCTATAAGAGAAAGAATGGTGATGTCATTGGCCACTTTTGCAGGAAGCAACGGTAATTTATTGATTGAAGACCCAATGGCTTGTCATAGTGTTGCACTCAAACAACCTATACTCAATAATCATGAGCTAGAAAAAATACGCAGTATCGATACGGGCGTTTTTCAAGCAAAAACTTTACAAACTTATTTCCGTGCCGATGAAAAACCCGGCTCTTTGCAAAGAGGTTTAGAAAGATTATGCCGCTATGCAGAAGATGCGGTGCATGATGGTTTTGAAGTGTTGATTTTGTGCGATAGGGCGGTGGATAGCGATCACGTTGCTATACCATCACTGTTAGCTACAGCCGCAGTACATCACCATTTAATACGTAAAGGTTTGCGTAGCCAAGTAGGTATAGTTGTAGAGGCAGGCGATGTTTGGGAAGTACATCATTTTGCTTGCTTGTTAGGTTTTGGTACTACAGCCATCAATCCATATTTGGCAATGGCTTCTATAAGAAATATGAAAGTAAATGGAACTATTGTAACCGATTTAGAATGGAGAGATTTACGTAAAAATTATATCAAAGCGGTATGTGATGGTTTATTGAAAGTATTTTC
>JANOZT010000052.1:0-16622 GCA_031429515.1 Sphingobacteriia bacterium
TTGTCGCTTAAATTGATGACCATGGTGAAAGTTTAGTGTACGAATTTAGGGGATATTCTATTAAAGGTCTAAATTGTATTATGAAAAAATACCTGTTATTCGCACTTATTGGGTTAAACTTAATCGCTTGTAAAGAAACAAAGAAAGAAGAATCATTCGATAAAAAAACCTATGAAGTAGTAAAAGAAACTTTAGAGGAGAAAGAAAAGAAAAACCCAACCCGTTTTATAGTTGTAAGCAATCGTGATCGTAAAAATATCATTGGGCAAACGGTGGTGATTGTAAATCTAACCAATAACGCAAGCATTGCTAATTATAAAGATATTGCTTTAAAACTCTCTTTCTTTAGCAAGACCAGTGTTAAATTAGACGAAGGCAATGAAACTGTTTATGAAACCCTCAAGCCTGGGCAAACCATCAAATTCAAAACCAAATATTTTGCACCCAAAGGAACGGATAGTGTTGTTGTGAAAGTGATGGACGCTAAAGGGAATTAAGAGAGATGAAAGAAGAAAGATGAATTATGAGATAAGAGATATGAATTAAGAGATAAAAGGAATAAGATTGGTGATGAATTCAAATTATGTGCCCGTTATTTCACCGTATTTTTTGTAGTGATCAATGTAGTGATGAATTTATTTATATTATTGACATATAAATAAAAACCAATATGCAAAACTCCAAATTACCAAACACAATTACCCCCCCCAGCATCTGAAAAACTAAACAGTAAGTTAAATTACAAAAATATTTGTAAAGCCTTCTGGCTAATTTTTTTGATTAGTATCATTGATAGTTGTAAAAAAGAGAATTTTTCATCACAAACAAAAATAGAGCAAGGAAGAGTTGCAAAAAATGTATCTATTGCAGATTTGCAAAAAGCCATCAGCAGTAATGCTTCTTTAGATTTAAATAAAATTACAGCTCAAAGTACAGGAAGTCAATCAATCGAAGATTTTTTTATAGATACAACACAAATACTCGAAACAAAAAATAATAGTAATTCGTATTTTTATTCAATGCAATTACTCTCCAAAAAACAAAATACAAGAAAGTATTTTTATAATTACTTTATTATAAAAGACAGTCTTGGGAGAGTGAAAAAATATATTATCAAATTCACCCCAACAGCAGAAACAATTAAAAATAAGTACAAGAATTTTAAAGGTACTTATGAAGTAATACCTGAAATAACAACAAGTACTGGGAAGATTAAATCAAACTCCACTGGTATTGTATCAAATAGTGTAGGTTGTGTTGAAGTTGCATACGACATTCCTTGCGAATACGGTTACATTCATCCAGAAGGGAATGGTCCAGGATTATGGTGTGATGGAACGGGGTCGCATACAGAAAAAATTCAAGTAGGTGATTGCGGTAGTTCTGGTGGCTCTTCGGGTCAAAGTGGCGGAAATTCAAGTAACGGTAACAATGTTGTTGTACCTCCAACTTTTTATGCGAATAACATTGTTCAGTGTGAAGATGCGGTAGTGGATAATTTTATTTATAATGTATATACAATCTATCAAAATTTTGCTTTTACACATACAAATGAGTTTAATCAATTAGTAGGAGGTTTATGTGGTAACTTTTCAGAAGAAAAGAAAGCTTATATTATTATATATCTTGAAACTAAATTAAATGAAAATTATTGCACTGCTGATGATTTTGAACATGATGAAGATGAAAATAATATTAGTGATCAAAATGATCCTGTTGAATTAATGCCAGCGTCAATTACTTTGCATACAGGCAAGGTAATTTCTATTACTTTTGGTGTTACAGCAGATGGAGAAGGAGCACAAAAAACAGTTAGTAAACGTTTAATCACTGCATTAACACAAGCTTTAGAACTAGCATCTGTATATGTTGAGATTAACTCAATTAATGTTTTTGCAACCACAAATGGTACCCATACCTCGCCTAAAAGTAATCATTATAAAGGACTTGCATTAGACATATCAAAAATCAATGGAATTCCTATTATTTTATTAGGATTAGATGAAAAAGTTATTAGATTACAAGGTGCTTTTGAAGCTGTTCCTAACAGAAGGGAAAACTTTGGTCCAGTTTTGAAACTTAAGTTAGGATTACCATGGGCTATTGGAGGACATCAAGATCATATTCACTTTTCTATAAATGGACAATAATTTAACTTTATGAAAAAATTAATAATAATTGCAATCTTAGCATTCGTTTCAATTGATTCGAATTCACAATATTCGGTTTTGAAATTCGAAAAAGATTCTTCACTTACCCGTATATTAAATTCTATTAGTTATTATAAAGTATTTATGACTTCGGATTTGGCTATAACTATTATTGTGGTAGGTAATGAAAGTGGCTCAGCAAATTTACCAGAAGGTCATGAAGTTTCAAGTAAAGTTTTCATCGGGGTAAGTGATTTTGATTTGCAACCTAAGAATTTGCTTTATTCTATAGATAATCTTTATACGCCTAAAGATTTTAAGATTGCGGAAAAGAATTCCAATTTTGTAATATTAAAATTTACTCATGGACCAAAATTAACACCTTTATATGAAGAAATTAAAATCACAAATGAAGGATTATCTAAATTGAAATTATGATAAAACCTTTCTTTATTTTTTATCTTTCTGTTTTTTGTTTCCTAAATTTAAAAGGGCAGATAAGTAACATAAATAACTTAGAAAGCTTTCTAAACGAACAAAAAAATATCAAAACTACCTCTAAACTTATTGTTGTTTGGGCATCATTTGATACTTGGGGGAAATATGATCGGGATTATAAATATTATTGTCAAGGAAAACTCAATATAAATGAGTATAAAAAAATACATTCATTTATAGGAGTAAATTTATTCTCTGATTCAATAAAAATATTTGCTCCAATAAATTATCAAGTTAAAGTGCCTTGTGATTATAAAAAAGGCGATATTGTAAAATTAAAAATTAGAATTTACAAATATTGTTCAATTGTAGAAGGAAAACCGTTCTTTTTAGTTGAGGAAATTCTTTAACTTGATATTTGAATTCATTAAGGATAGTCGATATTATTTTGACTATTCTTAATGAATTTATTTAAAATGTTACATGATTAAAAATTTATTACTGCTTTTGCTTACAATCAACACTGTTTGTCTTTTTTCTCAAAAGAAATCAGATACTTCATTCTTACTTAAAAAAACATGGGTCTATAAAAGTTACCAAAAAATCTTTATTGATAATAATCGTACCTCGGACTTTATTAAGGAACTAAAAAATGCTACAAACACAGAATTCTATCAGTTTAGCGATATATTTAATGCAACAATAGATTGTATTAGTAAAAATAAAGTTCAGTTCAACGCAAAAAGAATTGCTACTAAATGGTATCCTTTGTATTTATATAAAGGAAAGTATTATTTGTATTCGGCATCTGATCCAGGTACAAGCACCTGGATTGGGATAACAGACAAAGCAATTTTTCAATTGTATTTTGAACCTGGCATAGTACCGGCTGTTATTGAGGAAGTTCATGAAGTAAATCCCGATCAGATAAATATCAATCTATTCAATGAATTGGAACAACATTATTCATTGAATATACATTGGATTAATGAAGCTAAAGGGCTTGCCGTATTTGAGAAAATCAACAAGTCAAATCAAAAAATATATTATCTGATGGTTAGTGAAGAAAACGTGAAAGACTATTCAATAGTAGTTAATTATTGCAAAGAACAAAGAGTTGATGAGTTTGAATTTGAAAAAATTGATTATAAAAAATTACTTAATAGTTCTATTAAAATCAAATAGCTTATTTTTTAAATATATTCAAATCTATCTCCATCAAACAAACCTTTATCACTCAACTTTAAATGCGGTATTACCAATAACGCCATAAAACTCAATGTCATGAAAGGTGCTGATAGTGCGGATCCCAGCGATTTGGCCATGGCATCAATTGCTGTGTATTGTTCTGCTACCCAATAACCATCTTCGGCACTCATTAAACCTGCAACTGGTAAGGGCAATAATAATTCAGTTTCATTTCCATCTACACAACTCACTCCACCTTCTGCTGCTATAACTAAATTAATTGCTTTTGCCAATGCAATATCATCTACTCCAATCGCTACAATATTATGACTATCATGGGCCACTGTAGAAGCAATAGCGCCCTGTTTAAATCCAAAATTTTTGATGAAACATTTAGCGATGGGGGCTTTTTGATATCGGTTGACCACGACCATTTTCAATACATCATTGTCTGGATCTGCTATCCAATGATTGTTCATTAATTTTCCTTGTAAATTCAATCGATTGGTAATTAATTGACCATCCAAGGCTTCAATTACTGGAATGAACCCATTGGTTGAAGGATATTCATTTTGAGGAATTGCTAATTCTGCTTCTCCAATGCTTGCACAATCAAATTGATTGATTGGATTGGTTTGTACAGATTCGATAATTGATTTTCCGTTCTCTAATAAAGGCACTCCATCAATATAAGTTTGGCTGATAGTAAAATCGGTTAAATTATTGGCAATAATAAAATCAGCTGGGTCTCCAACGCGCAATAAGCCTATATCTAGTTTATAGTGTAATACCGGATTAACACATGCTACTTTCAATACATTGAATAAATCCATTCCTTTTACAATTGCTCTCGCACACAATTGATTGATATGCCCAGCTACTAAACTATCAGGGTGTTTGTCATCGCTACAAAATAAAACAGTATTTGGATGATCATCAATCAAATCGGCAAGGGCTTCAAAATTTTTAGCGGCACTGCCTTCACGAATAATAATTTTCATGCCATGTTCTAATTTGTCCAATGCTTCTTCGATAGTAAAACATTCATGATCGGTAGAAATGCCTGCTTCTATATATTGCTGAGCAGCTTCGCCCATTAATCCAGGAGCATGTCCATCCACTGGTTTTCCTGCTGCATGTGCTGCAGCAATTTTTTTCATCACTTCAGGATCATTGTGAAATACACCCGGAAAATTCATCATTTCACTAAGGTATTTCACTTCTCGTTTTTGCAATAAGGCGGTTACATCATTACTATCAAGCGCTGAGCCAGCTGTTTCAAAAATTGTTGCAGGTACACAACTGGGTGCGCCGAAATTAAATTTGAAAGGCACTTGCTTTCCATTGGCGATCATAAATTCTACGCCTTCCATTCCGCATACATTCGCTATTTCATGCGGATCACTCACTGTTCCAACTGTACCATGAACAACTGCTAAGCGAGCAAACTCACTCGGAATCAGCATGCTGCTTTCTATATGAACATGACTGTCAATAAAGCCAGGCAGTAAATATCCCTTGGTGGTTATTTCGTTTTCTTCAATTGGTTGTATGGATTGAATTTTTCCATCTGCAATAGTTACAGTTACTGGGTAGATGGATTTTTTGAATATATCAACTAGTTGAATAGATATGTTAAATAAACTTGAATTCATAGATTAATGTATAATAATAGTAATATTCAAAAACTTATAGTAATCATTATCACTACTTTTGTTGCCAAGTTTATAAAGTTAAATCTATTATATGAAGCGTATCATTTTTGTTGCTATTTTAATACTATGTCTTGGCAAAGTAAAATCTCAAACTGTTGCAGATGTATTGGCTAAATACGAAACTGCCGCAGGCGGAAAAGAAAAGTTACTAGCTATTAAACAACTAGAAGTATTCGGCACCATGAAAATGGGGGTGATGGGTCAATTGATTGAATTGCCGATCACTGTTGTGAAAGAGCAAGGAAAATTATTTCGCAGACAATTGGGTGGCATCATGGGAATGGGAGATACCTATACAATGGTAACAGATACTGCAGGATATATTTTCATCCCTTCTATTCGTGGCTTTGGCGATATGCCAGGAACACAAGCAAGTATAACTAAAATGGATGCAGGTGAAGTTGCTGCCCAGCAATACGAATTGGATTGTGCTGGTGCTTTTTCTGAATTGGTTAATTATGCTGCAAAGGGGCATACTGCAGAAATAGTAGGTACTGAAAAGATCAATAAAGTGCCTAGTACAAAAGTGAAACTCACTCTTAAAACAGGTCAGACACTAATTTATTATTTTGATAATAATACCGGCTTGGTAAATAAAGTAGAAGCCACAGGCGAAATGGCTGCCAACCTCACTGGTTTTGGAGCAATGATGAAAATGTTTGGAAATGGGATGGGTAAAAATGCAAAAGCAGAAGTTTTCTATAAAGAATACCAAACTGTTAATGGTATTCTTTATCCTTCTAAATACACCATCAGTTTAGGGCCTGTTGAAACGCAAATTGAAAATAGTACTATCAAAATTAATGAAGGGATAGAAAATAAGTGGTACATAGTAAAATAGACCTTTCAATTTCTATTTTGGGAAATTCAGTAGATTGAGTAAATTACTCCTCTAATTGAATGCTACCATGAGAAAAATTACCTTGTTGTTGGCTTTTTCAGCCGCAACCCTCTTTACTTTTGCGCAAAAAAAAGACAAAGCTAAAACTACACCAGTTATTGTAAAGGAAGACAATACCGATGCTGCTTTATTATCCAACGTAAAATACCGATCAATTGGTCCATACCGTGGTGGAAGAAGTGCTGCAGCAACTGGCAGTTATAAAAATAAAACTACTTTCTATTTTGGTGCAACCGGTGGTGGAGTTTGGAAAACCACTGATGGTGGAAGCAATTGGAAAAATATTACCGATAAGTATTTTGGAGGAACCATTGGCGCTGTTGCAGTAGCACCTAGTGATGAAAGTATTGTTTATGTAGGTGAAGGAGAAAATTCCATGAGAGGAAATGTGGCTGAAGGCTTGGGCGGAATCTGGCGCAGTGATGATGCAGGTAGAACCTGGAAAAATCTTGGGTTAAAAGAAGGTCGACATATTATTAGAATTGTCATTCATCCGCGTGACCCAAATACCCTTTGGGTTGCAGTGATGGGCCATTTATTTGGACCCAACGAAGAGCGTGGAGTTTTCAAAACTACCGACGGTGGAAAAACATGGAAAAAAACCTTGTATGTTAATGATCAAACCGGAGCATCCGATTTAGTGATGGAGCCAGGTAATCCAGAAATATTTTATGCTGGCATGTGGAGGGTAAAACGTTCTCCTTATAATATGGAAAGTGGTGGTGAAGGATCTGGATTGTATAAAAGTATTGATGGTGGAGATACTTGGAAACCATTGACCGCTAACAAAGGCTTACCTAAAGGAGTTTGGGGTATTGTAGGTGTTGCAGTGGCGCCTTCTAATCCAGAAAAAATTTATGCCATCATGGAGAATAAAGATGGCGGCTTATATAAAAGTGAAGACAGTGGAGAAACATGGAGTTTAACTTCTGGTGATAATAATATTCGTCAACGTGCTTGGTATTATAGTAAAGTATTTGTTGATCCTAAAAATGAAAATCTGGTTTATTGCCCCAATGTAAATTTCATGCGCAGTAAAGATGGAGGTAAAACTTTTCAAGGCATCAATACCCCTCATGGAGATCACCACGATTTATGGATCGATCCAGAGAATGGCAACAGAATGATTGTTGCAGACGATGGTGGTGCACAAATAAGTTTTGATGGTGGAGACAATTGGAGTTCGAATATGAACCAACCTACTGCTCAATTTTATAGAGTTACAACAGATAATTCAGTGCCATATAAAATACTTGGTGCACAACAAGATAATACTACTGTAAGAATAAAAAGCAGAACCTCAGGCGCTGGAATTACAGAAAGAGATTGGGAAGTAACTGCTGGTGCAGAAAGCGGTTATGTAGTGGCAGATCCATTAAATCCAGATGTTGTTTATGGGGGAAATTATGGTGGGTATTTAAGTAGGCTCGATCACAAAACTGGCGAGAATCGTGATATTAATGTATGGCCCGATAATCCAATGGGAGCAGGTGCTGACGTACAGAAATATCGATTCCAGTGGAATTTCCCAATATTCTTTTCACCACATAACCCTAAGAAATTATACACTGCCGGAAACCATTTATTTGCTACAGAAAATGAAGGTGCAAGTTGGGAAACAATCAGTCCAGATCTAACTACTAATGATAAGCCAAAACAAGCATCTAGCGGAGGACCGATTACCCAAGACAATACTTCCGTAGAATATTATTGTACCATTTTTACTGCAACAGAATCTACTTTAGAAAAAGATTTGTTATGGACAGGTAGTGATGATGGATTAATTCAAGTAAGTAAAGACGGCGGAAAAAACTGGGAAAATGTTACACCCCCTGAAGCAGGAAAATGGATGATGTGGAATTGTGTAGAAACAGATCCATTTAATAAGGGCACTGCTTATTTTGCAGGAACAAAATACAAGTCAGATGATTTTACACCTTATTTATTTAAGACATCAGACTATGGAAAAACTTGGACCAAGATCACCAATGGGATTAATAATATGCATTTCACACGTGCAATTAGAGCAGACAAAAAAGTAGCCGGAATATTATATGCAGGTACTGAATATGGAATGTATATCAGTTACGATGATGGCGCCAATTGGAAATCTTTTCAATTGAATTTACCAATTGTTCCAATTACTGATATGACCATCAAAGACAATGATTTGATTATTGCTACTCAAGGACGTTCATTTTGGGTAATTGATGATTTAACCATCGTTCAGCAAAAAGGCAATTCAATAACTGCTAAAAACCTACATGTATTTCCGATAAATGATGCTTATAGAACAGAAGGTGGTGGAAGAAGAAGAAGGGGAGCTGTGGGAACAGAACCCAATATTGGCGCCAATCCTCCTACTGGAACAGTGATCAATTATTACTTAAAAGGCACAAATGATAGTTCCAAGCATTTCATTACTATTATGGATAAAAACGGTAAGCGCATTAAAACCTTCAGTAAGTCTGCTAAAGAACCAGAAGATAAATTGGATTATTCCGAAGGTATGAATCAGTTTACTTGGGATATGAATTACCCTGCTGCTGAAAAAACAGATGGAATGATCTTATGGATTGGTTCAATTGGTTCAGCAAAAGCTGCACCAGGAAAATACAGTGCAAGAATAAAATACAACACAGATTCTGTTGATGTTCCATTTGTAATAAAACCAGATCCTATTTACAAAATGACTGAGGCCGATTATGATGCTCAGTTGGCGTTTTTATTACAAGTAAGAGATAAGTTCAATGAAATTCAAATCGGAATAAAAAATATCAGAACTGTTCGTACACAGATCAATGACCTCAATGGTAGGATTGACACTAAAGCCAATAAAGAAATCAAACAAATGGGGGATAGCATTAATAAACAGTTGACTAAAATTGAAGAAGCTTTGTATCAAACCAAATCTAAGAGTGGTCAGGATGTGTTGAATTTTCCTATTCGTTTAAATAATAAGATATCTGCACTTTATAATATTGCAGCTAGTGGTTATGCTCCGCCAAGCAAACAAGCAAGAGAAACATTTGTCGATTTGAGTGGGCAAGCCGATGTTCAATTGGTGAAGCTAAAAAGCATACTAGACAACGATTTGAAGCAATACAATAAAATGATCAATGAGAAGCAGGTTCCAGTAATTGGAATAAAATAAATAATATTTCAATTTAAACACTGGGTCGATATGAAATCATTTCATGTTGGCCCAGTGTTTTTTTATCTATAGATTGAGCCAATAATTGAGTTTGAGTACAATTGCCCTGTTTTTACTTTTAAATAATGGATCAGTAAAATAGTTATCGGTGTAAACCACAAATAAATCGCTCATTGGCTTGAAGCGGTATTGTAATCTACTATTGATATTGAAATTATTTCTTTGCGTATTATATTGAAGGAAAGTAGTCCAGAATAAATTAGTGGTAAAATTGATTTCTGTTCGTTGGGTTATTAAGAATAACTCTGCTGATCCATAAGGTTCAGGAAAATTGATTTTGTTGAATTGCACATTGAAATTTAAGTTTACATGCGGTAGGTCTCTTATAAAGATTCCTGCTATAAAGCTTGTTCTAATACCATTGTAAAATTGACCATAACCGCTACTCAAACTAAATCCAATATTTTTTCTAAAATCTGAACGATAGTTAATACTTACATCGGAATACAAATAATTACCAATTGGTAATGGGGTTGCATTTGTAAAGGATATAGGGAATTGTAATTGTACTTGATTGTTTCGAATAAGAATATTCAAATTTTCTGTCGAACGAAATTGTGTATTCAATGAAAGGCTCGAATTTCGCTCATTAAAACTATTGTCAGGATTAAAAACAATATAATTTTCTGCCTGATAATTATAACCAACAACTTTCCCTTTTGTAGGAATGATTCGATATTTCAATTGTGTAAAGGAATGTTTAAAACCAACTCGAATCACAGTATCTCTTGAAGCATCATAGTTTTCAATGCGCTCAATAAAACCCATATCTGCATAATAATTGGTTCCTAAATTGGTGAAGTCTTGTGTAAAACCGAATTTTCTTGCATTATAGCTAATGCCTGTGCTATAATAATTATTGTCTTTATTAATTGTTGGCTTAAAGGAATAGTGATAGGTAGCCCAGCCATTCCATTTGCCTGCTAAATCCGAGTATTTAAATTCTAGACCTGCATTTCTACCAAATTCATTCAAGGGATTGTTTTTCTTTTCTAAATCAGTCATGAAACTCTGCTTATTCAAAAAGTACCCTTTTAGTACTGATCTTTTTAGAATTCTTTGATCAATTGAAATGGCTGTATTATTCTCTGGGGCAAAATCTTCTTTTCGTCCGGTTTGCATATTCATAAATCCGATACGTGTATTCTTTGCTAAATTCCCTGTAATTCTTGCGCCAAATAATATCGGAATTTTGTTTCCATTAGGGTCTAAGCCAATTCTTCTTGAATAGAAGGGTCGAATAGGATCAATGCCAAATCCTGCAAACAAATCAGCATTTTCTAAGAAGAAAGTTCTTCTTTCAGGAAAGAAGATATTGAAACGAGAGAGGTTAGTTACTTGTTGATCTACTTCAATTTGAGAAAAATCGGGATTAACAGTTAAGTCCAAATTAAGTGAAGGAGTTAGTCCGAATTTTGCGTCAAATCCTGCATTTGCAGCAAGTTTTAAAGGGTCTTTGGTAATATTATTTTGGTCAATTTCTGAAGTAACGAATGGAACTAAAACACCATTTGCACCCGGGCTTGGTGGAGCTTCATCCCAAATTAGTGATCCTGTATATCCCAAATCATAGGATGGAAAATTTACGGGCAGATTTGTCCAAACATCATATTCATTCGATTTTGTATCAACTCTTAGAAAATTGATTCCCCAAACTTTTTTATCTGATTGATATCGAATAGATTTAAATGGAATAGCAATTTCTGCTGTCCATTTATCTGCATATCTTTTTGTAGACGAAAACCAAGTTTGATCCCAACTAAAACTAGGATTGTTTCCCGAGCTTACCAATTGGTCTTCACTTTGTGCATTGAAAGCATTTACAACAAAAAAGAAACCATTGTTCCTAGAATTAATAGGGTCGAGTATTACTGCAACACAATCATTACCATCATGCCCATTGTCTCTTTTTAAACTTTGAATAAACACTTTTCCTGAATCATAGGCAGTATATGCTATATAAATATACTTATCGTCGTAGGCAGTTCTTACTTCAGTTCTTTGGGTGGATTTATTTTTATCATCTGGGTATTTTTGCCAGAATGAACTTGCCATTTGTGCTGTTTGCCAAATCGGTTCATTCAATTCCCCATCAATTTTTACTGGTTCCTTTGTTTTGCTAATATGAATTTGATAGTCTTTTTGAAAGCTTTCTCCATTTCGTTCCTGAGAATAAACAATTAAAGAGCCGATAGTGAATATCAATGAAAATATAATTCGCATAAATGGACACGAATGTCTATAAAAAACAGATAACTGAGTATTGAAAAATGTTGAATGGCAAAAATGAAGGCTTAAAGATCGCTTAGTAGGTCGGGCCTTCTTGTTTTTGTTCTTTCCAAAGATTGCTCAAAGCGCCATTCTTCTACTTTTTTAGGATCACCTTGTAATAGAATTTCTGGCACTTTATCTCCTCTAAAATCAGCTGGCCTAGTATAAACAGGGGGTGCCAATAAATTGTCTTGAAATGAGTCGAAAAGTGCAGATGTTTCATCGTTCAAAACACCGGGAATTAATCTGCCAATAGCATCTACTACAACTGCTGCTGCTAGTTCTCCTCCACTGAGTACATAATCTCCAATGGATATTTCAATAGTTACGTATTTATTTCTTATACGCTCATCGATGCCTTTATAGTGCCCGCAGATAATCAATAAATTTCCTTCTAAAGAAAGTTGATTGGCTGTTTGTTGATTGAATGGTTTGCCATCAGGTGTCATATAAATGATGGCATCATAAGGTTGATCTTTTTGCAATTCATCAATGGCATTGGCAAGCGGTTCGCACATCATTACCATTCCTGCGCCTCCACCATATTGATAATCGTCTATTTGAGCCTGTTTATTGATGGCCCATTTGCGTAAATTATGTGAACGTACAGTGAGCAAACCCTTTTCCTGTGCCCGTTTCATAATACTATGACCGAAGGGACTCTCTAATAATTCAGGAACTGCTGTAATAATATCAATGGTCATAGGCTTTGATTAATCTAAGAAATCCTTTAAATCCCTCAAATCTTTTTTGGTGGGTCTTCCTACTTTGCTCAAACGCTTTCCTGTTTGAAAACTAGCTGCAACCGATTTAATTCTATCTATTTCTTCTTCAGGAGTGATATCTATATAGTACTGAATTGCTTCAGCATATTGAACCCTTGTAAGTAGTAATCCCGTTACTTTTATCACCCATTTTTTGGCTTCTGTTTTTACATGGTACTCGTCGCCAATGGCCACTACACGTGAAGCTTTTACAGCATCGCCCTTCCATTTTACTTTTCCTTTACTACATGCATCTCCTGCCTGGCTTCTTGTTTTAAATAAACGGATAGCCCATAAATATTTATCAATCCTTAATTTATCTTTTTCAGCTGCCATGTTTATGCATTCATTTCAGCAAAATATTGATGGAAATAAGGAATGGTTTCAATTCCCTTATAAAAATTAAATACATTGTATTTTTCATTCGGGCTATGTAAATTGTCGCTGTCTAAACCAAAACCTAAGAACACAATTTTCAATCCCAATTCTTTTTCAAATAAAGCACATATTGGAATACTTCCTCCACCTCTTACTGGTATGGGCTCTTTGCCAAATGTAGTTTGTATTGCTTTTGAAGCTGCTCTGTATGCAATAGAATCAATAGGAGTCATATAAGGCTCGCCACCATGGTGTTCTGCAGCTTTCACTGTAACTCCTTCTGGTGCTATAGATTTAAAATAATGTAGAATTTTTTCTGTAATCTTTATAGAAGATTGATTCGGAACTAACCTACAGGATATTTTTGCAAAAGCTTTCGAAGGCAAAACCGTTTTCGCTCCTTCACCTGTATATCCGCCCCAGATTCCATTCACTTCTAATGTTGGTCTGATGCCTGTTCTTTCATTGGTGGTATAGCCTTTCTCTCCCCATAAATGATCTACTCCTAAATCGGTCTTGTACTCCTTTTCATCAAATGGAGCTTGGGCCATTTTTGCACGTTCTGCATCTGTTGAATTTACGATATCATCATAAAATCCTGGAATGGTAATATGGTTATTTTCATCATGACAAGATGCGATCATTTTCGCCAGCATAGTTATCGGATTAGCTACTGCTCCTCCGTATACACCACTGTGCAAATCTCTATTCGGGCCTGTCACTTCAACTTCAATATAACTCAATCCTCTCACACCGATATCGATGGAAGGGTTTTCCATACTCAACATAGAAGTATCACTGATCAATATTACATCTGCTTTTAATAGTTCTTTATTATTTTTTACAAATGTGGCCAAATTAGGGCTACCAATTTCTTCTTCCCCTTCAATCAAAAATTTGATATTAGTTGGCTGAGTATTGGTTTTAGTAAATGTTTCTAATGCTTTCACGTGCATATAAAATTGACCCTTATCATCGCAAGAACCACGAGCAAAAATTTTACCATCAATAATTACTGGATCAAATGGGCCACTCTTCCATAATTCAATAGGATCAGCTGGTTGTACGTCGTAATGACCATATACCAAAACCGTTGGTTTACTAGGGTCAATCATTTTTTCTCCGTAAACAATAGGGTGGCCTTCTGTTGGATAAATGGTTACTGTATCTGCTCCAGCTTCTAAAAGGCGCGCATTTACTGCTTCTGCACAAAGCAACATATCTGGCTTATGCTCAGTTCTTGCACTTACACTGGGTATTCTCAATAAATCGAGTAATTCATGTAGAAATCGATCTTCATTTGCGTTTTGATATTCTTTCCAACTAGTCATATAATACTTTTAAATAGGGTGCAAAGTTATGGATTTAGCAAGAAGCTAGATACTGTGTTTCATATTCGACACCAAATTATCCAAAGTCCATATCAATTGCTTTTGAAATGGATGTTTTCTGACAGGACAATCCGTTTTAGTGCATATAGCACAACTAAAATCTAGGCAACCATCTGTATGAACAAATAATTCAATGGCATCTCCAAACTTATTTTTAATTAAATCTGATAATGCATCAATTTCTCTATGTGCTTCATGAATATTCATATACCAGGGAAGTGTAAGATGACAATCAATATGCAATAATGGTCCGTATTTGATCACTCTTAAATTATGTAGATCAATCCAATTGGCTTTTTTGTGGGCATTCAATTCTTGAATAAACTGGTTGAGTAAAACTTTATCTGCTTCATCCATTATTCCAGCCAAAGATTTTCTCAAAATGGTATATCCATTATAAATGATCCAACAACTCAAAGCAATTGCAATGGCTTTATCCAGCCAGTAAATTTTGGTAAAGTATATCAACGCTATCGATCCTAAAACGCCCAAAGTAGAATAAGTGTCTATTTGTAAATGTTTTCCGCTCGATTCTAATGCGAGTGAATTATTTTGTTTTCCTATTTTAACACAATAAAGACCAGCTATATAATTCATTACTGCGGTTAAAGCGATTAACCACATTCCTTGATCTAATGATTTTATTTGGGTGTTTTGTAGAACATTTTGAACTGTTTCATAAATGATAATGATACCTGCTGCAATTATTAGACTTCCTTCTGCAGCAGCTGACACAAATTCTGCTTTACCATGTCCATAAGGATGATCCTCGTCTTTTGGTTTAGCAGCCACATATAAACTATATAAACCTATAAAGCCTGCAATTACATTTACAATACTTTCTAATGCGTCTGAAAGAATGGCTAATGATGAGGTTATGTAGTAAGCAATTATTTTTACCAAGAAGAGCAGAATACTCAAAATAGTGATCCATTTTTGAATAGTAAAATTTTGCAAACTTTTTTTCACTGAATCGATTTATAGCAAGGTATACCAATAAAATAGCCCTGCCAATAAAGCCATACAAATAGTATATTTGAAGTAAATAAACTGCATTTATTTTGAATCTATCTTCAAAAAAAACTGACTTAAGAGAAAGGATTCCCAAACTTGCTCCTGTAATTTTTCCATTGTCTTCAGGAACAACACAGCCCATTTGGTCGGTGATGATTCCCGTTTACAATACTATTGCCTACTTAGAACAATGCCTTTTATCTGTCATGGAACAGGATAAAGGAATTGAGCAAATGCAAATTATGGTAGTGGATGATGCAAGTACGGATGGCAATGTAGAAGAGTTGGTAAAAAAAGTAGGAGCTGGCCGTATAGGCTATTTCAGGCAACCAGTAAATGTTGGAAAGCTCCGCAATCTGGAAACTTGTATCAAGCTATCCGAAGGAAAATACATTCATTTATTGTATGGGGATACTGTTTTATTACATGATTTTTATCTTGAAATTGAAAGCCTTTTTGAGGATTTCCCAAGAATTGGGGCAGCTTTTACCGATTTTGAATACATCAATGAAAAAGGAACAAAAATCTGGGATCATGATCGATTACAGGTGTTAAGAGGGGTACTGAAAAATTGGTTACTCACCATTGCAAAACGTCAGGAAGTACAACCCCCGGCAATGGTAATAAAAAGAAGCACATACGAGCATTTAGGGGCTTATTTTGGAATGGAGTTTGGAACATTTTGGGAAATGACTGTTCGGATTGCAGCCCATTACGAAGTGGGATATTGCCCAAGGGTTTTGGCTAAATTTAGGGTTCATGGATCAAATATTGCCTTGAACTCCGAAGATGCATTATTGAATATTCAGGATATATCAAAAGTGATTGGCATCATTAGAGGGTATCTTCCTTTAGAAAACCGAGATAAAATCAATAAAGAATCAAAAAAATATTTCGCACAATATTATGCCAGTCTTTCTCATAAAGTATACCATGAATTCAATCAACCCAAAGCCGCATTACAACAAGCTTGGGGTGCTTTAATGATGGATATTAATCTTATTTCACTGAAATATTCAATACTTCTATTCGTTAAAGTACTATTCGGCTATAGACATATTAGAAGTTTTATCGAAAAGGCATCATAATTACTGTTTAAAGCTGAATGAATCATTCAACATTATCTATGCAGATTTCAAAAAAATGGGATTGGGAATTTGGGGCGGATGCCGGACCAATCAAACAATCCTTAAAAGAA
>JANOZT010000053.1:0-12428 GCA_031429515.1 Sphingobacteriia bacterium
GGATCCCAATCCAAACCATCGGTTTGTCTTCTAGGGTTTGGTTCACTTATTTTTGTTTTACCCAATTCCCTACTTCGCATATCCATACTACTATTCGGCTGAAAAGCATTCCAATATAAATGCAAGAATACCCTCGTTAAAGTATCCGTTGAATTATTCGAATACTCAATTTTTTCAGTTCCGGAAAAACGATTGGTAAGCACATCTACTTTTACATTGATATTGTATTTTATTTTTTGCTGCCATCTTTCTGGTTGAGCAATCACACTTAAAGTGGTGATCAGAAAAAATACGAGTAGTTTTAGTTTTGACATGACCTATATTTATATAAAATGATTAATTATTGTTTCCCTTGAACTACTAGAACAATTTCTCCTTTAACTGTTTTAGATTTAAAGTATTCAGCAACTTCTTTCAAACTACCTCTTTTATTTTCTTCAAACATTTTGGTGAGTTCTCTACTTACCGAACAATATCTATCTGCTCCAAAATAGGTTGCCAACTCTTCCAAAGTTTTAACTAAACGCATGGGGCTTTCATAAAAAATCATAGTTCGTTCTTCTTCTACTAATTTTTTCAATAAAGTTTGTCTTCCTTTTTTTAAAGGCAAAAACCCTTCAAACACAAATCTATTGGTAGGAATGCCACTATTCACCAAAGCAGGAACAAATGCAACTGCACCAGGCAAACATTCTACCTTAATATTTTTTTGTATACATTCTCTAACCAACAAAAAAGCAGGGTCGGATATTCCAGGAGTACCAGCGTCGGTGATCAATGCCATTTTTTTGCCAGCCAATAATTGATCAGCTAAATGAGCCACCACTTTATGTTCATTGTGTTGATGATATGGGGTAAGTGGTTTTTCGATTTTATAATGATTCAATAATTTAGATGAGGTTCTAGTATCCTCACATAAAATCAAATCCACCTGTTGCAATATCTCTAAAGCACGTAAAGTGATGTCTTTCAAATTTCCAAGTGGTGTAGGAACTAAGTATAGCAATTGATTAAATTAATTCAATCTCAAAAAACTCCATTACTTGATTGGCCAATAATTGTTTACTGGCATTTTCAGCAATGGCTTTGGCTTCATCTGCAGATGCCGCTTCGATGGATAAAGTAATATGCTTTCCCACACGAACATCTTGAATAGAATTAAGACCCAAATTTTGCAATCCCCCTAAAACGGCTTTTCCCTGCGGATCCAATAAATCTTTTAAAGGCATCACGGTAACCTGAACTGTATATATCATGATTCAACTTGTTTGAAGAGCAAAGATAGAATTACATAGGCAAAAAATCCAATGGAAACTGCTAACCATCCAAAAAGAGTTGAAGATAAACCTGCTATCAGTACGATCAGGATAAATGGTTGCCCTTTTTTCACAGTAAACCCATTGAATTTCAATGCCAACATAGGCAATGTAGAAATCATTAAATAACTGCTCAATCCGATTAATCCATACCAGATCCATTTATTCAAAATCAATTGATTGATCCACTCAATAGAATTGTACCAATACAAAAGAGGAAATGAGGCAAACAACATGCCTATTGCGGGAATGGGAACTCCTTTAAATCCATACTGTTGATTGGTATCAACATTAAAACGAGCTAAACGAAATGCACCTGCACAAGGAATTAGTAGAGCCGGCAATAAGTAAACAAAAGAAATATCCAGCCCACCAGGATCTTGAGAAAAACTTAATCTTAAAAATTGAAATGCAATCAAGCCAGGAGCAACACCAAAACTTACTACATCGGCTAAGGAATCTAACTGCTTTCCCATTTCAGAAGGCACTTTTAATAAGCGAGCCACGAAACCATCAAAAAAATCTACGATTGCAGCGCCAATAATGAACCATCCTGCCCACATCATTTTTTCAGGTATGGACACCAAATTTTCCCCTTCACTGTTTACAGTAAGGGTTAAACCGGGTTGCAAAATATAAATAATAGCAATACATCCAAGAAACAAATTACTTAGTGTAAATAAATTAGGAATCTGTTGCTTCATGATTATTTCTTTTTCATCAAATTTTCAATCTCTTCTACAGTGATCGGAATATTTTTCATTAGATCGATACTACCAGACTTGGTAATCCAAAAATTATTTTCAATTCGAATGCCCATTAGTTCTTCTTCAATATAAATACCAGGTTCAATGGTAAATAACATGCCAGCTTGAACGGGCGCAGTTCTTGTACCTAGATCATGCACATCAATTCCTAAATGATGAGAAATTCCGTGATATAAATATTTTCTATAGGCCCGATTCTCTGGGTCTTCATTTTTGATATCGGCTTTATTCAATAATCCGATTTTTACAAATTGTTTGGTTGCCTCTTCTCCTACTTTATCTGTGTAATCAACAATAGTAATGCCTGGTTTTAATATCGATTTTGCATAATTATGCAAATGCAAACATGCATTGTAAACAATTTTTTGACGGGGGGTGAATTTTCCATTCACAGGAATGGTTCTTGTTAAGTCGGCATTGTACCCACCATATTCTGCACCAAAGTCCATTAGAATTAAATCTCCTGATTTACAAACTGCATTATTAGACACATAATGCAATGTTCTAGCATTATCACCACTGGCAATAATGCTTCCATATGCCGGACCAGTTGCGCGTTGACTTAAAAAGCTATGGAATATTTCTGCTTCAATTTCAAATTCATTTACGCCTGGCTGAATAAATTTTAATAATCTTCTGAAAGTTTTTTCCGTAATGTCAATTGCTTTTTGCACTACTACAACTTCTTCTTTGGTTTTAATAGCACGAAGTTCTTTCATTATTTTTGCTGCACGTTGAAATTGGTGCAATGGATATTTAGTTTTCATTTCATCCACAAAACGATACTCACGGGTTCTTACAGATGATGCTTTACGATCATTCTCATTGGTATCTAAATAAATGGTATCTGCTAAATGAATCCAACTTTGCAACAATGCATCCAAACTATCTAACCAAACAATGGATTGAATTCCTGAAATAGTACTTGCTTCTGAAGCCCTTAATCTTTTACCATCCCATTTTTCTTTTAATGCATTGGGCCTAACGAGAACCAATACTTCTCGGAATTTTGGATCTGGACAATCCGGAAATAAGATCAACATCGTATCTTCTTGTTCAATTCCAGTTAGCCAATACAGATCGCTATTTTGTTTGAAAGAATGCAAAGCATCACCATTGCCTGGCCATTCATCATTGCTCACAAAAACAGCAATGCTATTAGGCAACATTTTTTTGACGAATCTTTTTCTATTATTGATAAAAATCGCAGGATCGAGGGGTAAGTATTTCATGTATTCAATATGAACACACAATATACAATACTGAATTAAGAAATATGAATTAAGAATTATGGGTTAAGAATAATCAACTAATAACTTAAAACCTAACCGTAGGACATTTTACGGATTTGCCTGCTGAAGAAGGAAATAGGCCATGTTTAACTATGGAAAGCTCATACGCACCTCTTACTGAATTTCCTGAGCTTACCGATGATGTTGAAGCATCATAATTAACGGTAATTTTAATATCATTGAGTTGATACCCTACAACAGGAATAATTGCATCATTCTTTCGATAGTATAGTCCTAGTATTAATTGTTTAGCTCCATCGCCAGTTAAATCTCTATTGGCATTCATACCTAATACAATTTCATTGGTAGTTCCCATACTACTATAATAAATATTGGGGTTGATTATCCAAATATCTTGCACTTTGATACTTGCATTTGCAAAAAAAGTATAGCGCATATCAATTTTACTATCTGTAACAGAAGATGCAAAAAAACTTTCTTTTGGTCTATTAATATGATTGATGCTTATACCAGCATTAAAATATGCATTCTCTGAAGCAAATAAGGCATAATTCACTCCCATGGAAAGATCAAAATAAGCTGCCTGACTAAAAGCAAAAGGTTCATTTGCAGGAATGGTTGACTCGAAAAACTGTCCATTCCATTGGTTATCGAAAGTTAGTTTTGAAAAATCAATTCTTTTTGAAACAATGCCAGCTGAGAAACCTGCGCTTAGCAAACTTTTATACCCCAACATTTGGTGATAGGCTAAAGATAAATTAGCACTTGTAGAAGATAAACTTCCAGATCCAGCAACATCTTTCATAATGCCTGCGCCAATTCCCATCCAACCATTCTCAAATCGATTGGCGAATAATTTGGAATCAGCCCATATCCCCATTGTTTTATAAGGGCTAACAGTTGAAGCCCACTGATTTCGATAATTGCCTCCAATTCGATAATCCATATCAGGATTGAAACCCGTATTTGCAGGATTTACAAATAATGGATTATTGAAATACTGAGAAAAATTGAGAGACTGTCCATTTACTTGTGCAAATGAAATAGGGAGTAAGAAAACAAGTAATATCAATTTTAAAATCCTCATTATATGTATTCTATTCTTTTACCTTAATAATGTAATATCCCCTTTTTTAAATGCTTTTACCTTATCAGAAAATTCAATTTCTAACGTGTAATTATATACTTCTTGAGGCTGAATTTTCCCTTTGTACTTTCCATCCCAACCCTCGTTAGGATTAGTGCCTAAATAAACCACTTCACCCCAACGATTATAAATTCTCCAGGTCATTTTTGCAATACCAAAACCCCTTACATAAATTCTTTCATTCACTCCATCTCCATTAGGTGAAAATGCATTGGGCACATCGAATAAAGGATTTACTTCCGCAATAATCGGCTCACAATATTTTATTATACATCCAACAGTATTGGTGGTGGATAAACAAACATTGTAAGTGCCTGAAGCATTAAACGAATATTTAATGGTTGTATCTCTTTTTTTTGTACTGATAACTCTGCTATCTGCAAAATCCCAGTAATAAGAAGCTCCACCTGTTGATAAATTAGTAAATGTATAAACCAGATTCGGCCCTGTTGTTCTTGGTGTGTAATCAAATAAAGATGTAGGATTAGGACTCACTAAAATTTGTTTTGAAAAAGATTTTGTTTTTGTAACGTCACAGGTATTGTTGTCAGTAACATCTACTTTTACTGTGTATACTATTGGAGCTGCATAAACATTTGTTGGATTTGCCAAAGTACTGGAGGGACTTCCATCACCAAAGTCCCAAACAAAACTTGCTCCACCTGTTCCAGTATAGGTAAATTTAGTAGCCGTTCCTAAACAAGCTGTATCTGCAACAAAATTGGGAACAAAAGAATTAGACACCCTTACTGTTTGTTCTATATAATCATCTTCATTGCAAAACAATGGATCTTTTAAAGTTAATCGAACAATATAAGTACCATCAGATGGAAACTGATGTGGTGGTGGTGATCCACTGGAATTAACAACTGGACTTCCGTCACCAAAATCCCATTGAAAAGAATTTGGCTTAAATAGTAGACCCGCAGTAGGTACAGCTAAATTAGTAAACTGATATGTCCGGAGTGCACATGGAGGCACCACTGCATAAGTAAAATTCAAATTAGTAACGGCATCGCTTCTAACACTAATATTCATGTATGAAGTATCTCTTTCATTACATGAATTCAAATCTTCTGCTATCAATCTTACCCGATAAGTACCCACTACTTTATATTCATAACTAGCTTTTGCAGTAGTAGTTTTTAATTCAGGGCTCCCATCTCCAAAATCCCAATAATAGGTTTTTGCAGCAGCAATAGTATCAATAAAATCTACTTTCAACGGCACACAACCAGTTGAATCTCTTAATCTTCCATTGATTGAAGATTGGACTCCAGTTCCAACTCCAGCAGAATAGAATGCAAATTTAACCGCCAATAAATTACATCTGCTATTTGCACGATTGGGTGACCACGAACCTGGATTACCAACAATTGATACTCTGGGATTATTTCCATTACGGTCCGCACAAGAACAGATGGTTTGATAAATTACTCCATTCGCGTCAAAACGAGATGTACCTCCATCTACATGATCCCACAACCCTGCATCTTGCCCATAGTATGTTGCGTAAATTAGACTATCTGCATTTTTACTTAAAACGAAAAAATAAAAATCTGCTCCATCAGATACTTTTTTATAAGCATCAGGAGAAACGATAAATCCATCTAAAAGACCAAAATTATAGTTATTATCTACATTACTTCCTCCCCATCCAGACACATACATATTTTGGCATCTGTCCACTAAAAATGCAGTGATCGATAAACTAGGTATTAATGCTGTAGGGCTTCCAAAATTGGTAAAGAAAATAAAAGAAGATAAATCGGGTGTGAGTTTTGCAATAAACTGTTTACCCTTTTCTTGACCAGGATTCTTAGTATTGTAGTTGGAATTTTTAACTGGAAAAACACCAGTAGTTGTTCCTGTGATATATGGAAATCCTAATTTATCAAATTGAATTCCAAATAATACATCTTGTCCAGCTGTTCCAATATAGGTAGTTTTATTAATAGCAGATCCATCACTTTTAATATTCGTGATAAAACCATCAGCTACGCCTTGATTAGTTGCATACAACGTGCCTGTTTTATCACCAGGAAAATCGGTACTCAAAGTTGCACCTGCAATATAAATATCTCCATTACTCGGATTAAGACTTAATACAAAAGCAGCATCATCATTGTTACCGCCTAAAAAAGAACTGAAAATAACATTGTCTAAATTGGGATCAAATTTCATCACCACACCATCTTGGTATCGCCCATTAAGAACACCAGCACCAGGTGCCGTTTGAAATGCGCCAGGAGTCGTTTTAAAATTAGTGGACTGTGTTACTGAAGCCAGTAAAATATTATTATTGTTGTCTACAATCACTTCGCTTCTTGAATCATCCCCATAATTTCTTCTTGTTGAAGTACCTCCTAGGTTTGTAGTTGGAGAATAATTAGGCTGGATATTTACCCCATCATCTTGAGAGCCACCGATGATCATAGAACCTATTAATGCTGATCCGGTTGTATTTAATTTGGTCACTACGATATCAAAACCGCCGCCCTGACCAAATAATTTGGTAACACCTCGAGTAGGATAATCAGTAGAAGAAGTTCTTCCAGCAATTACCAAACTTCCATTTCGATCCACCACTAAACTATGCGGTTGATCATCTCCATTGCCGCCAATATACGTTGCATAAATTCGATTACTGCCAGTAGGATCAAATTTGATGATGCCCATATCAATCTTTAAATAACCACCAGGTTTAAAATTACCTTGCAATGCTCCATTTGAAACAGGAAATCCATCCCCAAAAACAATTCCACCTGCATAAAAATTTCCTGCCCCATCATAGGTTGCAGTAAAACCCCAATTATCTGAAGTGCTTCCTGAATAAGTAACTAAAATAATACTCGGATCAATCACAAGGGTTGCCGCTTTATCATAAGCAGCATTCAATTTAAATTGAACAAAATTTCCTTTTACTTCGTAGTTACATAAAACATCTGTTCGTTGATTATTACTCAATGCATAAGTATAAGGAGCCATCTCTTGTATGGTTCCAACTGATGTATTGATTTGTAATGATTCGTCTTTTATTTTTAACCCATCAACCCCATCAAAATATAATATTACTTTCGAAGGATCTCCTCCAGGGTGAACTATTACATCGTATTTTAAAGTTGCATTAGAAGTATAAAATCGAATATCAATGTTCGGGTATACATTTTTATAAGTAATAGCTTGATAAATTTTACAATTGCTTGCCCATTTACTAGGGTCATTCCCTAAGATATAATTGTTATAGCTTGTTTGAATTTTATCTGGAACGATGGTCGGATTTGGATTTCCATTTAAAAATTTTACTTCATAAGTATGAGAACGCAATTTCATTTCGGTTCCTGCATCACCTATAGGAAAGGGTTTACCAGATTCATTGCTACTGTTTTGTTGCTCGTGCTTATCTTTTCCTTTTAGTGAATGCAATGTTTCTGTTAATTGATCATAATCTTGCACATTGTATTGCATTACTCTATAGCCTGTATTTTTTAATACAATAGCTCCGCCAGGAATTTCGGTTTTAAAACGAATAGATTGATCCCACTGTCCTTTGTTCTCTACAAAGTTGAGGTAACTTTGAGAATACATTCCTGCAGAAAGCAACAGAAACCAAACAAATGCAATTACTCTTTTTAGCACTCTTTTTTTATTTAAATATTAAGCTATTTTGCCCCAACCATGTTTCGTTTTCTGTGATTGCATAAAATTACGCAATGATTGGTGCCTTGGATCTTCTAAAAATAAATCCATTTCAACCAATATTTCTGCCTTCATTTTAGCCAATTCCAACAATGCTTTATCGTTAACAATGCTGGCTAATTTAAAGTTCAAAGCCCCACTCTGCCTGGTTCCTTCAATATCGCCTGGTCCCCTCATTTCTAAGTCTTTCTCCGCAATTTTAAAACCATCGTTGGTAGCGCACATTATATTGATACGTTCTTTGGCCTCTTTGCTGGCTTTACTACCCGTTAATAAAATGCAAAAACTTTTTTCGCTACCCCTTCCTACCCTTCCTCTTAGCTGGTGCAATTGAGATAATCCAAATTTTTCGGCACTTTCAATCACCATTACAGAGGCATTTGGCACATTTACCCCTACTTCAATAACAGTGGTACTTACCAAAATTTGACTTTCTCCACTCACAAATCGTTGCATATTGGTTTCTTTCTGTGCCGATGGTTGTCTTCCATGAACCATCCCAATTTTATAAGTAGGTTCGGGAAAAAAGCTTTTCACTTGCTCATATCCCTGCATCAAATCTTCATAACTCAGTTTTTCACTTTCCTCAATTAAAGGATAAATAAAATAAGCCTGTCTTCCCTTTGCTACTTCTTCTTTAACAAAGCCCATTACATTTGCCCTTGCCATTTCATTTCGTTGCACGGTTGTTATGGGAATTCTACCCGGAGGCAATTCATCCATCACACTGTATTCTAAATCTCCATATGCGGTCATGGCCAATGTTCTTGGAATGGGAGTTGCGGTCATTACTAAAACATGTGGAGGAATAGTTGCCTTCTCCCATAATTTAGCTCTTTGTGCTACTCCAAATCGATGTTGTTCATCTACAATTACTAGGCCAAGATTTTTGAATTGAACCACATCTTCAATCACAGCATGCGTTCCAACTACAAAATGGATACTATCTTCTATCAAGCCATTTAATATTCTTCTTCTTTCCGCGGTTTTGGTACTTCCTGTTAGGATTGCCAATTCTATAGGCATTTCCTTGAGCAATTCTTTAAGCCCAGCATAATGTTGTTGTGCTAAAATTTCTGTGGGAGCCATTAAACAACTCTGGTATCCATTATCGGCAGCTAATAACATACTCAATAATGCCACCATTGTTTTTCCACTACCAACATCACCTTGCAATAGCCTATTCATCTGCCTTCCGCGTGCTGTATCAGTCCGAATTTCTTTCAACACTCTTTTTTGTGCTCCTGTTAAAGTAAAGGGTAAATAATGCTTATAAAAATCATTAAAATAAGTACCTACTTTTTCAAATACCACTCCTTTACTTGTATTATTTCTTTGAAGTCTTACTAACTGTAATCTTACTTGTGCAATAAATAATTCCTCCAATTTTAATCGTTCCAAAGCCTTTTCATACAATGATTCATTGGTTGGAAAATGAATCATTGCAAAAGCTTCATATCTAGAAAGCAATTTTAATTCTTGCAGTATATAGGTTGGTAAATTCTCTGGAATATCTTTGGATTGAAGTATTCCGAAAAGTGTTTGAGTCAGCTTCGCTAATTGACGTCCATTCAATCCACGAGCTTTTAATTTTTCTGTGGAAGGATAGACGGGCTCTAAAAATGCTTTTGCTCCTACTTTTGTAGGAATAAATACTTCAATTTCTGGATGCACCATTTGTGCCTTACTATTAAAAAATCCTGTTTTTCCAAAAACAAGGTAATCAGACCCAATATGTAAATTTTTTTCAACCCAATTAATTCCTTGAAACCAAGTAAGCTCTAATTGTCCGGTCGCATCTTTAATTTGTGCAATTAATCTTTTCCCTCTTCCTGCCCCTATTACTTCATAATGCACCAATCTACCTACTACTTGCATATAATCAGTAAATGCATTGATATCAGCAATTGCATTGATCTTGGTTTTATCGATATGTCTTAAAGGAAAATGATGCAATAAATCATTAAATGTAAAAATTTCCAACTCCTTCTTGAGCATATCTGCCCTCAAAGGGCCAACCCCTTTTAGGTATTCGATGGGGGAAGCGAGTATATTGCTATTAATACTAATAGTCTAAATTTTTACAATTTGAATTGACTACAAATCTAACTATAAAAAAAACAACAACCATGAGCCACATACTGTCTAGGATTCCTATCTTCGTTGACTATGCTAAAAGAGGTAGTTGTTAGTGGAATTCGCCCAACAGGTTATTTGCACCTGGGAAATTATTTTGGGGCAATGCGCAATTATGTGCGCATGCAAGATCAATTTAATTGCTATTTTTTTGTAGCCAACTGGCATAGTTTAACCACACACCCTGATACGAGAGAACTTAAAATAAGTGTAAATAGGGTAATTGCAGAAAATATTGCTTGTGGATTGGATCCAGAAAAAGTTGCACTATATGTTCAAAGCGATGTTCCTGAAATTGCAGAATTATATCTTTATTTAAACATGTTGGCTTATAAAGGTGAACTTGAAAAAACAGCTACATTTAAAGACAAAGCTAGGTTACATCCCGAAAATATAAATGCAGGTTTATTAACTTACCCTGTTTTAATGGCTGCAGATGTACTTGTACAAAGAGCAGTGAAAGTACCTGTTGGAAAAGACCAGGAACAACATTTAGAAATGGCCAGAAATTTTGCTGAACGATTTAATCATCGATATGGCGAAGTTCTTCCTCTTCCCTATGCATTTAACTATGGAGATGAGCTAATAAAAATTTTAAGCCTGGATGGAATAGGTAAAATGAGCAAGAGTGAAAACCAGATGGCCACTATTTTTTTGGCAGATAGCAATGATCATATTCGCAAAAAAATAATGAAAGCCAAAACAGATCAAGGGCCAGAAGCTCCTAATTCTGTAAAACCAAATTATATTCAAAACCTGTTTACCCTCATGAATCAGGTAAGTAGTCCGGATACATATAAAAAATTTGAAGATGACTTCAATGCAAGCAGTGAAGGCAATTGTATCATTCGCTATGGCGATATGAAAAAGCAATTGGCAGAAGATATGGCCCATTTTATCCATCCAATTAGAGAAAAAGCAGCTGCCATTCAAAATGACGAGGCTTTATTGACAAAACTGATGAAACAAGGTGCCAACAAAGCCAGAGAGAGGGCTTCAGAAACACTTAAAATAGTAAGAGAAGCAATTGGTTTGAATAATTAAACCAAAATCAGATTAGATTCCTTAAGTTGCAACGCTTTAAACAGCAAAATAGAAATGGCAAAACCCAAAAAACCAAAACACGTAGCGATAGCCGGCAATATTGGCGCAGGTAAAACTACTTTAACAGAAATGTTGAGTAAACATTATCGCTGGATTCCACAGTTTGAAAACGTAGATACCAATCCATATTTAATGGATTTTTATGAAGACATGCCCCGTTGGAGTTTTAATTTACAGATCTATTTTCTGAACAGTAGATTGAATCAATTATTAGATATTCAACATGGAACAGAAACGGTAATTCAGGACCGTACCATCTATGAAGATGCTAATATTTTCGCGCCCAACTTGCACGAAATGGGCTTGATGAGCAAGAGAGATTTTGATAATTATTATGAATTCTTTCAAACATTAAAAACCATGGTTCAGCCTCCAGATTTGCTCATTTATTTAAAAGCATCGGTGCCAACTTTGGTTGCACAAATTCAAAAAAGAGGAAGGGAATACGAAGAAAATATTCGTTTGGATTATTTAAAAAAACTCAACGAGTATTATAATAAATGGATTGATGGTTATAAAGAAGGTCAGCTACTGATCATCGATTGCGATAAAAATAAATTTGCCGAAAACGAAGAACAGTTTGGTGAAATCATTACCAAAGTAGATGGTATGTTGTTTGGATTATTTTAATCTTCTTTTTAATACGCGTTTAAATGAAATACGAGGAATTGATTCAGCATCATTCAGGAGAATTGATTGAAAAGCTGGTGTCATTTGTAATTAGTAAAGACCCAGTAGAGATATTATTCAATTTCGAGGATGACGATCAATGGGCCATCTTATCGATGCACCAATACGAAGAAGACTTAGAAATTTCTTTGCGTTTGCATCCGAATGAAAAATTTGATTTATACCTAGGCTATTATGATGATGAAGATGAATTTCATGAATTGATTCATGAATTGAATCAGCCTGAAATCGACCAATTACCCGAAGGCCTAAAGAAATTGATGAAGAAAGTTGTAGAAGATGAAAAAGGGATGCGCATAGCTGGAAATTTTTTATC
>JANOZT010000054.1:0-101708 GCA_031429515.1 Sphingobacteriia bacterium
TGATTGATTCACTTTGATGGCAAGCTGTTCAAGCACATAACCCACCGATTGAATATGTAAATCTGAAATCTGTACGATTTTGATATTATTCAAATCTGGTTTTGCTGCACCAATATAAAATTCATTGGTCTCTATAAAAAACTGTTCAGCCCAGAACGCATCTATTAAAACAAGTCCTGTTGCAAGGCCAGCTCCTCTTTTAATAAATTTTCTTCTCGACAATTTCATACTGTACAAATAAGATATTATCCCAAGAAATTGATTGGTGCGGTAGGTGTATAAAAAGGAAGTATATACTTCATGTTATCGGTAACATTCATCCGCTTGGTTAATATTTCGTGCAAGATGGTTCTGTAATCGGTGGTTACTGCAAGGTCTACTCCATTATCTAAATTCTCCGTTTTCAATCCCTTCCAGTTGCCATACATTTTTCCGCCTTTAACATTACCTCCTAATGCGAGCATGGCATTTCCAAATCCATGGTCGGTTCCATTACTCTTATTCGATTTCACCCTTCTACCAAATTCACTCATTACTAAAACAGTAACCCTATTATGGTATTTATTTACATCATTGTAAAATGCATGCAAATTTTGACTCAAACTTTTTACCAAATCTGGGAAACGATATGCCTGGTATTCATGTGTATCCCATCCTCCATAATCTACCGTAGATACATGTATGCCGATATCTAGTTTAATTAACTGCGCTAAATTTTTCATGCTCTTCCCAAAATCATCTTCCTTATAATTGGCCGAACCCTCTGATTTATAAGGAATAGCTTCTCCATTTCCACGGCGAGGAATTTTTTTCTGCAACATATCAATGGTATAAAATGTTTGCAAAGCCGTTTTACCTAATTGAGATTGATCGTTATAAGATTTACGAATTAAGTTATTGAAATTGCCATCTGCTTGCAACGCAAAATCATTAATGCCATTGATTGAAACAGCTGTAGGACTTCCCCATAAAGACAAAGGCATGCTGGAGCCTGCTGCGATCGCACTAAAATTAGATTTATCGGAAATGGAATTTAAATACCGAGCTAACCATCCTTCTGTAATATTTTTTTTAGATTGAATACCTTTCTCGATCATGTCTTGTGCATCAAAATGACTTCTTGTTCCATTGGTCAATCCACAGGAATGAATAATGGCTAATTGATCGGAATCGTATAATTCTTTGAGATGTGTTGCAGCTGCATGTAATCTAAAATCTACATCGCCTAAACCGTTTTTTAATTTGATCCCTCCATTGTCTCCACTCTCTGTAACTCTTAAAGCAGGCTCACGGTCTGCAAAATAATGTGGATCATTTACTGGAGCAATTAATTGAAGTCCATCGCATCCGCCCCTCAAAAAAACCAGTACAAAAATTTCGTTATTGGGCATAAAAGAAGGCCGCATAGAAATACCCGAGATGCCTGTAAGCATCATAGCGGCTGTAGCCGAACTGCATTGTTGTATAAAATCTCTTCTCTGCATATTATCTCACCTGAAAATCGGGTAGCAGCAAAATAGCACTCACTAACCAACTTATTTTTTCATTTCGTAAATTACCTTTTCCATACATATCTCTTTCCGGCTTTCCTCCATCTGCTAAATACACACTTAAATTTTGTAGTGTATCTCCTTCAGGTATATAACCCAATATTTTCTTTAACCAAAAAGCGGTTACGTCTTTACAAGTTTTTAATTGGTCTGGCACTTGACTCGATGCATCGGCTTTGGCATAATTGTGCCAGTAATAATTCATCAAATTGATTGGGAAATTCCATCTGCGTAATAACATTTCTGCATTGATCCAATAGGTAGATTGATCGGGATAACCTGTTGGAGTAGGCCAAGCAAACGGCTGTTGCCCCATTTGCAACAGTACCCACATCAAATTGTCATTGGGAGTAACATCTGCATTCACGGCCCTAAAAGAAGATATTGCTAATTCTAAAGGACGTTTTATTTTATCGCCCCAGGTTAACCTGCATTCTTCCGACAAGGCAATTACACTTACCACCCTTGCAATCTGATCGGGCTTATTTACTGAAAGCATCCATTCTCTAGCTGCTAATTCAATAATTGCTTCACTGGGTTTATCGGAAATGATTCTTGTACATAATTTTCTACAGATATATTTTGCAGTGCCGGGGTGATTGGCCAAAATATCTAATACTTTTTTACCATCGCTCATGGGAGGTTGATTGGGGTTAAACTCCACACCCAATACCCTTTTCTGGTAATTATCATGCCATTGCTCGAAGTAGTGGAACTCGCCAGTATTGGCAAATTTTCCGCCTTTCCAATCGTCGGCTCCATCTGCAATAGTCCAACCTGTGAAAGCCCTTGCTGCTTCATACACATCTTCATCAATATAGCCTGTAGGATTTCCTTCAACAGCACCTGGTACTTCTCTCCATCGATTGTATAAATGGTTGAGATAATGTTCTGCACCTAGTGTATGCAATTCAAATAATTCCCTGGCATAGTTTTCATTGGCAGGACTTGCTTTGCTGCTTGCATTGTCTAGGTAGCATTGCATGGCCACACTTTTGGCTACGCCTTCGAGCATAGTCCGAAAATTGCCCAATGCATTTTTTCGAATCACTTCCCTATCATAAATAGGAAATGTGACAGCAACCCGATCGTCTATATTTACAGATACATTAAAATGGTTATGCCAAAAATCTACCAACAATTCCTTTAACTGCCATTTACTATACACGGCCCTGATTATAGTTGCTCCAAATACCTGCTTGGCTGGATAAATCTTTTCTTGGTAATTCACCGAATTTTGATACAATGGCCATAGTTGTTCTAAGGGCGCATTGATTAGATCATAAAATCGATTCTCCTTAATATTTTTCTTTGAACCATCAGCACTAAATTGCTCATATTCAATTGGATAGGAGCATTCTTTTAATTTTTTATTGAGGAGATCATCGGCAGTGTCGTCTGGTTTTAATTGCTCTTCTACATATCCTTTTAAGCCTAATTCCTTGAATCTTTCCAAAGCCCATTCGCTGGGACCAAAACCCAATTTATTCAACATTAAATAATCTAATGGTGGCGGGTTAATACGATTGAAAATAAGCGAATTAGGCATATCCCTATAGGAAAATTGGTTTGGTAAAGCTATAACGATTTTAAATTCGGGTAAGTATGTAAAACAGCAAACTTACTGCTCACCTTTTGCAATTTAATTTATTGGCCATATTCTACACCGAATTCTATTGTCAGTTTCTGCAAATTTATTTCTGCACTTCGCTCGTAAAATGGAATTGAATGTCTGGGTTATTGGTGATTTCAGTATTCAAAAACCATTCACTCTGCGCTAAATAAACAGGTTGTTCGTCTTTATCCAACGCCGCATTTGCTTGTTTGAATCGAAGGAATTCTTCTAATTTTTTAGGATCCTTACTGGTTAACCAACAGGCTTTGAAAAATGGCAATGTTCTAAACTCACATGCTGCCCCATATTCCTGCAATAATCTATATTGAATTACTTCGAACTGCAACTCTCCCACACAACCAATGATCTTTTTATTGCCCCCAAACTGGGTAAAAAGCTGGGCAACACCTTCGTCAGTTAGCTGGCTAATTCCTTTATCTAACTGCTTGGTTTTCATTGGATCTTTATTAACTAACTCTTTAAAAATTTCAGGTGAAAAAGTGGGTATTCCGGAGAAATAAAAAATTTCCCCTTCGGTCATTGTATCACCAATTTTAAAGTTACCCGTATCAAACAAACCCACCACATCTCCGGCGTAAGCATCTTCTACTACTTCCTTACTTCTAGCCATAAAACTATAAGGATTGCTAAAGCGCATGTCTTTATCTAAGCGTACATGATGAAAATATTTATTCCTTTCGAATCGGCCACTGCATACCCTCATAAATGCAATTCGGTCTCTATGCTTGGGGTCGAGATTGGCATGAATTTTAAAAATGAATCCACTGAATCGTTCTTCTCCTACTTCCACTGTTCGGGTGGTGGTTTCTCTAGAACGAGGCACAGGAGCAATGCGAATAAAAGAATCCAACATCTCTTTCACCCCGAAATTATTAACAGCTGAGCCAAAGAACACAGGCGCTATTTTCCCTTGTAAATAATCTTCAGGATCTAATGCACCATATACCCCATCTATTAGTTCTATGTCTTCTCTCAACTGAGCAGCATCTCTTTCTCCTACTTTTTCGTCCAATACCGGGTTAGCTAAATCATTGATAGCTACTGTATCTTCTTCAGTTGCTTTGGTGCTTGCCAAAAACAATCGCAAGCTCTTTGCATCTAAATTATATACCCCCTTAAATTCTTTACCACTATTAATAGGCCATGTCATAGGATGAAGGGAAATACCCAACTCCTTTTCAATTTCTTCTAATAGATCAAATCGATTTTTTCCATCCCGATCCATTTTATTGATGAATACAATTACTGGAGTATCGCGCATTCTACACACTTCCATCAATCTTCTGGTCTGTGCCTCCACTCCATTCACACTATCAATTACTAAGATCACACTATCTACTGCCGTTAATGTTCTATAAGTATCTTCTGCAAAGTCTTTGTGACCGGGTGTATCCAATAAATTGATCAAGGTATTGGCATATTCAAATGTCATCACCGATGTAGCCACCGAAATTCCACGCTGACGTTCAATCTCCATGAAATCACTGGTTGCTCCTTTCTTGATCTTATTACTCTTTACAGCACCTGCTACTTGAATAGCACCTCCAAATAAAAGGAGCTTTTCCGTTAAAGTAGTTTTACCAGCATCTGGGTGAGAGATAATAGCGAAGGTTTTACGTCGATTGATTTCTTTTTCGTACTTCAATTGGAAAGGTTTTAATAAAAAAGCGCCTCAAATATCAATTTGAGGCGCGAAGGTAAAACAATAATCATTTAATTAAGACTTCGAAAGTCTACTGGTACCAACTTACTAACTCCAGGCTCTTGCATTGTAACTCCATAAATTACATCTACAGCTCCCATAGTTTGCTTATTATGGGTTACAATAATGAATTGAGAATTATCACTGAATTTTTTGATCATTTGAGTAAACTTGCCCACATTGGCATCATCCAAAGGAGCATCCACCTCATCCAAAATACAGAATGGCGCTGGTTTAATTAAATAAATGGCAAATAATAGTGCAGTTGCCGTAAGTGTTTTTTCTCCCCCACTCAATTGAGTAATTGATGAAGGGCGCTTACCCTTCGGCTTGGCCACAATCTCAATGCCTGTTTCAGCCAAGTTTTCCGGATTCACCAAGATCATATCTGCAGTATCTTCTTCCGTAAACAACGCTTTGAATACTTTCTGAAAGTTTTCTCTTACTTTATTAAATGTCTCTAAAAACTGCTGATTGGCCGTAGCTTCTACTTCGAGTATAGTTTGTAATAAACTTTCTTTAGCAGTTACTAGATCATTTTTTTGTTCTAGAATAAATTCATAGCGCTTCTTCATTTCAGTATACGCTTCAATGGCTGTTGGGTTTACTTCGCCCATATTCTCCAAACGCTCGCGCATTCTATCGGAAGCTGCTTGCAATTCTTCCAATGGTGTATCAGTTGTTCTTGCCTGATCTAGTATATCATCTAACTCAATTTTAAACTCTACACTCAATCTTTCTTTCATTCCAGCCAACTGCAACTTCAATTCGTTGAGCTTGTCTTTTATTTCATTGAACAAATGTTCAATCATTTCCTTGCTCTTCACTTTTAAACGAAGGGCACTTTCCTTATCTTGTAAAGCATTACGGAAATTATAATAAGCCTGATCTGCTTCATTCAACTTTATTTCTTCCGCTTCTTTTGAACGCAACAATTCTACTAGTAATAGATCCACTTCTTTCAATGCATCATTTCCTTCTACAATATCGGCTTCAGCTTCTGCCAATTGAGCTGTATTGGATTTGATTTGATCGTGTAAATCATTCAATTGATTTTCTTTGAAAAGCAATTCCTGTTTCAAAGCAGTGATCTTACTCTGCTGACGTGTCAATTGAAGATTGGTTTCGTTGAATTGACCTGATGCAAAATGATATGCCTGTTCCGAAGACTGGTAATCTTGCTCTATATTCTTCATTTCTTCGGAAGTAGCCACTAATTGATCATTTAATTGAATCAATTGTTCCCTGGTTTCCGCAATACTATCTTGTTCGTCTTGCAAACGATTATTGATATCTGCCAATCTTTGCTCTCCATTCTGTTGAGCTGCAAGCAAGTTTTCTATTCTGTTTTTAGCAGCAAAAACCTGATTGGTCAATTGGTTGATCTCCTGTTCGGTTTGCTTGATGGCATTCTCTTTCAATTGATCACTAAAAGCAATAACTTCGTTGTGCTTAAATTGAATGTCGGACTTCAATAAACTAACCACTGACTCTTGATCAATGATTTCTTCATGCAATTTTTCTAAATTCTTTGCGCGTCCAATCTTTTTTCCTTCAAATAGACCAATGCTTCCGCCAGTTAAAGTGTATTTGCCTTTAACATACTTACCTGTTTTTTCCAATACTACCGCTCCATTGCTATTATTCAATACAGCTTCGTTCTCTGCGATATATACATTGCCCAATAAGTACTCGGCTAATTTTCTGTACTGATCATCTACCTCAATAACATCCAGCGCTTTGAATGTATTATTGGGTTGATGGCTATCTAGTCGGAAATCGGCAAACTGATCTAGTAAAAAGAAATTCGCTTTTCCTTTTTGATTGTTATCTAATAAATGAACAGCCTGCAATCCTTCGCCTAAATTATTCACTACATAATAGTTCAGGTATGGCTCTAACACGTTTTCAACTGCAGTTCTAAATTCTTCTTTTACATAAATGATATCAGAAAGAATTGGTGCTGTATGATTCCATTCTTTGTTTTGATGTAAAAACTTGATGCTTTCCGGATAACCCTCCATTGAATCGATCAAACTCTTCAATAAATTATATTCGTTTCTTTTGGCATCTAATTTTCTATTCTCATCGGCTAGCTCTCCTCTTAATACCTCTAGTTGTGCCTGAGTTTCGAAAATTTGGTCCTTTGTTTTTTCGTGTTGCTCTTGTAATTGACTTAGATCGGTTCTTTTATCTTCCAATGCAGCTTCCTTATCATTGCTTTCTATTTGCAATTGTTGCAATTGATGATTGCGATTTTCCTTCTCTTCATTCAATTGCAATTGTGCACGCTGTAAATTCTGAATGGAGGTATCTGCAACTGCTACTTTCTTTTCTGCATCAAACTGACTGCGTTGGAATTGTTGGTAAAGATTACGAACAGCATCTACACCAGCTCTTTTTTCATCAAATACCCTGCGTTTATCTGTTACTTCAAACTGGGCAGATTCAACTCTTTCTTGTAACGCAGTTAAATTAGACTCCTCTTCTCCAACTTGCAATTGAGAATATTCAATAGAATCTCCAATGGTTTTTAATTGACCCTCTGCTTTTTCTAAAAAATCTTTAAGATTGGTCTCTTTTTCTTTGAGGTATTGCAATTTTTGAGACGCTAGGTTTTTCTCGTTCTCCTTAGTGCGCAAATTTTGTTGCAATTCATTAAAGCCATGCTGCATACTTTGCAAGGCTCTCTCCTGCGTAATAAATGAAACTTTCTCTTCTTCAATAGCAGCTTCATCTGTAGCTATTTCAGCTTCTAATTGAATTTTTTTGTCCGATTCGGTTTCTTGTTGTTCAGTAAGCGATTTATAAGAAATATTGAATCCCTCTAAAGCTGCTTTAGCCAATTCAACGGCAACTTCTTTGTATTCTTTTTTTATCTCGTAAAATTTCTCCGCCTTTCTTGCCTGGCTTTCTACCGTTTTTAATTGATTGTTGATTTCAAATAACAAATCTTCAATACGTGCCAAATCTTGTTCGGTAGCATCTAATTTGTTTTTGGCCTCTCTTTTTCTGGTTTTGTAAATTGTAATACCAGCAGCTTGCTCCAACATTCTTCTTCTGCTATTCTCCTTATCCTTGATGATATCATCTACCATTCCCAGTTCGATGATAGCATAACTATCCGTACTCACTCCGGTATCCATAAATAAATTATGGATATCCTTTAAACGGCAGCTTACATCATTTAAACGATATTCACTCTCCCCGTTTTTATAAAATCTTCTTGTTACAGTAACCGTATTAAATTCAGTTGGTAATAAATTCTTGGTGTTTTCAAAAGTTAAACTCACTTCTGCCAATCCGCTCGCACTCCTGGTTTTACTTCCGTTAAAAACCAATGCCTCTAAATTTTCACTTCTTAAAGCAGATATTTTTTGCTCTCCAATTACCCATCGAATACTATCAATGATATTACTTTTTCCACAGCCGTTTGGTCCGATGATACCGGTTATACCTTCATCAAAGCTTACTACTGTTTTGTCAGCAAAGCTTTTAAACCCTTTGATTTCTAATGACTTTAATCTCACTTTTTCGGTATTTAATACTCGCGAACATAAGTCAAAAACAACAGAATCAATTGAACAAAAAATGCACTGTGCATAACAGGTGAAGAAGAATTTTGGTTGATATTACACTTATTGATGTTTTGATTTTATATAATAAATATAAATAATTGTAAATCAATTATTTAATACTATTTATATTAAATAAAAGTTTAATCAATTAAAGGCAATTATTTGGCTAATCCTTCAAAGGATCGTTTCAAAATGGTTTTATATTTTGATGCTATATTTGACCAATAGAACAGACTGATACAAGTTTACAAGATCACATTAAAAAAGCAGGTATTTAATTGGCATCTACCCAAATCATATTTACAGTTACGAATGACTTGAACTTCGATCAACGAATGCATAGAATTGCCAGCTGCCTTTCTAACAATGGGTACCAAGTTCGGCTTGTTGGAGTGAAAAGAAGCCATTCCTTACCCTTTGCCTCTTCCCCATTTTCGCATAATCGATTGCCTTGCTTTTTTTTAAAAGGGCCTGCATTTTATATAGAATACAATATTCGGCTTTTTATGTTTTTGCTTTTTGCCAAGGCAGATATCATTTGCGCAATCGACCTAGATACGATTCTTCCTTGCCTACTAGTTTCGGCACTGCGTAATAAAAAAAGAATATACGATGCGCATGAATTCTTTACAGAACAAAAGGAAATCATTAGCAGACCAGCTATACAATTTATATGGAAAAAAATAGAACAGTTCAGTATACCTCATTTTAAAAATGGATATACTGTAAATAATCATTTAGCCACTCTTTTTAAGGAGCAGTACGGTGTTCAATATGAAATTATTCGAAATATTCCCTTTAGTTACACTTTAGAAACAACTGAAAATCAGCATATTAGTAAATTTATTTTATACCAAGGTGCTGTAAACGAAGGAAGATGTTTTGAACAACTCATCCCAGCTATGAAGTGGGTAAATGCACAATTGGTGATAGCTGGTGATGGTAATTTTATGGACCAAACAAAGAAATTGATCGCATTTTATAAATTGGAACAAAAGATTACCCTACTGGGATTGGTAGAACCAATGGATTTGAGGAAGCTTACCCAGAAAGCCCATATTGGAATAACCCTTTTTGAATCTTATGGTATTAACCAATATTACTCTTTGGCCAATCGATTCTTCGATTATATGATCGCTGGAACTCCCCAGATTTGCGTAAATTTTCCATTGTATAAAGAAATCAACGATTTGCATGCTTTTGCCTACCTCATTCCTGATACACATCCACTAACTATTGGTGATGCGTTGAACAAATTACTAGAAGACGATGTTCTATATGCAGGTTTAAAGGAAAAATGCCTTGAAGCACGTAATACCCTTCATTGGGAAAATGAATCAAAAAAATTGGTCGAATTTTATAGCAAGCTCTAAAAATTGGAAAAACACCTTCACATTATCGCTTTTGATGTACCCTATCCTGCTAATTACGGGGGTGCAATTGATGTTTTCTACAAACTCCCTGCGTTTCAGGCACAGGGAATCAAAATACATTTACACTGCTTCGATTATGGTAGAGGGGAGCAACCGATATTGAATCAATATTGCGAAACCGTTCAATACTATCATCGTACTCAAGGCCATAAAGGATTTTCGGCAAAGCTTCCTTATATAGTATCTAGCAGAATCAATGAGGATTTATTTACCAATTTACTAAAAGACGATTTTCCGATTTTTATGGAAGGTGTCCATTCTACTTACCTCTTACAAGACCCTCGATTCAAGCAACGCAAATGCTTTGTTCGTTTACACAATATTGAATATTTGTACTATCAGGATCTGTACAAAAATACTTCGCACCCTCTTAGAAAAATGTATTATTGGAATGAATCGAGAATGCTCAAATTGTACGAAAAGGATATTTCACAAAAAGCTACTTTTTGGGGAGTAAAAGAGTCGGACAATGATGTGTTTAGAAATGAATTTGGATGCACCAATATTGAAGAACTTCAACTCTATATACCAGAATGGAAAGTACAATGCTTGGAAGGTATGGGATCTTATTGTTTTTATCATGGAGACCTAAGTGTGGATGTTAATGAAAAAGCGGTTATCTGGCTATTAAAAGAAGTAGTTAGTCAATTGAAGATCCCGATTGTTATTGCCGGTAAAAATCCTTCTAAAAAATTAAAAGATTTGGTTTACTCCCACGACTATTCATGTTTGGTAGAAAATCCTTCCGAAAAAGAATTGCAAGACATGATCGCAAAAGCCCATATTCATTTATTGCCTTCATTTATAGAAACAGGCATGAAAGTGAAATTACTCAACACTTTGTATAATGGTAGACATATTGTTGTGAATGAAGCCACTGTTGCTAACACTGGATTAGAAGCTGCCTGCCATATAGCTACTACTGCCAACGCTTTTGCAGACATAATCGCTCAATTATTTCATCAACCATTTACAGAAGAAGAAATAAAACTACGCAAAGCCTTATTGGAAAAAAGATTCAGTAATGAAAAGAATGCCATCAAACAAGTGGGATGGATCTTCGGGGAATAAGGAATCAGTTACTGGTTATTGGTTATTAGTATTTAGATACTCATAAAATGTATCTCTTATCTTTTATCTCTTATCTTTTATCTCTTAATTCTTAATTCGAACATTAGTGAGCAGCATTGCTATCAATCACTCTGCCGCCTTCGGTTTTTAACATCCTGCTGGGGTAACGATTGATCACAATAAAATCATGCGTAGCCATAACAACCGTACTGCCATAATCTTTGGCAATTTGTATAAGCAATTGCATGATCTCATCACTGGTTTCTGGATCTAAATTTCCGGTTGGTTCATCAGCAAGTATCAGTTTCGGAGAATTCAATAAAGCCCTTGCAATATCTACTCTTTGCTGCTCTCCACCACTCATTTCATAAGGCATTTTAAATCCTCTTCCTTTTAAACCTACTTTATCTAAAACATCATTGATTTTTTCTTCAATCAATCGCTCATCTTTCCAACCAGTTGCTTGTAACACAAATTTTAAATTCTCGTGTACATTCCGATCAGTCAATAATTGAAAATCCTGAAACACTACTCCTAAATTTCTTCTTAAAAAAGGTACTTTCTTCCAATCCATCTGCCTTAAATCGAATCCTACAACAGAAGCAATTCCTTCCGTTAAAGTAAGTTCTCCATAGAGCGTTTTTAATAAACTACTTTTACCAGTTCCTGTTTTCCCAACGAGGTAAACAAATTCGCCTTTGTTGATTTCAAAATTGACGTCTTGTAAAATCAAGTTATTGCCCTGATATATATTTACATTTTTCAACGAAATGACCGATTCTGGCATAACTTTTTTTTAATTGATGGTTCAACAAATATACGATTTGGAACCGCTATAAATTTTGTTAATATTCATAAACTACTTCCCCAAAATGGCCTTTCAGCAGTAAAGTGGATTGATTGTTAATGGGTGCTTCTACCCTTCCAACAATTTGGGCTTCGATCCCAAAACTCGCTGCGGTTTGAATCATTTGTGCAGCAGACAATGCATCGGTAAAAATTTCTAGTCGATGCCCCATATTAAATACCTGGTACATTTCTTTCCAGTCTGAGCCTGAATTTTCTTGGATCAATTTAAATACTGGCGGAGGTTCAAATAAATGATCTTTAATGATCGATAATTTATTAGGCAGGTATTTCATGCACTTTGTTTGGCCGCCTCCACTACAGTGAATAATTCCATCAATGGCATCAAATTGTTCTTGTACAATTTTTTTCAGCAAAGGGGCGTAAGTTCTTGTAGGAGAAAGCAATAATTTACCTACTTGCATTAATTGACCGTCAATGGTGATGGTATCAGTCATTTTATTCTTTCCAATATAAACCACTTCATCACTTAACCCAGGCTCAAATGTTTCTGGATATTGAAGCGCATAGTGTTTGTCTAAAACATCATGACGTGCACTGGTTAATCCATTACTTCCTAAACCACTGTTGTATTCTTGTTCATAATTGGCTTTCCCAGCACTGGAAAATCCTACAATCAGGTTTCCAACTTTTATTTTTTCGTTCGTAATCAATTTTGCTTTTGGCCATCTTGCGGTCATGGTTCCATTGACTGCTATGGTTCTTACTACATCGCCTACATCAGCAGTTTCTCCACCTAAATAATGTATATGAACTCCATACTCTTTTAAAGTATCAAAAAATGCTTGAGTACCATTGATTACCGCTTCTAATACAGCTCCATTAATGGCTGTTTTATTTCTATCGATGGTGGAAGAAAATAATAAATTATCTGTAATGCCAATGCATAATAAATCATCTAAATTCATGGCAACTGCATCTTGTGCAATTCCTTTCCAAACATCAATATCGCCCGTTTCTTTCCAATATAAATAAGCTAAAATGCTTTTTGTTCCGGCCCCATCTGCATGCATGATATTAACGAACTGATCGTCCCCACATAAAAAATCGGGATAAATTTTACAAAATGCATTTGGAAATAAACCTTGGTCGAGCTTTTGAATGGCTGCATGTACTTCTTCTTTCTGGGCAGATACTCCGCGCTTTGCGTATAATGACATGAATAGTTGGTTCGATTTGAATGGCAAATGTACAGAATACTGCGAAAGCGAACTAGCGATACTTCATGGCTTGAAACAGTTTCCTTAACTTCGCGCCTTACTATGAAGGTACATCGTGAACTAGTGGGGGCATTGCCCGAATTTCACAATGCTGTGGTTACCATTGGCACTTTTGATGGCGTGCATAAAGGTCACCAGCAAATTATTGCTCAATTAAAAGAAGAAGCACAAAAAATTGATGGAGAAACCGTAATTATTACTTTTAATCCGCATCCAAGAAAAATCATTTCTTCTGTTCCTGGTGATATTAAATTATTAACCACCCTTTCCGAAAAAATAAGATTGCTTGATAAAGCCGGGATTGATCATTTAGTGGTCATTCCATTTGACCATGCATTTGCCAACCAATCCGCCGAATCTTATATTAAAGATTTTTTGTACCATTATTTTAAACCAAAGACAGTTATCATTGGTTACGATCATCGTTTTGGAAAAGGAAGAGTGGGAGATTATCATTTACTAGAAAAATATGGAGCTGATCTGGGCTTTCATGTAAAAGAAATTTCTGAAGAACTGTTGCATGAGATCACCATTAGCTCAACAAGAATCAGACAATCTATACTCCATACAGAAGTGGAAACTGCCAATCAATTATTGGGTTATCCTTATTTTTTTAAAGGTGTAGTGATTGAAGGAAATAAATTAGGAAGGACCATTGGCTATCCAACAGCCAATTTGCATATTGCTAGTGAAGACAAATTAATACCAGGTAATGGCGTATATGCTGTTGAAATTATTTTCTCTTCTACCTTAAGTGTAGATAATACTTACAGCAAAAAGAAAGGCATGATGAATATTGGCTTCAGACCTACTATCGATGGAAAGAAAAGAGTTATTGAAGTGAATATTTTTGACTTTGACCAAGACATTTACGGGCAAACCTTAGAAATTTGCATGCTACATTATCTTAGAGGTGAAGTAAAATTCAATGGAATGGATCAATTAAAAGCTCAATTACACAAAGATAAAATTCAAGCAATTGAATTAATGCCTTAATCAATTCATTATTTTCACTACCATTTCTTTGAGCAATCCTGCGTCGGAACTTCCGCCATTATGCACACCTACACTGCGCAAATTATATTGATGTAAAAGCAACAACACTTTTTCAACTCCGGCAAAATCGTATTTACGCGCAGCAGATAAATAATCCTTTACAAAAAATGGGCTCACTCCAAGTACAGCAGCAGCTGATTTATCATCCACCCCTTCTGTACCTTTTAAAATATAGAGCTTACTAAAAAAATTATAGACAGAAGGTAATATTAGTTGAATGGGGCCTGCTTTAGGATTGGATTCGAAATATTGGATGATTCGAATACTTTTCGCTAAATCTTTCTGTGCAATGGCTGCTTGTAATTCAAAAACATTGAACTCTTTACTAACACCTATATAATTTTCCACATCATCTTCGCTAATTGATTTTTTTTCAGCCAAATTAAGGGTCAATTTTTCAATCTCATTCTCAATTCTGTTTAGATCGTTGCCAATATGATCCACTAACATGTGTAATGCTTTAGGACTAATAGAGAGTCCCCTATTTTTAATCATATTGCCTGCCCATTCTGGCAATTGATTATCATATAATTTCTTGGTAGTGAAAACTTCTATTAATTTGGAATCCTTTAATTTTTTTCCCAAACCTCTTCTACCGTCTACTTTTTTTTCTTTATGACTTACCACAAAAACAGTAGAAGACAATGGATTTTCTACATAGCTTTCTAATTTTTCAATGTCGCGCATTTGCTGCGCCTCTTTTAAGAGCACCACCTGCCTTTCAGCAAACATGGGATAACGTCGGCATGCATTTACTACAGCCGCCCAATCTGCATCCTTGCCATAGAAAACACTCAAATTAAACCCCTGTTCAGCTTCAGAAATAATTTTATTCTCTGCATAATCCATCAACACATCTATAAAATAGGATTCTTCTCCCTCCAGCCAATAAACAGGCTTAAAGTTTCCTTTTTTCCAATCTTGCAATATTTTTTCAACAGACATGTTACAAAGATGAACGAAAAAATTGTTTTGGCATGGTTTTGGTCTATATACATTTTTCAGAAAATATGCGTTTAATTAAAAATGACTAGTATGAACAACCCAACAAGCAATACGGGATCAAATCAACCTGTATTTAACCAACCTAAGGATAATAGAAAATTGATATATGGCGTTTTGATTGCCGCTTTGCTCCTAACCTGGGGCTATATTATTTATGATAAAAGTAAAACCAATGAGAAAGTTGCGCAATTAGAAACTAAAATCACGAATGTAGATAGTGCTCGTATAGCTATTCAAGCAGAATTTACAAGTGTTTCGGCTAAAGCAGATTCTTTAACCAATCAAAATTTACAATTACAAGGAGACCTGGCCGATAAAAATTCAGACATCCAAAAATTGAAGCAGGATATTGGTGGAATTCTCAAAAAGAAGAATGCAACTGCTGCTGAACTCAGTTCTGCAAAACAAAAAATTGGGGAATTGAATGGTAAAATAGACGGATTATTTGCAGAAATAGAAAAATTAAAAGGCGAAAACCTGCAATTAAACAATGCCAATCAACAATTGAATACTGAAAAAACTCAATTGACTACTGAAAAACAAGGATTGGAAGAAAATCTAAACTCTACTAAAGTGGAGAAAAAACAGTTAGAGGAAAAAGTGGATGTTGCTTCTACTTTACATGCATCTAATATAGCTATCACTGCAATTAAGGTAAAGGGTCCGGGAAAAGAAAGCGAAACCAATACAGCAAAAAGAGCCGATCTGATCAGAATCTCTTTTAATATTGATGAGAATAGGGTTACTCCTTCAGGCACCAAAGACATTTATGTGGTTGTAACAGGTGCTGATGGTAAAATCATTACAGAAGGTGCTAATTTTAATACTAGAGATGAAGGCGCTAAAGCATATACTAGCAAAGTCTCTGTAAATTATGAACAGAACAGAATTATTCCAGTTAGTTTTGATTGGAAACAAGCAGACCGCTATAAAGAAGGCGATTACAAAATTGAAATCTACAATAATGGATTCAAAATTGGCCAAGGTGTAAAAACCCTTAAAAAGGGTGGCCTTTTTAATTAATTCAAATAAAATATCAATAATAAGCAGCTCCTTCGGGGGCTGTTTTATTTTCAGCCACAATAAGCCTATTTTAGCCAAATGTTTGTGCATTTATTCAATTGGAAAACAATATTGTTCATCATTGCAATATTCATTGTAAGCGGCACTATTGTATATTCTCAATATGTTGCCAAACAGATAGCTATTGAAGAAAGAAAAAATGTAGAAGCTTGGGTGGAAGCTGAGAGAACCATTTTAAATGCGGATGATGTATCCAATATCAATCTTGCTTCAAAAATCTCCAGTGAAAATAAAGAAATACCCATCATTGAAACAGATGAAAAAAATATCCCTACTGGCAATTTCATCAATTTGGATTCTGTATTAATTCAATCAGATAGTACCTATTTAAAAAAGAAATTAGCCGAGTTTATTGCATTCAATAAAGAACCAATTATTTTGGTGCTCAACCAAAATCCATACACCATCAATAAATACTATTATGGAGAAAGTAAATTATTGAAAGAAGTAAAATGGTATCCTTTTGTTCAATTGCTGGTAGTGGCTTTATTCGTTTTAATTGCTTTTATTGCTTTACAAACGCAATATAAAAGTTCTCAAAATCAATTATGGGCTTCTATGGCCAAGGAAACTGCCCATCAATTGGGAACGCCTGTTTCGAGTTTAGAAGGATGGTTGGAAATATTAAAAGAGAAAAAAGAAACAGCATCAATTGTTCCTGAAATTGCTAAAGATATTAATCGTCTTCAACTCATCACCGATCGATTTGGGAAAATAGGAAGTACTCCTAGTCTGCATCCTCATCAACCAGTTGCAATGGTTTTACAAGTGGTTAACTACATGAAGAAAAGAAGCTCGGAACAAATTGTATTTACGGTAGATCCTGGTAATTTAGAGCAATTACAAATCAACCTATCTCCTACTTTATTTGAATGGGTTTTTGAAAATCTAATTAAGAATGCGCTTGATGCCATGGATGGCCAAGGCGCTATACACATCAACTTCAAAAGGCAAGAAAATGATTTGGTGATTTTTGTAACCGATACCGGAAAAGGTATTCCTTCTAATCAATTCAATAATGTATTTAAAGCAGGCTATACAACTAAGAAACGCGGCTGGGGTATTGGGCTCTCTTTGAGCAAAAGAATTATTGAGCAATACCACAATGGGAAATTGTTTGTTAAATGGAGTGACCCATCTAAAGGAACTTGTTTTTGTATTAATCTTCCGATTCCAATAAGCCAAGATCAGGCATAGCTCTATTACCAAATCGATGCATTACCGATAATAATTGATGCACTGAATGAGCACTTGCTGTTTCAGTATACAAATTCGCTTCAGCGCATAATTGTAATAATTCGAATTCTGCTTTCGATTTTTTAATGGCTAATCCATGATGGTTTAAGTCGCTAATACATTTGTTCATCTTTGCTAATTTCTCATCAGACAAATGATCAAATGCATGTTCTTGCATTAACTGCCCGGCAGCGTTTACCAACAAATTGTGATTTTCTGTTTTCATGTGTAGGATTTAATATATGCAATCAACAACTATACCATGATTGGAATATTACCATTATGTAAACAAATTGTTACTACAAAAAAAAGTGGATAACCCGTGAGTAAACCCACGGGTTGCCATTTTATTAAGACTGCCGCTTAACAGAACCACCACTGCTGATATTGATGTCACGGATTGAACCGTTCCCTTTGTATTTAATATAACCACCACTACTAGCTTCTGCAGATAGTTCCTTATCTACATTCACTTGTATTCCAGCTCCGCTACTCACTTCTGCCTTACATTTAGTTACTGAAAAATCATTTCCTCTAAAACTGGATCCACTACTTGCATCTACATCTAAAAAATCGGCTTTCCCAGATAATTGAATTTGTGCCCCACTACTTGCTCTAGCAGTTAAACTAGATAATGACAAACCAGTTCCTTTTAACATGGCACCGCTCGATGCAGTCAGTTTATCTACATTGATATAAGAAACATATACCCTCACAGACCAGTTTTTCCAGGTATTCCAAAACTTCCAATCCACATCTCTGGAAATTTTCAAAACACCATTAGATACTATTGTTTTAACTTGATCGCGGTAACTTAAATCGCCTACAGAAACCACCAACTCTTCTTTATCACCTTTTGTAAGAATCACTTCTATACCCGATGAAACATCAATACCATGAAAGGATCCGATTGATCGTTTTTGGGCATTGGCTTCATTTACTTCCGTTTGAGCATAGGAGTTTACAATTGTAAAGACAATTGCAATAAGTAACATTATTTGCTTTTTCATTCGTTTATTTTTAATTGAAACGGACGAAGAAAAAGAAAGTTACAATTTGGGTAAATTATCGCAGCACAATGGCCCCCAAAGCAGGTAGATGTACTTTGATTTTATAACATTTTGAAGGTTTATCTACTAATTCACTATTAATTGATGGGTTGAAAACATCTCCAGTTCCCCAAAACTCTTTTGCATCACTATTAAAGATCTCTGTCCATTTTCCTTTTCCATGAACATAAATTTCCCAATCATGACGAACAACAGGGGTAACATTTAAAATGATCAGTACATCATTTTTTTCTTTCTTACCCTTTCTCATATAGACTAACACAGAATCACTTCTGTGATTAAGATCTACCCATTCGAAACCACCTGGTTCAAATTGATTTTCGTATAAAGCAGGTTCAGAACGATATAATTCATTGAGTTTTTGAACACAATATTTCATTCCTCCATGACTTTTAAACTCTAATAATTCCCATTGTAATTCCGACTTGTAATTCCATTCGCTGGTAGCACCAAACTCATCTCCCATGAATAATAATTTTGCCCCTGGATGGGTGAACATATAGGTATACAAAATTCTTAGGTTGGCAAATTTCTGCCATTCATCTCCTGGCATTTTATAGAGCATGGGGCTTTTGCCATGCACCACTTCATCGTGACTCAAAGGCAACATGAAATTTTCGTCGTAGAAATACATCATGCTAAACGAAAATTTGTCTTGATGGAATTGCCTGAAGATCGTATCCAATTTAAAATAATCCAAGGTATCATGCATCCAACCCATCATCCACTTCATACCAAAACCCAATCCATCTTCGAAAGTTGGTTTACTGATCTTTGGCCAATCCGTTGCTTCTTCGGCAATGGTTTGAATATCTGGAAAGTCGCGATACAATGTTTCATTTAAATCTTTGATAAAAGCGATTGCTTCAATATTTCCATTGCCTCCATATTCATTGGGTTCCCACTGGCCTTGATTTCTACTATAGTCCAATCTTAGCATTGAGCTTACTGCATCTACTCTAATGCCATCAGTATGAAATTGATCGCACCAAAATCTTGCACTACTGATTAAGAATGATTTTACTTCACCTCTTTTATAATTAAAAATATACGAATTCCAATCGGGGTGATAGCCTTTTCGCATGTCGGCATATTCATAAGTATGTGTTCCATCAAACATAAATAAACCATGTGCATCATACGGAAAATGCGATGGTACCCAATCGAGTATTACACCAATACCTGCTTGATGAAATGCATCTACCAAACCTGCATAGTCTTGTGGCGAACCAAAACGTGAAGTTGGTGCAAAATAACCTGTTCCCTGATAGCCCCAACTTCCATCAAATGGATGCTCCATTACTGGCATAAATTCTACATGTGTAAAACCCATTTCTTTTACATATGGAACCATTCTTTCCGCTATTTGCGCATAGGTATTATAGGTTTCTTCATCGTTTTTATCAGGACGCATCCAACTGGCCAAATGCACTTCGTATACCGAATAAGGAGATTTTAATGAATTATGTTTCTTTCTAAACTTCATCCACTCTTCATCTTTCCATTCATAATTGGTTTGCCATGTAATGGATGCAGTAAAGGGTCGCTTCTCCCAATAGTGCGCATACGGATCTCCTTTGTCTAATTTGATCCCATTAAATCCATGTATGTGGTATTTGTATGCTTCGCCTTGTAAAAGATTTGGAATAAAGCCTTCCCAAATACCTGAATTATCTTGTCTTACTTTAAGTGGATGTGTAGTTTTATTCCATTCATTAAAATAGCCAGTTACAGATACAAACGTGGCATTAGGTGCCCATACAGCAAAATAAGTTCCGGGTGTTTCTAAAACAGTGATTTGTTTATTGCCTAAATAATTATACAAACTATAATGAGTGCCTTGCTGAAAATTTTTTACATCGGCATCACTAAACAAAGAATAATTCCAAACTGATTGACTGGTTTCGATGAAATGAACTTCTTCATATTTTTTCGTTTCGCTTACAACTTTTTCCCCTTTCTTACCTCTTAATGGAGAATTAGTTGGCTTTTCGGTATGGGTCTTATCTGTTTTAGGCATGTTGTGATCAAGATTTAACGAAATGTTATAACTAAATATTTAGTCAATTGGATTATTTGGTGAAATTTACAACAAAATTCACCATCCTAAGAATAGAAACAAAACCATGACCAGACTAATTGCAATGATTCTTATTGCCAGTGTTATGTTTAATACTGTTGCAGCCCAATCCAAATCAGGTTCTATCAAAGGATTGGTGAATGATACCCTTAACAAACAGAATCTCTCCAATGCAGTAGTAGCTGTATTAAGAAGCAAAGATTCTGTATTGGTAAAATTTGCTAGAACCAATAAAGAAGGACAATTTGAAATACCCAATATTGCTGCTGGTAAGTATATAGTGATGGTTAGCTATCCTAATTATGCGGATTATGTTGATCAAATTGAGGTTGCTGATACAGTTCTTAATTTAGGTAAAATTCCAGTAATTACAAAAGCCACATTATTACAAGAAGTAATTGTTAAGCAAAGAATCGGCGCTATCCGGGTTAAAGGAGACACTACAGAATATAAGGCCGATAGTTTTAAAGTAAGTGCCAACGCAGATGTGCAAGAACTATTAAGAAAAATGCCAGGAATACAAGTGAATAGCAAAGGAGAAATTACGGCTCAAGGAGATAGAGTACAAAAAGTATTAGTAGATGGAGAAGAATTTTTTAGTGATGACCCAGCTGTAGTTACTAAAAATTTAAGAGCCGATGCAGTTGATAAAATTCAATCATTCGATAAAAAATCTGATCAAGCAGCGTTTACTGGCATTGATGATGGGCAAAAAATAAAAACCTTGAACATTCAATTAAAAGAAGACAAGAAAAAAGGTTATTTCGGTAAAATTGAAGCTGGTACTGATTTTGATAAATACAGATATGGTAAGGTATTGGCTAATTCATTTAAAGGAAAGAAGAAGATTTCGGGTTACCTTACTACTGACAATACGAAATTTGAGTCTTTGAATTGGGAAGAGAACCGCAATTATGCTGGGGACGCCAATATGACTACAGAATTTAATGATGATGGAGGAATGATGATGTGGTCGAACGGTGATGAATTTAGCTGGGGCAGAGGATTCCCCAATTCCTATACTGGTGGCTTACATTTTAGCAATAAATGGAACAAAGACAAACAAAACTCCAATAATACTTATCAGTTTAACCAATTGGATGTAACTGGTATTACCACCAGTAAAACCCAGAATATTTTACCAGATACTAGTTTTGTGAATACTACTGAACAAGATCAAGCAGCTAGTAGAAAAAGGCATAAAATCACCAGTTTTTACGAATGGCAGATCGATTCTACTAGTTCTTTAAAACTAACCGTAAGGGGTTCAGCTATTAATAGTAATACCAAAACTAATTATTTAGGAAGATCGATCAGCCAAGACAATATCATAATTAACGAAACGGATAGAACAACTACCAATGTTGATGATAACAATACATTGAATAATAATTTATTGTGGAAAAAACGCTTCCAAAAAAAGGGAAGAACCATATCGATCAATAGTGATTTTAATTTCTCCAATAGAGAAGAGAATGGATTCTTATATGCAAAGAATACCTTTTTTAATAAATTCGGACAAGTAATTCGTTTTGATAATATCGATCAGAAAAAAATAAATAGACAGAATGGAAGTGTAATCAATACAACGGTTTCTTATACCGAACCTATTTGGAAAAATACATTTTTAATACTCAATTATAAGTTGAATGTAAATAGGAATAATGCGGAAAGATTGACTTATGGCAAATCGACTGGTGATAAATATGAAACATTGATTGATTCTTTAAGCAATCATTTTATTTTCAATACGGTTGGTCATACTGGAAGTGTAAACCTTCGTTACAATGTAAAGAAATTTAATTTTTCTGTAGGTAGTGGTTTTGGAACAGTTAATTACAAGATGACAGATATTAAAAAAAATATAGAAAGAAATGTACCATTTAATAATTTTCTTCCTGCAATAACATTCAATTATACACCAAAGCAACAAAGAAGATTTAATTTTTCTTATAACGGAACAACCAGAAACCCTACCCTACAGCAAATCCAACCCATCATCGACAATATTGATCCATTGAATATAACTTTGGGTAATCCGAATTTGCAACAATCATTTATTCATAGTTATAGTTTTTATGCATCGGATTATAAAGTGTTAAAAAGTAGGAATCTATATTTAAATTTTAATTATACTAAAACAGATAATGCCATTACCAATGCAAGTTTTGTAGATAATTTAGGAAGAAGAATTTCTCAAGCAATCAATGTAGACGGCAACTATAATATATCCTCTAGTGTAGGATTTGGATTTGATTTAATCCCTTCTTTAAATGTTGGATTTAATACTGGACCTAGAAAAAGCAGGTTCGTAAATCAAGTAAATGGTAAAATGAATACCACCGATAACACCAGTATAAGATTGGGTATTAACGCTGGATATTGGTCAGATAAGTGGATTAATTTTTGGATGAATGCAAGTGCAAACTATAATCATTCAACTACATCAATCAACCCTTCCATTATTACAAAATACTGGTCTTATAATACCGATGCAGAACTACAATTTAAGTTTAAGAAAGCCAAAACCTATATAGACTTTAACCTAGAAGCCAATATCTATCAAAAAACTGACATTTTTAAAGACCAACGTGATGTGTACATATTAAGTTCTACTATTAGAAAAGTAATTTCAAAAAATGACCAATGGGAAACTAAATTGTATGTGAATGATATACTCAATCAGAACATAGGAATTAGTAGAAATGTAAATAGCAATTTTATTTCTGAAACAACCAATCAAACCATTCAACGATATTTTCTTTTATCCTTGATCTGGAATTTTAATAAAAATGGTAAGCCATCTAATTAATGAATATTAATATGAAAACAGTATTTAGTTTATTCGCTATCATTTTATTTGTTTCAGCGAAAGCACAAACACAATTTGTTCAATTCGGTAAGGTTGAATATGAAAAAAAAGTAAATCAACATAAGCCCTGGGAGGATCAAAAAGACAACCCTTGGATGGATGAAATGATGAAGCAAATGCCCAAAATAGTTACTGATATTTATGAGTTAAGATTTAACAATGCAAAGTCTGTGTATAAATTGGCCAAAGAAAATTCCGACAATAAATACTGGATGTGGGGAAGTAAGCCTTCATCAACAGATGGTGTTGTCACCGACTTACAAACTCAAACCATCAGTAGTCAAAAAGATATTTTCGAAAACACGTATTTAATTAAAGACAGTGTAAGAAACTTAGAGTGGAAAATTTCGGAAGAAACCCGAGAAATAGCTGGTTTTGAATGTAGGAAAGCAGTGACCAAAATTTGTGACTCTGTTTATGTAGTGGCATTTTATACCGATCAAATACCTGTAAGTGCAGGTCCGGAAAGCTTTGGTGGCTTGCCAGGATTAATTCTAGGATTAGCTGTTCCACGTTTGTACACTACTTGGTTTGCTACTAAATTAGAATTAATAGAACCTAGTATGGCTCAACTAAACCCAAATCAAAAAGGCAAAAAAGTAAATCGTCAGCAAATGATGGCCGAATTACAAAAAGGAATGAAAGACTGGGGTAAAGAAGGAGCACAAAGAATGTGGATTTCTCAACTATAAAATGAATGCTTCAACATTTAAGGAGTATGGCATTCCACCGAATTCTCCCCTGTTAAGTTTTGAGGTAAATAAGGGCTTACAAAAGGAATATCTAAATTTAGGCCTCGTAATATTAATAAGGCTCCAATAATCATTGAAATAATTGGAACAAATTTTTGGAATGATGCTTTTACTCGAAGAGGCATTTTATGTGCAATGGCAACCAAAGCAACCATAGCAGGTATCGTTCCTAAACCAAAGAAAACCATAAACAAAACGGAAGTAGCCACTGATGATGCAACAAGCGCTGCAGCAACTGCCATATATACCAATCCACAGGGTAAAAAACCATTCATGATACCCACTAAAAACATCCAACTCACAGTTTGTTTTTTCATTAAATATTGTAATGAATTAGTTTGATACCGGTTAAACCAAGCGGGCATATGTATATTTTTATTTTTCAGCAATCTTGGTAACACTAGAGAAACCAAAATAATTGAACCTAATAAAATAGAAATAATCTGTGTTAAACCAAACCAGTTGATTCCTCTCCCCAATAACCCTACTATTAATCCAATTAATGAATAAGCTACTACCCTGCCCAGATTGTACAATACAATAGCCGCCCATTTAGAAGAAGCATTAAACCGATTGAAAGGTAATGACAATGCCAGAGGTCCACACATGCCTACGCAGTGTACACTTCCGGCAAGTCCGGCCAAAAAAGCAGCAATGATAATTATTTGCATAGCTATTTAATAAATATAGTTTCTTCAGTAAAAAAGGGCTTCCCTTCCAAATCAAATGATACCCGAACAATATATTTCCCTTTAATAAAACTGTTTTTATCAAAAAAATAAATACCATTGGATGGATTCAATACCATTTTTTTGTCTGCTTTCTCAGAAGCAGGATTGTAAAAATGGATCGCCCCGTTTTTCATTGACCTGGATGATACAGAATCTATCACTACTTCAATTTGTGAATCCTTATTGGTAATGGTGATTGGTTGAGATAAATTTTTTGCGTTATCTACACCTTGAATATGCGTATTAAATGTCAACTCTTTCCCATAATAATCTTCTTCAGCCATTTCGGTGGTTAATAGCATACTTCTAATTACAAAATAGCTAATAAATAATACGCCAACTAGGTAGGCAATAAAAATTCTGGTTCCCCAATTCATAAATGGTATTTTAATATTCACTGATAAATACTGCATGCTTTGTTTCCATTACGTTATTTCCACTCATTAATTTGATTTCATAATCCACTTTTCTTTTTTTCACATTTTCAGGTAACACTTTCAAGAAAAAAGTTTCTTCGGTCAATTGTCTTCCTTTTAAACTATCGAGCGGAATTCCTATTCGCTCAATTTTAACTGAAGGATCGGATGCTACTAGATGATAGGCCAAAGTTTGATTACTTTTATTGGTCACTTTAATTCTATATAAATTACTGATTGTTCCATCGGCATTCTCTTGTAGGGTTTGGCCCGGAACCCTCATTATGGTTGAATCAAAAGTAGTTCTTGTAAGTACCAATACTGTTAATAATATCATCAAAATTCCTAAAAATGCAGTATAGGATTTAATACGGTAAGTGAACTCGAATTTCTTTCCAGTTGCAATGGCATTCTCTGAAGCAAATGTGATTAATTCTGGTGGCTTGCCAACATGCTTCATCATCATATTACAAGCATCAATACAGGCTGTACAATTGATACATTCCAATTGAGTACCATTTCTGATATCAATATTGGTGGGGCAAACATTCACGCACATTCCGCAGTCGATGCAATCACCCGCTCCTTCAGTTGCCTTCTTCTTATTCCTTGGCTCCCCACGCAAATAATTATATGCAACAAGAATAGAATTTTTATCTAGTAATACTCCTTGTAATCTGCCGTAGGGGCAAATCACCGTACATACTATTTCTCTTACAAACGCATAAACACCATAAAATGCCAAAGTAAAAAACACCATAGCAATAAAACCTACAACATGATTGGAGATTGGCTCTCTCATTATGTGAAAAACACCATCTACACCAAGAATATAAGCCAAAAAGATATTTGAAATAGCAAAAGAAATTACTAAAAATACAATGTGCTTAATGGTTTTACGCACATAGATTTTGGTTGTCCAATTTTTTTTATTGTTCAATTTTTGCTTATTCCCATCTCCTTCAATTAAATATTCAATTTTACGAAAAACCATCTCCATAAATATGGTTTGCGGACAAATCCATCCACAAAAAATTCGTCCATAAATCAGCGTGAAAATGATTATAAAGAGTATAAAAATCAACATCCCAATTCCAAACATAATGAAGTCCTGAGGTGTAAATAAAGCACCAAAAAAAGTAAATTCGCCCTCTGGAAAATTAAATTGAAACATTGGATTACCATCAATCCTGATAAATGGTAAAGATACAAAGAGTATTAGGTAGAAATAACTTAACCAAATTCTATATTGATACAATTTGCCTTTGGGTTGCAAAGCATAAACCCAATTCCTTTTCCCTTCCTTATTAATGGTAGAGTGCCTATTCCTAAATTCTTCACTCATTTCTTCACTCATTTCTTCACTCATCTGAACTATTTTTATATCACATTTTCACCACTTTTGTAGCAGAGTCTACTGCAACAGAAGGGGTTGCTTCGTCTTTGAATAATTCTCCTTGTTTTTCTTTTGCAGGGCTAGGATTTGTACCTTGTAAGGATTTAACATAACTAGCCACTTGCGCTATTTGCAATGGAGAATAATCTTCTTTCCAAGATTTCATTCCCTTCTCTGGCCATCCATATTTGATGCTATAAAAAATTGATTTAATATCTCCTTTATGAATCCAATATTCATCCGTTAAATTAGGACCAATACCTGGTGCACCATTTACTATTGCGCTTCCATTGGCTGCATGACAAGTAATACAAGCTCCTGGCTTAATGAATAATGCCTTTCCTGCTTCAATATCAGACAAGCCAAGCATCTTAACGGTTTTCTCATCTACATTATTGGCAGATTTTTCTAAATAAGCTGCTTGTTTTATTGCTGCTATTTCCTGATCGATTTGCAATTCTTTTTGTTGCAATGGTCTAGATTCTGCAATATGATAACTATATAAATATACAATTGCAAATAAGATGCAAAATCCAAATCCATATTTCCACCAGATAGGGATATCATTGTCTAACTCTTTGATTCCATCATAGTCATGACCCAGATCTAGCTGAATAATATCAGCATCAGTATTACGATTATAGATGCGATCGAACCAAGGAATTGTTGGCTTTTTAAAAGTATCAGCTGGGGTAGTAATAATAGCAGCCGATTCTTTTTTCAAAAAGGTTCTAATCCCTAATGCCAAATAGAAAATGAGTAAAAGTTCGAGTACTAAAACAGCAGCGATAATATACATTACATTCTCTGACACTACCGTATTCGCACCTGCAGGAACTGGAGACTGAGCATTTGCAGTAGCCATAACAGATAATAAAAGTCCTACCATCATTCCTGCTTTAGTAAATGTTCCACTGCGTTTCTCTTCTGCAATTCTATTTTTTATAGCCATCAAAAAAACAGATACTAAAATATAAATTACACATGCCAATAAAGCTGCAACCCCTACTAAAGTGTATGCAAAAGTGGTGTCATAAAATATAACAGCCGCTTTTTGAGGTTCTGCTTTAGCATCTGCAGCTTGTGCAAATATTGAATTTGATCCGAAAAAAGTCAGGAATAATAATCCAAAAATAGTTTTCATGTTTATTGCTTTCAACCGTATTTTACTTTTTTGTATCATAAAAATTAATTTTTCAGTCATTGATAGGGATATTACTTCTTTCAATCATTGAAGCTTTACTGGCAGTGAATACATACCAAGTAACCACTGCAAAGAACACCGTAAATAGTAGCAATGATACCATAGGATATATTCCTACATGATCGATACTGGTTAAATAATGTTTGAATTTCATGGTTAGTTGTTTAGTGTAGGTTTTTAACTTCCTTTTCTGGTGCCCTTTTTAAATCGGTACCCATCCTCTGCAGATAAGCAATCACAGCAATAATTTCTTTACGACTATTTGCTTTGATTTTATTGGTCTTTAAATCTGTAGTAATTTCTTCTGCTTGGATTCTTAAATCGGCATTGGCTTTTTCATCATATCCTTTTGGATAAGGAACTCCTAAAGTTTGCATAGCCCTTATTTTAACTGGTGTAGTGGTAGTGTCTAAGTCATCATCTAACAACCAATTATAAGGTGGCATAATACTTCCTTGAGAAATTTCTTCAGGTGCATTCATATGTCTATAATGCCAGCTGTTTGGATATTTTCCACCTTCACGTGCCAAGTCTGGTCCTGTGCGTTTACTACCCCATTGGAATGGATGATCGTACACAAATTCTCCTGATTTTGAATAATCGCCATAACGTGCAACTTCATCTCTAAATGGTCGGATCATTTGAGAGTGACAAGTGTAACAACCTTCTCTAATATAAATATCTCTTCCCTGTAATTCCAACGGTGTATAAGGTTTTACAGTACTGATGGTTGGAATATTTTCTTTAATTAAAAAAGTAGGAATTAATTCTATTGCTCCACCAATAGCTACCACAATCAAACTCAATAACAACATTCTCAATGGCCTGCGTTCAATTGCAGCATGCCAGAATTGTTTGCCAGCAGGTAAGGGAACTGATTGGAGTGATGGAGCTTCAGCATATTCTACCTCAATCAATGAACCTGCTTTAACGGTTTTATATAAATTAACCACCATTAAAATAACGCCTGCCAAATAAACTGTTCCTCCTAGTACTCTCAAAATATACATAGGAAGAATTCGGGTAACAGTTTCTAAAAACTGGTATTTCAATTGGCCTTCTGCAGTAAATTCTTTCCACATTAATGCTTGTGAAAATGAAGCCCAATACAAGGGTATCGCATATAAAAGAATACCAATTGTCCCAATCAAAAAATGTGTATTGGCCCATTTTTTAGAATACAATGTTGTGTTGAATATTCTTGGAACTAACCAATACAACATTCCAAAAGTTAAGAAACCATTCCAACCCAATGCACCAACATGCACGTGTGCGATAATCCAATCAGTATAGTGTGCTATGGCATTTACATTCTTCAAAGAAAGCATTGGCCCTTCGAAGGTGCTCATTCCATAACAAGTAAGTGCCACTATAAACATTTTTAGAATAGGATCTTCTTTTACTTTATCCCATGCCCCTCTTAATGTGAATATTCCATTTAACATACCACCCCAACTTGGCAATATCAGCATAATACTAAACACTACACCCAATGACTGTGCCCAATCAGGAAGGGCCGTATACAATAAATGGTGTGGCCCAGCCCAGATATATATAAAAATGAGTGCCCAGAAATGGATGATACTCCATCTATAAGAATAAATAGGTCGTTGCGCTGCTTTAGGAACAAAATAATACATCAATCCTAAGTAGGGAGTGGTCAAGAAAAATGCAACTGCATTATGTCCGTACCACCATTGAACCAATGCATCTTGAACACCTGCATACCAGCTATAACTATGGGTAAGTGAAGTTGGTAATGCAAATGAATTGACAATATGTAACATAGCAACAGTTACCCAAGTGCCAATTAAAAACCAAATAGCTACATACAAATGCCGTTCTCTCCTTGTAAGAATGGTGCCAAACATATTTACACCAAATACCACCCAAATAATTGTTATAGCAATATCAATTGGCCAAATCAACTCAGCATATTCCTTTCCTTCGGTTAACCCGAATGGAAGTGTTAATGCTGCAAAAACAATGATCAACTGCCAACCCCAAAAATGAATATAGCTAAGCGTTTTATTCCACATGCTTGCTTTCAATAATCGTGGTAACATATAATAGGTACCAGTAAAAATTCCATTTCCAACAAATGCAAATATTACCGCATTGGTATGCAGTGGTCTTAATCTGCCAAAAGAAATATAGGGAATACCAAAATTGAGTGCGGGGTAGGCTAATTGAAAGGCAATGATTACCCCAACTAACATTCCAACTATCGACCAGATAATGGTGGCGAAGGCAAAGTTTCTGACGATCTTATTGTCGTAGGTGAATTTTTCTAATTGCATATTTATTGATTCTTTGGTTCTTGATTATTTTTATCGAATAGTATTTTATTAGCTGGTGAAAAGGAATCATCAAATTGCCCAGTCTTAGCGCTCCATATAAAAGCAACCAAAAACCCTAATGCAACTGAAAGACTTACCGCTAATAAAAGAACGATAACAATCATTTTTTAGTTGTTTTAGTGTTAATTCCAAATGGCAAGTACAAAGGACAAAAACTCATGAAACTAGTTACAATAAAAATTCCTGCTATTACTAGTAATACAATGGCTGTTGTTCCACTAATTTCATTTTGCAAATACAACACTCCTATTAAAATGGCCACTAAAATTCTAATGGCTTTATCGAGGGTGCCCATGTTTTTTTTCATATTTTGGAGGTTTGATTATGCATGATTAAAATATTTTTTTTCAATATAAAAGGAACCCATCATTGTGGTCAAAACAATACTTAAAGTACTCATGGGCATTAACACAGCTGCAACTAAAGGAGATAATTGAGCCGTTACAGAAAAATAAAGTCCGATTGTATTGTATAAAAGAGAAATAACAAAAGTTAGCTTAATCAAATTTTTTGCACTAATTGCCGCTTTAATAAAATCATTTAAGAATGGCAATTTATCGGCTAATAATATCGCATCGCTTGCTGGTGAGAATTGAATGGTATTATCAACTATTGCAATTCCAATATCGCTTTTTTGTAAAGCACCTGCGTCATTCAGCCCATCTCCTACCATCATTACCCTTGACGCTTGATTTTGCAAAGTGGCAATAAAGGTTAATTTATCTTGAGGAGTTTGATTAAAATAAAATTGTACTTTTTGGGTGAATTTTGAACTTAAATAATCAGCTGATCGATTATTATCACCGCTTAAAATTGAAACAACATAAGGCAATTGGTTGATCAGTTGATCAACATGATCTCTTAACTGATTGATCACTCCAAATTTTCCAAATACTTTATTATTAATGGCAATCCATACTGCAGAAGCATTATTTTTTTCTGAATCAACACTAACAAAAATGGCAGATCCCAATTTATAATGAGTATCATTCTCCCATGCTTCAATGCCCAATCCTGGCTGTTCTTTCACGTTGGTCAATGAATAATTAGATGCTCCTAAATAATTGGCAATACTTCTACTCAAAGGATGCAATGACTGTGCAAACATGGCTGCAAAAACAGCAACTTCATTGTAAGATAAAGGTTCACCCTCATATTGAACACTAGATTGATTGGCCTTAGTTAGTGTTCCTGTTTTATCAAAAACAATATGATTGATCGAAGGAATTATTTGGAGAATATTGGCATTTTTAAGATATAGGCCCTTGTTGCTAAAAATATTTAATAAAAACCCTTGAGTGAAAGTGGTAGTTAACAACAAAGCACATGGGCAAGCTACAATCAATACTGCAGTTAGCGAATTCCAAGCATTGACAGAACTGATATTGTACCAATAAATAAAAGCAGCGATGGCTACAAAAAATACTGCTGCTGCAAAATAGTTACTAATTATTCCCGTGAAAGTATAGCGCTGTTTACTCTCTTTTTTAAAAGCATCATGATTCCATAATCTGGTAAAATTACTTTGCGAGAAAGGTTGTACTACCAATAAATCGATTGCTCCATTGGTTTGTTTTCCACCAGCATAAATAATTTCTCCCATTTTTACAACACAGGTTTCATTTTCCCCTGTAACAAAACTATAATCAATATTGGCTTTCCCATTAATGAGTATTCCATCAACAGGAATCACTTCCTGATTTCTAATTCTAATAGTATCGTCGATTGCAATTTCACTCACCGATAAATATTTTTCTTCATCCTGCTGATTGATTTTACAAACGGCTATCGGAAAATAAGAACTGTAATCTCTATTGAATTTTAAATTAGCGAAGGTTTTTGTTTGAAAAGCTCTTCCAACAAGCATAAAAAAAATAATACCCGACATGCTGTCTAAATAACCACCTCCCACCCCATTGATTATTTCATAGATACTTCGTGTAAATGTAACAGCCAAAGCCAATGCAATCGGCGCATCTATATTGAGCATTTTTTGTTTGAATCCATACCAGGCATTTACAAAAAATTCATTCCCACTATATAACAAAACGGGCAATGACAAACAAAGATTCAACCAACGAAAAACTTGGGCAGAAAGCCCGTCTTTTGCTAAAGTATTTAGTCCTAAATATTCAGGAAAGCTTAACAACATAATATTGGCAAAGCAAAAGCCGGCGATCCCAATTTTAATTGTTGCTTTTCGAGCAATAAAATGCTGTTCTTCTTGCTTAGTATTATTTGTGTCTAATGAAATATGAGGTTCATAGCCAATCGAACTCAATAATTCAGCAACTTGTCTAACAGATAATGCTGTTGGTTTAAAATAAATGGTTACTTGCTTATCAGGAAAATTAACAGTAGAAAATATTATTCCATCATCTAGTTTGTGCAGATTTTCTAATAGCCACAAACAAGAACTACAATGTATTTGAGGCAAGTAAAAATTGACTGCAGTTTGTTGTTGGTTAGCAAAAACGATTAGCCGAGATGACAAATCAGGATTATCTAAGAATGCAAATTTTTGTGTATTAATAGTTGAGTTTCTCTTAACTCCTGCTACTTCATTAAAACTATAATAATCGCAAAGATTGTTTTTATTTAAAATCTGGAATACTGTTTTACATCCTGAGCAGCAAAAAGATTTATTATCAAAAGAAACTAAAGTATCTTTTTGACAGATATTCCCACAATGAAAACAAGTTGTATTATGTAAAACTGATTTAATCATTTATAGAATACTATTTCAGTGAGTTTTTTTTGGATTATTCCTTATTGAGCTTAATGAATTGTGTTCATATAAACGAGCCATTTCAAAATAGTTCTTCTTAAAACATCCACATGATGCCACTCTGTCTTCAATCATATTATTCCAAACCGCTTTTTCTTTAAAGAAATTGTTTGAAAACATTTCTACTAAATGGTCTTGCAACTCAGTTTCCCATAAATGATTTGAAATTAATATGTTAATTTTTTTAACATAATCATTAATTTTATGCTCTTTACTTCTGGTAAGTCGCAATAAATCGACCAAATTAGGGAGTACGGTCTGTTCTTTTTTGGCATTAAATACTTTTAATACCGATGGGAAAACCAATTTCTCTTCGTAAGTAGCCAATGAGTGAAATTCATTTTTCAAATGAATGAGCAGATCCTTGACCATTTCTTTTTCAGGTACATTACTCAGCTCCAGATTAGTACAATGAGCAGCCTTATCAATTTCTTGATTTAATAACGGATATACATCTTTTATAAGATGATCAATAATTTCTTTTGTATTGTCGGCATGTTTGCACATGAGGTAGTAATTTACTACACAAAAGTGCGCTAGTTAAATTTCAAAAAACATGAGAACAACTAAGGAGAAACATGATATTTATCATGTTTAAATTGCTAATCTACTATGTTAGCAGTTTGAATAAGCATTGGGAGATTAATAATGCTTATTTTTTTACCATTTAGTACAATTAATTTATCTTGATTAAATTCAGATAATAGCCTGATACAACTTTCAGTAGATGTGCCTACGTAGTCAGCAATCTCTTCTCTGGTAAGGCTTACACCAATTGTTTTTTGATCTTCTTCAAAACCATAAGTAGCTTTTAAAAATAGCAATGCTTCTGCCATACGTTCTCTTACGTTTTTTTGGGATAGAGATAGAATATGATCTTCGGCTTCTTTTAAATCACGGCTCATTTTTTTTACCACTTCGAACATCAGCTTTGGGGTAGATTCCATGGTTTTAAAAAAAAAGGCTTTATCTATTATACAAATAGTTGCATCTTCTAAAGTTACTGCTGACGAAGCATATCTTTCATTGGAAATCAAAGCACGATATCCTACAATATCGCCAGATTTGGCTAATCGTAATATCTGCTCTTTCCCATCAAAACCAGTAGTAGTGATCTTAATTTTACCGCTATTCACACAAAACAATCCTGTTGGTAAACCGTTTTCTGCAAATACATACTGCCCTTTTTTATATGTGCTACAAGACTTATGCATCACCATTTCGTTCATTTGATCTGATTCCAAAACATTAAAAACAGAATGAATCCTTACATTGCAATGCGCACATCCAGTTTCAAATTGTATAGGCTTTTTCATCAAATGGGAAATTATAGTAAACAAATCTACTGAAAATCTACTGTTTAAAGGTTTTTATAAAATAATCAGCTACTGCTTGATAAACAATTTCAGCATTTGAATGCTTCATCCAATGGTGTGTATCATCTACAATCATGAGTGTTTCTAAAGGAACTCCCTTCTTTTCGAGCCTTTTAATGAGGTCAACACTCTGATTAAACCGCACATTACGGTCATCATCGGCATGAATGATCAATACTGGTGAGGTCCAAGTAGCTATTGAAGCCACAGGAGAAGATTGCCATGCAGTTTTCATTGCTTTTTCTATATCTGGCACTTTCTCATATTTTTCATTCACAGAAGCTGCCAATAAATTAACAGTAAAATCATGTACACCATGAATATCTACACCAGCTGCAAAAAGTTTTGAATCTCTCGCCAATGCCAAAGCAGTAAGGTAGCCACCGTAAGAACCGCCGTAAATTCCTATTTTAGTTGGATCAACAAATGGTTGTTGTTGTAACCATGCTCCAGCTGCTTTGATATCTAAATATTCCGAAGCACCAACAGCACCTCCATTGGCAGGCTTATGGAAATCAAATCCATACCCAATTCCTAAACGATAATTCACCACTAATACGTTGAATCCTTTGCTAGTTAAGTATTGATTAGATGAATAAGCATTGGAATAATAATCGGAATAATTCCAACCCAATAACATTTGACGAGGAGGTCCTCCATGAACATACACAATGGTTGGCTTTCTTCCAGATCCTTCTGCTTTAAATAAATCAGCATGCACTTTTACGCCGTCAGATGCTGTAAAAATTACTTGTTGAGGTGTTACAAATTTGTTTTGAGGTAAGTCAGGATCTATCAGGGATTGTCCGATCAATTGAATTGATTTTGTTGCAGCATTCAAATTCAATATTGCAGGCACAGGAGGTCTTTGCGCCGTAGCACTTATAAAAGCAACGGTATTTGCATCTTCTGTAAAAACTGGGGTCCATTCTAAACCAGTACCAGGAGAGAGTAACTCAATACCTGCTTTATCCACTGCAACTCTTGCAACATGTCTTCGTTCTATATCTTTATCGTCTGGTCCTGTATTGGCACTAAAAGCCATCCATTTTTTGTCTGCACTTATTTGCACATGTTCCACCATATAATTACCTGGTGTTAATAAAATTGGTTTGCCGCCAGTTGCTGATATTGAATACAAATGAGGCCAACCATCTTCATAAGACAAAAATACTATCTGATTATTGGCAGCCCAATGTAAATTGGTTCCACCATGAGTTGTTGGATAAGAACCTCTTAATGTTGTTGGGGCTTTCCACAACTGAGTTGTTTTACCAGATGTAATTTCTACTTTCTGAATAGACCAAGGATTGTGTTTTCTACTCAACATAGAATCGGGTGCACCTCCAGTTCCAGGAGTTCTTACAAAAACAATTGAACTGCCATCAGGAGACCAGTGTGGAGATTGATCTCTATTGAAAGAAGGAGAAAGCCATTTCAAATATTGTTGACCAGTAGAATAAATTCCAATGATTGAATGGTCTTGTCTATTTGCAGTGAATAATAATTGTTGACCATTGGGTGACCATTCTAATGAACCAACATTTCCTCTTGTTGTAAAAATATTTTTTGCAGTAGAAATGTTATTAATGGAAGCCATCCATGCTTGACCATTTTTAATAAACGCCACTTGCTTACTATCAGGAGAAATAGAAGGTAAATCACCTTCAGATAAAGTTTGTACTTTGCCTCCTTGAAATGGTACACTTAAAATTTGTACTTTATATGCTAATAAATCAAAACTAGGATTAACAGGCAACCCAGTTTCCCAATTCCCACTATGTTCTCCTCCTCTTACAAATACCACCCAATTGCCATCATCAGAAATAGATACACTCGTTATTTCCTGGCCATCATCTTCATTAAAGTTGGTTAATTTTCTAGAAGCATAATTCGGCGCTTCTGCAACATACACATTTCTTCTTCCGGCAGAATCTATGGCCCAAGCAATTTTGCCACCAGTTGCTGCACTTGTTAATGCAGTTGGAAATGCATATTTTTTATAGGTGCTATATTTAACTTCTTGGGCTATTACTGTTGAGGTAACTGCTAAACAACAGCATACAATTAATTGAATAATTCCTTTTTTCATTTGATTGAGTTGATGAATTCATTATTGTAATTTCAAAACCACAGATTCTTTCGGACCGATTGAAAATACATTACCATATTGCTTATCAGTCATTAGATCTGCACCTTTTGTAAAGTTTTTGGTTCGCTCCAGAAAATTGTTCAATTTAACTTCTTTCATTTCTTTAGAAGTATTTAATACAATCATAAATGTTTGATTGGCATCGTATCTAAAATAAACATATACCCCATCTTTAGGTATCCATTGCATTAATTTTCCTGTTTGTAAAGCAGTATTATTCTTTCTATAATTGGCTAATTTTTTTACATAACTATATGCTTCTTGTTCATTTGCATTTCTTCCTGACGGCAAAAATTTATTGGATTGATCATCGCTAAACCCTCCCGGAAAATTCAAACGGACCATACCATCGTTCGGGTCTTTAAAGTTTTTCATCCATACTTCAGTGCCATAATACAAATGAGGTGTTCCACGTAAAGTGAACAAAAGATTCATTCCCATTTTAAATTTATTCATATCCTGATCAATCACAGAAATAAATCTTTCCGTATCGTGATTGTCTAGAAAGATCCAATTTTTTTCAGGCTTTTTGTATAAAAAATCCTGAGATAAAGTCATGTAGAGTTTATTCACTCCATTGGTCCAACCAAATGGTTGATTGATTGCATCCATCATTGAATAGCTCAATGGAAAATCTAAAACAGATTGCAAATTATGTTTAAATGGCGGCTGCATATTATTTTTAGTGAAATATGCACTACCAGTTACAGTATTAGCAACTGCTTCTCCAACAATAGTAATGGAAGGAAAATCATTTTCTAATGCTGCGTTCACTTTATTTAAAAATGCCTCATCACAATACTTGTAAGTATCAACTCTCCATGCATCAATACCATATTCTTCTACAGTCCAAAGTGCATGTTGAATTAAATAATTAGTAACAAAGGGATTACGCTGATTTAGATCAGGCAAATGTGGTACAAACCAACCATCCAACATCACTTTTTTATCAGCCGGACTTCCATGTATGTCATATAATGCTTCGTCTCTATGATTACTACTGGTATATTTATCCCAATTATTCATCCAATCTTTTGAAGGCGCATCTTTGTATATCCAATGTTCTATTCCAATATGATTGTATACTGCGTCTTGAATAATTTTAATTCCTTTTGAATGAGCGGTATTGATTAGATTTTTATATGCGGCATCTCCGCCAAATCTTTTGTCTATAGCATAATGATTGGTAAACCAATATCCATGATATCCAGCCACCATACCAGCTTGTTCATTTTGCAATAGCATATCATTTTCTATAACTGGCGTAAGCCAAAGCGCTGTAACGCCTAAATCACTTAGATAATCCAAATGATTTTGGATGCCTAGCAAATCGCCCCCATGTCTTAAAATGGGAGATAAACTATTACAAGAAGTATCCCTATATTCCTTAATGCGATCATTGGTGGGATCACCATTACTAAATCGATCAGGCATTAATAAATAGACAAAATCTTTTTGGGTAATCCCTTGTGCAAAATCTTTTCCCAGATTTGCCCTTCTAGCTTTCAGCGACCAGTTGATTACATGAACTTTATTATTCTGAATAAATTCAATGGGAATATTTCCCGGCTTTGCTGAAGGAGTAACTAATAGATCTAAAGCAAGGTATTTGCTATTTTCAAATTGATGTACTTTTTGTAATTGAACTCCTGGATAATTGATCCGTACTTTTTCTTGATTGAATCCTTCATAAGTTCCTTGAACAATCACTTGCACTTTATTCCATTTCATTCCAACAAACCATCCAGTTGGATATACCCTTGCATATTGCGCATGCATGAAAGTGGCTATCAAAAATAACAGCCCAGTTAAAAAGCAATTTTTCATAGAATTATTTTGCTGATTCTTTTATTTTTGCAGCCCCTTCATCATAAACAAATAAAACACTTACTGCAGCGCAGAGCATGAAAAATCCTGCTAATACAATGGCATATATGGGCTGTCCATTATAAATATGTTTTACAATCCAACCACCACAAATACCATTGATGATTTGAGGCAAAGTGATAAAGAAATTAAAAATCCCCATATAAATGCCCAATTTACCCGGAGGAATTGAACCTGATAAAATCACATAAGGCATTGCCAAAATACTGGACCATGCAAGGCCGATTCCAATCATAGAATATTTAAGCATGGTAGGGTCCTTAATGAAATAGATTGATATAAGCCCTACCCCGCCTGCGATCAATGAAAATGCATGTGTTCCTTTTCTTCCTAAATATTTAGCCACAAAAGGTAAAAACAATGCATATACAGCAGCCACTAAATTATAGGTTCCAAATGCTGAACTCACAATATTTCCTGCGCTATTGTATTCTACTGACTTTGCATAATCACCTGTTAATCCATACACATGTGTGGCTACTGCATCTGTGGTAAAAACCCACATACTGAATAAAGCAAACCAAGAAAAAAATTGCACCAAACCCAACTGCTTCATCGTTCTTGGCATTTTTGCAAAGTCTTTGAATATTTCGCTGATTCCCGCTTTTGCTGCTTCTTCATTTTTGCCATGATATTTTTCATATTCGGCCGGAGGGTACTCTTTCGATTTAAAAACCGTTACCAAAATAGCACCTACAAAAACAGCTGCACCAATATAAAATGCATAACGAATATTATCTGCAACACCTGAAGCACCAGCTTCTTGAGAGAAACCATTCTTTGCTAAAAATGAAGGCAATTCAGAACCTACAACAGCCCCCACACCAATTAAAAATGTTTGAATAGCAAATCCACTGGTTCTTTGCGTGTCAGGTAAATTATCGGCAACCAATGCACGAAATGGTTCCATCGCAACATTGAACGATGCATCCATGATCATCACCATTCCTGCTCCAATCCAAAGTGCAGGAACAATCGAAGAAACTGCTCCTGAATTGGGTAAAAAAATGAGGGCCGCAGATGAAAGCAATGCACCTGTTAAGAAATAAGGTTTTCTTCTTCCCAATCGATTCCAAGTTCTATCACTATAATGTCCTATTAAAGGCTGAACAATCATTCCAACTAATGGAGCAACGATCCAGAACATAGGCAATTGTTCTACATCGGCACCAAATGAACGCAATATCCTACTGGTGTTTCCATTTTGCAATGCAAATCCGAATTGAATTCCTAAAAATCCAAAACTCATAAAAAAGATCTGTGCTAAACTTAACTTGGGTTTTATAGATGTACCCGAAGAAGCAGCAACTGGTGTTGAAGAAGCCATGGCAATCGTTGTTAAAATATTAAATTACAAATCCATCGGGTAGAACGGCCCTTTTCTTTACCACTACAATTCCGTCTTTTACAGTGTAAAGAGGATGGTCTACATTGGCCAAATGCTTGCCTCCATTGATTCGTACATCATTACCAATTCTGCAATTTTTATCAATGATCGCATCTTTGATATAACATCTTTCTCCAATTCCAATTCTTGGCATTCCCTTTTCTATGTTCATGCTCATCTCCTCAATGGTTTCATAATAATCGTTACCCATGATATAGGTAGACACTACGGTTGATCCATATCCAATTCTTGATCGAATTCCTACTACACTTTGTTCTATCCTACTTGCATTAATGATTGAACCTTCCGCAATAATGGTTCTTTCTAAAGTAGTACCACTGATTTTTGCTGGAGGCAACATTCTTGCACGAGTAAAAACTGTTTTTTCGTTATCAAATAAATTAAACAAAGGCACTTCTTGAGTGAGTGCTAAATTGGCCTCGTAGAAAGAATAAATATTTCCAATATCTGTCCAATATCCATCATATTGAAAACTAGCTACATTGTAATTTTCTATTGAGTTCGGCATTATTTCTTTTCCAAAATCAGTAGCTGCTGGATAAGTCTCATTCAATAATTTATACAATACTTGCTTATTGAAAATATAAATACCCATGGAAGCTAAATAATTTCTTCCTTGCTTTTGCATTTCCGCACCTGTATCACTCGTCCAATCAGCTAAAATATCTTTGCTTGGCTTTTCTATAAATGAAGCAATGGCGTTGTCTTCATTCGTTTTTAAAATACCAAATTCAGGAGCATCCCTGTCATCAACTGGAATGGTAGCTATTGAAATGTCGGCTTTTTTTTCTATATGATTCGCCAACATTTCGGTAAAATCCATTTGATATAATTGATCTCCACTTAATATTAAAATATATTCAAACGCCATACTAGAAATATGGCGGAGAGATTGACGAACCGCATCGGCAGTTCCTTGAAACCAACCTGCATTATCTGGTGTTTGTTCTGCAGCTAAAATATCTACAAAACCCGAACTAAATGCACTAAAATGATAGGTGTTTTTGATATGCTTATTCAATGAAGCAGAGTTGAACTGCGTCAACACAAACATTCTATTGATATTGCTGTTAATGCAGTTACTAATTGGAATATCTACCAATCGATACTTACCTGCAATAGGAACTGCTGGCTTAGATCTACTTAATGTTAATGGAAATAATCTTGAACCAGCACCACCCCCTAAAATAACGGCTAATACTGAATTAGAAATAATTGTTCTCATATTGTTACTTTTATTTTAAACTCAAATAAACTTCTTTGTATTGATTGACTGTTCCTTCCCAACTATGATCGATCGACATCATTTTTTTTCTCATCCATTCCATTTGTTTTTTATCTTGATAAACAGCTACTCCTCTTCCTATTGAATAATCAATATCATGTACAGTTGCCTGATCAAATCTAATTCCAAATCCTTCAAAATCCCCCATATCCAACACCGTATCTTTTAACCCTCCTGTACTTCTTACAATAGGCACTGTTCCATATCGCATAGCATACATTTGATTCAATCCACATGGCTCTACTCTACTTGGCATTAATAAAAAATCTGCCCCAGCATACATTTTATGACTCAACTTTTCATCATAACCAATTACTGCATTAAAAATTCCTTTGAACTCTGTAGCCATTTGTTGAAATGCCCATTCCACGGAAGTGTCACCACTCCCCAAGATAAGAAATGAAGCATTACCCTGCGTATTAAATATGGCCGTTTTAATAGCATCTGGTAAAATTTCGGCCGCTTTTTCTCCAACCAACCTTCCAATAAATACAAATAATGGCTTAGAAGCATCTAAACCAAACTGCTCACATAATGATTCTTTATTTTTTGCTTTTCCTTTAGTTACGGTTTTTACATTAAAATGATGTTCGAGATAAGTATCTGTTGAAGGATCCCAAACTTCATTATCAATTCCATTTAAAATGCCCACACATTTACCTTTTTCGAATTCGAATAATTGCTCTAATCCATTGGCACTTACTCTTAGTTCTTCCATATAACTCCAACTTACAGTAGTAACTTTTCCGGCACATTTTACGCCAGATGCTAGGGGATTAATATTACCAGCCCAATCGAGCATGCCTCTTTTCCAAAGATCCCAACTAGGAATATAAGTGCTTTTATTCCAACCCATCCAGCCCTGGTATTGACCATTGTGAATAGTTACTACTGTTGGAACATTGGCCAAAAACTGGTAGGCATAACAATACTGCATCATAAATGGAATCAAAGCAGTATGATGATCATGACAATGAACAATATCTGGGCGATGTTCCCAATTACTGATCCAATTTACAACAGCTATTTGAAATGCTGTAAACCTTTCTGTATCATCATCGTAGCCATAAATTTTTTGTCGGTCTAGTAAGCCATTAATGTCTACTAAATATAAATCGAACCCTAATTTATTGGTGCGTTCTTTAATTACTGTAAACTCAAAATACCAATTTCCTAAATTGGCACTTCCTTTAAAGTCTACGTCCCATTCATTTTCATACAAAAATTTAGTGCGATACATAGGCATGACCACTTTAGCAATATCTCCTGTCTTACACTGATACTTGGGCAATGCGCCTACTACATCTCCCAATCCTCCTGCTTTAGCTACAGGATAGCATTCAGCACTAACATGAATAATCTCCATTCTGGCAATTTTAATCTTTTTCAAGTTAGTTATTTAACTGATTCCATCAAATTTCCTATTTAAAATTTTCCCTTCTTTAAATTATTCCTATTTTACAGTTTACTTACATTAAATAAACGATTGTTATGAGCCAACCCACAAAATGGTCACAATTTGGTACATTGATTACCGTATTCTTTTTCTGGGGCTTTGTTGCAGCCAGTAATGACATCCTAATCCCTGTATTTAAAAAAGCTTTTAGTCTTTCACAAGCCCAAAGTCAGCTTGTTTCTGTAGCTTTTTATGTAGCCTATACTGTAGGTTCTTTAATTTATTTTGGTATTTCAAAATTGATCGGAAATGATGTGTTGAATAAAATCGGCTATAAAAATGGTATTGTGTTGGGGCTGATCATTTCAGCTATTGGTACTTTATTGTTTTATCCAGCGGCCAATAATGCATCATTCACTTTAATGATCACTGGCTTGTTCATTGTTGGATTAGGATTTTCCTTGCAACAAATTGCTGCCAATCCTCTTGCAATTGTAATTGGTGACCCTAAAACAGGATCGCAAAGATTAAATATGGCAGGTGGAGTAAATAATTTCGGAACCACCATCGGACCATTGATTGTGAGTTTTGCTATTTTCGGAAGTGTAGGATCTGGTTCTACAGAAGCAAGTATCGAAAGTGTAAAAACACCTTATTTAATTTTAGGATTGGCTTTTATTTTAGTTGCCATCTTTTTTAAATTTTCTTCTGTTCCTAATAAGATTGATTTAGAAGAAGTTGCTAATGATGAAGCAGAGAGCAAAGAAAAAGTCTTGCATAGACCATCCCCTTTTAGCTATCCGCAGTTGGTCTTAGGAATGATCGCCATTTTTGTATATGTTGGAGTAGAAGTTTCTACGGCGAGTAATTTGCCAGAATATATGAAACAGCATTTAAATATTGAAACAGCCAATATTGCTCCTTTTGTTTCTTTGTATTGGGCAAGTTTAATGATGGGCAGATGGACTGGTGCGGTTGGCGCATTTGATGTAAGTGCAGGTGCAAAAAAAATACTTAATTTTTTAATGCCTTATTTAGCTTTTGGTGTTTTCTTAATTGTGAATGCCATTGCACAACATGATATAACCATGTTTTATGTGTATGGATTGGTAATTATTGTAATGATTGCTGGCGATATAATGAGTAAGGGAAGCCCTGCAAGAATGTTATTGATTTTTTCTTCATTAGGAATCGTTGCGTTGATCATTGGTATGCTTACTTCAGGAATGGTGAGTGTTTTTGCTTTCACAAGTGTAGGATTATTCTGTAGCACATTATGGCCATGTATTTTTACTTTAGGCGTTGCAGGTTTAGGTAAACATACCAATCAAGGAAGTAGTTTATTGATTATGATGATCATGGGTGGTGGTTTAATCAGTTATGCGCAAGGAGTAGTTGCTTCAGATGATATTTTAGGAATTCAAAACAGCTATATCGTTGGTGTTATTTGTTTTGCATACATGGCATTTTATGCAGTGAAGTCTAAATCAATTTTGAAAGCACAAGGGATAGACTATGATGTTAAAGTGAGCGGAGGGCATTGAGAATGATGAATTAAGAATTAAGAGAGAAGAATTATGAGAGAAGAATTAAGAGAGAAGAAATATGAGATATGAATTAAGAGATATAAGTTGTATCTCATAATTCTTAATTCATATCTCTTAATTCAAAAAGGTATCTCATAATTCTTAATTCATAATTCATAATTCTTTTTTAAGTTATTATGAATAAACTGTGTAACGATGAGTACAAAAAAAGAACAAGGGATGAATAATCAAGCAATGGAACCATTGGCTATTGGAATAGATATTGGTGGAACAGGAACGAAATATGGCATTGTAGACAAAGTGGGGAATTTATTGTTCTCGGGAGAGATGAGTACCAAAAAACATTTGACGGTAGAACCTTTTATTGATGAGCTCTATTTATGCCTCGCTCCTTTCATAGAACAAGCTGGAGGAGTGGGAAGAATTAAAGGAATTGGTATTGGTGCACCCAATGGAAATTATTATAAGAATACTATTGAACATGCTGCCAATCTTCCTTGGAAAGGAATCATTCCTTTCGGTAAAATGATAGAAGATAAATTTAAATTACCAGTTGTTTTAACTAATGATGCCAATGCAGCAGCAATTGGCGAAATGATGTATGGTGCTGCACAAGACATGCAGGATTTTATAATGATCACTTTGGGAACTGGTGTGGGTAGTGGAATTGTGGCCAATGGAAAATTGATTTATGGCCACGATGGATTTGCAGGAGAATTAGGGCATACCATTATTATTCCTGATGGAAGATATCATGAAGGAACTGGTAAACACGGTTCTTTAGAAAGCTATGCTTCGGCAACTGGCGTTCGGTTAAATGCTTTAGAATTTTTAGAAAAAACCGATAAACCTAGTTTGCTCAGAAAAATCCCCAAAGAAAAAATCGACTCTAAACAAGTACATGATGCAGCTATAGAAGGAGACGAATTAGCCAAAGAAATTTTTGACTATACCGGAAAAATTTTAGGAATGGCTTTGGCCAATTTTGTCATGTTTTCTAATCCCGAAGCTATCGTGTTATTTGGAGGACTTACCAAAGCAGGTGATTATATTTTAAAACCTACGAGAGATTATATGGAAGCCAATCTGATTCAAGTTTTTCAAAACAAAGTGAAAATTTTGGTGAGCCATTTAAAGGAATCTGATGCGGCCATTTTAGGTGCGAGTGCGCTTGTATGGGAAATGAAATAGAATTAAGAAAGATGAATTATGAAAGATGAATTATCTACAACAATGTATTTCTTCTTTCTTCTTTTATCTTTCTTCTTTTATCTTTCTTCTTTCTTAATTTTTTTTATCAAAAAAACAGCTGGCACCGGTCTCTGCCCTTCTTTATCACTCGGTGTGATGGTTTGTTTTCCGTTAACCAATAAACAACTGCTTCCTCCCCCATCTAAATTCATTGCTTCTTCGCAACCTACAGCAATCAATAATTTAGCCAACTGTTCTAAGTTAGCTCCTTCTGCTTTTCCAGGAAATCGGCCTTCTACAGCCATTACAATTAGTTGACCATTTTTAGTATACCCCATAGCAGTTCTAGGATGTTTATCATAGAGCGCTTTACCAGCAAATTTCAATTCTTCGTTATTGGTAATTTTTAATTTTCCTTCTTGAACCAATACTGGACCGCCACCAATAGCTGTTTGAATTTTCCATTTTTTAAAATCACCAGCTACTTGTACTGTTGATTTGGATAAAAAAGAAGAAGAATCTTTTATTGCGTTGATGGGTGTTTGAATGGCCAAAGGATATTTACTCGAAGAATCGGTATAAGACCAAACAATATCTGCCTTTCTGGATTTTGATATTCCCATAGCACTCCCAAAAGGATGCCGATAAGTTAATGTATCTTTCCCTTTCCCAGTAATTGTATGCAAATTATAGGCAAGCATTTTTCCGTCTTTTACAACCATATTTAAATTGCTGTTGTGTACAAATTCAAAAAAAGTAGCATTCACTACTAATAATGGATTGGATTCTTTGGTAAAATATTCAGTAGGCGTGAATCTTTTTCCATTTCCAACTTGGGTAGTAAAATTCAGTGAAGGCTCTTTTAAATTTGCACTTACATAAAAAGCGCGATTAGGCTTACCTTCTATAGGATCATTGGAAAAATATACATGAACCCCATTGGGTAATGGTTGATACAAAGAATCTACATTAACCCATTTTATTTGTGCGGAACAAAAGATGGGTAACAGAAGTAAAAATGAAATTGAAATTCGCATGTTTATTTGTTCATTGTATCGTTCAACCATTTGCTTTTCCCATATCCAGGAATCACATGTTTTTCACTATGGTAAGAAGAGCGCACCAAGGGACCACTTTCCACATAATCAAATCCAATAGTATATCCAATATCTCTGAGTTCTGCAAACTCATCGGGGTGAACAAAACGTTGCACTTTTAAATGCTTTTTGGTGGGTTGTAAATATTGACCAAGCGTTAATACATCGGTACCTACATTCACCAAGTCTTGCATTGTTTGAATGACTTCTTCTTTGGTTTCCCCTAACCCCAACATGATACCTGTTTTAGTTCGCATACCTCCTTGCTTAAGGGTCTCCAACACTTCTAGGCTTCTGCGATATTTTGCTTGGATTCTTACTTGTTTGGTAATTCGCTCAACTGTTTCCATGTTATGACTCACTACTTCTGGAGCCGCGTCAATCACTCTTTGAATCTGGTCTTTAAAGCCCCTAAAATCTGGAATCAAGGTTTCCAATGTTGTATTGGGGTTGAGGTTTTTAATGGCTTTGATGGTATTGAACCAAATGATGGATCCACCATCTTTGAGTTCGTCTCTATCTACACTAGTAACCACCGCATGTTTGACTTTCATCAGATGAATTGCTTCTGCAACTCGTTGCGGTTCATCCCAATCAACAGAACCTGGGCGGCCTGTTGCTACTGCACAAAATCCACAACTTCTGGTACAAACATTTCCTAAGATCATGAATGTGGCAGTACCCTCTCCCCAACATTCTCCCATATTGGGGCAATTACCGCTTTCGCAGATAGTATGTAATTTATGCTTGTCTACTAACCCTCTAACATGTTTATAGCTTTCGCCCAAAGGCAATTTAACCCTTAACCAATTGGGTTTTTTAAGCCGAGTTTCTTCAGTAATTGTATTGTCTATAATAGGAATAACGGGTAGTTCTTGCATGTACTTTCTAAAATATGCCGCAAATTTACATTACTTTCTTTTACCAAAAGTGATTGCAGCATAGGCATTAAAAAAGAAATTATTCTCTTTGTTTAATAACACAATGGGCATTTTTTGGGAATAAAATTCCGCATTAAGCCCAATTTCAATGGCCGACAATACTTCATTATATCTGCCATAATCGAATCTTAAAGCAGTTCTCACATGCGCCCCTGGTACAAATTTAATTTCCCCAAAGCCTTTTCCTAATCCGCTTTTACCCAGAATAATGGTAGGGTCTAAAAATAGGTTTTCATTTGCAGGTGTGTATCTTATAGATTCCCTTGCTCCATTGGTAGGATTCTGTATTTCTAAATAATAGGGCTTTAACATTCCTACGCTAATACCACCGCCATAAATGGCCGAAACAGCTACTCCATTTTTATTTCCTTTACCCCCAATCAATTTTTGTTGACCAAAACCTGCTTTGAGATAGTAGAAATTGTTTTGTTTGCCATAAATATAACTAGAAACAATAATGAACCCTTGTGATGCAGATATGGTAGGAACTCTTTCTTCTTTTACACTTTTGCGCTCTCCAAACTCAAGCCACCAAAGACTTGTCTTAGAAGTGGTCTTGTATTTTCCTTTTTCATAAGCTAAACCCCAACCATCCGTATTGAGCTTAATAGAAAATGCACTTTGTTTATCAAAAATTAAAGCACCTTCTTCTTCTTGCTTAATTAATTGATTGATTTTTTCTCTTTTCTCTATTTTCTTTTGGTACTTACTCGAAGCAGTTTCAGGAACAGTATTTTGCTGCGCCACCAATGTTATGCTAGAAAATAAAAAAAATACAAAAATTAGTTTCTTCACTTCCATGTGATTTGTTACGTGTAAATTTAGGTCAAAATTGATGCAATGACTTCACAAATTATTTATAATTCCGATTTAAGGACCACAGCTACCCATCTCCAAAGTGGAACCATTATTGAAACCGATGCCCCAACCGATAACCAAGGGAAGGGAGAACGATTTTCCCCTACCGATTTAGTAGCAACTGCATTGGCCACTTGTATGATTACCACCATGGGAATTAAAGCCCGTTCAATGAACATTTTATTGGATGGAACAACCGCTGATGTAACTAAAATTATGGCTTCAGACCCAAGAAGAATCAGCAAAATTATAGTTCATATCTATTTTCCAAAGACCCTCCTTGTTGATGATAAAGAAAAAGCCATTCTGGAAAATACCGCCCGTACCTGCCCTGTTGAAAGAACTTTACATCCTGATTGTGAACGCGAATTCAGTTTCAATTGGTAATCAGACCCCAATTCAATGAAAATCGTTGCCTATAAACCGTTATCAAATAATGTTAAAGCCTGAACTACGGAGGATACCGGCAAGCCCATTACATTGTAAAAATCGCCATTGATTGATGCAATGCCAACAACCCCGATCCATTCTTGAATGGCATAAGCACCTGCTTTATCATAAGGTTTGTATTGGTCTACATAAAATTCAATTTGCTCGAGAGTCAGTGGGTGAAACTGAACATGGGTGGTTACCGAAAAAGAATGTTCTTTAAAAGCATTCTTTAAAACAACCCCAGTAATGACTCGGTGGTCTTGTCCAGACAATCTACTAAGTATCGATATTGCCTCAGCCCTATCGGCAGGTTTATTGATTACTTGATTGTCTAAAACAACAATGGTATCAGCAGCTAATACAATGTTAGCTGGTTCTATTTCATTGGTGATGCCTAAAAATTGGATAACCGCATTCGCTTTTTGCTCAGCAATATGAATCGGCACTTGTTCAACAGGTAAATGGGGAGGAAAATTTTCATCGGTTGATTGGACCACAATTTTAAATGGAATTTCAGCCCATTCCAATAGCAGTTTTCTTCTGGGAGATTGAGAAGCAAGAATAATTTCCTTCATGCAAATATTATTGATAATGCCTAAAAAACAACATTGATAAAATGCCTGTAAACATAATAACTTTTACCAAACTACTCAGTTGATGATAGTCTGCTGATTTTTCTGCTTTATATAATTTCAGCAATACAAGTACCAATGGTAATACAATTAATAAGATGCAATACAAAGCACTTAACCACCAACCCATTCCTAATACATATAATTGTAAAATAACTAAAGCGGCAATAAGCACAATTATCCAAACAGCTACAAAAACTTTACTCGCATTGATTCCCCAAACAATGGGCATTGTAGTGCATCCATATTTTTGATCACCAGCAATATCTTCCATATCTTTTATTACTTCTCTAATTAATGAAATCACAAAAGCAAAAGCAGCATAGAGCATCATTAACCTAAAGAAACGAACACGCTGGTGTTGGTCTATACTTATTAATGATCCATCCAAAGGAAACTTTGAAAAAAACAATACTAAAATTACCCAAGCAGTTAGTAAAGAAATGATCACATTCCCAATCAATAATTTCTTCTTAAATGTGGTTGAATAAAACCAAAGCGCAATGATAGCAGCCATATTGCCTAATACCAAGTGCCAGTATTGGTTGAGGGGTAATGCATAAGCAGTTAGATACAATCCCAACAAACTTAAAAGCATATGCCAGAAAATAACCCAACGTCTGCTGATGATTCTATTAACAACCACTTTGTCTGGCTTATTGATCTGATCGATATTATGATCAAAATAATCATTGATGATATAACCTGCCGCTGCTATACAAACCGATGCAATGACCAATGCAAAAAAACGTATTTGTTCATTGGAATCTTTGCTAATTATTTCCGGATAAATTCTTTCGTAAATGCAGTATTCAAATAATAATTGAGTAATTACAATAAATAAAAGATTAGGCCATCTTATTAATCTAAAAAATGCTGAAAATAATTTCAATTATTTAGTTATTGGTTATTAGGTAATTCATCTTTCAAATTTCTTCTTTCTTCTTTCTATTGCGCGCGGATATGTAAATCATCATTCCAATCCCCACGGAGTTTCAAAACTTTTTCAATCACATCTCGCACACAACCATCTCCTCCTTTTAAAGCAGAAATATATTTTGCGCATTCTTTTATTTCGTGAACTGCATCAGATGGGCAAGTAGGCAATCCTACAATTTGCATGCATTGCAAATCGGGCATATCATCTCCCATAAATAAAAATGAGCTGGCGTTGCTTTGGTGCTTTTTCATCAAAGATTGTAAGAGGGTTAACTTATCTGCTACTTGCATATACACTTCCGTTATACCTAATTTACTCAAACGATCTTTTACTTCTGGTGAATTACCTCCAGAAATAATGGTAATCCGATATCCTTTTTTAACGGCTAATTGCAAAGCATACCCATCTTTGATATTCATCTTTCTTGCCATCACACCGTCAGGCAATATTAATAAAGTACCATCAGTGAGTACTCCATCTACATCAAAAACAAAATGAGTGATATGATTGAATTGATCTAACATATTTTAAAGTTAGCTAAACAAAAACTCAAAAGAAAACAAATAATTAAGATCGATTATCTCTCCACTCATATACCCAGGCACTTTGGATCATTTCCAAATGGCCTTCGGTACTTTGTTCTTTGGTTCCGCTAAAATTAGGGATGGCTAAAATCCATTCTAATAGATCGGTAAAACGAACCCTGTATATTTTACCTTCATTGAATTCTGCTCCAAATCTTTCATACAATTTCATAGCAATATCTTCATGATCGCTCCAATGGATGGGTGGCTCAAAATGACTCATAATAACTTGATTTTTTAAATTATTTACTCTCCTAAAAATTGAGTTTGATCTGGCAATGTAACATGTACTTCACCTGAACCTTTCTGTAAAATACATTGACAACCCAATCTTGAATTAATTCTTGGATTAACAGCTCTGTCGATAAAATCTTCCTCTCTATCACTTAACTCTTCCAAAAATTCCGCACCCTGATTTACATACAAATGGCAGGTACTACAAGCACAAACCGCTCCACAATTATGGTGCAAATCAATATGATTGTCTAAACAGACCTCTAATAAACTCTGATCTGCTTCAATATTATGAAGGGTTACCGGCTCCAACCCTTTTTGTTCAAATTGTATGTGAATAGAATACATATTGCTGTTTTGGGTTGCAAAAGTATTTCAAAACAATAACTAACCAATCGTTATTGCAAAAAGTTTACCAATACCGAAAGCTTTTCTTTTATTGTTGTTTAATATTGATTTATTTGTTTGATTATCAATTACTTACATTTTCTAATTTGAAAGCCATATTTTCAAAAAACGGGAGACCTTCAAGGAAATATAGGTTCCAAGCTATCTTTGAGTCATGAAGATGAAATTTAGACAAAGAATAGCACTGGGATATTATAGAACAAGAATAAACACAATGGGATTGGTTTCTCCGCAAAAAGCGGCTCTTTTAGCTTTTGATTTATTTTCCAATCCATTTAAATCTAACGCCAAAAGAATTGCACCTGCCATTTTTCACAAAGCCACTCCACTCACTATTCAGTTGAAACAGTTTTCTATTCATGGATTTCAATGGAAGAGCAATCAGCCGGATGCTAAAAAAATATTGATCGTTCATGGTTTTGGTAGCTATGCCTATAAGTTTGATAGTTATATAGTTGCATTGCTAAGGGAGGGATTTGAAGTGTTGGCATTTGATGCTCCCGGACATGGCAGTTCTGAGGGAAAAAGAATCAATGCATTACTCTATAGAGACATGATTTTAGAAGTAAACAACCAATTTGGTCCTTTATATGGAATTATTGCACATTCTTTGGGTGGATTAGCAGCTTCTTTAGCGATGGAGCAAATTAAAAAAGATATACCTGCTAAATTGGTATTGATTGCACCAGCTTCAGAGACCAAAACTGCTATAGAACATTTTTTTGGAGTAATTAAGGTAGACAGCTCCATAAAAAATTCATTTTATGAAATTATTGAAGCCCTCGCCAAACAGCCAATTAGCTACTTTTCTGTAGCCAGGGTTGTAAGAAATGCCCATTTCAACATTTTGTGGGTACACGACGAAGAAGATAATATCTGTAGTTTCGAAGATGTAAAACCGCTTTTGTCTGAAGAATTACCTAAGCTGGAACTCTTTATCACAAAGGGTTTGGGACATAATAAAATTTATAAATCGAACAGTACAAAGGATAAAATTGTCCATTACTTGGCAAATAAGTCTTAGGGAGATTTTTTGTGATTTGATGCTTTACCCTAATATTGCATCACAAGAATTGTTTTGGAACAACCCGAAGGGGTACCCCGAACAATGGTGAAATTGATTATAAAAAGTTGAAAAAAACCGTAATTATCGGGAAGGTACATGGCAAAAAATTTACTGATTGTTGAGTCTCCTGCAAAAGCAAAAACCATTGAGAAAATTCTTGGAAAAGATTTTGAGGTGAAAAGTTGTTACGGTCATATCAGAGACTTAGAAAAGGATGATATGGGGATTGATGTAAACAATCATTACTTACCTCGATATAAAGTTCCTGAAGATAAAGAGCGAGTTGTAAAAGAGTTACGTCAATTAGCCAAGAAAGCCGATGAAGTTTGGCTTGCATCGGATGAGGATCGTGAAGGAGAAAGTATCAGCTGGCATTTAGCTGAAGTTTTAGGATTAGATCCTGCCATTACCAAAAGAATTGTTTTCCATGAAATTACGGCACCTGCAATTAAAAAAGCGGTGGCTAATCCTAGAATCATTAATATGAATCTGGTAAATGCTCAACAAGCCAGAAGAGTATTAGACCGATTAGTAGGTTTTGAATTAAGCCCTGTTCTTTGGAGAAAGATAGGCATGCAAAGAAGTTTGAGCGCTGGAAGGGTTCAAAGTGTGGCTGTAAGATTAATAGTAGAAAGAGAAAGAGAGATCAATCATTTTATTTCAGAAAATTCATTTAAGGTTGAAGCTGTTTTTTTAGCTCCAGATATCAATGGAAAAGAAGTGAATTTTAAAGCAGACGGACCTTCTAAAATAACTACACAACCCGAAACTCAATCTTTTTTAGAAAGCTGCAAAAACGCTAATTACACTGTTACTGATATTCAGGTAAAACCTGCTAAACGCTCTCCTGCTGCACCTTTTACTACTTCTACTTTACAACAAGAAGCTTCACGTAAAATGGGTTACAGTGTAAGCAAAACTATGTTGATCGCGCAAAAATTGTACGAGAGTGGAAAGATCACTTACATGAGAACGGATAGTATTAGTTTGAGTGAAACAGCACTAGAAGATATCAGTAAAGAAATCAATAATAGTTACGGAGCAAAATACCACCAGCCTCGTAAATTCAAAAATAAAAATGAAAGCGCTCAAGAAGCGCATGAGGCAATTCGTCCAACTTATATGGGCGACCATAGTGTAGGAGATGAAGAAACGCGTCGCTTATATGAATTGATTTGGAAAAGAACCATTGCTTCGCAAATGAGTGAAGCTATTTTCGAAAAAACAAGCGCTAAAATTGCGATTAGTTCTAACAATCAAAACCTTACCGCTTCTGGAGAAGTAATGCAATTTGATGGTTTTTTGAAAGTGTATATGGAAGGCAAAGATGAGGAAGACGAAGACAATACAGATGGCATTCTTCCACCATTAAAAGTGGGAGAGCAATTGCAATTTATTGAAATGTTGGCAACTGAAAAATTTAGTAGACCAGCACCAAGATATACAGAAGCCTCTTTGGTAAAAAAATTAGAGGAATTGGGTATTGGCCGACCATCTACCTATGCTCCTACTATTTCTACGATAGTAAAAAGGAATTACGTAGAAAAAAGAGATAAAGAGGGAATTAAAAGAGCTGTTACCATATTCAAACTAACCGCTAATAATAATATTGAAAAGGAGATCATTCAAGAAAATACAGGTGCTGAAAAAAGTAAACTTTTTCCGACCGATTTAGGAATGGTAGTTACTGATTTCTTGAAACAGCATTTTAATAAAGTAATGGATTTTGGCTTTACAGCTAAAATTGAGCAAGAATTTGATGAAATAGCAGAAGGTAGAATGAAATGGAGTAATATGATTGATGGCTTTTATAAACCATTTCATGAAACCATTGAACATACTTTAGAAAATGCAGAGCGTGCAAAGGGTGAAAGGGAGTTGGGGATGGATCAAGCTACGGGTAAGAAAGTAATCGCAAGGATGGGCAGATATGGTCCAATGGTGCAGATTGGTGATACAGCAGACGAAACAGAAAAACCACGTTTTGCCAAATTAAAACAAGACCAGAGCATCGAAACCATTACCATGGAAGAAGCGATGCAGCTATTTAGTTTGCCAAGAACAATTGGCGAATACGAATCGCAAGAGCTGTCTGTGAATATCGGTCGCTTTGGACCTTATATAAAATTGGGAGAACAATTCATTTCTATTCCAAAAGCAGAAGACTTATATGAAATGGATCTACAAAGAGCCATTGAATTATTGAAGGAAAAACAATTGGCAGATGCTCCTATTGGATTCTATGATGAAAAACCAGTTACGAAAGGTAAAGGAAGATTTGGCCCATTCATTAAATGGAATGATCTCTATATCAATATACCTAGAGCGTATAATTTTGATTCTTTGAGTCAACAAGATATCAATGAACTCATCGAAAAGAAAATGGCCAAAGAAGCCAATCGATTTATTGTACAATGGCCAGAAGAAAAGATTGCAATCGAAAATGGAAGATGGGGTCCGTTCATTCGTTTTCAAAAGAAAATGCTCAAACTAGGCAAACAGGCCGATGGAAACAAGTACAGTCCCGAAACTGTTGCTACAATTGAATTAGCAGCTGTAAAGGAAATGATTGAAACACAAGTGCCTGGTGCGTTTACCAAAAAATTGGTTGCTAAAAAAACAGCTTCTAAGGGAACAAAAAAATCAGCCACAAAAAAAGCCAGTCCGAAGAAATCTGCTATCAAAAAAACAAGTACTGCAAAAAAATAAATGCCGATTTGAATCGTCCTAAAATAAGTTAACAGATTAAAAAAAGCCCTGTCGAGTTAAACTAGACAGGGCTTAAATATTTTAGTATTACAACCAATAACCTAATAACTTAATAACTTTCCGTCAGGCTTTCCCATTTCTTTTAAGAATCTCACGTGGGCAGCAACTGCTTTTCGCATGGTTGGAAATTCGATGTATTGTAAATTGTATTCTTCACAAATACTCTTCACTATTTTACTGATAGCAGGATAGTGAACATGGGAAATTTTAGGGAACAAATGATGTTCAATTTGAAAATTCAAACCACCCACTAACCAGCTTACCAATTTATTTTTGGTAGCAAAATTGGCTGTTGTTTTGATCTGGTGTGCCGCAAATTCGTCTGGCAATTTATGCGTTTCAATATCGGCAATAGGAAATTCAGTATGCTCAACAGTATGTGCTAATTGAAATACGATACTCAGTACAAATCCAGCAAAGAAGGTCATAATCACAAAACCAATTATCCAATTTACCCAACCTACAAAAACAATAGGTATAACAACAAATACAGCTGCATGGTATACTTTAACACTCCAAAATTCGATATGATCTGCCATGCTCATTTTCTTCAAAGGAACATTGCCTATTTTTCGAGAAAAGTATTTTTTGTAATCGGTAAAGAAGATCCAGAATACATATAAAAGCATATACAGTACCCAAAAATAAATGTGTTGAAATTTATGTGCTTTATACCATTTTTGGGTAGGCGCCATTCTCATGAAAACACCAATTTCAATATCATCGTCTGCTCCAACAACATTAGTAAAACTATGATGAATCATATTGTGTTTCATATTCCACATAAAATGGTTGGCTCCCAATAAACTAATAGAAGAAGCTGCTACTCTATTCATGATTTTGTTTCCGCTAAAACTACCATGACTTCCATCATGCATTACGTTAAATCCTATACCGGCCACTAATCCGCCTAGAACAATTGATTCTGCAATAGCGATGTACCAAATAGGTGTAAAAAAGACTAAATGAATATAAACTCCTACAAATGCAACAATTAAAAGGATAGCTTTTGTAAAAAGTTTTGATGTACCAGTTCCGTCAATTCCATGTTCATCTAGATAAGCCTGAACTCTTTTTTTAAGTTCGAGATGAAGTGGCTGTTTAACGTTGGCAAATTTGGGGGTAATAAAGGTACTCATTGGCAAATTTATATTATAATGCAAGTTAATCTAAGTTCACCTCTTGTACATGTTAAAAGTGATAATTGTTGAAGAATTCTAGCTTGAACGCCAAGAACCCTTATTTATTATGCTGTATTTTCCTCATATATCCACAAGCAATGGATAACTTCTATACAATTGTTAACGAAAAATTATTTTAGTTTGATGTAAGAATAACCAAAGCACCATGCAGGAAACCAAAGAATTAAATGCCTTATTTACCCTTATTGATGATCCGGATGAAGAGGTTTATTCAACAGTTTCTCAAAAAATTGTTGGTTATGGGAAGCCCATCATCCCCAATCTGGAGCATCTATGGGAAACTACTCCAAACGAAGGAATTCAGGAAAGGATAGAAATGATTATTCATCGTTTGCATTTTACAGATTTATATTCCGATTTTACAGAATGGAAAGACAGCGCATACCACGATTTATTATTTGGCGCATTATTAGTAGCTAAATTTCAATATCCCGATTTACAAACCAGCCCAACATTACAAGAGATTGAAAAAATAAGGAGAAATATTTGGCTGGAACTCAATAGTTTTCTTACTCCACTAGAACAAGCAAATGTTTTAACAAGCATTATTTATAATTTCTACCACTTAAAAGGAGTAGAAGTAAATTATTCCAATCCAGACGATTTTTTTATTCATAAAGTATTGGCTTGTAAAAAAGGAAACATGATCACCAATGGTATTTTATACCAAGTAATGTGCGACCAATTAGATATTAATGCAAAGATTATTAATATCCCAAAACAGTGCATCATTGCATTCTATCAATCAGATTATGACCATACCAATTTTGTAGGAAACCCAATGGATCAAATTCATTTCTTTGTAGACGCTACTAACGGACAAGCATACTCTCACAAAGACATTGAGAATTATTTCAAAAAGATTTCAGTTCCTTTAACTGCTGCTTATTTTAAGCCCCTACCGCATAAAAGAGTAATACAAATTCTCTTACAAGAAATTGCCAAATGTTTTGACTCACCAACCAGTGATTATAAAAAACATGAATTATTAGAATTGGTTGAGCTACTTGATTAGTATCATAACAATTCTGCCATCAAAGTTTTGTCCATATTCAATGCTATACTTACAGGACAATTATTTTTTGCTTCCTCCGCACAAGCTTGAAACTGCTCCTTACTAATACCTGGCACTGTTGCTTTAACAGTTAAATAGGAATGATTGATTTTTCCATCCTCGAGTGAAATAGCACATTCGGTCTCAATTTTATCGGCAGTAAATCCTGCAGCACCCAATACAAATGTCAATTTCATAGAAAAACATCCTGCATGTGCTGCCGCAATTAGCTCTTCGGGATTAGTACCTACCCCTTCTGCAAAACGCGAATTAAAAGAGTATTGAGTATTGGATAATACTGTGCTTTGAGTAGAAAGCTGCCCATTACCTTCTTTTCCTGAACCATTCCAAATTGCTGTTGCTGTTCTTTTCATTTTGTTTATTTTTATGTTTAATGACAATTTATGATAAACTGGGCAGATTTTGAAAAAATTGATATTCGTATTGGCACTATTTTAACGGCGAATGAATTTCCTCAAGCAAAAAAACCCGCCTACCAATTGACTATTGATTTTGGCGAATTGGGTATCAAGCAATCTTCTGCTCAAATCACCCATCATTACAACAGCAATGAGTTAATTGGCCTTCAAGTAATTGCTGTGGTCAATTTCCCGCCAAAACAGATAGCTAATTTTTTCAGCGAATGTCTCCTATTAGGAGTTTATGACGAGAATCATCAGGTTGTATTATTGAAGGCTGATAAAAAGATGCAAAACGGTGATAAAATTGGATAGAATTATACTTTGTTTACTATATTTATATACCATCTAGGTAGGATTAATTATGGGTGAATTACATTATACTTATTATGAAAGTCCAATAGGTTTATTAAAGATCGGAGGCAATGATCATTTTATTGGCGAATTGAGTTTTGTAGACAATAGAGACCAATTGACCTATGGTGAACCAGGCATTACCGAATTAATGCATCAATGTACAGAAGAGCTGATTGAATATTTTCATGGTAAAAGAAAAACATTCGATATTCCAGTGCATCAGGAAGGTACCGATTTTCAAAAAAGAGTTTGGTCTGAATTATTGGAAATTGACTATGGAAAAACCATTAGTTATATGGATTTAGCCAAAAGATTAGGAGACCCAAAAGTAATTAGAGCAGCGGCCACAACCAATGGGAAAAATAAAATCACCATCATCGTACCCTGTCATAGAGTTATTGGAAGTGATAAATCTTTAGTTGGTTATTCTGGAGGAATGTGGCGCAAAAAATGGTTGTTACAACATGAATTTAAAATTACAAATGGGGTACAAACATTGTTTTAATTCAATTTTATATTATACAGTATGTTGAATCCAATAAGAATAATATGCTGTTATTTGTTTAGTTTATTGATTTTTCATCAAATCATCATTGCCCAAAACGAAAATACATACCCCTCTCCTAATAAAGTTATTGTTCTTGGAAGTGTTCACTCTGGTAATAAATCCTATACAGTAAAGAAATTGTATCGAATTTTAAAAGAAATAAAGCCTGATATCATTTTATTAGAATTCGATTCAACAACTATTGTTCAATGTGCTATTCCTTATGTGTTTGGGCAAAGAACCGCAGAATTCTTTAGTATTTGGGAAAACCCGATTGAATATAGAGCAACTAGAAATTATCAACGTAAACATAAAGAAGTTTGCTTAGCACCTTTTGATGTTTTTATCCCGAATAGAAAAACCTATGTTCAGTATTTAAATCAAATGGAGAAAAGCCATTATGCCACTTTGTATGAATTGTATAATGAAAATAAATTTTCAACTGCCGATAGTGCCATTTTTGAGCCTTATGCGGCATTGAATAATTCTTTATTACAAAAAATGGACAGTAATCTACAGGTTATCAATCGAGCTAGTTTAATGGACACTGTTCAACAAATTGTTCAACTTGAAGCTACTAAAATTAAAGCGCTAACAAGCAAATACAATGAACTTCAACCATATAGTAATTGGTACAATGCTAATGTTGAATTTTGGGAACAAAGAAATAAAAAAATGTGTCAAAATTTATCAAGAGAGCTCAATGCTAATAGTGGAAAAACAATCGTTATTTTAACTGGGCTTATGCATAAATATTATATTACCAACTTCCTTAAACAAAAAGAATTGGAAAAATTATGCACTTTGATTTCATTAAATGATATTATTCGTTAACAGAAGGATATTTACCATTTACAAAATAGTTGAGTTCTTTTCTAAAATCCAATTCAGGATGCTTTTCCATTAACTGTTTGGTTACTTGCGCATATTTCTGCAGAAATTGTTGGTGTAATTGGGTAGCAGAATTGAAAGGTTTATGTTGATATGCCAAATTGATCTCTTTAATGATTGGCAATAATTCTTTTGTTGCTTCAGACAAGCATGCCTCTACCAATTTTTCCCAAACATATTGAGTAGCATGATAATTTGGATGAACCAGGTCTTCTGCATAAAAACGGTAATCTCTTAAATCGTCTATTACTAATTCATAGGCAGGAAAATAATAGTGCTGAGCAGATTGATTCACTAAATCATGTACTGCCTGAATTAACACTGCTTTACTTCGATTGTTTTCAATAACCCCTTCCCTTAAATGCCTTACAGGACTGATGGTAAAAATAATGGTCAAATGTGGATTAAACTTTTTCAGCTGATCGAGCATTGAACCCAATGCTTCTTTGGTTTCTGTAACTGTTAATAATCTTTTAGAAAACCAATTTGCTGGAGCTTTATGGTTATTTGCTGCAACAGTTCCTACACCATTACCATCAGCCTCCTCCGTTAAAAAATAAACCCATGCCGAACCTAGTGTAATGAACAAAAAATCCCCATGCAATAAAAATTCATGAGCCGCAATAGTTGATTGATTGATTTTTTGTAAGGATTCTTCTGCGGAAATACCTGAAAATCTGCTATGGTGCTTCCAACTATGCCATGTTTCGTTCAAACAAAACAAATCAGATTCTGAATACACTTTTTTTTGAATATATTGACTGATAGATTCTGCAACACTGATTGGATTGAAAAGAATTCCATTGGGATTATCCATCACTTTGAATTTTGATAACCGCAATAGATCGCCAATGTTTTCTGTAAAACAGGAACCAATCATCATCATCTTTTGATGATGGGTAATGGGTGGTTGTAATTTTTTTATAGCAAATTCGTAATGAAACTTCATAGTAAGATTAATGAAAGATAGTTGAAGCTAAAGTAGACGCAGCAAGAAGCGCTTCCTGATTCAGTATTTTCAACCCGTTTTTTGATTGAAAATAAGGGATCATTAATTCGGTATCCATATTACCTATCAAATCGTCTTGCGCCATAGGGCATCCGCCAATCCCTTTTAATGCCCCATCGAACCTTGTGCATCCGGCATCAAATGCAGCAGATAATTTTTCTTGCCAATTTGTATGAGATGCATGTAAATGCACTCCAATTTCTACATTGGGGTATGCTGGTAATACTTTAGTTAAAGCTTGTTGAATTTGACCTGCGCTTGCCAAACCCACCGTATCGGCCAATGATATTACTTTGATATCCAAAGCTGCCATTTTACTCACCCAATTCAATAAAATGTCTTCGGTATAAGCATCTCCATAAGGGTTCCCAAAACCCATACTTAAATAAATAACCAATTCTTTTTTATTTTTTATGCATAACTCTTGAATGGCTTCTACACGCACCAAACTTTCCTCCATACTACTATTGGTATTGCGCAATTGAAATTCAGGAGATATAGAAAATGGAAAACCCAAGGAATGAATTTGATCGAATACAACTGCTGCTTCTGCACCCCTTTCATTCGCAACAATTACCAATAATTCTGTAGCAGAATGATCAAGATTTTTTATTACTGTTGCTGTATCGGCCATCTGTGGAATTGCTTTTGCCGAAACAAAACTACCGCAGTCGAGCACATCAAATCCAACTTTTAATAATTGATTGAGGTATTGAATTTTTTGTTCAGTAGGTATAAATGCTTTCCAGCCCTGCATTGCATCGCGAGGGCATTCTACTAATGTTATTTTTTGTTTTTGATTGATAACGAATTATTTGATTAAATAATGAATTGAAGAAAAGATATAAAATGGAGCATTTATGAATACCGTTAAGCAATTTTCGAATGAGGCGTCAACAATGAAAGCTGTTTGAGTTCCGACAAGTCGGAACGAGTTCTTTCATTGTAGCCGAATGAGTAAAAATTGCAGGTATTCATGGTAGCGAAATTTTATGCTTTTATTCAATTCATTATTATTATTTCATTCTTTGTTTCATTGCTTCATATAAAATCATTCCTGTAGCCACCGATACATTCAAGGAATCGAATTTAGCAGCCATAGGAATTTTAAAAAATGCATCAGCAGATTTTGCTAAATGTGGTTGAACACCTCTTCCCTCATCGCCCATAATGATGCAACAAGGATCGATCATAGTTAAGTCAAAAACATTTTTCTCCGCCCTCATCTCACTGGTGAAAACAGCGATCCCATTTAAATGAAGTGTGTCTACCGCTTTTATTAAACTACTCACTCTGCAGATATGTATTTTTTCTAAAGCTCCTGCACTGCTTTTCATGGCTTCTTCGTTCAAAGCTCCTACCCCTTTATCTGGAATAATAATGGCTTGCGCACCACAGCAAACAGCCGTTCTTGCAATTGCTCCTATATTTCGAACATCGGTAACGCCATCTAGCATTAGAAATAAGGGAGTGATTCCTTCGGACACAACATGATCTATTACTTGTTGCAAATCTAAATAATTCACCAAAGCTGCAATGGCAATTACTCCTTGATGGTTGGCACGAGAAAGCCCATTTAATTTTTCAATAGGCACTAATTGCATGGGTATGTTGTGCTCCCGCGCCAAAGCACGAATGGCATGCATTACTTCACCAGCAGCATTTTTTTGAAGCAATATTTTATCGATTGCTTTTCCGGATTGGAGCGCCTCAATCAAGGGCTGCCTTCCAATAATCATTGAACTTTGTTTTAAAGCCATTTGCAAATGTATTACTTCAATTTTCCCTGAACCAATAAGAGTTGAACTTTATAAATTGCTGCCACACTCATAGAATCTGTTATGAGACCATTTTCTACCATTGCAGCTGCTTCAAAGAAAGGCAGTTTCTTCACCACTAATTGTTCGGTTTCTTCTGGCTCAGATTGTCCTTGTTGTAAGCCTCTAGCTAAAAATACAATACCCAATTCATCACTTACTGAATTGGATAAATGCATGGTCAATAAATGATCCCAATGAGTAGCAATCAGACCAGTTTCTTCCAATAATTCTCTTTTAGCGCTTTCTAAAGGATCTGTTCCCAATGGGCCACCTCCTTCCGGAATTTCCCAGCTGTATGCATTTATGGTGAATCGGTATTGGCCAACTAAATAGATATTGAATTCATCATCTAAAACCATGACTCCTACCGCCGTGTTTTTAAAATGCACTTTCCCATAAATACCCTTACCTCCTCCAGGATTAATAACATCATACTCAGTGAGATTAATCCAAGAATTGTCGTAGATCGTTTTTTCAGTTAATACCTTCCAAGGATTTTGCTCCATTAGGATTGATTGTTTTTAAGTAACGCTGGAATAGAAATAATAATGTACAATCCAATGAACAAAAGAATTAAAAACTTGATGCCTGCACAATAGTAAGTAAGCCATAATGAGCTAGGGGTATAGCTTCCAGCAATACTCTGTAGCATTAATAGGTTCTCAGCAATGTCAAAAACACCTGCTACAAATGCCGCTTTCGTCAATAAAGATCCAATCCTAATCAATATTGTATTTTGCCATTTATTGGAACAAATAGCCGCAATCATAGAAAACAACAATACATAAGAGGGAATAAATAAAAAATCTATCCAAATATTTTGTTTAGCAATTGTAAGGTCCCAAGCATTTAGTACTTCAATCAATTTAGCTGGAGAATTGGCAAATTCAAGATTCAAAATACCTCCAGGGGTAATTGCTGTTTTTAATGGCTCTCCCTGGAATCGCATAGCAATAAAAATCAATAAAAAAGAGATAGCCGCTATAAATAGTTTCTTTTTCATACCCTAAAATAAAAAAACCTCTGTACAAATGTACAGAGGTGGATGATTTGTTTATATGAATTATTTTATACCGAAGGCTTTCTTCACTTTTGGCACAAAGTCCAATTTCTCCCAGGTAAACAATTCTACTTTTACTTTCTTCTCTTTTCCGTCTGGAGTCTTGAAAGTTTTCGTAACTATTTCGCTCTTACGACCCATATGTCCGTAAGCTGCAGTTTCACTGTAAATTGGGTTACGCAATTTCAAACGTTGCTCAATAAAGTAAGGGCGCATATCAAAAATGCCTTCTACCATTTTAGCGATCTGACCATCGGTCATATCTACTTTTGCGGTTCCGTAAGTATTTACATTGATCGAAGTAGGTTGTGCAACTCCAATCGCATAAGACACTTGTACCAAGATTTCATCAGCAACACCTGCAGCTACCAGGTTCTTAGCGATATGACGAGTAGCATAAGCAGCTGAACGATCTACCTTACTTGGATCCTTACCACTGAATGCACCTCCACCATGAGCGCCTTTACCACCGTAGGTATCAACAATGATCTTACGGCCAGTTAAACCTGTATCTCCGTGTGGTCCACCAATTACGAATTTACCAGTTGGGTTGATATGGTATTTGATATTGTTGTTAAACAACTTAGCATATTTCTTATACTTGGCTTTTACTCTTGGGATCAAGATATTGATGATATCGGCTTTGATCTTGGCCAACATTTTGGCTTCAGAATCAAAATCATCGTGTTGAGTTGATACCACAATAGCATCAATTCTTACAGGCTGATTGTTATCATCATACTCCAAAGTAACCTGGCTCTTTGCATCTGGGCGTAAATATTTGATGGCTTTGTTCTCTCTTCTCAGCGCTGCTAATTCAATCAAGATCTTATGCGCCAAATCCAATGCCAATGGCATATAATCGTCGGTTTCGTTGCTGGCATAACCAAACATCATTCCTTGGTCGCCTGCGCCTTGTTCTTCTTTTTTCTTTTTATCAACTCCTTGGTTGATATCTGCACTTTGCTCATGAATAGCCGATAAAATTCCACAGCTATTGGCTTCGAACATGTATTCACTCTTGGTATATCCGATCTTACGAATTACTCCACGTGCAATCTCTTGAACATCTAAATATGCTTTAGACTTTACTTCTCCAGCTAATACTACTTGACCTGTAGTTACTAAAGTTTCGCAAGCTACTTTCGACTGTGGGTCGAAGGCTAAAAAATTATCGATTAATGCATCGGATATCTGATCGGCTACTTTGTCTGGATGCCCTTCTGATACGCTCTCGGAAGTAAATAAATAAGACATTTTTTGTGATTTGATTTTTAAGTGGGCAAATATATTACAATAAACCCTATTTCTAAATTCTTGAGTAAACAATTCTTAATCTCATCCTAAATCTGGAATGCGTACCTCCTCCTAATCGTATTCTTCCATTTCCAACAACGTTGCCTATAGAAGGATTGAGGTAGTAAACTTGTGAAAACGCCGCATTTGGATAACCAGGGGAATACCTGATGGAATCGTTTGATGGGGCTGATAATCGCAATACAAATGAAGTATCTTTTCTAGTAACAATTCCTTGAACATATCTAGAAAGATTAAAGGAATAAGTTGCTAAACGATCATAGCCTGGAACTGTTTTATAAGTTAGGTATCCGCCAAAAGTAAGTGTATTCGGACCTTGCGAACCAATGATGTAATCGTTTTGGATATTGCGTTTAATTTTATTTACAGAATCATAGTAGCTTAACAGCAAAACATTTGGAGGGGTGAAATATTTATCTGAAGTAAGTAAATTGGCATTATCGGGCACTTGTTCTGTAATCAATTCGGCACGATGAATGATTCTATTATTCAATTTATCTAAATTGGGAACGCGAATTCTTACATAAGTACCAGGGGCAGTTTGAACATAAACCATTGAATCTGGCCTTGAAGTAGTAGTTAGTCGGTTTGCCACTTCGCTTCCAGCTCGGTTTCGTGTAATATGGCTATAATCTCCGCTCGTAAAATTATTGAACCTGAAATAAACCACATTCGTATCTCTAGTTGTTGAGCCGGTAGTGGAAGAATTATAATACAATGCCAATTTGGTATTGGTGTCTAACATATTGATGAAAAGTAATGCATTGGCAGGGCTTGTTGCCGCTACTTTTACCGAAAACCCGGCAAAAAACGATCTAAATGCAGTGTCTGATCGATAGGCATTACTTGAGTCATAGGTATTCAAAAATCTTCTGGCAACATCATCTCTCAATCTAATCCTAACTTGTCTGTTTGAATTCTCATACCGATTGATTACAGAATCCCCTAATTTTCTAATATCGATGGTTGCAGTATTGCCTAAACTACCTGCAGATTGCAATGGATAAATTGCAGGAAAATTAGAAGGATACACTTTATAAGGATCTAAAGGAGTGTTTTTACTGATTTCTTCTACAGTTATTCTTAATGGTTGTGTAGAATCACCATGAAAATTAACATAGCTTAAAATCAAAACGGCTGAATCTGCTCTGATACTATCTTTTGTACCAGGAACACCATAAGGAAAAAAATTAGGGAATAGTTCAAAATTCAAAGCGGCAGTGGTTCTTCCAAATAGTGGATCGTTGGTGATTGCCCCTAAAACGTGTAAATCTTGCTTATATATTCTAGTAGAATCAGTTTCATCAAAACTGTCGGTTATTACTTCCATTGTGGTATCAAAAGTGTTCACCCCATCCACTGCAGGAATTAATCCACCACCTAATTCAGTAGAAGTAATACGGGTACAGGAAATGGCAGAAACAAAAAAGAACAATAATAAAAATGCTAAACTGCGCAGTGTAAAAATTGAATGCATGTGCTGAAAATTACTTGCCCGCAAGGTCGTTGTACAATTCTAAATACTCTGTTAAATCAGAATCCCAGCCCTTAAATGGAACTACTTTTTTACCTTTTACTTTAGAAAATTCAGTTAAAAGCTTTTTCTCGATTATATCTGAACCAAAACTAATGGCATCAGCATAATGTGCACCACCTCTGAACATAGCGGTATTATCTCCTTCTTTAAAGGGTTCCAAGTCTTTTTCTTTGATATTTGCATTAACAATTGCTTGTTTCATGAAATTGGAGCCAAGTTTTTCAGTAAACGTGTTTTGACCAATTGTAAATATGACTTTACTATTTCCAAATACAGGCTCTTTCTTATATGCTGTTTTTATTAGTGCTGGGATCAATCCAGTCATCCAACCTGAACAATGAATTAGATCGGGAGGCCAACCAAACTTCTTTACAGTTTCCAATGCACCTTTACAAAAAAATACGGTTCTTAAATCGTTATCGGAGAACCAAGTTTCTGTTTCGTCGTGAAAAATTTGCTTGCGTTTAAAAAAATCTTCATTTTCTAAAAAATATACTTGAAGACGAGCATTGGGCAAAGAAGCCACTTTAATTTGCAATGGATAATCGTCATTGTCAACAGAAACATTGATACCAGATAAACGAACTACTTCATGCAAACGGTGCCTGCGCTCATTAATCACGCCAAAACGAGGCATGATACATCTTACTTCATAACCACTATCATTGCTTTTAATAGCCAATTTGTTGATGATCTCCGCAAATTCAGTTAACTCCAAATATGGAGACATTTCTGTGGCAATGAATAAAATCCTTTTCTTTGTTGACATTAACACACTATTTTAAACAACCATTCTGAAAATAAGTCTGCAAAGTTACTTAAAATTGAACGAAACACAAGAAATAGCTTCTTATTATCTGATTATCAAATAGTTACAATAAAATAATATCAATAATAATCCTTTATATTGCATTTAAGTTCTTAAATTTGATCAACCATTAGTTTAGTACATATTTAAGAGAAAATCAGCAGCGCGATATGAAAATTAAATGGATTTCTGTGCTTCAATACATGCTCTTTTTGGGCATTGGCATTTTTTTAGTTTGGTGGAGTTTGCAACAAATTCCTTCAGATAAATGGGAGGAATTTAAAGGATCCTTGAAAAAAGCCAATTATTGGCTAATGATACCCGTATTTTTTATTCTTTCAGGTAGCCATGTGTTAAGGTCAATGCGATGGAGAATATTGATGAAGCCATTAGGATTTACACCGAAATTACCCAATGTATTTTTTGCAGTGATGATTGGCTATTTAGCCAACCTTGCAGTTCCTCGATTAGGTGAAGTGTTGAAATGTACTATCCTTGCTCGATACGAAAAAATTCCAGCAGAAAAATTGATTGGTACCATTGTAATAGAAAGAGCATTTGATGTTATTTCTTTAGCGATGGTTTTTATGGCAGCATTCATTTTGCAGTATGATATCATTGGTGAATATGGCGTTGAGTTATCAAAAAAACTATTTGAAGGACGATCAGGTAATATCTCTTTTACTAAGTTGGGCATAGTTATATTAGCCTTACTTGTTATTGCATTTACGATTAAAAAGCTATTCCAATTTTTTAATCATTTGAGTATTGTAGTTGCCATCAAAAAAATTATCAGCGGTATTTGGGAGGGATTAACCAGCATTCAACACCTGCAGCAAAAGGGGCGCTTTATTGCCTATAGTGCAATGATTTGGTTACTCTATATTATAGGAACCTGGGTTGGTTTATTGGCCACAGAAGGCTCATCTCATTTGGGTTTACCTACTGCAATCTCTGCTTTGGCTTTTGCAAGTATAGGCATGATTATCACTCCAGGAGGCATTGGTGCATATGCTTTTTTTCTGGCGAAAGTGTTAGAAAAAAATGGTGTTTCTTTTGAAATTGGATTTGCCAATGGTACGCTCCAATGGTTTGCTCAGTTTTTAATAGTTTTAATAGTAGGATTTTGTTGCCTTGGTTTATTGCCTTGGTACAATAAAAAAGATCAACATGAAATCGATTGAAGCAATCACCAAAAAAATATTTTCCCTCGAAGACCTAAAAAAACAAGTAGCAAGTTGGAGGGTAACCAATAAAACAATTGCCTTTAGTAATGGGTGTTTCGATATACTTCACGAAGGACATGTATTTTCTTTGTCTGAAGCTGCAAAAGAAGCCGATTATTTAATCATTGGTGTTAATAGCGATGCCAGTGTAAAAAAACTAAAAGGGCCAGAACGCCCAATTAATAACGAAAAAAGTAGATCACTCTTATTAAGTAATCTGGCAATAGTAGATGCTGTAGTGATATTTAATGAAGATACTCCGCTAGAATTAATCAAAGCAATTCTACCCGATGTTATCGTAAAAGGCGGAGATTACACTGTAGAACAGATTGTTGGCTCTAAAGAAGTGATTGCAAATGGCGGAAGGGTGGTAATAAACCCTATTGTAGCGGGTTTCTCCACCACTGGAATCATTCAACATATTAAAGGATCTTTTTCTTAGCTCACTAATTTAAAAATTCTTAACATACATCATTTTATTGCATAGCTTATATTTGAAGCATGGCAAAAAAGCAACTGATTCAAAGAGATATAAGCTGGCTCTGTTTTAATGGAAGGGTATTACAAGAAGCAAATGACCCATCAGTACCATTGAAAGAACGGATTCGCTTTTTAGGCATCTATTCCAATAACTCCGATGAATTTTTTAGAGTGAGGGTTGCCACTTTAAAACGCATGATTGAATTTGCAGAAAAAAGGAAAAAGCTCAATATGCATATGGAGGAAGACCCTCAACAAATTTTAGACCAGATTCAAACCATTGTGCTAAACCAACAGAATGAATTCAATAGAATATGGGAAGGAATTGTAAAAGAACTGAAAAAAGAAAAGATCAGTATTATTAACGAAAAGCAACTCAATAAAGAGCAACAAGTTTTCGTAAAAAAATTCTTTGATGAAGAAGTACGATCTACCATCATTCCATTAATGATTGAAAGCTTACCTCAACTCCCCTACCTTAGAGATAAAAGTATTTATTTAGGAGTGGTCATGCGCAAAAAATCGTCGGCCTATAACCAAAAATATGCGCTAATAGAAGTTCCTGCAAAATCAGTTGGCCGATTTATTATTCTTCCATCAAAAAAAGAAGAACAACAAATCATTCTATTAGAAGACGTTATCCGATTTAATTTACCGATCATTTTCTCTTATTTTGGTTATGATAATTTTGAATCTCATATTTTTAAAGTAACCAAAGATGCAGAGTTAGATCTCGATAATGATATCAGCACCAGTTTTGCAGAAAAAATAGAAAAAGGAATTAAGAACAGAAGAAAAGGAAAACCCGTTCGATTTGTATATGATAAAGAAATGGATGCGGGATTATTGGAGTACCTAATCAGACGCCTCAGTCTAAACCGAAAAAGCAATATTATACCTGGTGGAAGAATTCATAATTTCAGACATTTTATGGACTTCCCGGATGTGTTTGTAGCTAAGAGCGAACGCAGAGCGGCCTTCAAACCAAAATCGCTTCAATCAGCTCAAAGGGTTACCGACATTATACTTAAACAAGATGTACTATTGAATTTCCCTTATCATTCTTTTGATCCATTGATTGATTTATTAAGAGAAGCAGCAATGGATCCGGATGTAACATCCATAAAAATCACCGCTTACAGGCTAGCGTCTAATTCAAAAATTATCAATGCCTTAATCAATGCTTCTAGAAATGGAAAGCAAGTAATTGTAATGCTCGAATTAAAAGCAAGATTTGATGAAGAAAATAATTTAGAATGGAAAAACATATTGGAAGATGAAGGAGTAACTGTATTACTAGGAGTACCGAAAATGAAAATTCATGCAAAGCTTTGTATCATTAAAAAAAGGAAAGGAACAAAAACCATTCAATATGGATTTGTAAGTACTGGAAATTTGAATGAAAAAACAGCACGAGTTTATGGAGATCATTGCTTGCTTACTTCCAATAGATTTGTGATGGCTGATATTAATAGAATTTTTAGCTATCTCGAAAACTGGAAAACTGGAATGCGCAACTTACAACTTTGCAAAACACTTTGGGTATGTCCTACCAATATGCGTAAACAAATCATGTTATTAATTGACAATGAAATTAAAAATGCAAAAGCAGGGAAAGCGGCGAAAATTATCGTGAAGGTAAACTCATTAAGTGACCAACTACTGATAGAAAAGTTATATGCTGCCGCAACAACAGGTGTAGAAATTTTTATGGTTGTTCGAGGAATATTTTGCCCTGTTATCGATTTGAAAAAATTCAAACATCCTATTAAAGCCATCAGTATTGTTGACGAATACCTAGAACATTCGCGTGTGATGATATTTCATAACCTAGGCCAGGAAAAAGTATATATTTCTAGCGCTGATTGGATGGTTAGAAACCTCAACCATCGAGTAGAAGCTGCAATTCCAATAATAGACCCAGTAATAAAACAAGAATTAATTGATATTATCCACATACAATTAAGAGATAATGTAAAAGCCAGAATATTGGATAGTGATTTAGCCAACAACTATGTACCTTCCCTTGGTAAAAAAAGTATACGTTCGCAGATAGAAACGTATCATTATCTATTCAAGAAAAATCATATAACTAGTGAGGTTAGCCGCAATTGATATTGGAAGTAACGCTGCAAGATTATTAATAGTTGAAGTTTCCTACAACAATGAAGGCCTTCCTCAGTTCAATAAACTAAACCTAGTGCGTGTTCCACTCAGATTGGGATTTGATGTATTTGAGAAAGGAGAGATCTCCAAAGAGAAAAGAGGAATGATCCTTCAAACAATGAAAGCGTATAGCCATTTGATCAATGCATACGATGTTAAACATGTAATTACTTGTGCCACCAGTGCTATGAGAGATGCATCGAATAGTGCAGATATTATTCGTAAAGTTAAACTAGAAACAGGTTTAGAAATAGAAATTATCAGTGGAGACCTAGAAGCTTCAATTATTTATGAAAATCATGTTGCTGAAAACATGGATACCAATAACTCCTATTTATACATTGATGTAGGTGGAGGTAGTACCGAATTAACATGCTTTACAGATGGAAAACTGGCTTTCAAAAAATCCTTTAATATCGGAACCATTAGAATATTAAAAGATATGGTGGATGATGACAAATGGAATGAAATGAAGGAATTCATCAAACTTAAAACCAAAGGGTACAAAAAAATAATTGCTATTGGAACTGGCGGAAATATCAACAAAGTATTTTCATTGAGTAAAAAGAAAGATGGAAAACCATTGAATCTTGAACTATTAAAAGATTATTATAAGGAGATCTCTAGTTTTTCTTTGGATGATAGAATTAATATTTACAAGTTAAGAGTAGATCGAGCAGATGTAATTGTTCCTGCTCTACAGATTTATATTAATGTGATGAGATGGGCAGAGGCAGAAGAGATTTATGTGCCGAAAATAGGCCTTGCTGACGGTCTAGTGCAGCACTTATATTATGAGCTAGAAAGCAAAAAAGCTATTTTAAGCAAACAATAGCCCATCCTTTCACCGATAGAGAACCACCATTCGTCCGAATTTTGCTTTACAAGCAAAAACCCTTATTTACATTTGATTTTACAGAGCAGATGCAAAAAAAAATAACAGATATTAGCCATAAAAAAAAGTTAGTCCCCTTCATTGCTCATATAGCAGCGTGGTTATGCTTTTTCACGCTCCCCTACCTCGTGTTTTTCCCAGGGTTAAGAGAATTCAATATGAGCAATCAAATGCTCGCCATAATTATCAGTAACAATATTTTTTTAGTACTCTTTTACTATTTAAATACTCAATTACTGATTCCCAAATTTTTGGTAAATGAAAAATGGTTGTTTTATATTTTATCCATACTCGCTTGCTTGGTTTTTTTCTTATACGTTCCTCGATTTATCGCAACACAAATTATTCCACCAGAACCATTCACCCCTCCAGTTGATATTAAACACAGTTTAAGTGATGCTAATCGTCAACGTTTCATGAGAAGTAGAAGAAGAAGCGGAAACGATTATTTTAACACAGCTATTTTTTTATTGGTAATGACCATAGGAACTTGCATTACTGTTGTTCAAAGATGGCTCGACACAGAACAACATAGGAAAGAAACAGAAAACGAAAAACTGAATACAGAATTATCATTTTTGAAATCTCAAGTAAATCCTCACTTTTTCTTTAATACACTCAATAATATCTATTCTTTAGCTATTGTTAGGAGCGAAAAAACTGCACCTGCAGTTATGAAGTTAGCAGCAATTATGAGGTACATTTTGTCGGAAACTGAACAAAATTTAGTGCCTTTGCAAAATGAAGTAGACTTTTTGCATAATTATATCGATCTGCAACAGGTTCGTTTAACCGATAAAGTGAGTATCGATTTTTTGATAGAAGGAAACACAGGAGAATTATTGATTGCACCTTTGATATTCATTCCTTTTGTTGAAAACGCATTTAAATATGGAGTAAGTACAAAAGAGCAAAGCAATATTTTGATTCATATCAAATCCAATGAATCAATCATTGAATTCTATTCAAAAAATTTCATTGTTCAATCGGTTAATAATTTAATGGAGAATACCGGCATTGGAATTAATAATGTAAAACGCAGGTTAGCTTTATTATATCCTGGTAAACATGAATTAACCACCGAAATAGAAAATGGATATTATATAGTTAATTTAACAATCAATACTTAAGATGATTAAATGCATAGCTATAGACGATGAGCCATTGGCTTTACAAGTAATACAAGAATATTGCCAAAGAATTTCTTTTTTGTACTTAGAGAAAGTATTTACTAATACAGATGAGGCTAAAGAATATTTGAAAAATAATAAAATTGAAATCCTTTTTTTAGATATTCAAATGCCAGATATTAATGGCCTACAATTTTATAAGAGTTTACCTACCAAACCGATAGTAGTTTTCACAACAGCGTATAAAGATTATGCAGTAGAAGGTTTTTCAGTTGATGCCATTGACTATCTACTCAAACCATTTGAATACGATCGTTTTTTAAAAGCTTGTTATAAAGCAAAAGAGTATGTGGAATTCCTAAGTTCTCAAGAGCTACAATTGAATTCACTTTTTGTAAAAGTGAATTATGAAATCATGAAAATCAATTTGAAAGACATTGAATTAATTGAGGCATTAGACGATTACATAAAACTATATATAAAACCTACTCCAGTACTCACATTAATGACTTTAAAAAGCATTACAGAGAAACTTCCTTCAAGAGATTTTTTAAGAGTGCACCGTTCTTTCATTGTACCGATTCATAAAATCGAAAAATTTAGTAAAACTAAAGTTTTTGTTATTGGCAAAGAAATTCCTATAGGGAGTAGTTACAGCAATGTCTATGATCAGCTAATTGCTGCTTCTAAGGTTTAATTCATAACTCATATCTCTTATCTCTTAATTCATATCTTTGTGCTCTAAAGCATAGGTATGAAATTTTTACAAGACTTAGATATCAATACAAACAATCAAGGAGTTTCAACAGGTATACAATGGATTGAAACAAAAGGAACTCTTATCGACTCTTTTTCTCCAGTAGATGGAAGCAAAATAGGTTCAACAGTAACCACCGATCAATCTGCATACAATGAAGTTGTTCGAATTTCAATAGTAGGTGGAAAAATTTGGAAGCAATGGCCTGCCCCAAAAAGAGGAGAAATTGTAAGGCAAGTTGGTGAAGCTTTAAGAGAAAATAAAGAATCGCTTGGCCAATTAGTAAGTTACGAAATGGGAAAGAGTTTACAAGAAGGTTATGGCGAAGTTCAGGAAATGATTGATATCTGTGATTTTGCAGTGGGCCTTTCAAGACAACTATATGGATTAACCATGCATAGCGAACGTGCTTTGCATAGAATGTATGAACAATGGCATCCTCTAGGAGTTGTTGGAATTATTTCAGCATTCAATTTTCCAGTAGCTGTATGGAGTTGGAATGCAGCATTGGCTTGGGTTTGTGGAAATACCACTATTTGGAAGCCGAGTGAAAAAACACCATTGTGTGGAATTGCAATTCAAAAAATTGTGGCAACTGTTTTTGAAAAGAACAATGTTCCCGAGGGAGTAAATTGCTTGATTCAAGGAGCAAGAGAAGTAGGTGAATGGATGAGTAATGATACAAGAATCCCTTTGGTATCGGCAACCGGTTCTACCAGAATGGGTAAAGAACTAAGTGCAAGTGTAGCAGCAAGATTAGGAAGAAGCATACTAGAATTAGGCGGGAACAATGCCATTATCATTTCTCAACATGCCGATTTAGAAATGTCTTTGATAGGAGCAGTATTTGGAGCAGTAGGAACAGCTGGTCAGCGTTGTACTAGTACAAGAAGATTGATCATTCATGAATCTGTATATGACAGTTTTACATCCAAATTAATTAAAGCATACGGTCAAATTAAGATTGGTAATCCATTGAATGCACATAATCATGTAGGACCATTAATAGATGTTACCGCAGTAAATATGTATCTAAAAGCAATCGAACAATGCAAACTACAAGGGGGCCATTTTTTGGTTGAGGGCGGTGTTATTACTGGAGAAGGATTTGAAAGTGGCTGTTATGTAAAACCATGTATTGCAGAAGTAACCAATGATTTAGCGATTGTTCAACACGAAACTTTTGCACCCATTTTATATGTAATGAAATACAACACATTAGAAGAAGCAATTGCATTACAAAACGGAGTTCCACAAGGCCTCTCCTCTTCTATTATGACTTTAAACATGAGAGAATCAGAATTATTTTTATCTGCTATGGGAAGTGATTGTGGAATTGCAAATGTAAATATTGGCACAAGTGGTGCTGAAATTGGTGGTGCTTTTGGAGGCGAAAAAGAAACCGGTGGTGGCAGAGAAAGTGGCAGTGATGCTTGGAAAGCTTATATGCGCAGGCAAACCAATACTATTAATTGGGGAAATAATTTACCATTAGCGCAAGGAATAAAATTTGAATTTTAAATTGTAACTCATCGAAAATTGAATTTATTTGAACTAAATGAGTTGCAAGAATTAATGTATCTAGTCTAAAAAAATAATATTATTGGGTACTTCTATAGGTTCCAATATTTTGTAGATTTCCTGAATACAACTAGCGCGTTCCGCATCTTCATTTTTTATTAAAACAATTGTTGCGCCAATTAAAATACCACTCTCATTTGCTTTTGCGAAAACAGTAGCTGTTTTAACAGCTTGTATAGATTGAATCTTTTCTTGTACTGTATCTAAACTAACATTTATTCCGCCTATCTGAATAACATGATCAATTCTAGATTTTATTTTGAAATAAGTCCCATCCTCTAAAATAATATGATCCATTAATTGATATTTTTTTTGATCATATAGTCGTAAAATTGATCTGCCATCTTCCATAAACGACCAATATGAAAAAAGTGAAAAAGGATTTTTGCTTGTACTCCTATATCCAACCCCACCTGTTTCAGTAGATCCAAATATTTCTGTTATAGTAATGCCCATTTTTTCTAATCGCATGTATAAAGTATCATTTAGTGGAGACCCAGAAGAAATACCCGCACATCTAATTTCTTTATTATTGAAGGAACTATAAACAAATTGCCAATTAAATGGAGTAGCAATAATCAAGTCATCATTTTGAAAAAAAAGCTTTTCTAATTGACTTACTTTAACAACAGGTATATTCCAAATTTGAGGAAGTACAACAGTAAACAAAAATCCATAAATATGATTCGAAGGAACAAAACTGAGTATTCTATTAGGTTTTTTTAAAATAGATTTTAAAAAAGCTACTTCTGAATTGATGGATTCAACACTATGTGAAACCAATTTACTATTTCCGCTTGTACCAGAACTTTGAAAAGAAACATACTCATCACTTTCAAGCCTAACAGCTAATATTTTTTGTACCCAGCTATCTATACTTGGATTGTTTAATAAATTGGGAGCTTGGTCAACGTCTAAGAAATGGAAAAAAGAATTTACATAGGAAGCCAATTCAACTAATTGCATTGAGTTAAGGCCATAATCATTATAAAAATCAATCCCTGCTAATGTAGCTTGATTATTAATTTTAGGCGATTGAGATTGTACTTTTTGCACTAAATCAAATAATATGCGCCGAATATTTTGAACAGTCCAAAACATAGGTCTATTTAAACAGGTACTTGTATTGTAAAAATTGCACCATCGCTATTCTGTACAGAGATTGTTGCATCATGCGCTACAACAAACTGTTTCACGATTGCTAAACCGAGACCAGTTCCTCCGGCTTTATCATGTGTAACAAAAGGATCAAACAATGATTTTAATATTTTAGAAGGAACACCAGGTCCATTATCTTTTATTTGAATCTGCACAAATGAATCTACAAAAGATGCACTAATGTGAATAGTGGGATTTAATATTTTTTTATCTCGCAATACATCAGCAGCATTATTTATCAAATTAATAATTATCCGCGTAAATTTACTTTTGTCACACATTATTTTAATACTAGCATTAACATCTACTATAATTGATAACTCTTTAAAATCCAATGTATTAGAAGATAACTCAATTGCATCTTTAATTATTTCACTTAAATACACTTCAAATTTTTTAACTGGAGCTTCGTTAATAAAATCCATAAAATCATCAAGCATTTCAGAAGCCTGATCTGCCGATTTATTCAATGCAGGTAACCATTCGCTTTGAATTCCATCCTCTTCCATGAACTTAGTAAAGACAGGAATATTTTTAATGGGGGAACGTAAATCATGCATTAACATACTAATCGCATTACCTACTGCAGTTAGTTTTTCTTTATCAAGCAATTTTGCTTGCAATTCAGCATTTTTAATAGCTTTTGCTGCATTTTGAACAAATAATTTTAAAAGGTATATTTTTTCGGTTTTAAGTATTGTTCCCTTTTTTAGGGCTGCAAAAATTACATACTCCTCTAATTTTGCGAAAACAATTTCACTGTATTGAAGTACATTTTCATCAGAATTAAGAAAAAGTTGATCAATTATTTTTTGAAGTAATTTTGGATTTACTTTTTCATCCATTTCGCCAATTGAGAATATTTTTTCATAGGTTCCGTCTTTATGTATTTTACCTAATAAAGCGGTATCGGTATTCGAATAAGCTGCAATTTGGTCCAAAATATTTTTTAAAAAAGGATTTAAATGATTCTCAAAAATATTAATATCAGAAATTGCCGCAATAAGTTCTTCGAGATTTCGCAATTTATTATAATCACTAGTAGCTTTGGTAGCCAATTGAATAATTTCTTCCGAAGCATAGGGCTTACAATGATATCCAACATTCTGTCCAGCTTTAGAAATAATATCTTCGATAGATTTATCACTAAAAGCAGTTATAAAAATAATTTCAGTCCTTTTTTCAATTTCCCGGATTTTAGTAGCCGTCTCTAGACCATCCCAACCAGGCATTCTCATATCCAAAAATATTAATGCATAAGGCTTGCCTATTTCAATACTCTTCCGAACCATTTCAAGACCCGCAGCGCCATTACTCGCTTTATCTACTAAAAATTCTGGAATATTACTAGATCGATGAAATATAGGAGAATCTTCATCATCAAATAGTATATTAGCAGCATGATTTACTAAATCGTTCGTTTTAACACGAGGAACCAATATTTCCTCAATATTATCACGCACCTTTGCTTCATCATCAATTACTAGTACCCGTGTGTTTATTTTTATATATTCCATAATTAAATTTTTAGTGTTACAATAGCGGTAGCCCCTTTTTTAAACCCATCACTTTTTAGTTCTAGTGTTCCATGATGGCTCTCAACAATTGACCTACAATTTAATAAGCCTAACCCTGTTCCGCTCTCTTTTGAAGTGAAACCATGTGAAAAAATCTTTTCGGCAGTTTCTTTATCAAATCCTATCCCGCTATCGGTTATATAAACAGCAACTACTTGCTCATTTCGTATTATGGCCACTTTTATTTGTTTATTGTGATGTTCAAATGATGATATACTTTCCAAAGCATTTTTAAATAGGTTTAAAAATACCTGCATCAACCTGGTTTTGTCTCCCTTTACCGCTGGTAAATCTATTGGTATATCCATTTGAATTTCAATGTCATTTTTTGTAAGTTCTGATAAAATCATTGCAATGCTATCGTTAATAATACTTCTAATATTTACTTTTTCTCGATCACTTGATTGCTGCCCTTTTATGTATTGGCGTTGAATAGATAAAATTTCGGATATATGATTAATGATTCCCATTTGCTCGCTGATAATGACATTAGCAGCACTTGCATTTTTTTGCTGATTTTCTGCTATACCTGCAATCATATCCATCATGGCTTTGGTTTTTACTTCGCCAATTGCTGTATCAAATTGCTGTTTATTCTTTCCGAGAAATCCATGCAAAGAATTTAGATTGTTATAATCTGATTGAGTTAAATGTTGTTTTATTCTATTTGTATAAGAACCAAATCCAACAACAGCATTACCAATATCATGTAAAATTCCTGATGCCATTTCAAACTTACTTTGTTCAATAGCTTTTTCTTTAACGGCCTCACTAATTTGATTTTCTTTTTCTTGTAAATCAGTAATATCATCAAATACAAAACTGATTGTATTTGCATCGATTTTATTTAGAGTATAGTAAAAATACCTCACCATATTTTGGCCACCCACTTGCATTTCTACTTTATGGTTTTCTTGTTGAACAATTGTACCAGATGTTGGCTCAAACTTTTTAATTTTTTTTACAATTACTGGAGCAATTATATTTAACAACTCATATATATTGCTTCCAGACAGTTGCAAAATCATAAACATGGGCATCAATAATTGCACGCCTTTTGCATTCATTTGTAGAATGTTTCCATCCATATCCATTTCAACCAAACCCGTAGGTATTTGATTGATGATAGAAATCATTTTTTGTAATTGTTGCTCAGCACTTTGTTTCTCCATGATTTAACATTAATATTTAAGTACAATCATATATTGATGTGCATGCGCTGCAGATTTTAGTAACCGAAGTCTTACTTTAGTTGGCGTTGTAGCATAGGTAAATAAATAATCTAATTCTTCATCTAATTCGGCTAACTTAAACTTTTCAGCAACCATAAAATTATTCGTACATGGAGCTATTTGTGTAAAAAAATTTTACCATACGCCATTTCGGGACTCACTCCAGTAATACTTGATTCCTGAGTATTATAATATAAAACAATACCATTTTTATCCATTTTAACTACACCAAAAGGCAATTCATCAAAAATTGCATTATCTTGGTTATCTAACCAAGTAAATAGGTCTTTAGAAGAAAAATCAATTTTTATACATCAAAGTTTAGATTTGAACAAAATACATCGCGTTCTCATCAAGCTATGAAAATATAAATGAATAAACGAGTTCCTGCAGTTAAACTAAATCTAAAGTTTTGAAAAATGCTAGTACTTATACTAGAAATCGACAGATTTACTTATTTATACTCTTTCCAACCAAATTGAAATTGAGTGAAAATTGGTTAAATAAGTTGCGTTGATAAAAGCCTGCCGCATACCTGAAGTGTATTTTATTCATCAATAATCCAGCACCAAATGAAAATCCATTGAGGCCACTGGTTGTTCCATAAAGGTTAAGGTCTTGTCTTCGTTGGAAATTATATCCCAAATTGAGTTCGATTTGATCCGATAAAAAAGCCTGAACCGAAAGTACCATATGGCCAACTACTTTTTGCAATCCATTAGTATTAGCTATTCCTTCTGAGTTATTAAAAGTGGTATCGTTATAATAAATATTCAATCGATGTAAATTATGTGCTGTAAAGGAAAACTGAAAAGGGGCATTTTTTAATTTTTTGCTAATGCCTACTTGAAGATCAAAAGGCAATTCTTCTTTTACTCCGTTTAAATTATATGTACTCAATTGAGTGCCTATATTCTTTGCTACTACACTCACTTGAAATTGGTTTACTTCATCCAAATAACTAAGCCCTATATCCATTGCTAATCCAGCGGCTCTATATTGACCATAATTCGATTGAATGAATTTTGTAGTAGATCCCAACCAAAATCTTTCAGCAAATTGTTTGGACGCCATTACTTGAATAACATAATCATTGGGTTTAAAGCTTCCTAGTACATTGCCAGCAGCATCTGTCTGCGTGAGTGTTCCATAATTCAAATATTGAACACCCAATCCGATGTTTATTTTGGGGGCGGCTAAATGATAAGCGGTTGTAAGATTAAATTGGGTTATGCCTGCAAAAAAAGCATTGATTGAAGTATTGATTTGCTGATCCATTTCTTTTCGCAACAATGAAGGATTCTGAAAAGACATTCCAACATCGTTGGTAATGGAACTGATATTCAACCCACCTAAAGCAGACAGTTGCGCCGTATTTGGTTGAGATAGGAAACTAAAAACAGCATTGCCGCCCAAAGTTTGTGAGCAACTTTGTGTGACTGTGTTCAAAAAAATGATACATAAAATAAAGAAGCGAACCATTCAATATAAAACTAAAACAAATCCAGCTCAAAATGAAAAATTACACCAAAGCATAATCAATAACTTGTTGCATTGTTTTAACATACTGAAAATGCACCCCTTTTATAAAACTACTCTCAATCTCGTCCACATCTTTCTGATTCATGTAACAAAGCACTATTTCTTTTAGTCCTGCGCGCTTTGCAGCCAGTACTTTTTCTTTAATTCCTCCAACCGGTAAAACTTGGCCCCTTAGAGTTATTTCACCAGTCATGGCTAAAAACGGTTTCACTTTTCGTCCAGTAAATGCAGAAGTAAGTGATGTTAACATTGTTATACCTGCACTTGGGCCATCTTTAGGAACCGCCCCTTCAGGCACATGTACATGTATATTCTTATTTTTGAATAATTCAGGATCCACACCCAATTTCTTAGCGTTTGCTTGAATATAGCTCAAAGCTGTTGTGGCACTTTCTTTCATTACATTGCCCAAGTTTCCAGTTAATTTGATCTCTCCTTTCCCTTCACTCAAACTTGTTTCAATAAATAATATATCTCCCCCAACATAGGTCCATGCTAAGCCTACTACAACCCCAGGCATATTGGCGGTTTTATAAATCTCATTGTTGTATTTAGCCTGTCCTAAAATACGTTCAATATCTGCAGCAGTAACTAACAGCTTTACTTTATTCTTTATGGCCATTTCTTTTGCCTGATATCGCATAATCGAAGCCAATTGACGATCCAATTCTCTTACACCACTTTCACGAGTGTATTGTTCGATTATTTTTTCCAATACCTTATCATTCACTTTAAAGTTTACTTTTCCTAAACCATGTGCTTCTTTTTGCTTAGGCACTAAGTGACGTTTGGCTATTTCAACTTTCTCTTCAATAGCATATCCACTTAGATCGATGATCTCTAATCGATCCCTCAATGCAGGTTGAATATTTTGTAAATTATTAGCAGTTGCTATGAATAAGACTTTGCTTAAATCATATTCTAACTCTAAATAATTATCGTAAAATGTATGATTCTGCTCAGGATCTAGCACTTCTAATAATGATGATGAAGGATCTCCACGCAAATCACTTCCTATTTTATCGATCTCGTCTAAAATCATTACAGGATTAGAAGATTTACACTTTCTAATATTCTGAATAATTCTACCTGGCATTGCGCCAATATAGGTCTTACGATGCCCGCGAATTTCGCTTTCATCATGTAATCCACCTAAACTCAGTCGAACATATTTTCGTCCTATAGCATGAGCGATAGACCTTCCTAAAGAAGTTTTGCCGATTCCTGGGGGGCCTAAAAAACAAAGTATTGGGCTCTTCATATCTCCCTTCAACTTCAATACAGCCAGATACTCTAAAATTCTACTTTTAATTTTAGTCATTCCATAATGATCAATGTCTAAAATCTTTTTAGCATTCTTTAAATCATAATTGTCTGCCGTATGTTCATCCCATGGAAGATCTAGCATTAAATCTAAATGATTATACACTACAGAATAATCTGGTGTAGAAGCATGCATTCTCTCCAACTTTTGAATTCCAGTTTTAAACGCATTTTTCGCAGCTTCTGGCCATTGTTTGGTTTCTGCTTTCTTTTTCATTTCAGCAATCTCGCGTTCATTGGTATCTCCTCCCAATTCGTCTTTGATACTTTTTAGTTGCTGTTGTAAAAAATAATCGCGTTGCTGTTTATCGAGTTCGGTTCTGGTTTTATTAGCAACCTTATCTTTTAATTCCGCAAACTGCAATTCTCTTTGCAAGATGTGCACCAATCGAATTGCTCGATCATTAATGTCGTTTATCTCTAATAAAGATTGCTTTTCTTCTAATTCACTATTTAAATTACTACTTACAAAATTGATGAGAAAAGCAGGGTTTTCTATATTCTTTAATATGATAGAAGCTTCTGTAGGTAAATTAGGAGAGAGTTGAATAATTTGAGCAGCTAAGTCTTTAATAGTGCTTACATAAGCTTTAAAATCTTCTGTGTCAGGTGCATCAGCTTCTGTAAAAAGTTGAATTCGAGCAGTAAAATAAGGGTCTTCACTGATCATCTCTGTCCATTCAAATCGCTTTTTACCTTGAATAATAATGGTAGTGCCTCCATCTGGCATTTTGATGAGTTTCACTATTTTGGCAACAGTTCCAATTTTGCAAAGATCCTTGGGCTCCGGCTCTTCTATATTGGAATCCTTTTGAGCAATAACACCAATTAATTTATCGGCTTTATAAACATCGCTTACGGCTTTAATGCTTTTGTCTCTACCAACAGTAATTGGCAATACTACCCCAGGAAACAAAACTGTATTTCTTAATGGAAGTATTGGAAGTTCAGTGGGGATGATCATTGCCTTATCCTGATCAGATTCTTGTTCAGAAATCGGAATAATCGGCATGAAATCTGAATCATCATCTGCTCTTAACTTAAATTGATCGTTTACCATGCGTTATTATTTAGTCAAAATGTCACTTAACCCTATAAAACAATGATTTAGGGAGATGCTGAAAAATAGAACAATATTAATGCCACTAGATAAAAAAAGCAGTAGACGTACAAACTGGCACAAAAAAAAATCCTCCCGATTTATCGGGAGGACCTTCTTGCAAGAAGTAATATTAAGTAACGAGTACTTGTATTAACTTATTTAGCTTTAGTAGTGTCCATTGCAGCTTTTGCAGTGTCCATTGCAGTTTTTGCGCTATCAGTAGCGGCTTCAGTTTTTTCAGCATTGTTACAAGCAGTCATAAGACCTGCTACAGCTAGAATTGCGAATACTTTTTTCATTTGTACTTGTTTTTTTTTGTTTTATTGGGCGCAAAGATATTAATTAACACCAAATAAGCAAACTTTAACGTATATTTTTTATTTTTTTCTGAAAAATATACGGATAGGCACCCCTTCAAAGTCAAAATTGGCCCTTAATTGGTTCTCTAAGTAGTTTCGATAAGGCATTTTGATATCGTCTGGGAAGTTGGTAAAAAAGGCAAACGAAGGCACTACCGTAGGTAATTGGGTTACAAATTTTATTTTAATTGAATGACCTCTTACAACTGGAGCATGATAATTGGCTATTGCTTTTAGCATTACTTCATTCAATTTTGAAGTAGCCACTTTTTGCATTTTACTTTCATATACTTTCAAGCCCATTTCAATGGCTTTCAAAATCCTGATTTTTTCTGTAACTGAAATGAATAAAATAGGCACATCACTAAATGGAGCCATTTTTTGTTTGAGCACTTTTTCAAAGTCTCTTGCAGTGTTGGTTTCTTTTTCTATCAGGTCCCATTTATTCACGAGCAAAACAATTCCCTTCCCTTTTCTCGCTGCCAAACTAAAAATAGTAATATCCTGAGCAGTAATACCCTTGTGTGCATCTATTACCAATAAACAAACATCTGCCTCATCCATTGCTTTAATAGCACGAATGATAGAATAAAATTCTAGATCGTCTTTTTCCTTGCTTTTTTTACGAATACCTGCTGTATCGATCAACATGAATTCTTTCTGGAAGAGTTTATAATGGGTATGTATCGTATCTCTTGTGGTTCCTGCAATATCACTTACAATCGTTCTGTTCTCTCCTATCAATGCATTTAATAAAGAAGATTTTCCAACATTTGGTTGACCAATAATGGCAAACTTTGGCAAACTATTTTCGTGATCTGCATCAGTATCAGATTCAGCAGGAATATTTGCAGCTATTGCATCTAATAGATCACCTGTTCCGCTTCCTGAAATACTACTTAAGAAAAAAGTGTTTTCAAATCCTAAGCTATAAAATTCAGTAGCTTCCAACTCACGTGTACCGTTATCTACTTTATTAACTACCACAAAAACTGGCTTATTGGTTCTTCTCAATAAATCTGCCATAGATTCATCTAAGTCAGTGATTCCAGTGGCTACATCTACCATAAACACAATTGCATTGGCTTCGTCTATGGCAATTTTAACTTGTTTGCGAATTTCTTTTTCAAAAATATCTTCGGTATTTGGCACAAACCCACCAGTGTCGATGAGGTTAAATGGCTTGCCATTCCAATCGGCAACTCCATATTGTCTATCACGTGTAACACCACTAATATCATCAACGATTGCTTTTCTTTGTTCGAGCAAACGATTGAAAAAAGTGCTTTTCCCTACGTTGGGTCTGCCTACTATTGCTACTGTGTAACTCATGTTTTTTTATTCGAGGTTGAGGTAATCAGCTCCATTTTATTGGTAGCCATATTCTTTTAATTGTAAATCGTTATCGCGCCATTTAGGTCGCACTTTTACAAACAATTCCAAAAAAACTTTTTGTTGTAAAAATGCTTCAATATCTCTTCTTGAATCCATTCCTATCTGTCTGATCATTTTGCCTTTGTCGCCAATGATAATTGCTTTTTGTGTTTCTCTATGAACAATAATATCAGCTTGAATTTTAATCAATTTTTCTTTTTCTTTAAACTCATTTACCATCACTGCAGTATGATAAGGAATTTCATCGCTGAATAATTCATATATTTTTTCGCGAATCATTTCTGCTACAAAAAACTTAGTTGGCAGATCGCTCAGATCATCTTCATTATAAAATGGAACTCCTTCAGGCAATAATTCAATGATCGCTTGAAGCAATTTATTCAGGTGTAATTTTTCTAAAGCCCCAATCTTAATTAATTTTTTACAATACGGCCTCGTAGAAAAAAAAGATTCAGCCAATGCAATTCTACCATTCCCAGCAATATCTATTTTATTTAAAATGACCAAGGCTGGTACTTTTAATTTCATGGAAGAAAATAAAGCATCTACTTCTTCAAAAGATTCATTGGCATCTACCATTAATAGTGCTAAATCCGCATCTTCTAATGCCCCTTTTACGGTATCCATCATTTTTTGATGAAGCTTGTATTTTGGGTCAATTATTCCTGGGGTATCCGAAAATATAATCTGATACTCTCCGGGCTTATTCAAAAAAGCTTTAATTCGATGACGGGTAGTTTGGACTTTATGGGATACAATAGCCATTTTCTCCCCAATCAATGCATTGAGCAATGTGCTTTTACCCGCATTGGGTCTACCGAAAATATTTACGAATCCTGCTTTCATCCTAATTTGTTTTACTATTGTAAACCACACAAAGGTAGCTACAAAAAGAAAAAGACCCCTATTGGAGGTCTTTTGAGTTGCGAGAGGAGGGATCGAACCTCCGACCTTCGGGTTATGAGCCCGACGAGCTACCGCTGCTCTATCTCGCGATGTTTGGGCTGCAAAAGTAGGGTTCAGGAGTTCAATTTCCAAATAAATTTGAATGATTAGTCAGTTCGGTGTTTAACAGAAGCCGCTCCACTGCTGTTTATATCTTTAATTAAACCCTCACCTTTATAGCTAATACTACTTGCACCACTAGCTCTTGCATTCAATTCTTTATTCACTGTAATTCGAATGCTTGATGCCCCTGAAGCATCTATTTTAGCATAATTTGTTTTCAGTTCATAGGCTTTTGCAGAACTGGCACCATTTGCATTGATGGAAGATTTTTCAGCGATTCCCTTTAAAGTGCAATCAGAAGCCCCACTCAGCGTAACCGATAGATTTTCAACAGCTATATCACCTGTGAGGTCACTTGCCCCAGATAATTCAATTTTTAAGTCATTGGATTTCAGTTGATCGATCGTTTTAATATTACAAGCACCAGAAGCTTCAATTCTCTTGAGAGAACTAAAAGTTACGTAGGCTTTTATTTTATTATTCGACCAATTTTTCCAATTGAGGCCCTTCCCATCAAATTCGATATATAACACATTGTCTCTAACGGAAGTTCTTATTCTACTGATCAATTCTTCATCTCCAGCACTTACTGCAACTGCTTCAGAAGTACCTTGGGATAAGAATAAATTAATGGCTCCAGAAATCTCTATACTATTAAAACCAGCAACATTCCGAACTTGGGCATTGGCATCAAAAACCAAGTTTTTTTCTGATTGGGCAAATCCGCTGGATATCAATACTAGCAAGATGGCAAAGCTTAAAATATACTTTTTCATACACACATTTTACTTTAAACGGATGATTCATCATAAAGTTACATTGGTTCATATCAAACTAAATGATATTTTTGCAGCGTCCTCGGGGTGCTTGATCGGAAATTTCCGCTAAGGCTGAGAAATACCCGTTGAACCTGAACAGGGTAATTCCTGCGAAGGGAAGGTGTTCCATTCTTTATAGTGACCTTTCTTCTTGCATCCCCTGTTCCCATTATTTAATTTTTAAAACCATTGAAAAATGAAAAAAATTATGGGAACAACAGCATTTTTGCTATTCGCAATTATACTTGCTGCCCAATCTTCAAAAACAGTTAAAGGAGTAGTAATTGATCAAACTACCAAAGATCCCATTGCTGGAGCTATTATTGCTTCGGGGAAACAACAAGTAACAAGCAATGAAAGCGGAAATTTTGTGATCAGCAAAATTGAAAATACTACTGTTCTTATTTCGAGCATGGGATACAAATCGGAAACGTTCAATATTGATCCTGTTAAAATTACCGAGCTCCAATTTGCATTAAGTCCTAGCCCATCCTATTTACAACCTTTGGAAGTGAATGCCATTAGGGCATCTGATAAAGCCCCATTCACCAAAACCAATTTATTGAAAGCAGACATTGCAAAATTGAATTTGGTGCAAGACATTCCTTATCTACTCAATCAAACCCCATCAGTGGTTATCAATTCAGATGCAGGCAATGGAGTTGGATATACTGCCATGAGAATTCGTGGAACTGATGCTACAAGAATCAATGTAACATTGAATGGCATTCCTTATAATGATGCGGAAAGCATGGGTACATTTTTTGTAAACTTACCCGATTTTTCATCGTCGGTGAACAGCATTCAAATTCAGAGAGGGGTTGGTACTTCTTCCAATGGTGCTGGGGCTTTTGGGGCAACACTTAATTTATCAACCAATGAATACAATGAAAAAAGCTATGCAGAATCAAACAATAGTATCGGTTCATTTAATACGTATAAAAATACCTTAAAATTTGGAAGTGGCTTGCTGGGCAACCATTTTATGGTTGATGCAAGATTGAGCAGTATTCGTAGTGATGGATACGTAGATCGAGCAGCTAGTAATTTACAATCATTTTATTTTAGTACTGCTTTTATCAATAAAAAATCATCCTTGAGAATGAATATTTTTTCGGGTCATGAAAAAACCTATCAAGCATGGTATGGTATCGATGAAGCAACATTGGCAACTAGTAGAACATCAAACGCTGCTGGTTCAGAAAAATTAGGGACGCCGTATGATAATCAAACAGACAATTATACTCAGACTCATTATCAATTATTTTTTAATCATAGTATCAATGAAAAATGGTCGTTTAACACAGCGCTATTTTATACAAAGGGTAAAGGATACTATGAAGAGTATAAGGCTGATCAATCTTTTTCAAAATATGGATTACCCAATATTATTGTAGGTGGAACAACTTTTAGCAAAACCAATTTGGTGCGCCAACGTTGGCTAGACAATGATTTCTACGGACAGATATTGTCGTTTCAATATAAAAGCGTTAAAGACGAAATTACTATTGGAGGAGGTTGGAATAACTATAAAGGAGATCATTTTGGAACAATTGCTTGGATGGAGCGCGGTACCATTCCTGCCAATTATCGGTATTATTTTTATCCAGCAGATAAGTCAGATGTAAATGCTTATGCAAAATGGCAACATCAATTGGCAGGGCATTTAACCGGTTTTGCTGATCTACAGTTTAGATTTGTTAAACACAATATTTATGGTTTCCAAAATAATCAAACGCTTAATATCAATAAGCAATTCAATTTCGTGAATCCAAAAATTGGAATTAGTTATATTAAAAATGGTTGGCATAATTATTTGAGTTTTGCTGTTGCCAATAAAGAACCGAATAGAGATGATTTTGAAGCAGGAATTATTTCCACGCCAAAACACGAAACATTGAATGATTGGGAATTAGGAATTGAGAAAAGAGGGAAAAACTTTACTGCTGGCGCTACTTTGTATTATATGAATTATAATAATCAGTTGGTATTAACGGGTCAAATTAATGATGTTGGTGCCTATACAAGAACCAATATCCCTTCGAGTTATAGAATGGGCATTGAGTTACAAGCCAGTGCAAAATTGGCTACTTGGTTTAATTTTTCGGGAAATCTTACCGTAAGTCAAAATAAAATAAAATTATTTACAGAATACATAGATAATTACGACAATGGACTTCAAAATAAAATTCAACATCAAAATAAAGATATTGCATTCTCCGCTAATACAATTAGCAGTTTGGCTTTGAATTTTATTCCTATTAAGAACGGTGAAATCAGCTTATTGAATAAATATGTAGGTAAACAATATTTAGACAATACTCAAAACGAAAATAGAATGCTAAAAGCATTTACCACACAGGATTTAAGGGCCATCTATACTTTAAGAACTCGTTTACCCAAAGAGGTGCAATTCATTTTTCTAGTAAATAATATATTTAATAAACTGTATGAACCCAATGGATATACATTCAGTTATATTGCGGGTGGAACACAAACAACCGAGAATTATTTTTACCCGATGGCCGGAACGAATTTCATGTTTGCAGTGAATGTGAAATTTTGAGATAAGAATTAAGAAAGATAAAAGATAAAAGATGAAAGATAAAATATGAAAGATGAAATATGAAAGATGAATTAAGAGTTAACCTAATTTCTTAATTCATCTTTCTTAATTCATAATTCTCTTACGCTTATTGTCCGACTAAAAATACAGCGTTAGCAAATAAGAGTTTTCCGTTGTCCCAAAAATTTCTGAATAAAGGATCTTCAGAAAAATATACAACTGAACCTGCACCAATATCTTGGACTGCAAATAACATCCCTTCTTTCAATTTAGCTTTTACTTTAACCCCCGCAAAGCCTGTTACATAGGCATCTTTCTTGATAGTACCTACATTCCAGCCATCTTTCATGATTTCATATAAATTATTGTCTTGCTTTAAAGTGTAATAATAATCAGGATAACCAAAGCCTAAAGGATGGCTATTATCTAAGTCTACTTTAAATATTGCTCCAGGAATTGAATTGGTTAAATAATCTTTTTCGCGATCGCCATATTTTTTTATGGTAGAGTCAGCTCCTTTATTATCGGGCTTTGAATCTTTTAATTTGATTCCCCAATCTCCACTTGCCATAATAGCCATTGCATTTTCCAAAGCAATGATCTTACCACCTCCACGCACAAAATCTTTTAGTTTATCTACAATTGCTTTATCTCCTAAATTTCTGTAATTGCCATCGGGCAATATCAATACTTGGTAATTCTTTAAATTGATTCTTTGTAAATCAATAGCATTAATTAGTGTAGAAGGATACTCTAATTGCTTTTCAAAATAATGCCAAACTTCGCCAGCTGCTAATGAAGATGTTTGTTCTCCAGAAACAATGGCCACTTTAGGCGCATCGGTGATATTCCTAATATCAGGTGACCCAAAATCAGCGCCCTTATCCATAAAACCAGTTTCAACTCCTACTGCTTGAACATTGAATTTTTTACAGGCTTCATTGGTATTGCTCAACCAATTGTTATTATTACTAGTTTTTAACACAATCAATGTTCCTTTTTCGTACTGTTTATTTTTATACGTGAAAGGTTTTTCTACAAACCTCACTTTAATGCCCGCTTTTAATAATTGAGCCAGCACTTTTGCACTATTGAATGAATTATAAGGAATTAAAGCACCGTAATTACTCATTACTTCATTAATTGCAGTTGCCGTTTTTGGCTCTCCACTAAAGTCCAACTTTTCTTTAACTGCATATCCTTTAATGCCGTAAGCATAAGCAGCAGACCAAGCCGTAATATCATAGGTGTTGGAATCAGTAACCAAGGTTTTTGGCTCTAATAAAACCTTTGCCATTACAGATCTTGGTTGGAAAGCACTGATCGCTATATGAAATCCCTCATCTGAAAAAGCATCGTCTTTGCCAGAAAAATAATTATACCCTCTGAAAGTTTTATTGCTCAATGTTCCATATTCTATTCCATTCTGTTCTAACAATTTTTTAAGGGCAATGATCTTATTTTCTTCTTTTGCAGTAAAAACATAAGTTTTAAACTCACCCATTTTACCAGACCTGCTATCTTCAAAAAACTTTTTGTATTCGCTGATCAATTTCTGTCTATTTTTCGAAGCCATTTCAACTGTAGACATTCCTGTTGTAAAATGGTGTATGGCCCTATCCACTAAAGTTAAAGTGTCGCCATCTTCATTTTGAATAGCTAGACCTGCACGAATACCCCCCTGCTCAAAAGTCATTCCAATTGCGCCATTATAAATAGGATAAGTATCTCCATATGAAGGATACAATAGATCAAAGCGCTCTTTGGTAAAATACAACCAATTATTATTGTCGAAATACTTTGCATGATTTTTTCCAATGATCACCTGAAACTCTTTCTGCCATGGAGTTATTACTTCATGCATGGGATCTGCAGCAGGTGCAAAATAATAGGGTTCATTGAATCCTTGCTCGTGATAATCTACATGAATCTGAGGCATCCATTGTAAATATTTCTTCAATCGTTGTTGTGTTTCCACTTGTGTTTGCCATGCCCAGTCGCGGTTCAAATCAAAATTATAATGATTGCTTCTTCCACCTGGCCAAGGTTCGGAATGTTCTCTTGATGCAGGATCTGCATTGTAATTTTTTCCCACCATTGAATTGTACCAATTCACATATCGGTCTCTACCATCAGGATTGATACAAGGATCTAAAATAATCACCGTATTGCGTAACCATTCTTTGGTTTGTGTATTAGTAGGATCAACCAATGCATATATAGTTAACATAAATGCTTCGGTTGAAGAAGCTTCATTTCCATGCACATTGTAACTTAACCAAACAATGGTTGGTGCAGTTTCTGTTTGGGCAGACATATTATCTGCATTCAAACCAGCCAACCGCAAATTGTTATTTCTAATTGACTCTAGCTTTTGAATATTTTCAGGAGAGCTCACCATAGTGATTAATAATTCTCTGCCTTCATTGGTTTCTCCATATTTTTCGAGCTTCACCATATCTGGTTTAGCCAAGGCAATTGATTTTGCGTATTCCACTACTCGATGATGACGGGTAAATCGAGTACCGACTTTATACCCGAGAAATTGCTCCGGACTTTGCAAAGATTGAGCAAATCCCGTTCCAGCTATAATAAAACAACCAACAATAAAAAGTATTTTCTTCATAATTAATAAATGAGGCGTGAAAATAACAATAAACGCATCACGAATGAGCAAATTTGGGAATAAGTTTCTTTAATTATGTTGAAACGATAACTCAATTTTATGTAATTTAAGCCCATGAGAAAATTAAGTTTATGGTGCATTTGCTTGATAGCAAGCACCCTCCTATTCGGACAGTCTTCCTTTTCATTTATTGGACCAGACAAAGAAGTGAACCCATACTCATATACTGTTATTAAAAGAGGTGAGTTCAAGCAAGCTGCAGTAAGCAGCGCACACCCACTAGCGAGCATGGTAGGTGCAGCAATTATGAAAAGAGGTGGAAATGCATTTGATGCAGCCATTGCCGCTCAGCTGGCGTTGGCAGTTGTATATCCTCAAGCAGGAAATATTGGTGGCGGTGGTTTTTTATTAGGAAGAAAAGTAAATGGCGAATTAATCGGTATTGATTATAGAGAAGCTGCACCAGAAAAAGCCAGTAGAGATATGTATCTCGATAAAAATGGAAATCCTCAAATGAATCTTTCTATGGCCGGTCATTTAGCTTCAGGTATTCCAGGAACAATTGCAGGGCTTTTTGCAACAATGCCTTATGCAAAATTATCTTTTGAACAGTTGATCCAACCTGCTATAGATATTGCAGCAAAGGGATATGTGCTTACTGATAAGGAAGCAGCCAATTTAAATGGAGTGAGAGAATCAATCATTAAAAACAGTACTCAAGCAACTGCTTTTGTAAGACCAACAAAATGGAAAGTGGGTGATACATTGGTACAAAAAGATCTGGCAGCTACATTAGCACGCATACAAAAAGAAGGTGCAAAAGGATTTTATGATGGTAAAACTGCAGAATTAATAGTAGCAGAAATGCAAAGAGGAAACGGCATTGTAGGATTGAATGATTTAAAAAATTATACCGCAAAATTACGTAACCCCCTATCATTTAATTATCGTGGACATGAAATTATCAGTTTTGCTCCACCGAGCAGTGGTGGTATTTTGATTGCACAAATGATGAAAATGGTGGAGAAATATCCAATGACTAAATACGGTTTTCAAAGCACCAAATCTGTGCAATTGATGATTGAAGCAGAAAGAAGGTCTTATGCAGATAGGGCAGAATTCATGGGTGATCCAGATTTTTTTAAAGTGCCAGTAAAAACCTTAATGAGTGATGCTTATTTAGCGCAGAGAATGAGTGATTACAATCCTGATAAGGCTGGAATAAGCAGCAATGTAAAAGCAGGTATCATTAAAGAGAGTGAAGAAACAACGCATTTAAGTGTAGTTGATCCAGCAGGTAATATGGTTTCAGTAACAACAACATTGAATAATAGTTTCGGCAATAGAACAGTTGTTGGTGGAGCTGGATTTATTTTGAATAATGAAATGGACGACTTCAGTGTAAAACCAGGTGTTCCTAATATGTATGGGGCTATTGGTGGAGAAGCTAATTCTATTCAACCTGGAAAAAGAATGTTGAGTTCTATGACTCCTACATTGGTATTAAAAGACAAGAAACCTTATATAGTAATAGGCACTCCAGGAGGCACTACCATACCAACTTCTGTTTTTCAAGCATTGATCAATGTGATTGATTATAATATGACAGTGGGCGATGCTATTGATAAACCTAAATTTCATCATCAGTGGCTTCCCGATGAAGTAATGATTGAGCCCGACTTTGATGCAAATACTAAAGATCAATTGATCAAAATGGGTTATAAAATAACTCAACGTGGCGCTATAGGTAAAACAGAAGGAATTCGTTTTCTTCCAAATAAAAGAAGAGAAGCTGCAGCCGATAAAAGAGGTGATGATTCTGTTGCAGGGTTTTAAATTCAATGAATAACTGTGAATTATTGATAAGCCTATAAAACTAATATTGATTTTATGGATTTTCTTAAAGACGCTATCAAAAGATTTACTTATTATAAAGAATTAGGCGATAAAACTTTTGAGCAATTACAATCGGCTGATTTTTTTTATCAACCGAATGAAGAAAGTAATAGTATTGCCATCATCATACAACATATGTATGGCAATATGTTGAGCAGGTGGACCAATTTTTTAACAGAAGATGGAGAAAAGCATTGGCGAAAAAGAGATGCTGAATTTGAAGCAATGAAATGTAGTAAAGCAGATCTTTTAGCGTTTTGGAATGATGGGTGGAAATGCTTGATCGATACTTTAACCAATTTATCAGAAGCTGATTTAGATAAAACCGTATATATTAGAACAGAGCCTCTTTTAGTATACGATGCTATACTTCGCCAATTAGCCCATTATCCTTATCATGTAGGGCAGATAGTATATATTGGCAGAATGATTCAGCAAAAAAATTGGACATCATTAAGTATTCCAAAAGGCAAGGGAGCAAGTGAAGCGTATTTGAATAAAATAAAAGAAGAACAGGTAAAAAAATAAATAAAGTGCACTATTTAATCAAACAATTCATACCTCCTATTGTAAAAACGGCAAGATGGTATAGTTTAAAATATGGTTGGAAAGGAAATTACCATTCATTTGAAGAAGCCAATAAAAAAGCAGGTGGCTATCATGAACAAGTAATTTTAGAAAGAATAAAACAAACCACAAGAAAAGTGGTAAACAAAGAAATTGCTTACGAGCGAGATGGAATTGAGTACGATCAACCTATCATGAATTTTAATATGCTATCCTCTTTATTGTGGATAGCCTCTCTACGAAACAATGCTTTAGTAGTTCTTGATTTTGGTGGATCATTAGGCACTACTTATTACCATAAAGCACCTTACTTAAGCCATTTAAAAAGTTTAAAATGGTGCATCGTAGAACAACCCAATTATGTTGAAGCAGGTAAAGCTGAATTCGAAACTGATCAACTTCTTTTTTTTTATAATATTAATGAGTGCTTGCAACAACACCAACCTGATGTGATCATTTTTTGCGGTGTTATTCAATACATCGAGAAAACTTATGAGTTACTAGAGGAGATTAAAAACAAAAAAATACCTTTTGTCTTTCTAGATTATATGGCTTACAATGATGAGGCCAAAGATCGAATTTGTATTCAACATGTGCCGCCAGTTTTTTACGGAGTAGAAGCATCATATACTTGTTGGTTTTATGATAAATCCAAAATGTACAATTGGTTAAAACAATATTATTCAATGGTTTTCGAATTTATCTCCGAACCCAATAAATACTATATTGAATTGAAGCCCTTTGTTTACGAAGGCCAACTTTGGAAATTAAAATAGGTTTTCAGCTGCATAGTTAGCTGCTCTTGCAGTAATGGCCATAAAAGTTAGAGATGGATTTTGAGATCCTGTAGAAGTCATACATGCTCCATCAGTTACAAAAACATTTTTGCATGCATGTAATTGATTCCATTCATTGAGTAAAGATGTTTTTGGGTCCCTTCCCATTCGCACTCCTCCCATTTCATGAATATCTAATCCGGGATTTTGCTTACTATCATTAGTTGAAATATTTTTACAGCCTGCTTTTTCGAGCATGGCTTTCCCTTCTTTAAAAAAGTCCTGAATTAATTTTTCATCGTTCTCATCGTAGTCTACATTGATAGATAATTGTGGAATACCCCATTCATCTCTTTCTGTTTCGCTTAATGCAACATAATTGGATTCTTTGGGAATTGTTTCTCCTTGCATCATCATATAGATTCTCCAGCCTCCTAATTCACTAACTGCTTCTTTTAAAGCTGCACCTATTTCTTCTGACTTAGCTCTTCCTCGTGAAGCATTGAAAAAAATCATATAGCCTCTTTTAAAATCCGTTTCTTGTTCTAATACATTCCTGAAATTAGGCATCATTACTTGTGTAGGTCTTCTGCCAAAATAATATTTATCATCCGGTCCATCATACAATGCATTGATGGTACCACGATAATTATGAAATGCAATATACTTTCCTAAAAGTCCACTATCATTACCTAAACCATTGGGGAATCGCTTGCTTTTTGAATTTAATAAAATCAAATTGGTATTTAAACAGGCTGCATTTAAAAAAATAATTTTCGCATGATATTCAGATACAACATGGGTAATTGAATCGATCACCCGCACTCCTACCGCTTTTTGTAATGTATCATCATAAATAATAGAATCAACTACTGCATTGGTTTGTAAATATAAATTGCCTGTTTTTTTTGCTGCTGGCAATGTGCTACTATTCGAACTAAAATATCCGCCGAAAGGGCAACCTCTTTCACATAAATTTCTTGCCTGGCATTTTCCCCTTCCCTGTTCTAAATGAATTTCATTGGGCTCCGTAAGATGAGCGCATCTGCCTTGAATAACATGTCGGCCGGGATAGGCATTCATTATTTTAGTTTGCAAATCTCTTTCAACACAATTCATTTCCCAAGGCTTCAAAAATTCTCCATCAGGCAATGTATCCAAACCATCTTTATTGCCGCTAATGCCTGCAAATTTTTCCACATAACTATACCAAGGTGCAAGATCATTGTAACGTATGGGCCAATCCACTGCAAATCCATCACGCAAAGGGCCTTCAAAATCGTATTTGCTCCATCGTTGTGTTTGTCTAGCCCAAGTGAGCGACTTGCCTCCTACCTGGTAACCACGAATCCAACTAAATGGTTTCTCTTGTATATATGGGTGCTCATAATCTTTAACGAAAAAATGCTTACTCGCTTCTGTAAAAGCATAACAATGACTAACAATAGGAGTTGTATCTGCTTCAGGTGGTGGGATTTTTCCTCGGTGAGGAAAATCCCAAGGGTTCATAGTTGCAGTAGGATAATCTTTTAAGTGCTCCACATTTCTGCCTCTTTCGAGTACCAAAGTTTTCAACCCTTTCTCACACAATTCTTTAGCAGCCCAGCCTCCGCTAATGCCAGAGCCTATAACAATTGCATCGAATTGAATGGAAGAAAGTTGATCGGACATTTTCTAAAATAATTGATTTGAACTATTGAAACCATTCATTGAAGCGAGCTAAATCTACATTTCCGCCAGTCAAAATAATTCCAGTTTTTTTGCCTGCAAACAAGGCTTTGTTTTTTAAAACTGCAGCTAATGGAACCACACAACTTGGTTCTACAACTATTTTCATTCTTTCGTATACCAATTTCAAAGCCGCTTTTATTTCTTCATCAGACACTAATAAAATGTCTTTCACATGTGCACGAATAATGGCTAATGTTTGTTCACTCAGCGTAGTCATTAATCCATCAGCAATGGTTTTTACAAAAGGTGCTTTCTCCACTTTGCCTGATTGAAAACTTAACACTGCATCTGCAGCTCCTTCTGGTTCGCCAGCATATACTTCTATAGCAGGATTATAAAAATGTGACCACAAAGCGGTACCAGACAAACAACCGCCACCCCCAACTGGAGCTACTACTGTTTGTAAATCGGGTACAGCTTCGAGTAATTCTTTTGCACAGGTTGCCTGACCAGTGATTACTCTATAATCATCATAAGGGTGAATAAATTCAGCTCCTGTTTCTTGAATAATTTTTTCAACAGCAGCTTCTCTTGCAGCTTGATTAGGTTCGCAGAAAGTAATTTCTGCTCCGTAACCCTTTACTGCATTTACTTTCACTGAAGGAGAAGTACTGGGCATTACTATATAGGCTTTAGTGCCCAATTCTTTAGCAGCAAAAGCAATTGCTTGCGCATGATTACCAGATGAATGTGTAGCAATGCCATTCTTTAATTTATCAGCAGACAAACTCAATGAAGCATTCATCCCCCCTCTGATTTTAAATGCCCCAATTTTTTGAAAATTCTCACATTTAAAAAACAACTCTGTACCAGCCAATTGATTGATACTTGCATTGGTAAGCACAGGCGTAGTATGAATATAAGGCTTGATGAGCTCGTGCGCTTTTTGTATATCTGCTTTCGTGATTTCAGTCATGTTTATTTTTTTACTGCTGCTATACAATCTATTTCAATAGCGCAACCATAATTGAGTTGATTGCATGGAACAATAATTCTTGCTGGTTTATGATCTCCAAAAATGGCTGCATAAGTAGCATTCACTATCGGCCAATGGGCAATATCACTCACAAAAATGCTCACTTTCAATACATGCTCCAAGTCAGACCCTGCAGCCAATAATATTTGCTCCACATTGTATAAGCATAGTTTGGTTTGAATTTCAATGCTTTCTAATTGAGGGGTTCCATTGGCATCCAAAGGCAATTGCCCTGCAACATACACCAATCCATTATGCACTACTCCTGGAGAATAATGGCCTTTGGGTTTTAAGACTGTGCCTGGCGATAATAATTGAATAGACATGATTGAAATTTAGAAGGGTAAATTAATGAATGTTCCGCACATGAATTCAATAGGTTTAGATTTTCGGTGAATTACTTAAAAGTTTGGTTGATAAAATTGAGTTTTCAATAAAAAATATTAAATTCAAAAAAAAAATGGCTTCAACACCCGAAAAGCAATTTCTTGGCTATTTACATAGTTTCAGGGGGTTCGCAATCATTAATATAGTAGCCATTCATGCGGTGGTTTTTGCCTTATTTATGGTTCCCAATTTTGATTGGAATCCAAAAAATCCCATTGTAATGGGCAATGAGATTTTGTTCCATAATAGCACAATTTATTTTGCGGTTATTTCAGGAATACTTTATGTAACTGTGTTACAATATAAAGGCTTTAAATCTTTCTTCATCAGTAAACTAAAATACGTTTTACTACCGTATTTATTTTTTACAATCCTTTTTTCGATGAATCATTTTACACCTGAAAGTTGGTATTCCTTTCAACCTAGTTGGGCATCTTATTGGAAAGATTTTTCCACAAATTTGGTTTATGGTAAAGCTGATTTTCAATACTGGTATATTCCGGTATTATTCTTTATGTACCTAGTTACACCCCTATTAGATTATTTCATTAAAATTCCTAAATGGGGTTTTTGGTTATTGGGTATTTTTATTTTTATTCCACTTGTTTTTAGAAGAATCGAATTAGAAGAATTAATGCAAAGCAATCAATTAAGCTTGCAAACCATGTTGTATTTTACTGGCGCCTATGCGGCTGGAATGGTTATAGGTTTGGACCTAGAAAAATCAATTGCATGGATCAAGAAATACAAAATACTTATATGGGTAATTAGTATTGTATCATCGATAATATTGATCTACTGTAGTTATAACTTAATTGATAAGTTTGGTTTTTTTGGTTTAAAATCCTGCCTATTTTATATTCAAAAAATGGGGCTTTCTTTACTCGTTTTATTATGGTTAAAAAATAAAACAACTGAACAACCTATATGGATGCAAAGGATAGCTAATTATTCATTCACTATTTATTTTTTACATGCATTCTTTTTAGGAGCAACCATGGGACTAGTTATGCCAATATTTTTAAAATGGAAAGCAATTGATCCTCTTAATATAGTTCTTGGTGCATTGGTATTACTTATCTTGTCATTATCATTATCAATTCTTGTAGCAATAATCTTTAAGAAGATCTTTGGTAAAAATGCGAGGATGATTGTGGGGTCGTAGGTATTGGTGGAAAGTAGATTAGCAACAAGCCTGATAAATAACTACTTTTTTTAATTTCTTTGAAAAAGTTAACTTCTTGCCATTTTCGCCGTCGGTATAATAGTAAAACCCGTTTCTCTTTGGGTCAGCTTGTATTTCATCCCAGATTGACTTTTTAATTTCAGTGTAGTCATTATCAAAAGGTTCATTCTTACCAATTGCTGGCTGTTGAAAGTTTTCTTTTGAAAAAAATTCTTTCATCCTTTTTTTAATATAGTTCTCCTTTTTAGTTAAAGGATCATGGTTCTCAATTGAATAATCCAATAAGTAAATGGATGGAAAACTATCTCGATATATCATTTTTTGCTGATGATCAAATATCGAAAAATACACTGTCGCTTTTAAGAGTGTTGATCCAACAAGTTTAATTGAAAAAGAATCCGGTATTTTATCATCGGAAAAAAAATGCTTAGCAGAATTTAAAATTAATACGGGATTCCCTTTTTGAGAAAATGATGTATTGAAAATTATAGTGAAAAATAAAATAGTCAGAATTGATTTCAACTTACAAACTTTGATTTTGATTTACATCCCTTTATCTACATGATGAATAAAATTGATCACTCCTTTCATATAGAATTGTTGATCATCCCACATAGATAAATGACTTCCGTTGGGGCAATAAAGATATCGGCCTTTCTGAACCAATTTGCTTTGCTTCTCCATTGCAGCAGGATCCATTGTATCGTGCTTGCCTCCAATCATTAAGGTAGGCACTTTGATTTCTTTTAATCGATCAGTAATATCCCATTTTGCCAATCTACCGCTAATACCAAATTCACTTGGACCTTGCATCATAGCGTATACTTCATTATTGGCATGTTTGATAGAACGATTCAATGCATCAGGCCACTCAGTTAAACGACAAATATGTTCATGATAAAAATTCGGAATCAATAATTCCATGTATTTAGGATTATTGAAATCTTTTTTAGCTTCTATATCCCTTAGGGTTTTTAATATCGCTGGATCCATTTGCTTTGCCAATACTTCATCGGCATATTTACCGTATTCAGGGGCACTGCTCACCATATTGGAGATCAATAACCCTTTAATATGCTGTTGATACTTAAGCGCATATTCCATCCCTAAAATACCACCCCAAGAATTACCCAAAACATAAAAGTTTGTACTATCAGCTCCTATGGCTTTTCTAACCTGCTCTACTTCTTCAACAAACCTTTCAGTTGTCCAGAGGCTAGAGTCTTTAGGCTGATCGCTATAATAAGAGCCTAATTGATCATATTCATAAAATTCAAAACCTTGTTGCTGAAAAAATGTTTCAAAACATTCCATGTATTCATGCGTCATTGCAGGACCGCCATGCAACAAGAGGATTTTGATTTTGGGATTATTGCCAAATCGCTTGGTCCAAACTTTAAAGTCTCCAACAGGGGTTTTGATTGGAATCATTTTAACGCCTGCACCCTGAATGGAGTCATTGTAAGTAAAATATGATGCTAATGAATTTTCGTTATTTGTTTTTGGCTGACAAGCACTAAGTAAAACAATAGTAACTATAAATAGTAAAAAGCGCATTTGATTGATTTTTAGATGAGTAATATACGAATAAGCGCTTTCAAAGTAAAATTTTGACCGTAAGCCATCTGCATATACATTTGCAACCTACGGGGGGTTAGCTCAGTTGGCTAGAGCGCTTGCATGGCATGCAAGAGGTCGTCGGTTCGACCCCGATACTCTCCACAGTTTTAATTAAAGCCCACAGCAATGTGGGTTTTTTATGCCCCATATAGATGTTATTTATTTAGATGATTAGTAGCAATGAAGCAGAATAAAATAGTATATTGGAATAGAAAGTCTCCATAACTTAAATAAACAAACTGTTGTGGGCCACTTTTAAACCGCTATTTAAAATTTCAAAAAATAAACCAGATGAAAA
>JANOZT010000055.1:0-34005 GCA_031429515.1 Sphingobacteriia bacterium
AATAGTAGTTTTTCTAAGTCTGCTTTTTTCAAAAATGCTTTAAAATGTTTGGCAGCTTTATGGTAGTTTTCTTTTGTACCTTTTTTTTTCGTTCCGTCTCCATCAACTTTTTCAATTAGAAACGTATCTAGGAATTGAAGAACAGTTAACATTCGGCTGGGTAATACTTTCTCTAATATTACTGCTACGATGTCATTTAGGCTATTTCTAGGCTCGAAATTGTTAAGTACCATGTACGTTTGCCAATTTGCCTGAATCTTATTTAGATAATCATTCAGCTTGCAACTTTTTACCAATACACGTTGCGTCACTTTATCCCAGTGTAATAGTTCTTTACTCGTAAGGTCAACTTCCTTTGGAAGCCTTGTTTCCACCTTATCTCCATTGTAAGTTAGTTTAAGGTACACTGGGTATTTTCCAGTTTTTGCACTTTTTTTGACGATGTTGGGGTAGATGGTAAAACCAACTGATGATTGCTTTTTCATGATTTTGTTGTTTTTCGGTGACAAAATGAAATCAATCGGTGTCAGAATGGTGTTCCAAAAGTGGATAAAAACTGTTTTGAAGTGGGGTAGACTGAAAACAAGAATCCCTCTAATGCTAATAATTAGAGGGATTTGAGGTAAATTGATGTTTACTAAGTGACCGCGTTAGGATTCAAACCTAAAACCCCCTCATCCGTAGTGAGGTACTCTATTCAGTTGAGCTACGCAGCCATTCCCCTAGAGGGCTGCAAATATAAAGCAATCCCCTATATTCACAAAATCTTCGAGAAAGTTTATATGCCGTAAATATCTGCTGCCGATTTTTCCAATAATCGATCCGGCAATAAATTAGCCAATACTTTAGCCATTTTATTAATAAATCCAGGCACAATTTCAACTTTACCTGCTAATATGCCATCAACCGCTAAGGATGCAACTTTAGTAGGACTCATATTGAACTTCTCCGCCATTTTTAAGGCTTTAGCGTTCGTTACATGGGCTCTATTGGCAAAATCAGTATCCGTGGCCCCAGGGCAAACACATGATACAGAAACCGTTGAGTTGCGCAATTCATAAGCCAACCCTCTGCTAAAGCTCAAAACAAAGGTTTTTGTGGCAGCATATGTATTCAAGCCAGGAACGGCTTGATAAGCAGCACCACTTGCAATATTACCAATATAGGCTTTGGGTAATTTTTTTAAATATGGCAAAAACAAGTAAGTAAGCGCCAACAAACTACTCATATTCACTTGCATCATTTCTAAATGAGTTTCCAAAGGATAATCTTCTAATAATCCGTTTAATCCATACCCAGCATTGTTAATGAGCATATTTACGGAGTAGTTATTCGAATTGCACCAATCTAATATTTGTTGAGGAGCCGAAGTATCAGATAAATCAATCGCTAAATATGCAGTAGGTACTTTGTATTGCTGATTGATCTCAGCAGATACTTCTTTCAACAATTGTTCACTGCGCGCAATTAATAAAACTGCATGCCCCTTTTCTGCCAGATTAAAAGCAATGGCTTTGCCAATTCCTTTACTTGCTCCAGTAATTAATGCATAATTCATCTTCCATCATTAAAAAAAGCCAACTTAAAGTTGACTTTTTCGGTTCAATTATTTGGGTACCTTCTTTGATAGTTTGTGGTAAAAAGGAGTTCTACTATCTTCATTTTTTGGCTTGTATTTTCCAGTAATGATCGGAACATACATCACCCTTCTTCTGCTTGCTTCGCCAACAAGGGGAGATTGCTTTACTCTATGCCAGGTTCTTCCATCATGCACAGTTAAATCACCAGCATTAATATCAAAACCAACTTCTCTTTTATCGTCTGAGTTATCTATAAAATATTTCTTTCCAAACAATAATTTCAATACATTTTGTTTATGTGTGCCTGGAATTACTCTAAGACCTCCGTTGTCGAATAAGCAAGTATCTAAATGAATACCTACATTCAACATAGGCATTATCTTTTGACCTAAGAATAAGTCTCTAGGGCTATCTGTATGCCATCCCATTTGCGTAAAACCGGAATTTGCCGTGTTGATGTAATTATTAATGACTAGACCATCTTTTTCATCTTCTCCAATACGCCCTTCATATGGCTGTAAAAAACTGGTCAAGGCTTTTAATCTTGGGTCTTCTAAAAGTTTTCCCAAGGGGTTACTGAATTGAGAGGCAAAGCAAAGCCTTTGAATAGTTCTATTGCCTTTTTCATCCATTCCGAATTTAAGCGGAATGCCGTTTACTTTATCTCTGTTCTCATCTAACCAAAGCTGCTCAATTCTTTTAAGTTCATTGATATATTCATTTACTAGTTCTTTCGATAAAAAGTTCCTAAAAATGATTACCCCATGTTCATTAAAAAAATCAATCTGTTCTTCCGTGATGGTGTCTCCTAAGCTATAATTGCATTCCCATTTTTTCATCCTGACACGCTCGTTTTATAAATAAGTTGATATTAACTAATTATTAATTATTTCGCCAAAGTTGCAAAGGTACAAAATACTTTAAAAAGCCAATTATTTGGTCTTTTTTTCGCATAATTATCTATAACTGCTTAATTTACAGTCAGATGAAAGCAAAAATAAGCCTCTTTTATGGGCTAATGACCTTTTTTTTAACGGTAAATACCAACCACTTATCGGCACAGAAGGATAGTAGTAAGAAGCATCATTTGTTACTTTTCCCAGTAATTGCTAAGTCAATTGAAACGGGTTGGGAATTCGGAGGGGCTGGATCTTTTACTTTTCATGTAAATAAAAGTGATACTATTACGAGAACTTCTAGTATTCAAGCCGTAGCCATTTACTCTACCAAAAAGCAATTTGTTTCTGCAATAAATGGTACTCAGTATTTCAACAATGAGAAATTTATTTTAACTGAACAAATTTCTTTTAGTTCATTCCCAGACAAATTTTGGGGTTTAGGCAACAGAACTCCCAATAGTGCAGAAGAACCTTACCAATTTAAACAGTTTTATGTTTATGCACATTTAATGAGAAAAATTGCTCCGCGATTATTTATAGGTGGAATTTATGAATTTCAAACTGTCTGGGATATACATTACGAAAATGGTGGTTTGTTCGATAAAGAAAATATTCCGGGAAAAGATGGATATAAAGTATCTGGTTTAGGCGCTAGTATCACATATGATTCAAGGAATGATGCATTTGCTCCCAATCAAGGAATATTTGCCCAATTCTTTTTTAATCATTTTAACCCAATCCTTGGATCTGATTTTAAATACACCAATTTTGTTTTTGATTTAAGAAAGTTTATTCGGTTAAATAAGCGTCAAGTATTGGCCTTGCAATTGTATAGTTTTAATAACAGTGGTGCTGATATTCCTATTAGAAGTTTAGCTTCTTTGGGAGGTGCATCTCAGATGCGAGGTTACTACAGTGGTAGATATAGAGATCACCAATTGATTGTTTCACAGGCAGAATATAGGATAGATATTAAAAAGCGTTTTGGTATTGTTGCTTTTGGAGGGTTGGGAAATGTAAATGATCAATTTTCGCATGCATCTTTCGAGAATATTAAATATTCTTACGGGGCTGGATGCAGATTTGCTTTGAATAAGTCGGAAAAATTGAATATACGTTTAGACTATGGTATGGGGAATGGAGTGAATAAAGGATTTTACTTGCAAATTGGCGAAGCTTTTTAATATGTCGATATTTTTTTTCCCAATAAATAAACCATATAAGTAATTGGGAAAGCAGCTATAACATCGATTGTATAATGTATATGTTGAATCAACACCATTAATGCAATGGCTATGCTTGTTAATCCAGTAATGTATTTATCCATTTTCTTTTGAAGGCATAGAAACATGAGAAATTGAGTGGCAGTATGCCCAGAAAAAAATAAGTCTTTTGTAATAAATAGGTCTTTGCCTCCATAAAACAAACTGCTAATTGGGTCTTTCAATTGGATCAATCCATTTGGTGCATCTAAAGGGAAAAATGCAATTGTAGCTATTCTTGCAATACATAAAAACAAAAAACTCAACAAAAACTGAAGAAATAAGGAAGGGCTATGAATGATTCTGTTGATCAATAAAAATGCAGTAGACCAAATGGTAATAAAAATTGGGATGGATAAATCAGCCGATGGTAATTTGCTTAAAAAATAATCCGATAAAACAAAACCATTCCTTAATTCAATGATTGCGAAAAATCGGGGAAAAGAAACCAGAATAAATAATAAACAAATACTTCCAATAATTGCTTTGATTTTAAATGATTGATTGGCCCAAGCATTTTTCCATTCAATAGACAATAATTGATTCTTCTCCCTTTGTTGCATGTTGTAAATGTACTAATAATGCCATCTAACAAATGCTTCCATTGCAGCATATTTGGTCAAGCCAAGTTCTGCATAAATATTGGCAGTATTGGCATTTCTATCTTCTGCTCTTTGCCAGAATTCTCTGCTATCAGATCCTTGAAAAGGCACTGCATCTTTCTGAGACTGGTGAATAAAAATGCCGAACCTTTTTTTCTTTACTTGATCTGGACTCATAGGAATGGCCATTTCAATTTCATCTATATCCCATTCTTGCCAAGCTCCTTTATACAACCAAACCCAACAATCTTTTACCCAAGGTTCATTTGCGGCTTTCAATCTTCTTAATGCTTCAAAAACTGCTTCTAAGCACACTTTATGCGTTCCATGCGGATCTGCCAAATCGCCAGCACAATAGATTTGATGTGGTTGTAGTTTTCTCAGTAATTCCATTGTTACCAAAATATCCGCTTCGCCCAAGGGATTTTTTTCTATTGCACCAGTTTCATAAAAAGGCATATTCATAAAATGGCATCGATCATCGGTTAACCCTACATACCTACAGGTTGCTTTTGCTTCTCCTCTTCTAATCAATCCTTTAATGGCACGAATTTCTGGTGTGTCCATTTGGTCTTTTGTTTTGGAAGCAATAAAACTTCTTGCAGCATCTAATTGTGCTTTGCTTTTTTGAAAATCTATTCCAAACATTTCTTCAAAACCTACTGCGAAATCAATAAATCGAGTTACAAACTCATCTGAAACAGCAATATTACCACTTGTTTGATAGGCTACATGAACTTCATGACCTTGGTCATGCAATCGCATGAATGTTCCTCCCATACTGATGATGTCATCATCTGGGTGTGGAGAAAAGATCAAACATTTTTTTGGATGAGGGGCACTTCTCTCAGGGTGTGCGGGAATTACCGAATTGGGTTTTCCGCCTGGCCAACCTGTAATAGTATCTCTCAATAAATAAAATACTTGTAAATTAATTTCGTAAGCATCACCTTTCTCTACTAATAAATCAGATAAACCATTTTCTGTGTAATCATGAGCCGTTAAACTCAATACTGATTTTTTTAATTTTAGGGCTAAATCAACTACCGCTCTTTTAACCATCGCATTGGTCCAAAAACATTCTCCAGTTAACCAAGGAGAATTGATTCGAGTTAGCGCTTTAGAAGCTATTTCATCAATTACAAAACTACAATCGGAGTGTTGCTGAAGAATACTTGCAGGAATGGTTTCTGTAACATTTCCTTCTACAGATTTTGCTACAATATTGGCTTTATGGCCCCAAGCCATTAACAGTATTTTCTTGGCTTTTAAAATAGTACTTATGCCCATTGTTACAGCTAAGCGCGGAACTTTTGATATTGTTTGAAACTCATATGAGTTGGCAATTCTTGTACTGTTTTCTAAATTGATCAATCTTGTTTTTGATAAGATACTTGAACCTGGTTCGTTAAATCCTATATGCCCGTTTTGCCCGATTCCCAAAATTTGTAAATCAATACCACCGGCAGCATCAATGTCTTTTTCATAAGACTCGCAATATTTTTTCATTTCTTCTTTTGGAGCATTGCCATTGGGAAGATGAATATTTGCAGGATCTATATCTACATGATTAAATAAGTGTCGATGCATAAAGCTCCAATAACTCTGGTACGCATCTTTATCTATAGGATAGTATTCATCTAAATTAAAACTGATCACATTGTTGAAACTCAGCCCTTCTTCTTTATGCATTTTTACTAGTTCTGCATACATTTTAATAGGGGTAGAACCAGTAGCTAAACCAAGCACACATTTTTCTCCATTCACTTGCTTTGATCGAATTAATTCGGCAATTTGTTTGGCAACATAAATTGCTCCATCATTTGGAGTTTCACAAATTTTTACATCAATTTTTTCGAAAGAGTCTACCATTTTGATTAATTTTTAATATCGCTAAATTAAGCCCATAATTGCAGATATCCTCATTATTTAATTATAAAGACGCATTAAAACGCATTTATTTTGCGGGTTTATTGTAGTTTATACCCCAAAATACATATCGTTCATATTGTTTTTGCATCCTATTTTGAAATCCTGCGAAGTTTTTAATTTCTTTTGGGCTCCACAGAACTTCACTCAAAGCACTCATTCTTGGGAAAAGCATGTATTCCGCTTTTTGAACATTGGTAATATATTCGGTCCATAAGTTAGCTTGAGCGCCTAAAACAAATTTTTCTTCATTGGCATTAAGTCCTTTAGGAATTGGTTCATAAGCATATACTTTTTGTAAATCAGTAAAACCTCCAATAGTTACAGAGTCTTCTTTTTTGTTCTGCGCATGATCGAAATAAACCCAGTCTCCAGGTGTCATGATTACATTATGTTGTTGTTTAGCAGCTTCTATGCCGCCTTTCTCACCACGCCAACTCATAACAGTTGCATTTGGTGCTAATCCGCCTTCTAAAATTTCATCCCACCCTATAATTTGTTTGCCCTTGCTATTTAAGTATTTCTCTATTCTTTGGATAAAATAGCTTTGTAAACCATGTTCATCTTTTAAATTTTTGTCTTTGATGATTTGTTGGCAGAATGCCGATCTTTTCCAAGATTCTTTCGGACATTCATCTCCTCCAATGTGGATGTATTTCGAAGGAAATAATTGAATTACTTCGTTAAATACATTTTCTAAAAATTGAAATGTAGTTTCGCTTGGGCAAAAAACATCTTCAAAAACACCCCAGGTTTGTTGTACTTGTTTGCCTTCAGTAGAGCCGTTCCAAGCCGTTTTAGCTGGATGTTTAGTAGACTCTTCCGGAAAACAACTCAACTCCGGATAGGCAGCTATTGCTGCAGAAGAATGGCCAGGTAATTCAATTTCTGGTATAACTTCTACAAAATGATCGGAAGCATATTTAACTACTTCTTTAATTTCTTGTTGAGTATAAAAGCCAGTATAAGTTGTATTAGTATTACCTGTGCCTGGATAGCGGCCAATGGTAGTTCCATTTCTAGTGCCACCAACACTGGTTAATTTTGGATACTTTTTTATTTCTATTCGCCATCCTTGATCTTCCGTTAAATGCCAATGAAAAGTATTCATTTTATGCGCGGCAATAAAATCGATGTATTTTTTTACAAATTCAAGATTGAAAAAATGCCTACCAACATCTAAGTGCATTCCTCTGTAAGCAAAACGAGGTTTATCATCTACGGACAATTGTGGAATGGTTAATGGAGCGGTTGAAGATGTAGGTAATAATTGAATCAAAGACTGAATACCATAAAATACACCTGTTGCATTAGCGCCGCCTATATACACTTTATCGTCAGTAACTTCTAAATGATAGGCACCTGCAATCGAATGTTCTATTTTATCGAAATTCAATACGATATCTCCCTTAGTTATCGTTTTTTTCTCTTTGGTGATTTTAAGTGAAATACCATACAATTTTTTAATATAATCATGTAAAAATTCGGCATTCTTTTCTAATCCCGAACCCCATAAGTGTATCTGATTTTTTTGACTGATGGTTAACTGTCCTTTCCCGATACTCATTGTTGCGGGTTGAGGAATAATAGATATCTCCTGGGCATTCATCGCTTTAACTGTAGTTAATAACAATAATAAAAACAACATTTTTTTCATGGCTAGCAATATTCGATTATAAGTAATGCTTGAAATTAAAAAAGATTCTCCGAATGAAGAATCTTTTTTAAGAATTTAGCTTGAATAGGTTGATTAATTCACTTTTGTCAATTTGATCAAATTGGTAGGTAAGTGCAATGAAACTGGCGTACTCCCTGTATTTACTACTACATCCCCTGTGTTTACAAAACCTCTTTCTTTTAAAATATCTATTTGATCTTGAACAATATCATCTATGCTTTCTTCCTCAGAATAATGGAATGCCCTAACACCCCAACTTAAACTCAATTGATTAACCAAAGATTTTTCTTTTGTAAAAATATATAAAGGAGCTGAAGGTCTGTAACTACTTAGCATAAAAGCAGTATATCCGCTTTGAGTCATCCCTATTAAAGCACTGGCTTCTACATCTTCTGCTATTTTACATGCATTATAACACATAGCATCACTATGAAAAGAAGGAGAATGTGGTTGTGGTTTTAGATCTTCTGAGCGATTATATCGATATTCTTTCTTCTCCACTTCTGCAATGATCTTTCTCATTGTTTCAACAACAAGGGTAGGGTAGTTACCTGCTGCTGTTTCTCCACTCAACATTACAGCATCTGCACCTTCTAATACAGCATTGGCAACATCTGTGATTTCGCTTCTATTGGGTTTCACCCTTTCCATCATACTCTCCATCATTTGTGTTGCCACAATTACTGGTTTAGCTCTGTGTATACATTTGCGAATTAGTTCTTTTTGTATCAATGGAATTTGTTCTACTGGTAATTCAACACCTAAATCGCCTCTTGCTACCATTATTCCATCACTTTCTAAAATGATGTCTCGAATATTTACTAATGCTTCGGGCTTTTCAATTTTTGCAATGATTTTTGTTTTGCTATTCTTTTCATCCAATTTACTTCTTAGAATAACAATATCTTTTACACTTCTTACAAAGCTTAAAGCCACCCAATCACATTTGTGTTCAATAATAAATTCTAAATCTGCAAGGTCTTTTTCAGTTAATGCTGGTAATGATATTTTGGTATCTGGTAAATTAATGCCTTTTTTAGACGAAAGAATTCCACCTAAAATCACTTGCACTTTTACGTCACCATTTTTTTCTATCCCACACACTTTTACTTCCAATTTTCCATCGTCAATCATAATGATATTCCCCATGGTAACATCACCTGCTAGATTAGGATAAGACACATAAATTTTCTCTAGTGTACCAACGCATTTTTCATTGGTGAAAGTTAAAATATCTCCAGCCTTAATTTCGAGCGCGTTATTTTCTATTTCACCAACTCGTAATTTTGGGCCTTGCAAATCGGCAAGAATGGCAATATTAAAAGGTTGAGTTTTATTGATATTTCTAATATGTTCTATGATAGCCAATTTATCAGCATGATTTCCATGAGAAAAATTTAATCTAAACACATTCACACCAGCAATTACCAATTCCAATAATTTCTCGTAAGTGTCACATGCAGGTCCAACCGTTGCAACAATTTTTGTTTTATGAGCAACGTGTTTCACACCCGCTTCTTTATCCATATTTCTGTGCAGGTATTTGTCGAGGTTCTTAGACATAGTATTTATTCATTTTAATTTACAATTTAGCTGGCAAGAATCTTAACAATTCTAAACCAATCTTCCGAAATTTTTTGCTTTGCTTTTACAGCATTATCTAAAGGAGTATAATGCATTTTATTATTCACAATACCTACCATTACATTGTGTTTTCCATTAATGAGGCATTCAACTGCATGAAAACCCATTCTGCTTGCAATTAAACGGTCTAAGCAAGAGGGAGAGCCGCCTCTTTGAATATGCCCTAAAATACATACTCTAGTATCGGCAGTTGGAATTCTTCTTTTAATAATTGCAGCAATTTCATTACCACCTCCAAATTCATCACCTTCTGCAACTACAACCAGGTTCACCAATTTTTGCCTTCTCTCTTTTTCATTCAAAGATTCTATCAATGCTTCAATATCTGTTTTTGTTTCTGGTATCAAAATATTTTCTGCACCTGTTGCTATACCACTATGTAAAGCAATATAACCTGCATCTCTGCCCATCACTTCAACAATAAATAAACGGTCATGTGCATCAGCGGTATCCCTGATTTTATCTATTGCTTCTACAGCAGTATTTACAGCTGTATCAAAACCAATTGTAAAGTCACTTCCAGCAATGTCTTTATCGATGGTCCCAGGTAATCCAATACATGGAATATCAAATTCATTACTGAATTTTTGGGCACCTTTAAAGCTTCCATCACCACCAATAATTACGAGGCCATCAATACCTCGTTTTTTTAAATTCTCATACGCTTTTTTGCGACCTGCATATTCATGGAATTCTTTACTTCTTGCAGTTTTTAAGATAGTACCACCACGTTGTATAATATTAGCAACCGATCGGGATTCCATTCTAATGATATCATCATCAATCATGCCGCTGTAACCTCGCATTACCCCATAGGCCTCTAATCCATAGTAGGTAGTAGTTCTAATAACGGCCCTGATGGCTGCGTTCATTCCTGGAGCATCTCCACCAGATGTTAACACGCCTATTTTCGACACTTTTTTTGCTTCCATTGTTTTATTCTATTCTACATCAAATGTAAGACGTATTTGAATCAAAATTAATGTGTAAAGCTTACACGGAGTGTCAAATGTAAGGATTTGAAATTTAATGACCATTTGAAATGCTCTTTGTTTTTTTTGTAGCATTGTATCATGAAACTATTGATTACTGGTGCGAATGGATTTTTAGCCCAACATTTATGCATTTTTTTCAATGAAAATGGGTTTGAAGTGCACGGTACTTATCGGAATCAAACGGTTTTACAACAGCACCCTACCATTATTTATCATTATTTGGAACTAACAGATGTTAGTTCTGTTGACATGTTAATTTGCAAGCTCGAACCAACAATTATTGTACATGCAGCAGCAATGAGTAAACCAGATGAATGCAATAACAATCAAGAAGCTTGTATAAAAAATAATGTAGAAGTAACTAAGTATTTAGTGGATGCTTCCCAAAAAGTAAATGCTCATTTTATTTATTTATCCACCGATTTTATTTTTGGTGAAAATGGTCCTCATTCCGAGTTGGATCAACCAGATCCACTTAATTTTTATGGAACAAGTAAATTGATGGCAGAGAAATTAGTTAAATCTACATTAACTAAATACACCATCGTTAGACCCGTTTTTATTTATGGACCAACCAGAGAAGGGATGAGGTCTGGGTTCATTCAATGGGTTGCTCAACAATTAATTGCTGGGCTTCCAATTAAAGTAGTGAATGATCAATTTAGAACACCTACTTATGCAGAAGATATATGTAAGGGTATAGCACAAATAATTGCCCTTCAAAAAACAGGAGATTTTCATTTGGCGGGTCATGAAATTTATACACCTTATCAAATGGCCATTAAAGTTGCTGAATTACTGGGCTTAGATGAATCCTTAATTGAAGCTGTAACCAGTGCCAATTTTCCGGAGCCAGTTCGTAGAGCAAAAAGGTCAGGATTGAAAATAGATAAAGCCATCAAAGAACTCAATTACAAACCCCTTTCTTTTGAAGAGGGGGTTCGTAAAAGTTTTAATATTCTTTAGTTTATTTTTTAGGCAAAAATATTTCTGCCATCATGCATCTTGCACTTCCTCCGCCATTGGTTTCTATGGTTGTAATATCTGAATGTATTATTTGATTATATGCTTCGATCTGTTCAATTTGAATCTTATTTAATGAACGAAATGCTTGCGAAGACATTACTAAGAATTTTTTTCCTGATTTATTATGTACCTGAAGCATGTTGCCAGCAAAATGGTTCATTTGGTCGAAACTGATTTCAATAATTGCTTTTCCTAATGCTGTAAATGAATCAATAACTATTTTTCGTTCTTCTGCATTTGGAATGGATTCCAAACAAATTACTACATAGTTATCGGCAACACACATCATCACATTGGTATGATAAATTGGTTGATTACCTCCATCCATTGCCCAAAAATAAATGGGCGTATAGTTCAATTGGCTACAAAAATCTTTTAAAATAGCAAGATCAGTTCTAGGCGATAAACACGCATAAGCAATATGATGATCTCTATCGAGCACCATACTGCCTGTTCCTTCTAAAAAAATATTCGTCTTCTCGTAATAGGAAAAATCAATCGTTTTAGAAATAATAAATTTTTCTTCAATAGCTTGTAAAACGGATTGTTTTCTTTCGAGCCTTCTGTTTTGCGCATACATTGGATACAAGCAAATGCTGCCATCGGTATGAAATGAAATCCAATTATTGGGGAAAATGGAATCTGGTGTATGCGGTTCTGGCGTATCATTTACAACAGTTACATCAATTCCGTTCAATGTAAGTACTTTGATGAACTGATTAAACTCTTCCGCTGCTTTTTCCTGCGCTAAAAGGTCTTTTGAGTTTATTTGAAAGCTATTATTAACAGCTGTTTCAGCATTAAAATCGAATCGAACTGGTCGAATCATTAATAAGTGTGAACTATGTTGCATAATTTATTTTTATTGATCAATTGAATCTCTCCACAATGGCATACTCATACAATGAAATCCACCCCGGGCTCTTGAAAGTTCGGCAGATGGCATTAAAATAAATGTGTCTTTTAAGGAGTCAACTGTAGTGGTTCCTGCTTCTAATTGTTGTAATAATTCTTTTACATCAATAATATTGAAGCCTGCTTGTTTAAAAGCTTCGGTTGTTTTGTCGTTTCTATCATATCCTAATACAATGCCTTCTTTTAGTGCTAATAAATTACAAGAATCTGTCCATTGTTCTCTTGCACTGTAGGGGAATTCGTTATTACCTGAAAAAATAAAACGTACTTCGCCTTCGCATTGCAAATCATTCTTACTGATGTCTACCAAAAGATCCTCCAAACTCTCGAATGAGATTGGATTCTCTGGACTTTTACGATGAAACTGTAATATTTTTATTTTTTCTTCTTTTTTGATTTCAAGAATTCTTTCAACTGCACTTGCGTCTTCGTGCTTAACTGCCTTTCTAGAAAAATTTCCTAACATGACCCATACATCTCTTTTTACTTGTGTAAAAACAGTATCAATGTGCATGTAGTCTCTTTTTTTAGGAATTTTTACAATGGTTACTTTTTCCATTAATCCCATTTCAAAAATGGTGTTGGTGATTTTCACAGCAGCTTCTGAAGATGTTCTTTCGCTAACGCCTACTAATAAATGTTTATCGCTTACTACCATGATATCACCACCTTCTAATGTGATTTTTCTTTCATCATCTTCTTTGGGTAATAAAAAATGATGACTGGTATCAGATAATTCAATGATATTGTCGCGATAGTTTTCAAAAAATGGATGATTGAAAAATATATACCTTGCTAATAGTGCTTCTCTTGTTCTTGCTTTTTTTGCAGGCTTGTTCAATAATATATGATCCTTGATGGTGATGCCAATATCCCTTGTAAAAATAAAATTAGGGATAGGAGGGAATAAAAGCTGTTTTTCGTTGGAAGTTCCACTGATAAATGTCTTTGCTAAATCTTTGGAATTGTATTCCATTAATGTTTTCTGCATTTGATAAGAACAACCTTCTATAGCGCAAACAGAAGCCACTAATTTCGACTTTATATCACTATCGTTGAGTATATCTGCCAATAGCCATTGTAGTTCAATCACTTTATCGGAACGAAAAAAATCTTCTTCTTCTGGCTTATAAAAATTTCTGTTGGCAACTTCCTCATCAATTGCAGCTAATTTTCCTTTGATTTTTTCCGGATCTAAAAAATACAATAGAATTTTTGTGTAGAAATCGTATTCGTTCTTGCGAATCGTATCTAAGTGAACTATATCTTCAAACAGCCAATCCTGGGCTTTTGATGGCACTACTTTTCCTAAACCACTATCTGGGCTATGAACAAGCAATCTTTTTAGTGTTCCTATTTCTGAAGTGACTGATATTTTCATTTTATTAAGCTTTTAGTTGTTAGTTATTGGTTATTGGTTATTGGTTATTGAGTTATTTGTAATTCTTAATAATATTATTGAAATCTGTATGAATTGCAATGATCGGATCAGATCCAATTCAAAATACTTGAATTAATAAAAAGTAGATTAAAACATCCAAAAACCAACATACCATAATGCATTAATCAGCATATATGTATGCAAAAAATTTATGGAGTCTTCAATGGTCGGGCATAGAATTCAATCCGCGATACATCCATGCGAAATGAGCCGTTAAAAAAGATATGGTAGAACAATGGTTCATCAATTGAAGTGCAAATTAAGGTTTTATTTCAAATGGCAAATCTCCATTCAATGATCCGAAGGAGGCCAAAGGCTTAAATCGAACAAATAATTCCTCACTGTACCATTTTTCTTTCTTGGTTTTTACTACTACATCAGCATGCTCTTTCATTTGATAAGCAAAGGCTTTCATAGCTTCCCTATTTGTCCAAATACTGAATGTGGCTTGTTTAATCCAAGGGATTTCTCCAATTCCTACAGAAGTAATAAATCCTTTTGCCCCAGCCATTTGGGACGCAATGGCATCTACATGACTCCAAAAAAGATGCATTTTTTGAAGTCTTATGGTGGCTCTTGTTAATATGCAAATGGGGCCATTATAATCTGTCTGTTTTGCTAATTGTCCGAATGGTTGTTTGCCATCCCATAATCCATGACCTTCTATAGGGTCTAATAAAATGGTCCATTTTTCACACCGAAAAAATTTCCACCAATATTCGAAGAAAATAGGTGTTTCATGCTTGTCCAACTTTTTATTGACCATTAATATGGCCCATTGTCTCCAATCAGGCGTTTTATCGAATGTGCCATTTTTCCCAGATCCCATTAGTTTCCAAAATGAAATGTTTCGGTTAAACCAGAGTGGAATCCGAAATAATGCCATTGATAGTACGCCTGCCCAGCCCATTAATCGAGGATACCTTACTATTATTAAACTGGTCATATATTCGAAAATAGGTACTAAATAAAGAATAAATCAACTAATTTTCAATTATGAAATGGCTGATTATAAATATTGCAAATCTAGTTAACACAAGAACTACAACTAAAGTTCTAAGAGGTAAAGAAATGGCTGATTTGCCAGTCATTCGTAATGCCTTTTTAGAAATTGAAAATGGAATCATTCAGCGTTTTGGCAATATGGAAGAATTAAGCCAAGATGCTTTGTCCATTCTTTCCGACTCTACTATTTATGATGCAAATGGGGCTTCTATTCTTCCTACTTGGTGTGATAGTCATACTCATTTGATTTTTGCTTCGAGTAGAGAAGATGAATTTGTAGACAAAATAAATGGGCTAACTTATGCTGAAATAGCTGCTAAAGGAGGAGGCATTCTCAACTCTGCAAAAAAAATAGCCAATACAACTGAATTAGAATTATATGATATAGCCTTGGCTAGATTAAATGAACTCATTCAACTAGGTACAGGTGCTATTGAAATAAAAAGTGGTTATGGATTAGATACTGCTAATGAATTGAAAATGCTTCGAGTTATTAAAAAATTGAAAGAACATTCTCCGATTCCTATCAAAGCTAGTTTTTTAGGAGCTCATACTTATCCGATTGCATTTAAAGAAAACCATCAAGGCTATATTCAATTAATTATTGAAGAAATGTTGCCAGCAATTGCCAAAGAACAATTGGCTGATTATATTGATGTGTTTTGTGAAGATGGGTTCTTTAGTATAGAAGAAACAGAACAAATTTGTAATGCAGGAAAAAAATATGGTCTAATACCAAAAATTCATGCAAATCAATTACATGCTTCAGGTGGTGTAGAATTGGGCGTGAAACTAGGCGCATTGTCTGTGGATCATTTGGAAACCATGAGTGATGCGGCAATTCAAGCATTATCCAACTCAAATACAATCGGTACTTTATTGCCTACAGCTGCCTTTTTTTTACGTATGCCTTTTCAACCAGCTCGTCAATTAATAGAGGCCAATGCAGCGTTGGCGATTGCATCAGACTTTAATCCTGGTTCTAGCCCTAGTGGCAATATGAATTTTGTAGTAAGTCTCAGTTGTATTCAAATGAAAATGTTGCCATCTGAAGCCATAAACGCTGCTACCATCAATGGGGCTTATGCAATGGGACTAGGAGCGGAATTGGGTAGTATTACCATCGGGAAAAATGCCAATTTGATTTTTACAAAACCAATACCTTCTATCAATTATTTGCCCTATGCATTTGGTGCTAATTTGATTGATAAAGTAATGATTAATGGTGCTTTTTTTTAGTATATTTATATACCGATTGTTAATTAAAGATTTGTGCTATGAACTATTTTAAATTTTACAATAAAGAAGATATACTTTCTGTAACAAGAATTCGCCGTTTCGAAACCAAATTAGGAGAACGAATTCAAGTGATTAAACCTACTGATCAGCTAAATGATTCATTGAAACAATCATCGGCTAAATATGTAATTCTAGGAATACCTGAAGATCTTGGTGTGAAAGCAAACGGCGGAATTGGTGGAACAGACTCTGCATGGGTAGCTTTTTTGCATGCATTCCTAAATATTCAAAGCAATGATTTTTTAGAGGGAAGTGAAATGTTGTTATTGGGCCATTTTGATTTTTCTATGATTGAAAAAATGATTGAGCAAAATGCCCATGATGAAGGAGAAAGAGTAGAAGCCTATCGGCACGCAGTTAATACCATCGACGAAGCAGTAGAACAAATTATTCATCTAATTACTCAAAATAATAAAATTCCAATTGTAATAGGGGGTGGACATAATAACTCATACCCTTGTATTAAAGGTGCAGCAAAAGGATATTATAAAGCAGGTTTAATACCTATCGCACAGATCAATGCAATCAATCTAGATGCTCATGCCGATTTTCGTCCGATGGAAGGAAGACATAGCGGAAATGGATTTAGTTATGCAGAAGCAGACGGATATTTAGAAAAATATTGTGTTGTTGGAATTCATGAAAATTATTTACCACAAAATGTTTGGATGGATATTGTTAATAATCCATTTGTAGATTGTATAACATTCGAAGATATTTTTGTGCATGAGAAAAGAACATTTTTACAAGCAGTAGCTCATGCAACAGATTTTACTGATGATACTTTATGTGGAATAGAATTAGATATAGATTGCATTGAAAATGCATTAAGTAGCGCACAATCTCCCGTTGGAATAACCCCCATTCACGCAAGACAGTTTGTAAATTATGCGGCAGCCGATGCTAAAGCAGCTTATTTACATATTTCAGAAGGTGCTGCTCATTTGGCTGATGGGCGCAAAGACAATGGTACCGGCAAACTCATTGGTTATTTGGTAGCAGATTTTGTAAAAGGCCAAATGATTAATTAACATTTTATTTAGATGTTTATTTTTTTATGAAACCTCTTCGATGTACCTTTGCATCCGAAAGAGCAAATAGTTGATATCATCTCACAGGTAGAAAGGAACGCCATACTTCATAACGATTGAATTAGTACCCCTGCTGGCTCTCAATTTTGTAAATTTAAAATAGAAATAAATGAAAGGCGAAATTATGCCCTCTATCGTAAAAATTGATAGGGCACACTTAGAAGAATTGATGTACGAAGTAAAAGAAACATTAGCAACTGGTTTGTTGAATACTAATGAACAAGCAGATGAAAAAATGTTTTGTGCAATTGACTTATGGAAAATTCATAGAAACTACAAATCAGCGCATTTGAAGTTTAAAAGCAATTTTTAGAATGACTAATAAAGCTCTAAAGGGCTTTATTGTTTTGGAGCATTGGCAATACCCCAGTTAGCATAATTCTTAAACCAAGAACTATTCCAATATTTGTATCTCGGGATGGCTGTTTTTTCTAAACGGTTTAAAAAATTGGCATATGATTTTTGTGCAGGAGCAGTCCATAGGGTTTCACTTAATGCAGTCATCCTAGGGAAGATCATATAATCTACTTTCTTTTCGTTGCCCATATATTCTGTCCAAACATTTGCTTGCCCTCCAATGATTTTATTACTTAAACCTTTTGAAGAAATGGTTGCAGGTATTGGTTCATATAAATAGACAGCTTCTGTTGGGTTGTAACCGTGTATAGCCAAAGAATCCGAAGGATTTCCAGATTGATAATGATCAAAATAAAAAGGCTTACCGGGTGTCATGATCACATTAAATCCTTTGTTGGCAGCTTCGATGGCTTGCTTATCTGCTCCCCAATTCATAACAATTGTAGAAGTATCTAATTCTCCCTCATTGATCTCATGCCAACCAATGGCTTTTCTGCCTTTCGATTGCAAAAAACGAGCGATGAATTCGATAAAATAAGTTTGTAATTCAGTTTCATTTTTAATTCCTTTTTCTTTCATGAATGTTTGAGTCATTGGATCTTGTTTCCACCAAAGTTTACTGCATTCATCTCCTCCAATATGTATGTATTTTGATGGGAATAAATCAATTAATTCACCAAAGACGGTTTCTAGGAATTGAAATGTAGCTGGTTTAGGAGCTAACACATTATTCTGTCTGTTATACATTCCCCAAGTAGTAGCTACATCCCAAGAAGTATCTGGTTTTGTACTCAATTCAGGATATGCAGCAATAACTGCTCTACTATGCCCTGGAATATCAATTTCTGGAATCACCGTTATGGCTCTAATGCTTGCATATTCAACAATTTCTTTGATTTCAGCTTTGGTATAATAACCTCCATATCGAGTATTGTCATATTTAGCAGGGGTATCTTTAAAATGACCAATCAAAGTTTCATTTCTCCATGAACCAATGGTATTTAATTTTTTGTATTGATTCATTTCAATACGCCATCCCTGGTCATCAGTTAAATGCCAATGAAATGTATTGAATTTATGAAAAGTCAAGTAATCAATGTATTTTTTGATGTAGCTCACTGGAAAAATATGACGTACCACGTCTAAATGCATTCCACGATATGAAAAACGAGGATAATCGTTAATCTGAACAGGTGATAACGACGCAGTTTTATATTCTCCAATTGGTAAAAGTTGTAAGAGTGTTTGACTTGCATTGATTAACCCCCTGGCAGTTTTAACTTTTATAACAATCATTTTGCTGTCAATAGAAATTTGATATTGTTCTTCTAAAGCAAAGCTGGATGTATTTTGAACAATAATTTGTGTTGTGCTTGATTGTTTTTGTTGAATAATTGAACTGATATGTGTTTGAAGTTTTATTTGGTTGGCTAAATAAATTATTTGTGGTATAAATTCAGGGGTACAGTAAATGCCAAATTCATCCCTTAGTATCAAAATTTTCCCTGTTCCTTCTTTAATACTAACTGGTTTTGGAATAATGTCTTTGGCTGATTGGGCTTGCATTTGCCCATTAGCAATGAGTATAAATAGGCCTATTAAAAAATGTTTCATACTAATATTTTATTACCATGGAAAGTTTGAGCGTTAAAAGTATTGATTTGCTTTTGCTTTTGGTATTTTTACCACATGAAAGCACCGATTTTTATTACTGGAATTGGAACAGATGTTGGAAAAACATTGGTTGCTGCTATATTAACCGAATCCTTAGTTGCAGATTACTGGAAGCCAATACAAGCGGGATTAGAAGGGTCAACTGATTCAAAAACAGTGGAGGGATTGATATTAAATAAAGAATCAGTCATTCACCCATCTTTATATCAATTAAAAACCCCCGCTTCACCTCATATAGCCGCAAGAAATGATGGCGTTCAAATAGAAATGATCAAATTATTTCAAGCAACTCAAGACATACAAGAATTGATTGGCGATAAAAAACTAATAATTGAAGGAGCAGGGGGATTGATGGTTCCCTTACATGAGCATGTAATGTTGGTTGATTTTATAAGATTAGTGCAAGCAAAAGTAATTTTAGTAAGTAGAAATTATTTAGGAAGCATCAATCATTCTTTATTAACTGCCGCTTTTTGCCGATCAAATAATATAGATGTGATTGGTTGGGTTTTTACAGATACCTATTTAGATTATGAAGATGAAATAGTCGAATGGAGCGGGTACCCTAAAATTGCCAGTATTCCTTCTTTATCTACTATTAATGAATCTGTGATATCCAATGAAGCTAAACGCATTCATGGGCAATTAATCAAATACATTTAATTATAGGCATGCATAAATCAGCCCTAAGAGAAGAGTTCAAAGCGAAAAGACAATCCCTTTCTTCAAAAGAGTTGTTGAAGTTGAATGATCTGTTATTGATTCAGTTTCAACAACTCTCTTTTTCTGCTGTTCAAAACTGTATGACTTATTGGCCAATAGAGCATTTTAATGAACCCAACACCCATTTATTAAGTCGTTATTTATTACACATGATTCCTTCAGTACAATTGTGTTACCCAAAAATAAATGACCATCATCAAATGTCTGCTATTGAAGTAAATGATGACACTGTTTTTGTTACCAATGAATGGGGTATCACAGAACCAAAAGAAGGTAAAATCATAGCTCCGCATGCGATCGATTTAATTATTGTTCCATTACTTATATTTGATCAAAATGGGTATAGGGTAGGTTATGGGAAAGGGTATTATGATCGTTTTTTGGCCAATTGCAAGGAAGATGCCATTTTATTAGGTATTTCTTATTTTGAACCCATTCAAATCATTGAAGACACCAACGAATTTGATATACCTTTATCTATAGGGATAACACCGGAACACGTATATGAATTTTAATACCATATTTCTAAAATCATTTAGGGTACTTTTATTGCCATTCGCCATAATTTATGGAATCATTATTTTCATTAGAAATAAATGTTTTGACAAACATTGGTTGGCTTCTGCACATTTTAATTTTCCATTGATTTGTGTGGGAAATTTAGCGGTAGGAGGAACAGGTAAGTCCCCGATGGTAGAATACCTTATTGAATTATTGAAACCTACCTATAAAATTGCCACCCTTAGCAGAGGATACAAAAGAAAAACCAAGGGCTATGCCCTTGCTAATTCGAACTCTACTGCATTGGAAATTGGAGACGAGCCAATGCAATTTTATCAAAAACATCCTGATCTTGCTGTTGCAGTTGGAGAAGAGAGAATTGTTGCCATTCCACATTTATTACAGGATTTGCCAGATTTACAAACAATTATTTTGGATGATGCATTTCAGCATCGATCAGTAATTGCAGGCTTGAATATTTTGCTCACTGAATTTAGTAATATCTACACTCGGGATTTTTTTCTTCCTACAGGAGATTTACGCGATGAGAAAGCATCTGCTCAAAGAGCACAAATAATTATTGTTACAAAATGTCCTCCAGAGTTATCTGAACAAAAAAAATTAGAAATACTTCGGGAAATAAAACCTTTGCCTATGCAAAGAGTTTTTTTTACAACCATTCAATATGATACGCCTTATCATATTGTGAATACTAATACCAAATATATCATTACGCAAAATGACGAGGTTTTATTGGTTTGTGGTATTGCTAATCCGAAGCCATTAAAAGATTTTTTATTGTATCATACTGCTGCCTATTACCAGCAAGATTTTTCGGATCATCATATTTTCTCTATTGATGATTTAAAAGAAATAATTAATAAATACGAATCAATACAAACATCCAATAAATTAATATTAACTACGGAGAAAGATGCTGTTCGTTTGACAAAATTCAATGAACAATTAACCAACATTCCTTTGTATGTAATTCCTATTCGTCATCATTTTTTGTTTGATGAAGGGACTCAGTTTAATGAAATGGTGGTCAACTTTATCCAGCATTTCAACTTTAATCCAGCGCTATATGAAAAAAAATAAACCAGCACCTCGTCCGGAACCTAAAAAGAAATCAAAACAAAAACTCAAAGCAAAATCTATTATGGTGCAAACCATAAAAGGTAAACTGGATGTAACCAGATCCGGCATAGGATATGTAATTGTTGAAGATCAATCAGGAGATGTATTGGTTAGGCCCAATGATTTTAGTACGGCTTTAAATGGCGATACCGTGCGCGTCAAAGTAATTAAAGAGAATACTAGAACGGGTAAAAAAGAAGGAAAAATTGTTGAAGTAGTTTCTCGTAAACAAACCGAGTTTATAGGCCATATTCAGTTATCGGCACATCATGCTTTTTTTGTGCCTGATACCGATAAACCTATGCCAGATCTATACATTCCGATGGTAGATTTAAATGGCGCCAAGCATAAAGAAAGAGTGGTTGTTAAATTGGTTAAATGGGATAAGGAAGATAAAAAACCTGTTGGAGCAGTAGTGTCTGTGTTGTTGGCAGAAAACGAAAACGATGCTGCAATGAAAGAGTTATTGGCTGAAGCTGGCTTTCCATTGAGTTTCCCTGAGAACGTGATAGAAGAAGCTGGGAGAATTCCATCAATTTTAGATAACGAAGAAATAAAGCGAAGGAAAGATTGCAGAGAAATTTTGACTTTTACGATTGATCCAGTTGACGCAAAAGATTTTGATGATGCCATTTCTTTTAGAAAATTAGGAGATGATAAATACGAAATAGGAGTGCATATAGCAGATGTAAGTTATTATGTTCATCCTGAAACAGAATTAGACTTGGAAGCCTATAAAAGAGCTACTTCTGTGTATTTGCCTGATCGCGTAAATCCAATGTTACCCGAAAGAATTTCTAATGAATTGTGCTCACTAAGACCAAACGAAGACAAATTCACTTTTGCTGCAGTTTTTCAAATGAACGGAAAAGGCGAGGTAAAGCAATATTGGTTAGGCAGAACGGTGATCCATTCCGATCATCGATATACATATGAAGATGTTCAGGAAATTGTTGAAACAAAACATGGCAAACACAAGGAAGAAATATTGTTGCTCAATGATATTGCTCAAAAATTAAGGAAGAAGCGATTCAGCAAAGGAGCCATCAATTTTTCCTCACAAGAAGTTCGATTTAAATTGGATGAAAAAGGGTTCCCAATCGGAATTGTCATTAAAGAAAGTAAAGAAGCCCACCAATTGATTGAAGAGTTCATGTTATTGGCAAACAAAACAGTGGCAGAAAATGTGGCTAAACAAAACGTCAATAAAAAGCCAATACCATTTCCTTATCGAGTACACGATCAACCTGATGAAGAAAAATTAACTCCTTTTATTCAATATGCAAAAAGATATGGACATTCATTTGATGTGTCTACTCCACAGGCAATTGCCAAAAGCTTTAATACTATGTTGGCTGATGCTAAAGGAAAACCAGAGCAACACGTATTGGAACAGTTAGGAATTAGAACGATGGCTAAAGCCATTTATACTTCAGAAAATATAGGCCATTATGGTTTGGCTTTCGAGCATTATTGTCATTTTACTTCTCCTATTAGGAGGTACCCGGATATTTTAGTACATCGTGTATTAACATCTGTTTTAGATGGACAACCCATGGTCGATAAAAAAATGGAAGCTAAAAATAAACATTTCAGTGAAAGAGAAAGAGCAGCAATGGAAACGGAACGTGCTGCTAATAAATACAAGCAAGTAGAATTTTTAAAAGGACATTTAGGGGAAGTTTTTGAAGGAGTGGTTAGTGGTGTGGCTAGTTTTGGATTTTTTGTTGAAACAGTGGATCATAAATGCGAAGGATTGGTAAGTATTATTAGCCTAAGCGATTTTGATGATTTCCGATTGATAGAAACGGAATACAGTTTGGTGGGAAGAAGAAGTGGCCGAAGGTTTAAAATGGGCGATAAATTATCTATCAGAGTAGTTGCAGCCAATTTAGAAAAACGACAATTGGATTTTGAATGGGTGATTGGAGAATAGATATAATTACCATCCACTAGCTAATACATCAGCTAAATGCATCACTTTAAGTTGGCTGTGTTTGTTTTTTGCACAACCATCAATATGCATGAGGCAGCTCATATCTGTACTGATAATATATTCGGCATTAGTAGCTTCCGCATGCGTAATTTTTTGATCGGCCATGGCAATGCTAATAGGTTCAAATTTTACGGCGAAAGTACCTCCAAACCCACAGCAAGTTTCTACATCATCCATTTCAACCATTTCTAATCCCTTCACGTTTTGAAGCAATTGCCGAGGTTCATTTTTTATTTTACATTCTCTCAACGCAGCGCAACTATCATGATACGTGGCTTTGCCATTGAATACTGCACCAAAATCGGATTGTTGTAATACATTGATTAAAAAATCGGAAAATTCAAAAATGCGATTAGCCGTTTTTTCTGCCAGACTTTTATGAGAAGAGTTCTCAAATAATTTACTGTAATAATTTTTTACAAAACCAACACAACTAGCACTGGGGGCAACTATGTAATCGGCACCTTCAAAATCAGTTAAAAATTTTGTACAAACTTCTTTTGCTTCTCCCCAGAAACCAGCATTGAATGCAGGTTGGCCGCAACAAGTTTGGTTTTTATTGTATGAAATAGTGCAACCTGCTTTCTCCAATACTTTTACCATATTAAAGGCAACATCTGGATACAATTGATCAATAAAGCAGGGAACAAATATCTGAACATTCATTGGAGAAATTTATTTAAATGAACGATTGAGCTTGATCATTTTTAATGCTGTAATTGCAGCTTCTTTGCCTTTGTGGCCATGTATTCCACCAATTCTTTCTTTGGCTTGTAGCTCGTTTAAAACCGTTAATACGCCAAATATAACAGGTACATCAATGGAAAGGTTGAGTTGTAAAATACCATCTGTAACTGCTTTGCATACATAATCAAAATGAGGGGTATCACCTTGAATGATCGTACCTAAAGTAATATAGGCATCTGGAACAGTTGTACAATAAGCATAATGATTCTTTACAGCAAAAGGTATTTCAAAAGCGCCTGGCACTGTAATTACTTTATACTTAATGCCATTCTCCTTTAAAATGTTAATTGCACCTTTTTCTAACTGAGTAATAATATGCTTATTCCATTCAGTTTTAACAATTACAACAAAGGCATCCTTTAATAGAGGGATGCCTTTATTCAATTCAATATTTCCTTTGGTGGCCATTATTGAGCAGTAAGGTCGTTTTTTTCTATGCTTAAACGATAAATATATTTATATGCCTGAAACCCTTTGTCGGTTTTAGGAAATTTCATTTTCAATTCTTTGTACATTTCTAAAGCTTCTTTTGTTTTACCTGTAGTTTCAGATAATAAAGCAGCTCTAAATAAAAATTCAGATGAATTATTTTCATCTTTATCAAAAGTGTTAGCTGCTTTTTTATACGCAGCTATTGCATCATCTTTTTTATTTAATTCAGCGTATGCATCTCCTAAACAACCAGTTGCCAATAACTGAATTTGTTGAGCATCAGTAGAGAAGTCTTTTAAATGAACAACAGCTTTATCAAATTGACCCAATTTTAAATAACTAACACCAGCGTAGTAATGAGCTAAATTAGCAGCTTTTGTACCGCCATAATTGCTAATAACATTTAATACACCTTTACTTTGACCATCTCCATTCAATACTAAGTTTGATGAATCTATTCCAAAATATTGTTCAGCTTTATACAATGCTTCTGCAGCTTTTTCCTCTTTTGGTTTCATGATGAATTCTTGGTAAGCAAACCATCCTCCAACGATCACTAAAATTGCTGTAACTGCACCTAATACTGGTTTTTGAATTTTTTTCCAAGTTGTTTCCGCCTTCAATAAGGTTTCATTCATTTCAACTGCACTTTCTTGTTTCTCGATCATAGTATTTTTTTAATCTTATTTGTTAATCTACAATAAATGGATATTCTTCGTCTTTATAAACGTCTTTTAATAATTCATCATCAGCAGGCCATGGGCTTTCTTCAGCAAAACGAACTGATTCGTCTACCAAAGCATTAATTTTTTGATCGATGAATTGTAAGTCTTCTTTTGTTGCAAACCCGTTCTCTAAAATAGTATTAGCTACTTTGGCAATAGGATCTTGATCTTTGTATTCGTCCACTTCTTCCTTTGTTCTATATTTTTGCGGATCAGAAACAGAGTGACCTTTATAACGGTAGGTCTTCATTTCTAAAAGTGTAGGACCATCACCTTCCTTGGCTCTTTTCACTGCTCTTGCAACACTATCGTGAACTGCTTCTGGAGACATTCCATCGATTTTATCCGCAGGCATATCATAAGCATCTGCCAATTTATAAATATCTATAACATTACTTGTTCTAGAAATAGATGTACCCATTGCATAATTATTATTCTCGCAAATAAAAATCACTGGTAATTTCCACAACATGGCAAGGTTAAATGTTTCATGTAACATACCCTGTCTGGCAGCACCATCTCCAAAATAGCAAAGCACTACATTCTGTGTTCCCTTGTATTTTTCCGCAAAGGCCAAACCCGCTCCAGTACCTATTTGAGCACCAACAATTCCATGTCCACCATAAAATTTATGTTCTACACTGAAAAAGTGCATACTACCACCTTTGCCTTTAGCACAGCCGGTAGCTTTGCCGTATAATTCTGCCATACAAGCATTGGCACTCACACCTTTTGCAAGCGCTAAACCATGGTCTCTATAGGCAGTAATAAACGGATCATCCGCTGAAGTTGCAGTCATACAACCTGCTGCAATAGCTTCCTGGCCGATATAGGCATGAAAAAATCCGCGGATTTTTCCGGCCATTTTATACATTTCTTCGGCTTTTAATTCGAACTGACGAATGAGCTGCATCAGCTCATACCAATACAGGTAAGTTTCTTTTGAAAATTTTGTCGGCACTGTTCAAAAATTTGAGTCGCAAATATAGGGTATATAGTCGATAGTCAATATGCCCTATAGGAGTTAAAAATAGATAATTCAGATACAAAAACTAGCCTTCAACTAGCTCCAAAATTGCTTCTGGAGGATATGGGATACGTATTTGGGCTAGGAATGATTCTTCCAATAAAGCTGCAAAAGCTTCGAAATAGGAAATGACATCTTCACGTAAGTTGCGTTTCAGCCACCTAAAACCACCAGGTAAATGCGTTAAAACGCTGCGATCATCTAAGTATTCCAAATGGTGAATATCTGAAGGCGTAAGGCCTATTTCCTGTAATTTTTTAAGCAATAAATCGATGGGGGCATTGCTTACCGGACAAAAATCCACAGCCAATTCAGTCCATTCACCAATTCCTGCATGTGCATAAGTCAGAATTTCTTCCTTGGTTAAATGGGCAACTGTTTGCACCAGATTTCCACAATTGCATGCGCCATGGTTCCCCCAAGCATAATGAGCACCTAATTTCAAATTATTGGCAGTTTGCCTTAAAGCGTCAATTAATTCGAGAGTAGGTTTTGCCATGAGATTAATTATCTAGTTAAATTAACAGCTTTTTTAATTAAATGTTTATATGGATTTAATCATTTATTCTTTTTTTTTATACATCATTTCTTTGTTTATTTTTTTAATAAAAATGGAGGCCAAAAGTTAAACATCAAATTTATTTTTAATATTTTAACAATTTTTGAGAACAATTTATTTTGTATAACTGTAGTATAAAAAAATTAAACAAAATGAAATTCAAATTTTTCGCATCAATTGCAATTGTAATTGCAACTGCTTTCACAAGTGTATCAGCTCAAAAAACTGTAGTTGATATCGCTGTTGGTTCTAAAGATCATTCAACTTTAGTTGCTGCTGTTAAAGCTGCAGGTTTAGTAGAAACTTTACAGTCTGCTGGTCCTTTTACTGTGTTTGCACCAGTAAATAGTGCTTTTGCAAAATTACCTGCAGGAACTGTAGAAAATTTATTGAAGCCAGAAAACAAAGCTACACTAGTAAAAGTGTTGACTTATCACGTTGTTGCTGGTAATTTAGATGCTGCTGCTGTTGTAGCTGCTATCAAAGCTGGCAAAGGTAAAGCTGCTGTGAAAACAGTAAGTGGTGGAACTTTAACCGCTTCTATGAAAGATGGTAAGGTTATACTTACTGATGAGAACGGTGGAGTTGCAACTGTTGTTGTTACCGATCTAAAAGCTGGAAATGGTATTGTACACGTTATTGATACAGTTGTATTGCCTAAGTAATTTGAAGTTAGTCTTCGAAAAAGTACAATCTTAAAAATAAAAAATCCGGAATTTGATTTATTCATTTTCCGGATTTTTTGTTATCCTACATTATGTATCTCTTATCTCTTAATTCATAACTCTTATCTCTTAATTCATATCTCTTATCTCTTTTTAAGCTTCTTGCAAGAAAGGGTATCCATAATGAGTAGGAGCATTATAAGTTTCCTTAATTGTTCTTGCACTCAACCATCTGTATAAATTCAAAGCACTTCCTGCTTTATCATTAGTACCCGAAGCCCTTGCCCCACCAAAAGGTTGTTGTCCTACAACGGCACCTGTGGGTTTATCATTGATATAAAAATTACCAGCAGCATTTCTTAATTTATTGGTAGCCAATTCTACAGCTTCACGATCTTGTGCTATGATGGCACCTGTTAAAGCATAAGCTGAAGTACTATCTACTAAAGCCAAAGTTTTTTCGAATTGCTCTGCTGGATAAACATATATAGTTAATACTGGTCCGAAAATTTCTTCGCACATAGTAACCGATTTTGGATCCTTCGATACAATTACAGTCGGCTCAATAAAATAGCCTTTGGTTTTGCTAAAATTACCACCAGTGATAATCTTTACTTTCTTATTCTTTTTTGCATTGGTGATGTAACGAGTAATACTGGTATAGGATTTTTCGTCAATTACTGCATTCACAAAATTGGTAAAATCTTCTACGGTTCCCATTTTCATCGATTCCACTGCAGTTACTAATCTAGACAATACAGTATCAGCAATATTACTTGGTAAATAAGCTCTTGAAGCAGCTGAACATTTTTGACCCTGATATTCAAATGCGCCTCTTGCTAAAGCAGTTACAACTGTATCAACATCTGCTGATTTGTGTACAACTACAAAGTCTTTTCCGCCAGTTTCTCCAACAATTCTTGGGTATGATTTATACAAACCCATATTTTCTCCAATTACTTTCCACATATTATTGAATACACCAGTAGAGCCTGTAAAATGAACACCAGCAAAGTCTCTGTGAGAAAAACAAACTTTTCCAATGGTAGGGCCATCCACATAAATTAAATTAATTACTCCATCAGGCAATCCTGCTTCTCTTAAAATGCGCATAAACAATTGAGCAGAATAAATTTGTGTATTAGCAGGTTTCCAAACAACCACATTTCCGCACATGGCAGCAGATGTAGGTAGGTTTCCGCCAATGGCCGTAAAATTAAATGGTGTAACGGCCAACACAAACCCTTCTAAAGCACGAAACTCCATTCTATTGTGCATTCCAGGTGCTGATACTGGTTGTTGTTTATAAATTTCACTTAAGAAATGAACATTGAATCTTAAGAAATCGATGAGTTCGCAAGTACTATCAATTTCAGCTTGATAGGCATTTTTGCTTTGTCCCAACATGGTAGATGCTACCATTTGGTAACGGTATTTAGTTGCCAACAAATCCGCCGCTTTTAAAAAAATATGTGCACGATTTTCCCAGCTCATATTTTCCCATTTTTCTTTTGCTTGCAAAGCAGCAGCAATCGCAGCTTGCACATGCTTTTCTTCACCCACACTGAAATGTCCGAGTGTATGCGATAATTCATGAGGGGGATGTATCGCCATTTTTTTATCTGTTCTCACTAATTTGCCACCTATGTACATAGGGATATCTAATTCCTTTTTTTTAAGGTCGGCCAAGGCTTTTTTCAATGCAGCTTTTTCGGGAGTTCCTGGTGCATAGGCAATTACCGGATCATTAGCTGGAAGAGGATAAGAAAAAGTACCAATTTGCATAATTACTTATTTAAAAGTTTGAGAGCGCAAGGTAAGGAGAATTCATTATTGTGAATATGCAATACATTTGTATATGGCCATCATTTTATTTGATAATGCAAAACGCAATCTTTTTTCACCACTTTCTTTAACAAAAGCGGTTGCATCATTCCATTTTGGTTTATTAAGTATAAAAGAAAGATGGGAATTATGGTTAAAGCAAACTGCTTTTATACACACTGCCGACTATTTACAAGCTATATATGATCAGCCATTGCCTGAAAATCATATTTGGATAGATGCATCAGTTATACCGAACGAAGCGCTTATTCAGCAAATATTGGCTTTAGAAATTGGGCAAGTATTGATAGATGAAAAAGGCATTGTTGCTGGAAAATCGGATAAAGCATTTAGTGACTTTACTCCTGTTTCTTGGGAACCTTTTTTTAGTACCAACATTGATATTGATCCGATTCGCCGAATTGAATTTCCTTGGGAAATCATGCAGCAAAATGATACATTCATTAGGGAAGATTTTAAACTGGTTACAAAAGGAAGACATTCACAGCCTATATCGGCTACAGTTCAAGTAGTTCAATCAGCAAATATATTTATTGAAGAAGGAGCCAGGGTAGAATTTTGCATACTCAATTCAACAACAGGGCCTATTTATATTGGCAAGCAAGCTGAGATCATGGAAGGGTCAACTGTCAGAGGTCCATTTTCAATCGGGTTTAACTCTGTACTTAAAATGAACAGTAGGGTGTATGGGGCTACTAGTTTAGGACCTAATTGCATGGGGGGAGGAGAAATTAAAAACTCCGTCATGATGGGTAATTCCAATAAAGCCCATGACGGATATATGGGAGATGCGGTAATTGGAGAATGGTGCAATTTTGGAGCAGGTAGTTCTAATAGTAATTTAAAAAATTCTGCAGGGGATATTAAAGTATGGTCGATGGATCTAGATAAAATGATTGTAGTTGGTCAAAAATGCGGGGTTATTATGGGAGATTATTCTCGTTTATCAATTAACTCATCGGTCAATACAGGCTCTGTAATTGGGGTAAGCTGCAATGCATTTGGAGCTGGACTTTTGCCTAAAAAAATTCCCAATTTTAGTTGGGGTGTAGATGGTAAGAAATACAATATTGAAACTGCAATAAATGATATTAATAACTGGAAAATAATGAAAAAGCAACTACTTTCAAATGCTGAAATTGATGTACTAAAATATATTTTTCAATTAACTTAATTATTCAATCAAATAATCTTCAACAAATGAGAAAACAAATTGCAGCAGCGAATTGGAAAATGAATCTAACGTTACAACAAGGCGAACAGCTGTTGGATGATATTCTTAGTAAACCACATACACTTAAAGAAAATCAAGAAGCCATATTTGCAGTACCTGCGCCTTTTATACAAATGGCCCAATCAAAGCTTAGGAATAAAGAATATGTTTTTGTTGCAGCACAAAATTGTCATAGTAAAAAATCAGGTGCATATACAGGAGAAATTTCTGTTGATATGTTGAGTTCATTAGGGGTACAATATGTTGTAATAGGGCATTCCGAAAGAAGAGAATATTTCAATGAGTCCAATTCATTCTTGGCAGACAAAGTAAATATTTGTTTAGAAAATAATATTTGCCCTATTTTTTGTTGTGGTGAGCCATTGGATATTAGAGAAGCAAATACCCAAAATGAATATGTAGGCAAACAACTGAAAGAATCATTGTATCATTTAACAGAAGATCAAATTCGTAAAATAGTAATTGCCTATGAACCCATCTGGGCAATCGGTACGGGCAAAACCGCTACTAGTGAGCAAGCGCAAGAAATGCATGCATTCATTCGCAATAATATTGAGTCGGTGTATGGGGCATCAACTTCCAATGCTATTTCAATCTTATATGGTGGAAGTGTGAAAGCTGCTAATGCCGTAGAAATATTTTCTCAACCAGATGTGGATGGAGGATTAGTTGGAGGTGCATCTTTAATTGCAGATGAATTTGTGGCAATCATTAATGCATTGAAATAAAATTCAACTAGTTATTTATGTAAAAATTGCGCTCTTTCAATTCGATCGTTTATAGCAATGCCAATTCCAATTGCTGGAAAAACCTCTGCTAGAATTACATCGTAATTGGCTTGATCAATTTTTCTTAATGTGGTAAATAATTGATTGGCTGCTTCTCCCAAATCTCCTTTGAGGGAAAGGCAAAAACAATCAATATTTTCTCTTTTAAAGTCATCGCTAAGACTGATGATCGCTATTCTCTTTCCAGGATGTTCCTGTATTAATTGCTCAATACGTCCCCTGAATAAGGGGGTGTTTGGGGCGTAGTGACTTTTTAATTGCCCTGGTGTTTTAGGTGCTGATTGATGCGTTGCATGTTTAACTTCTAATCCGGTTAAATCTGTCAATTGAGCCGCACTAATTCCACCTGCTCTATGTAAAATAATATGATCTCCCATTACTTCACAAATGGTGGATTCTAAACCTATACTTGTTGGCCCTCCATCTAGAATGTATTCAATTTTTCCATCTAGTCCTTCAAAAACATGGCTGGCTAAAGTGGGGCTAATATATCCTGATGGATTGGCACTTGGCGCAGCAAGTGGAAAATCAATTTGTTCTAAAAGTGATAATGTTAATGTGTGGTTGGGTATTCTAATGGCTACTTTATGGCTTCCTGCAGTGGTAATATCTGGGACAGTATTTTTTTTGGGTAATAATAAAGTGATCGGTCCCGGCATTAATATCTTGGCAATGATTAAACTGTGAATGTCTGCTTCAGCATAACGATTGATCTCGTCAATATTTTTTACATGTAAAATCAACGGATTAAATGAAGGCCTGTTTTTGGCTGCATAAATTTTCGACACTGCTTTTTCACTCAATGCATTGCCAGCAAGACCATATACTGTTTCTGTTGGTATTGCCACTAATTCATCTGCTAATAATAATTGAACTGCTATATTAATGTCTGTTCCAATTGTAGTGATCATTCTTTACATTTTTATGGGCAATGCTGCATCCACATAATCGTCTAATTTATCAATATGTAAAACAGTACTCGTATTATTTTCGTTCGGATGAAACATGGGTGCAAACTTAGCTCCATAAACAAATTCAGCATAACTATAAGATGCTCTTGATATTACTGTATTTGAAAAACTTTCATCAAAACCTTGTACAAAAATCAACATTTCCGATTGCGCTGTTTCAATATCTTCTTTGGTAAAATTATACAGCGGACTATTTTCATTGATCATATGTACCAACGTCCAGTTAGCTGTTAATGTATTGGCTTTTGCTATTTCTAATGGCAAATCAAAAAACTTGTTTTTCATTTGACCATCTTCTTCTACTCTTAATGCCAATGTGATCTTTACCTCTACATTTACTAAATAATTTTTGGTATAGGGGACCATTCTAAACATCAGTGCAACTCCGTCTTTAAATGGAACAAACAGTGCATTTTTACTATAGCGAATAAAAGCCCTTGGACGAGCAAATCTTCCATATAACAAACCCGTTGCTAAAGCAAAACTCATTAATCCAACCAATGCTTCTAAAGAAGCTGTTAAACTGGCGGCAAAGCCGATAGGATTAATTCTTCCATATCCAACTGTAGTAAAAGTTTGAGCACTAAAGAAAAATGCCTCTCCCCATTTATCAGCCTCGCTTTCTGCAACCATTCCCCCCAAATGATCAACACCTATATACATATACAAACTGGCAAAAATCAAGTTAATGGTAAAAAAGAATAGTAGAATAGAACCCAAAAACTTCCAAATAGGCATTGAAAGTAGGGTATGGTAAATATTTAAACTTCTCCAAATAGGAAGTCCTTTTGTTTCAATATTTGGAACTCCATTATTGTTGAAAAAGCGACCTCCATTTAAAGCAGTGTTGGTTCCGAGACCGGTTTCCTCGTTTACCTTTGCTTTTCTATTTAATTTTCTCATTAACATCTTATCGTATTCTTGGTTGAAGATAACGCATACAAGCCTATCTTTGCGGCCTTATGAAACAGATTAGGAATTTTTGTATTATAGCTCACATTGATCATGGTAAAAGTACGTTAGCTGATAGATTATTGGAACATACCAAAACTATTGGGGAAAGAGATATGATGAATCAGGTATTGGATGATATGGACCTGGAACGCGAAAAGGGTATTACCATTAAAAGTCATGCCATACAGATTAACTATCCATACAAAGGGGAAGAATATATTTTTAACCTGATTGATACGCCGGGTCACGTAGATTTCAGTTATGAGGTGAGCCGTGCTCTAGCTGCTTGTGAAGGGGCATT
>JANOZT010000056.1:0-2103 GCA_031429515.1 Sphingobacteriia bacterium
AATTAATGGTTTTTCTGAATAAACAATCACTTCTGTCAATTCATTACTCACTTCCTTCAATTTTACATCGCCTATATTAAAGTCATATCTATCAGCACGCAAATAAATACTATCAATTTGTGTATTGGCAAAACCCATTGCCCTTGAACGAAGTGAGAAATATCCAAATCCTAAATGATTGAATTCAAAGGCACCATTCTTGTCGGTAATAGTTGAGTAAAGCAGAGAATCAGTGGAAGTCTTATACAGATCAATACGAGCTAATGGTATGGCTTTCCCTTTAGCCGCCTCTACCAAATTGCCAATAATAATACCAAATTTTGTTTTATCCGGAGCTGCAGATTGTTGAGCAGAAGTTTTTGCTGCTAATAAAATCATTACAATTAGTAGGAAGTACCTCATCGGGCTCTATTGAGCATATACAACATTATTTAAAAATAGACTTCAGTGTATTAAGTAAATCTTCGCCTCGTAAATTTTTAGCAACAATAATTCCATTAGGATCTACTAAAAAGTTAGCAGGAATAGAACCTACTTTATATAATCTGGCAACTTCATTATCGAAATACTTTAAATCGCTTAATTGAGTCCAAGCCAATTTATCTTTTCTGATGGCTTGAATCCAACCAGCCCTTTCTTGATCCAATGAAATTCCTAGCACAGTAAACCCTTTTGATTTATAAGTATTAAAAGCAGCAACAACTGTTGGATTCTCCGCTCTACAAGGCCCACACCAACTAGCCCAAAAATCGATCAATACATATTTGCCTTTAAAAGAAGCCAATGATACTACCTTACCTGCTGTATCTTTTTGACTAAACCCTAATGCAGGTGTTCCTACTGCATTAATTTTTGACTCTGCAATTGTTTTTTCTAAAATTCTAGCGAATGATCCCTGTTTAGCGCTTGCATCCAAAGCATTGTACCTGTTTTCAATATCAGAAGGCCCGTTTAACAATGGACTAACTACATATAAAACAAAAGGGCTTACAGGAGATGATTTTTTTGATTGGGTAAACAAAGTAGCTTCTTGAACAACCCTGCCTTTAGTTGATTCAAAAACAACTATCATGGAGTCTCTTTTTCGTTGATCTTTTTCTGCATTTATTTTTGGCACCAAAACATTCAACTCATCTCGAATAGGATTAAACCTAGATTTGAACAATACATAATCGTCTTCAACAGCACTCCCTTTAACAATCGCTTTTGAAAGTTCATTAAAGTCTCCATCAATTATTACATTATTGTTACTAAGAAACAAATCAATCCCTTCATTGTAACCTACAAATCCGATTTGAAAAATATCTGGTTCCGCTAAAACTCCTTTAAAATAAAAATTGCCATTCCGAACAGTATCTGTTGCAATAGTTTTACCATCGGAGCCATTCATTAAAAAAACCAACATATTGGGTTTGGTATTTTTCATTGAACCTTTTATTTCAAAAGATTTTTGTGCATTTATTTGGATACTAATAAAAAATAGTACAAAGAGAAATATACATTTATTCATATTATTTTGAATGACGTTTTTGTAATATAGATAGAACATCAGCTAATGTATGCCCTTTTGCATTTAATAAAAGTAAATAGTGAAATAAAAGATCAGCAGATTCATTCAAAAATAATTCTGCGTTATTGTCCTTCGCTTCAATTACCATTTCCACGGCTTCTTCTCCCACTTTTTGAGCAATCTTATTGATCCCTTTTGAAAACATTTTTGCAACATAGGAATCCTCAACGGGTGCTTGTTTTCTTAAATTGATTATTTCTTCTAAATACAATAAAAAATCATCTGTATGATTTGGTTCGCTCCAGCAAGTATCTGCACCTGTGTGACAGGTAGGGCCATTAGGATGCGCCTTTACCAATAAGGTATCGTTATCGCAATCAACCGCAATAGATTTCAATTCTAAGAAATGACCACTCTCCTCGCCCTTTGTCCATAACCTATTTTTACTCCTACTGTAAAAAGTAACTTTACCTAGGGATAATGTTTGTTGATATGCAGCTTCATTCATGAATCCGAGCATTAACACTTTATGTGTTCGATCATCTTGAATGATGGCTGGCACCAATCCATCGGCATATTTTGCAAAATCAATT
>JANOZT010000057.1:0-12788 GCA_031429515.1 Sphingobacteriia bacterium
AAGAAAACATATAACCATTTTCGAAGGCATCTATTCTACTTCTCACAGCAAATGCTGTGCTTTTTCTTGCTTCCATGCATCAAAGCTACATATTATGTCCAGTTTTTTATATACTATTTTGGACATAATTAGTATTTTATATGACCAATAATATTTTTCCATACAACAAGCTAAACCAATAATAAAGCATTTAAACTTTCAAAAAAGCAATAGCTCTTGAGCGTTTTGCCCGCCAATCGATTGTCGCTTTGTACACATTTTTATACTTATTACTGAAAATTAGCCATTAGTTTTAATTATATTGTATATTTAATATACAAATTACGTAACATATATATACGTTAAAGTTTATTATCAAACTCTATGGAAACCCTTCTCAATTCAATTTTAGATGAGCATACCGATTTAGTAGCGCTGTTGAAGCAAAACCAAAGTTTCTTTTCAGCTTCTTATAATTCAACTTTTGCTTCCCCTCAGTTCCGATCAAAAGAAACTGGAATAAGTAGGATTGATATTAGCAGATGGAAGAAAGAAGGGTTGCTACCAGTGCAATTTCAAAATGACTATTGGAGTAGGTTTTCTCTAATAGAAGCTGTGTGGCTAAGGTTAGTTGCTAAGCTTAAAAAATTTGGTTTTGATAACAGTTCTATCCTCCTGTTGAAAGAAAAAATGTTTGGAATGAAAGCCAAGGATTTGAGAAGCGTATTCGAGAATGCAAAAGAGGTCAAAAATATACCAAAAAATGCCGAATCATTGTTAAATCAAGGCTTGGATCAATTGTCCAAAATTTCGGATGAAGAGATTGAAGAAGAATTAGCCAATCTTAAATATAGTTTGTTTGGACAGTTAATTATGGTTTGTTACTTATTTCATAGCAAGCTTTGTATACTTATTAATGACGACATGGACATATCTATTGTTAATATGAGTCCAGCTTTAAATAAAAGTCAGGAAATTAATGTTGCTTCAACAATAAAGAAATACATCGGTGGAACACTATTACTAATAAACCTTCAAGAGTTGTGTACCAACTTTTTTGAGAATGAATATGTACTACCTGATAATGAATACTATTTCGGGTTAATGAATCAAGGAGAGAGAGAAGTATTAGCTCAAATTCGCAAAGGCACTTGCAAGGAGATAACAGTTAAATTTAATAACGGAGCAATTAGTCATATTAAAACTACAACAGACAATAAGAATGATGATGCAATTAGGCAAATGTCCAGACTATTTAAAATAGGGCAATATAAAACGGTGGAGCTGACAGCGGTGGATGGAACAGTTGTTAGTTATGTAGAACATGAAATGATTAAAATCACTCAATAAAAAGGGTACTGAATAAAGCAGACCTATTAATAAAATAAAGACAGTATGGTATAAGACCGACTGAATTTGCATTTGAGAATTCACATGCAAAAATTAATAAACGGGGGAGCGATAAAAACTAAACGATCCTCGTTAAAAAAACATTCCTCTTTAACTGAGGATCAAACATTTGGAGTACTGGCAGAAATTATTGCCAATTATATCATTAAAGAAATTCAAAAAAATGAAAAAAGAAAATCTGAATTCAATGGAACTACTGCTGAAGATGGCAAAGCAGCAAACCAAATCTAAATGGAGAACAGGAAACACAATTGTTCTCTATACACGGGTATCAGACTCGTCACAATTTGACGGAACTAGCCTTGATACACAGAAAAAAGATGGTGAATATTTTTCAAGTGTAAGGATGCTTTTTATTAAGGAGTATTTTGGAGCAATGGTAGAATCTGCCAAGACAGATGTGCGCAAGGAATTAAAGCGGATGCTCAATTATGTAAAAAAAGACCTAAGCATTAGTGCCATTCTAGTTTACTCTTATGATCGATTTTCAAGAAGTGAACATTCGGCGCAGTTTATTATGGATTTGGCTAAAATAGGTGTAAAAATTCTAAGCGTCACACAAGAGATTGATGTAACAACTTCATCAGGTCGCTTACATCAGAAAATGTTGTTTGCATTTGGGAACTATGATAATGAACTTAGAAGAGAAAAGTCAGTGAGGGGGATGGTTGAGAATTTGCAAAATGGTTATTGGCTTGGGGTAGTACCTTTTGGATATACCAACCTTAGAAAAAAAGAGCGGGCAAAATACCACGATTACGTTATCAATAAAGATGGAGAAATTTTACGTCAGGGGTTTAAATGGAAGGCAGAAGGTAAAATGAACAACCTTGAAATTGTGGAGAGAATGATCAAGTTGGGTAGTGCGATTAACTACAAAAGTTTTATTCGAATTTTAAGTAATCCATTTTACTGTGGTTATATATCTAGTTCATTGATCCCTGGGCAAATGGTAAAGGGTCATCACCCACCACTGGTCTCACAAGAGTTGTTTTTAAGAGCCAATGATATTATTTCTGACAACCCGCACAGGGGTATAAGTAAGAAGGCTAAGAATCTTGAAATACCATTAAAATCGTTTTTAAAAACAGAAAGCTCGGAAATTCCATTTACAGGATATTTAAAAAAAGGACATTTTTATTACAAGACCCGTGGCAATAGTGAACCAGTTAATGTTCGTGCTGATGTACTGAATGGAATGTTTATGCAGGAGCTTTCAAAATTCGCAATTGAGGGTGAGCATTTAGAGAAGATAAAGGAAGAGGTATGTAAATTAGTTTTTGCAAAGTTTCAAGAGCAATTGAATGAGATGATAGTGAAGAAAAGGAAAATAACTGAACTCGGAGATAAGATGGAACAACTAGAAAGAAGATACGTTGAGAATGAAATTACAAGAGATTTATTCGATAAATATTACGCTCAATATAAAAAGGAACAAGAGGTGTTGCAGCGTGAAATAGGCTCAGCAGATTTTGAAAGTTCGAACCTTGAAAATGCCGTAAAAAAAGGAATTGAAATTGCTCGTAATCCCTTGTTGTTATGGACTTCCAGCGACTATGATGATAAGCAGCGATTGCAATATTTAATGTTCCCTGAGGGAATTCGGTATAATAAGCTAAAAAAGGAAGTTCGAACTCCTAGAATTAATTCTATTTTCTCGCTAATTGCAGATATAGCAAGGGTTCACGATGTCAATAAAAAAGGTCACTTAATTAAAAGTGACCCTAATTCTCATTTTGTGGTCTCGCCAAGAATCGAACCTGGATCTGGAGCTTCGGAAACTCTTATACTATCCATTGTACTACGAGACCATTGAAATAATTTACTCTTATACTATCCCCGCTCGTACCGAATGGTACGTTCGGGCGGGCATTGTACTACGAGACCATTCATTATGGCAAATTTAAGTGAAGCAAACTAAACCTTGTTCATCTGCGCAAAAATACGCTCCGTGTCTTCTAGTCTACACAGTTCAGTTCCTTTATGAAGGGTAGCTGCAGAACCCGCAGCCACACCGTATTGTAGTACTTTTTCCCAAGTCCAACCTTTTGAAATTCCAGCTAATATTCCAGCAAGCATACTATCCCCGGCACCTACCGTACTTAACACAGGCGCTTTAGGTGCAACAGCTTTATATTGTTCTGTTGCAGTTATTAGCATTGCTCCATCGGCTCCCATCGAAACAGCCATTGCTTCACAAGCGCCACTTGCAATTACTTGACGGGCAGTAGTAACTATTTCGGAATGATCAATCCATTCTTTTCCTACAAGCGCTGCCAATTCTCCCAAATTGGGTTTTATTAAAAACAAACCTTCTTTTACCGCGGCTTTTAATCCTACGCCAGAACTATCAACAATCAGTTTTGCATTGATTTTTTTGGCTACATCAGCAATTTGATGGAATACGTTTGTAGATGTTCCTGGAGGTAAGCTACCACTCACTACTAAATAACCCGTGTCTGAAAATGTTCCTAGTGTTTGCATTAAAGCTTCCAATTCTTTGTCTGCTACCGCTTCGCCTTGCATCCCAAATCGATACTGCAATTGTTTGTCTTCATCAAATACCACAAAATTTTCTCTGGTATCTGCAAGAATTGCTATTGCAGTAAATGCAACTTGTTCTTTTTGCAATAATGCTTCTAAATTCTTGCCTGTATACCCTCCTGATAAAAAAATGGCTTCGGATGCAACTCCTAATTTTTTCAATGCCCTCGAAACATTGATGCCTCCTCCACCTGGCTCAACTTTTGCAGACACAGCCCTCAATTTTTTTTCTGGGACCAATTCAGGCACCGATATGCTTTTGTCTAATGCGGGGTTCAGGGTAATAGTGACTATAGTTGGCATTGGATCTTTTTACTTTTAGTTTCTATGTTTCCAATAAGCATACAATTCTTTCAACGCAGCCGGAAGAAATATTTTCATTGGTACACTATTCATAATTTTCAGATCTGTAAGTAATGAACTTTCATTATCTAAAAAAGCCAATACATCAGCAGCTTTATTTTTTTTAAAGATACTTGCAAAAATTTCATCGCCATTCAAACTACGCTGATGCAACACGTGCAAAAGCGTACTATCATATAAGTGGCCCTTTGCATTTTTGAAAGAAGCAGAAGACAAAGATGACCCATTTTTAAGTGAGGCGACTATTGCCTTTGTTCTTTTTTGGATAAACTTAAAAGCATAACCACTACTTGCTTTGGCTTGACCTCCGGCAATTCCGATATACACTATGTTTCCCTCTTCTTGTGTAAATTGAACATTGGTCATTGGAATAATTCCAAATTCTTGGTGCTCAATAGTGTACTCACTAACTTTTAAATGCTCTGTAATGTATTTTTTTAAAGCAATATCATACTCCGATTGATCGATCAACTCCTCAGTAAATAAAGTATACTCCACCAATACTTTATTATTGGCAATTGGCAGCACATACATAAATGTAGTTCCATGTTCTTGACTTACGCTAAAGTCCATGAAAGTTGCTTTCTTAGAATCAAAAAAAGCTTCTTCCGTTTTAATTAACCAGCCTTTAAAATGTTGCTGAAAATAGAATTGATGGGGAGCCACTTTAATAGGAGCAAAAAGAATACTATTAAATAGTTTAGAAGCAGTTAAAACAGTTCCATCTTCCAATACTAGATCCGCACCATTTATCTCCGAATTATTATTTATCGATCTGACCCTTGCTTGTAAAAACTCAACATTTGAATGTTGAGTAGCAGTATTCATTACGAATTGATAAAAATCAATCCCTTGAATCATTTTATAGGTATAAGGATCGATAGAGAGCGTTCCTGAATAATGATCAGAAAAAAAATCAAGCTGCTCCCATTGATGGTGAACTATTGGTTCAAAGATATCAACTGACGATTCCCAAAAACACCATGTACGATCGTTGGCATTTTTAGTTGCCGCATCAACCACCAATATTTTTTTCGAAGCAAAAATTGGATCATTCATCATTCGCATTAACAAGCTGAGTCCGGCACAACCTGCTCCTGCAATGATATAATCGTATTTTTTTTTCAAAGAATTAAACTGCTTTTAGTTTTTCGTCGCGCTTGATCTTGTCCCAATATTGTTTGGCAACAATCAACATACCAAAACTCTCTCCTTGCTCTTTATCAAAATGCTTATGATGCATTTTATGCGCCCAACGAATGGCTCTTATATATCGATTGTTAGAACGACTGAATAATTTGAACCGTTGATGAATAATGATTTCATGCACTACAAAATAGGCAAATCCATACATAGCAATACCAGCTCCAATACTCACTACCCAATAGTTTTGGTTCATACTACCCAACATAATACAAAGCCAACTTGGCACTGCAAAAATCACAAAGAACGCATCGTTCTTTTCAAAAAATCCTTCTCCTTTCTGGTGATGGTCTTTATGCAGGTACCATAAAAACCCATGCATCACATATCGATGGGTCAACCAAGTAATCCCTTCCATCAAAGCAAAAACCAATAATGTTACCAATACGTAAATCATGTTATAAAAATATGCGAAGCGTTAAAAAAAATAGCGTTTGAATACATAACAAATGTACTGCGAAATCGTTGCGTTTTGGAATGGATATCTTTCTAGATATACCAATCAAAAATGCAGCAATAACAAACCAACATAGATAATTAAATAATGGGATAGAAGCAGAATGCCATTGCCAGAAGCCCAGTTTCACCGCTGCAGGTTCCATTACCCAATCAAAAAAAGCAGCCATCATTGCTCCATCAATAATAATAGAAATATTTTCCAATTTAACCGACATAGCAGGTTGACCCATTGCCTCATATTTAGCTTTTACCCATTGATGCATTTGCTCCATGATAACAATACAACAATAAATTACTATGAACCAGTTTAAACCAATTAACAATGGCACTCCTCCAATTTTAAAACCCATCACCGAACCATAAGAATAGCTGCCAAATAATAAACCGGTATTAACGCCAATTATTTCTGTGATCATTCCTACAGAAAAAGCTATAGTAAAAAAGAATATGAGATAGCGATTGATTTTTTGTTGATTCCAAAATAACAACACAGCCATTACCAATAAATTCACTGGCGTGTTTTGAATAAACCATTCTTTGTAGGGAGAGAATAATATTCCGATCAAACCGCTTACATGAAAAAGTAGGGCTAAAAAAGTACTGGTATTGATTTTATTGATTGCGAACATAGTTATTTATGAAAATCGGTTTGCACAATATCCGCCATTATTTTAGCACTATTCAAACAAAGTGGAATTCCTCCTCCAGGATGAACCGATCCACCTACAAAATACAAGCCTTTTATTTGATCACTGAAATTAGGGTGTCGCATAAAAGCCGCCATTTTACTATTAGAACTGGTTCCATACAAAGATCCCATATAGGAAGCAGTTTTCGATTCTATACTTTCAGGGGTAAGCACCTGCTCTACCTCAATGAGTGGTTCAATGTCAGCTCCTAAAATTCTACTCAATTTAGTTAAAACTGCAGTGCGAATTCTCATGCCCTCTTCTTCCCAATTTTGTCCACGGTTAGCAGGTGCATTCACCATTACAAACCAATTTTCTTTTCCTACTGGTGCTTGTACACCAGGCTCGCATTTTGAAGTGATGTGGATATATACAGTTGGGTCTGAGTAAATAGTCTTTCGATTGAATAAGTGATCAAATTCTGCACGGTAATCTTCTGTGAAAAAAATATTATGCAAGGTCAGTTCGCTAAATTCTCGCTTCACTCCCCAATAAAAAATATATGCACTACTGCTTCTCTCCTGCTTTAATACTTTAGCTGCTAGGGTTTCATTTTTTAATAAATGCTTATAAGTAAAATAAACATCCATATTACTCACCACACAATCAGCTAATTGATTTTTGCCATTCACTACTAAACCTTGCACTTTATTTTCGCTAGTAATAATACTTTCTACTTTTGAATTTAAATGGAATACCACTCCTTTTCGCAATGCCAATTTATATAAAGATTTGGTGATACTTATCATTCCACTCTTCGGATAAAAACTCCCTTCATTGTGTTCCAAATGAGGAATCATGGTTAACATTGCTGGTGCTTTATACGGATTGCTACCATTGTAAGTGGCATACCGATTAAACAATTGCACTGTTTTGGGTGATTTAAATTCTTGCACGTGCAATTGATGCATCGATTTAAACAAATATTTAAATCGTGTTTGTTTAAGTGCATCCCAAATTCCCTTTTTAAATAGTGTAGCTTTTTTATGCAAAGAATGTTGTAAAAAAAAACTACCTATACTATTGTAAAGATTTTCAGATTGATTCAAAAATCTATTCGTGTTTTCAATAGGCTCCTCTAACTTTTCCAATAATTCATTGGCCAAGGCTGCTCTATCTGCAAATGCATTCAACCTTGTTCCATCTTCGTAAAAATAATTACAAGATATTGGCAATCGATGGTATTGAAAATGATCCTCCATTTGTTCTCCTGCTAGTTCAAATAATTGGTGGATCAATTGTGGTTGAGTAAATAAACTCGGACCCGCATCAAATTGAAAATCCCCTAATTTAAAATCAGATAATTTTCCTCCGGGATAATTATTTTGCTCAAATACTTCTACATCAAAACCCTGCATGCGCAATCTGATAGCCGCAGCCATACCCGCAATACCAGCACCAACAATGAGGGCTTTAGAATGGGTGGATGGATGTTTCATCAGCTGGCGGTTTTTTGCAAATCCCACCAAGCTTTTACTTTAGGGTATGCAATTTTAAACCATTCCGTATATATATCAGGAGTGTTAATTAATTGAACATCTATTTCTTCTAAAGCAATATATTTAAAACTATTTACTTCTGCGCTATTCGGAAAAATGGCTCCTTCATAAAAACCTATAAATACATGATCAAATTCATGTTCGGTTAAGCCATTATCAAAATTGGCTAAATAAATAAAGTCAAATACTTTTTCTAGTGAAGTTTCAAAACCCATTTCTTCCATTAGTCTGCGATAGGCTGCTGCTTCAGTAGTTTCATTGGGCCTGGGATGGCTGCAACATGTGTTGGTCCATAAACCAGCACTATGGTATTTAGACAATGCTCTTTGCTGCAACAACAATTCTCCTTGATGATTAAAAATAAAAACGCTGAATGCCCTGTGTAAGATCGCTTTTTCGTGGACCTCCATTTTTTCCATCAATCCAATTGGATTGTCTTGTTCATCTACAAGTATAACTTGTTCCATACATTTAAGAATTCACTTACAAGAGATTTAACTGACTTCTGATACCTGCTTTTGCTAGAATATAGGCTTTGCCATAATCTGGTATTCTAATTCGCTCTTCCAAAATTTGTTGAGGAGCAATTTTCTTGATTTTTTTGAATAAAGTCAAATAGTATTTATAAGCAACATAAACGCCAAATCTTGCTTTCAATGGTAAATGAATAATTCCAGCATATGCATCATCAAAATCTTTTTGAATATCTGCTTCAATCATTAATTTATCTTTCGCTGTAAAATTACTAAAATCGCAACCCGGAAAATATACCCTATCGAGGCCTTCAAAATCGGCTTTTAAATCTCTTAAAAAATTTACTTTCTGAAAAGCAGCACCTAAACTTTTAGCAGCTGGCCTTAATTTTTCGTATTCGGCTTTATTACCTTCACAAAAAACAGAGAGGCACATTAAACCCACCACTTCTGCACTTCCATATATATATTCTTCGTAACCAACTCGATCGTATTGTCTTTTTTCCAGATCCAATTCCATGCTGTACAAAAAAGCATCAATAAGTTTCAAATCTATATTGTACTGATTTACGGTAAGTTGAAAACTATGTAGAATCGGGTTTAAACTGATTTTTCTTTCTATTGCCAGGTAAGTAGCTATTTTGAATTCATTTAACAATGCTGCTTTATCAAACCCATGAAATGTATCTACAATTTCATCTGCAAAACGCACAAAACCATAAATATTGAAGATGGGCACACGAAGGTCTTTATGAAGCAAACGGATAGAGGAAGAAAAACTAGTACTGTATTTCTCCGTAGTGATCCTGCTACACTCCTGGCTTACTTCATGAAAAATGTTCAACATAATGCAAATTACTATTTAAACGATTTCAACACTTCTCCTGCTACCACTTCGCCACTGATTAAACTGGGTGGTACTCCTGGACCCGGAACGGTTAATTGCCCGGTATAAAACAGGTTTTTTACCTTTTTACTTCTGCAGGATGGCTTTAAAACAGCAGTTTGCAGTAAAGTGTTCGCTAAACCGTAGGCATTTCCTTTAAAAGAATTATAATCGCTGATAAAATCGCTGTAAGCGAAGGATCTTTTATAGATTACCGCATCCATAATGGTCTGACCGAGCTGTTTTTCCATTCTAGAAATAATCTGAGTAAAGTACCTATCCCTGAGTTCTTCGGTATCATTTTCTAATCCGGCGGCCACAGGAATGAGTAAAAACAAGTTTTCGCAACCTGCTGGAGCAACAGTAGCATCTGTAACTGATGTGGCGCTTACATAAAACAGAGGATCCGTTGGCCATTCTTTAGTGGTATAAATTTCTTTTCCATGAAGGCCAAAATCCGTATCAAAAAAGAGTGTGTGATGTTGTATACCTTCTATTTTTTTATTTAAACCCACATAATATAAAATACTGCTTGGCGCCATCACCCTTTTATCCCAATAAGATGCAGAATAGCTTTGGTATTTAGGCTGGAGTAATTTGGTTTCTACATGATGATAATCGGCACCTCCAATCACTACATCTCCATCAAAAATCTTTTCCTCCAAACCATTATCAGTTGTATGTAAACTTGTAACAGATCTCGCCATATTATCGCTCACATTGATCTGTTGTACATCTTGATTAAAATAAAATTTTACGCCCAAAGAAATAGCCAATTCATACATGCCATTTACAATTTGGTACATTCCACCGTCGGGATACCAGGTACCGCCTTTTACATCGGCATAATTCATTAAACTATATAATGCAGGAGTATCTTCTGGTAAAGCCCCTAAGAACAAGACAGGAAATTCCATCAATTCTTTCAACTTAGGATGCTTGAAATGCTTTGCTACATGGCTTTTAATAGAATTAAATACATCTAGCCTAAATACTCCTTTTACTAGATCCCAATCAATAAATTCTGTGAGTGATTGCCCCGGTTTAAATACCAATTTATTTACACCCACTTCATACTTAAAAGCCGCTTCCTTCATGAACTGATCCAATAATTCTCCACTTCCGGGCTCAATGGTATTGAATAGATTTTTAAATGATTCGTAGTCAGCAGGAATATCTGTAGGTCCGTCGGGCCAATAGACTCTATAAGAAGGGTCGAGTCTTTTTAATTGATAATAGTCGGAAACTTTTTTACCAAACTGTGCAAAATATCTTTCAAACACATCGGGCATCCAATACCAACTAGGACCCATATCAAAAGTGAATCCTTCTTCGGAATATTGACGTGCCCTTCCGCCTGGTATTGAGTGCTTTTCTAAAACGGAAACATCCCAACCAGCTTTGGCCATGAAACTTGCAGCAGACATGCCTGCAAATCCACTACCAATAATAATTACTTTCTTTTTTTCTAACACTGTTGAGAAAGGTAGGAAATTAATTTAGAAACGTTGAACATGCGATTTTAACAGCTTTCTAGCAAAGTGAATTCTGCTTTTGATAGTGCCTAGAGGCTCTTCGAGCATTTCAGCAATTTCATGGTACTTATATCCGTCGAAATACAATAGAAAAGGATTTTTGAAGATTTCGGGAAGGTTATGGATGGCTTGTTTAACTTCTTTTAGGTTGATTCCAGCAATGGCTTCATTGGCAACAGCACCCTGATTGAGATTAATTAAATATTCGTTGGGAGTACTATCAAAAATGGTAGACTGCTTGGAGTTTCTTCTGTAATTATTGATGAAAATATTACGCATGATGGTGTACAACCATGCTTTAATATTGGTTCCAGAATTGTATTTGTCTTTATTAGACAAAGCCCTGAAAAGAGTTTCTTGGTATAAGTCTTTAGCAGCTTCATTATCACGCGTTAGCGTAACAGCAAATGGCTTTAAAAATTCTGCATTGTTGAGCAACATTTGGTTAAAATCGATGGCTGACATAGCGCTTTGTTTAAAAGATTATACAACAAAGCTAAACAGAATTAAATCAACCAACAAAAATATTTGTTTAATATTCGAATATTAACAATTAAACAAAACTAAAGTGCTGATATATAATCCATTACATCTGTTAAAGACTTCTTCAACGACACATTTGGGGGTACCCTTTTCTTATAAAACTGGGTTAATGCCCCAGAAACCACCATTTGCATATCTGGCATCCGGTGATGCGCATTGATCAAGAATTTCTCGAAATTGAAATTATGAGCTACCGAAGTGAGGTGTGTATACAAAAAACTTGGTTTCTTGAATTTGGCAATAAACTCAATGTCTTTTAAAGGCACATTCGCCCCCACATAGACCACTTTTGTACCCCTACTCTTCAATAAAAAATACGTAAACAAAATACCTAATTCATGGTGTTCTCCTTCAGGCAAAAACAATAAAACCGATTTGCCATTTAATGCATGAGGACTGCATGTTTCTATCCCTACAATTAGCTTCTGACGAATGATATTCGTAACCAAATGTTCTTGTCCGGGGTTGATATGATTGGTTGTCCAAAGAATGCCAATTCGTTCTAAAAAAGGAAAAATGATTTGAATAATGGCTTTTTCAATACCCTTCGACATAATAAAATTATCCAGCAAAGCTTCAAAATCATCAATATTCATATCAACCATACAGTTGATCATCTCATTTACCAAACGCTCATGCTGTGCTTGAACCTGAGACAATTCAAGAATCTTTTCTTTCATCTGAGATTCAGACAACTTATCAATATGTGAAATCTTAAATCCGTATTTATTCAACAGCGCAATATTCAATACAGTTTTTAATTCTGTATTGGAATAATAGCGAATATTGGTTTCGGTACGTTGAGGGTTTAAGAATGAATAGCGTTGCTCCCAAATACGAATAGTATGGGCTTTGATTCCAGTGATATTCTCTAAATCCTTGATTGTAAATGAATTCATAAAAAAAAGTTGTTCTGTATAGGAACAACTTTAGTTATAAAAAGTTCAACAAAATTAAAATTAACTTAATTTAAGCCTGCGGAGATATTCTCCGTATCCACTCTTGGAGTATCTATCGGCCAAAACCAGCAATTGCTCGCGGTCAATAAAGCCCATTCTGTAAGCAACTTCTTCTATACAACCCACTTTTTGGCTTTGGCGTTTTTCTATTACTCTAACAAATTCACATGCATCGGCAAAGGAATCAAAAGTACCCGTGTCTAACCAAGCTGTACCTCTATTCATTATACCAACTTGTAATTTTCC
>JANOZT010000058.1:0-27539 GCA_031429515.1 Sphingobacteriia bacterium
ATTTAATTCATACTAAATTGAATGCCAAATTCGACTATAGTAAATCTCAACTCAATGGCAATGTATGGATCAGTTTGAAACCTCATTTCTATCCAACCGATTCATTATTGCTAGATGCCAAAGGCATGGATATTAAACAAGTGGCTATTGTAAAAGCGGGAAAGAACAGTCCGCTTAAGTATAAGTATAATGGAATGGAGTTAAATATCCATCTCGATAAAACCTATACCAGCAAAGAATCTTATACCATTTACATCGATTATACTGCAAAGCCAAATGAATTAGAAGCTCAAGGAAGTGCTGCTATTTCTGATGCGAAGGGTTTGTATTTCATCAATCCTAAAGGAGAAGAAAAAGACAAACCAACGCAAATTTGGACCCAAGGTGAAACAGAAGCTACTTCTGTTTGGGTACCCACTATTGATAAAACCAACCAGAAAACAACACAGGAATTTAACTTAACTGTTCCAGCAAAATATGTATCGCTTTCTAATGGCTTGTTAATGAAGCAAACCAAGAATACCGATGGAACAAGAACTGATAATTGGGTAATGAATCAACCACATGCCCCTTACTTATTTTTTATTGGCGTAGGAGATTATGCAGTAGTGAAAGATGGTTACAAAGGCAAAGAAGTGAGTTATTATGTAGAAAAAGAATATGAAAAGGTAGCTAGAAAAATATTTGGTAATACCCCAGAGATGATGAAATTTTTCTCCAATAAATTAGGTGTTGAATACCCTTGGGCTAAATACAGTCAGATTGTAGGTAGGGATTATGTGAGTGGAGCAATGGAAAACACCACGGCCACTTTGCACCAAGAAAGTGCTCAACAAGATGCTCGAGAGTTAACTGATGGCAATAGTTGGGAAGGCACTATTGCACATGAATTATTTCACCAATGGTTTGGAGATTATGTTACTGCTGAAAGTTGGAGTAATCTTACGGTAAATGAAAGTTTTGCCGACTATAGCCAATTACTTTGGGAAGAGTATAAGTATGGTGCTGATGCAGCAGCATGGGAAACATTCAACGGCATGCGCACTTATTTAGCCGGGAATAATGCATCTAAAGATTTGGTTCGTTTTTATTATGCCGATAAAGAAGATATGTTTGATGGAGTGAGCTATGCTAAAGGTGGAAGAATATTGCACATGCTAAGAAAATACGTGGGTGATGATGCATTCTTTAAATCATTGAATAAATATTTAACAGATAATAAATTCGGAAATGGAAGTGCACATAAACTTCGTTTGGCTTTTGAAGCAGTAACGGGAAAAGATTTAAACTGGTACTTTAATCAATGGTATTTTGGAAGCGGTCATCCTAAACTTGAAATCAGTTATGGATACAATGCAGACACTAAAATGGCTGCTCTTTATTTGAAACAAACACAGGGTTCTACATTATTCAAACTCCCTTTAGCAGTAGATATATACGAAGGTGCTGTAAGGAAAAGACATATGGTTTGGGCCAACAATAAAGCGGATACATTTTATTTTCCAGCTGACAATAAACCAGACTTAATCAATGTAGATGCCGAAAAAATAATGGTTGCAGAAAAAAAAGACGCAAAGACATTATCGGAATATGCACATCAATTTAAATATGGTGGATTGTATTTAGACAGAAGAGAGGCGGTAGATTTTGCATCAAAGAAAATAGAAGACCCAATTGCATATAAAATAGTAACCGATGCCTTAAATGATCCTTATTTTAGAATACGCATAAAGGCCTTACAGAGTTTTGGAACTTCAAAATTAGATAATGCTTTGTTGGCTAAAATTAGTTCAATGGCTAAAAATGATGCATCCAAATTGGTCAAAGCAGAATCGATAAAAATGTTGGGGCAACAAAAAAATATGATTTATAAAGAGCTATTTAAAAAAGCTATTTATGATTCTTCTTATACAGTTGCTGGAGCTGGTTTAGAGGCCTTTGCTTTGATTGAGCCAAAAGACGCTTATTCTATAGCCAATCAATTAGCAAAAGAGAAATCTAAAGGGGCATTGAAAGATGCAATATCCAATACTATTATCTTAAATGGTGATGAATCGGCTTATGACTTTATCATGAATAATTTCAATAGTATGCCTTTATCTCAAGGTAAATTCAGCTCAGTTGGGTCTATATCAACATTCTTAGCAAAAGTGACCGACTTCGATAAATTTAAAAAAGGAGTAGATGCTTTAGCAGCATTTAGAGATGAAATTCCTTCATCTGCCAGACCTCAAACTGATCCATTCATCAATGGAAATTTGAAAACGCTTGCAGCCGCAAAAGAAGCAGCTGCTCAACAAAATTTTGCAGATTACGTGAAGAGTAAATTGCCTAAATAAAAGGTAGTTTAAAATAAGTTTCATAGGAGTTGGCGTTTGCTGGCTCCTATTTTTTTTCTCTTAACTGAACGCTTGATTGTATTGCAATTGTAATAGGCAAACTTTGATCGCCCATATTGGTGCTCCCGCTAAAAGTAGTACTGCTGTTTTCATTTTGCAAGAGTGATGATGTGGTATTATACCATCGAGTTGAAGTTGAAAAACCATTTAGACGCTGTTCCACCATTTTACCTTCTTGCAACAACTTAATGGTTTGTTGCAGTTCTTTATATACAGTTAGTTGAATGGAATCTAGGTTGATTTTGGTGATAATATATTGATTGATAGATTTACTATTACTACCAATTATTGAATCTGCCCAACTATAACCCAATTTGACTTGATTTTTATTGAGGGGAAGAAAATATTTAGCCGGATCATCTTGCATAACCAATAACATGGAAGGTGAAGTGTCTTTTTGACTTACTGGAAAGTTATTTTTGATAGTAATGATTGATTCTTTATTCAGCAAATTAAACATGAAGGAACTATCAGTAGATGAATTTGCAAGACTATCATCTGAATTGAATATTTGCTCTTTGCCAAAAGCAATTAGTTTACCATCAATATGGCTTGTTCTAATTTTTAAGGAGTAGCTTTTTAGATTGTTGTTTTGAGGTGAAACGTGTAAAGTAGCAAATTGAGTGATTGTATTACGCTCCGAGTAAAAAACAATTGTTTCTCCTTGAGCGTATAAAGATGTATTGTTTTTCTGTTGCTCCAGCACTTCAAATTTTTTGTTGCTCAACTTTTCATAGGTCTGTGCATTGATTGAAATAGCCATTGCACAATAAATCAACAAAGAAAAATATTTTCCCATCTGATTGGATTATATGAACAACTACCATCCGCCTCCAGCTCCACCGCCACCACTGCTTCCGCCTCCAAATCCACCGAAGCCTCCACCGCCTCCACCTCCAAATCCTCCGCCACCGCGGTTTCCGCCTCCTAATAATGAAGACCATAATAATGCTTCTGCTATATTACCAGCACCTCTTCTACTCATCATTCCTCCTCCTCCACTTCCACCGCCTCTACCTACAATCATCAACACAACAAATAAAATAACTAAAAAAGTAATTATAGATCCGCCCTTGCCACCAATTGGTTTTTTCTCACGTTTTACTTTGTATTCTCCAACTGCAGCTTTTGACAACGCATTGATGGCATTGTCAATTCCTCTATAATAATTTTGTTCCTTAAATGCAGGAACCATTTCATTTCTATAAATACTGGATGCAGTGATATCAGGTATTGCACCTTCTAAACCATAGCCAACAGTGATCCACATTTTACGATCATCAATGGCTGCGATAATCAATACACCATTATTGGTTTTTTTATTACCTATACCCCATTCCCTGAATAATTTCTGGGCATAGTCTTCAATGGCTACACCATCTAAGGTTTTAATTAATACAACTGCTATCTGATTAGAAGTACTATCATCTAATGCTACTAATTTTTGCTCCAAAATAGCCACTTGCTCTGCAGACAAAACTCCTGCTGCATCATTCACTAAACGTGGAGGATTGGGCTTGGGCAAAACATTTTGCGCGATGGCAAAAAGGCCAAAGATACAAAATAGCAATAAAAATAAAATCTTCTTCATGCAATTATATTAACACAGCCCCTTCAGTATTTGAAAGGGCTGTGATTTATTTTCCAAAAACAATATCGTCTGGCAATTCATTTTTATCTCCTTTTTCGTCATAAGGAAAATGAGCTACCAATGCTTCCCCAATATCATGAATGATATTTACGAATCCTTCTGTATAATGTTGTTGATTGAAATGACTCAACATGGTTTTTACTTCGGCATTCCAAAAATCGTAGCCCACTTTATTGTGTATTCCTTCATCGCCATAAACAGCCAGTTGACGGTCTTTCATAGCCACATAGAGTAATACAGCATTGCGTTGATCAGTTTTATCCATCTGCAAGCCATCGAAGATTTCTTTTGCACGATGAACTGGGTTCACCAATTTGCATTTGCCTTCTACATAAATTCTGACTTCTCCACTGGTGCGGAGCTCCGCTTTACGAATGGCTTCTACAATGGCTTCTTTTTCGGATGAAGTAAAATACTCAACCTGCTTTTTTTGGAATAATCCGAACATGCGATCTTTTTAGAATTTAACTTCTGGTGCTTTTTCAGAACCTGCTTCTGCTTTAAATCCTTCCTTCACTTTAAAGCCAGTTAAACCAGCTAAAATATTCATCGGAAAAGACCTTGCCTTGATATTATAATCAGCTACTGCAGCATTAAAATCGTTTCTAGAAACCTTAATTCGGTTTTCTGTTCCTTCCAATTGAGCCTGTAATCCGCGGAATGCATCATTGGCACGTAAGTTTGGATAGTTTTCAGTAACCATTAATAAGCGTCCTAAAGCTTGTGATAATTGCCCTTGTGATGCTTGAAATTCTTGTAATTTTTCTGGAGTAAGATCTTTTGCATCTACTTTCATTTGAGTAGCACTAGCTCTTGCTTTTACCACATTCTCTAAAGTAGATTGCTCAAAATTGGCTTCCCCTTTCACGGTATTTACCAAGTTTGGAATCAAATCTGCTCGGCGCTGGTAATCGCTCTGAACATTGTTCCATGCTTTACTAACTGTTTCGTCTTGTGTAACCAATCCATTATAGCCGTTGCAACCGCATCCACCTAATAATAGGATCAGACCAGCAATAACAATCAGGGTAATGTTTTTTGTGCTCATAAAAATTTTAAATTTGATGTAAGTTAAATGTTTGTCGTTTGATTAGGATAAATATTACAACAAAAATGCCATATTTCCTACCATGACGGAATGACCGTATTAGCAGGAAACCTAAAATAGTGGAAAATTATGCCCATTATTAGTTGGCACGATGTTTTAGGTTAATAGTTAACATGAAAAAACTAATCAGCATCTTTAGAATGGCAAAATTTACAATACTGGCTTTTGGGGAAGATAATGGGATGAAACTAAGTGCTTCTCTCTCTTATTTTATGATTTTTTCAATAGCCCCATTTTTAATTATCATTATTTCTCTTGCAGGTCTGGTGTTTGGCAAGGAAGCAGTTTCAGGAAAAGTTTTTCATCAAATAAAAAGTTTGATTGGACCCGATGCTGCTTTACAAATTCAGAATATCATTGCGAATGTTCAATTAAAAGACCAAGGCCTTACTGGAACCATCATTGGTTTAAGTATTTTACTTGCAGGTGCAACGGGGGTATTTACCGAAATTCAAAGTTCAATCAATTATATATGGAGTATCAAAGCTAAACCTGAACGAGGAATATTAAAATTAATCGTAGATCGGTTGCTATCATTTTCGCTAATAGTAAGTGTTGGTTTTATTTTATTGGTTTCACTTTTACTCAGTGCGATACTCGATTTATTTTATAATAAAATGTACTTTTTAATTAATAGCAACAATACTATTTTATTATCGCTTGCATATGTGCTGAACTTAGTTATCCTATTTGTGTTTATCACCATTTTATTTTCGATTATTTTTAAAGTGCTACCAGATGCAATCATTAGCTGGCATGATAGTATTGCTGGAGCATTGTTTACTGCTATTTTATTTATGCTGGGAAAATTTTTAATTGGTTTGTATATCGGCAACTCAAAAATGGGAATTACCTATGGAGCAGCAGCCTCCCTTGTGATTACACTTGTTTGGGTATATTATAATTCCATTATCTTATACTTAGGTGCAGAATTTACTAAACTTTATTCGAGAGAACTTGGTGGAGGCATAAAACCAAATGCTCAGTCGGTTTATATCATAAAAACAGAAAGTAAAGAACTACCCAGTTATGTTCCCGAAATATTTTTAGATAAAACTTAAAAAGGGTATCCTATTGCAATATTGTAAACTAAATTGTCTTTTCTCCAAATACTATTAAATGGGTCGAAAGCTTTAATCACCCATTCTTTTCCTCTATCCAAATAAGGCTTACGTAATGGAGCAGCAATGTCTAATCGAATAATTAACAAGCCTAAATCTACCCTAAAACCAATACCTGCACTTATTGCTATATCGTTCATGAATTTATTGCTGAATTGAGCATCTTTCCCAAATAATAAAGTATCTCTTGTCCATATATTCCCTGCATCTGCAAAAACAGCACCTTTAATTTTGGAAATAATTGGGAATCGCAATTCTGTATTGAACTCTAGCTTATAATCACCACCAACTTGCGGATAATAAAATTGTTGAACAGCATTAGCACGTGCCCTTCCAGGCCCTAGCTGTCTTGGTAGAAACCCCCTTAAACTTCCTGAACCGCCTATAATAAATTGTCGAGAAAAGGGTAAAAAAGCAGAGTTGCCATATGGAAAACCTATCCCCAGAATAAGCCTATTTACTAAGTACACTTCCTCGCCCAACTTTCGGCTGTAGCGAAAGTCTACATCCGCTTTTGCAAACTGGGCATAGTAGGCGCCTAAAAAGGTACTACTAAATGGAGTTGTTTTACCATTGAACAATCCAGATATGTTTCCAGCAAGATCCAAATTGCTGTTAACATAAAAAATATCTATAGAATTTGGATTTACTCCCCGGAATGTAAAGCTATAATTAGATCCAACAATTAGCTCTGGAGTATTACTAATTCGAAGTGCCGGATATTGGTTTATTTGATCCGAAAAAGCTTTACTTAAATCACTATTTATATTATAACTAATACTTACAGGTGCCAAAGAATGTTCTCGGTTAATGGATTCTTTCCAAGTAAAATCATATTGGAACCGAAAAAAGTTTTTTGTATATAAGCCTTGTCGTCTCAACCACTCATAACCAATGGTGAATTTTGTTAGAGGAGGAAAATAATTACTTTCTCTAATTTTGAAAGGAGATAAAAATCTGGGGAAACTTAATGAAGCTTCTGTGCCAACTCTAAAATTATTATTTTCTTTTAAAGAATCATTATTAGAGCTTTCAAATGCACCATAAACTTTAACTGCGAATTGCTCTGCACCTTTAAAAGCATTTCGATGCTTCCATGCGACGTTTGCTTGTGCGCCTGTAAATGAATTTGATTTACTAAACGAACCTACTTCTGCTTGTAACGACTTCTTTGGTAATGGTGTTAAATAATAAAGTATACTTATTTTTCTGGGAAGAATCGTATCAGTATCTCCTATATATCTACTTTTTACAAATTTATATACACCCATATTAATAAAGCGATTCAATGTTTTGTTGTGTTCTTTAATATTATATAAGTCATCATTTCTGTAAGTAATAGAACGAGCTAATGCTGATGGTTTAATTGAGTTGGTTGTATCTCTAATAAAAATACCATCGTGTGAGATTAATCCGTTTTTTGCAGTATCTGGAGGAGGGCTCAGTAAGGTATAATTCGGGAATACAGTTATTTTTTGAACCGATTGAGGAATAACTGCTGCAACGGGAACATCTTGCTTTAACCGATAAAAAATATTCACACGGTGGTTACCAATTGTACTATCAATCTGCGCAACTATATAGTCTGGATTAAAATAATAATATCCTTTAGTTTTCAAGTAAATATCTGTACGAGTTCTTTCAGCTTTAATATCAGCCAGATTAAATTGTTGGTTCCTTTTAGTATAGTTTTCTTTGGAATCCATTTGATATACATTCCTCCCTATTTCCGATGCACTATCCAATAACCATTTTACAGTATCAATCTTATAAGGGAAGCCTAACTTGATTTTATATTTTGCAATTACCCTAGCGCCTTTTATAATCGTATCCCCAGATGCTTTTGTTCTAAAAAATCCTTTATTACTCAATGAATATTGAAAATTCGCGGCATTGGCTTTTGTACTGATTTGCGTACTCAATACAGGTGGTTCCCCGAATTTAACACTCAGCCAATATTTGAATCCCTTTTGCTTTTTAGGCTCCCCAATAAAATACCAAACCCAAACACGATATGGAAATCCGAAGATTGTTTTATTTGGAATAGGTGTTGTACTTTTTTTGAGCTGTTTTTTAAGGGGGGCTATTTTAGTTTTATCTCCACTATCTTTTACAATAGTATAAGTAGCTCCTTTGTATAAATATGTTCCCTGAGGTAGTTTTTTAGCAATACTGCATGCACTAACCATTGTGATCAGTGTGAGTATAAAAAAATTATTTATTTTATTTTTTCTCAATTTTATTCTTTTTCATGGTCAACTCTTTGAATTTATTGTAATCCATACTCAAAGAAAATGCGACTCCAGTTTCAATAAAGTATCCATCTAAAATTGCTTCGTATTGATTTCTTCGATACGTCTTTAATACATAACGACCATCTTTGGAAAGTTTATAAGCAACAGAAGCATCTGGTAAAAATGAAACATTGGCATTGTTTTGTCCTTTTGCAATTGGGTCATTTCCTTCAACTGTAAAGTTTTTACCAACTGAAATAGATAAGCGATCATCTATAAATCGCTTAGATAAAGAAAGGCCCAGATCGGTTCTCTGTGTGGCAGTTGAGTAATCATCAATGGTTCTAAGGTTCACATCTATATCTACTCCTTTAATTAAATCAGAAGCAATTTGGTTTACTGCATCACTTAAAAATCTACTAACACTTTCTTTCACAATCTGATCTGCTTTAATTCCATTATTGCTCCCAGCAAAAAAATCTGCACTTTGTTCTCCAATGAAACGACCCATTACCAACAAAGCAAATACTTCTTTATTCATGGCAGATGCATCTGTTCGCAACTGCAATAATTTATTTTCGATTGTGGTTAACATTTGGCTATTAATACCAGCTACTTTTTCTTTTAATTTTATATTGAATTCTAATCGTGGTTCTTGTAATTGTCCTTTTATTTTTAAGACAACTTGAAAGGGCATTTTTTGTCGGTATAAATCGTTGTTAATTGATCCACTAATTTCAGTTCCAATCAAATCGAAAGGAGAGGCATTTATTTCATAAATGGCATTAATATTGGTTTCAGCAAGTTGGGGATCTCCACTGAAAAGAATGGTACTGCCTTCTTGTAGTTCAAATTTTTTCTTTAAAAAAGCATAATTAAGTTTATAAGTTCCCCTAGATAAATTGTATGCGCCTATTAAATCTATATTACCGTTTGGATTAAGTCTTGCATTTAATTGAGCATCTCCTTTTATAGTTAATTCATCTCTAGTTAAAGGGTCAATTACCAATACAAACTCAGCGTCTTTATCTATATCGATATTGAGGTTATAGTTTAAATTGTTTGCATAAAGCGCTTTCTTAACTGGCACAAATTCAGGTGTGGGTAAAGACCAAGGTTTTACTGTATCCATATCAATAAAAGTAATTACACCAACTCGGTCATTTTCGGTTGCAGCAGTTTGTTGTCTTATAAAAGTAATTTTTGAATCCTTTTTTAATCCAATACTTCCAGCAATATCTGGTGCATCGGTAGATCCTCCAATTTCTGTATCTACATCCACAATTGCTTTACCATACATTTGATCATTTATTAAATTTGTATTATCAACTGCAATAAAATCGTTTCCTTTAACGGTGAGGTTATTGCCAAAGTTAAAACCGGAATTATGGGTAAGTACCCCATTTATAATCAAACGGTGATTTAATGAATCGGTAATAGTAAAATTAGGAAAACGGATAATTGGATAGGATAACTCAATTTGTTGTTTATCTAATTTTAATACAGTTCCATAATTTTTTACAACAGTAAATACTGAATCCATTTTAATAGATCCTCTCCATTCCGGCGATTTTACACTGCCGCTGATTTGAATTCCGCCATTTACTGTTCCGAAAGATCGAGTTAAATAGCCTTTGGCAAAAGGCTCAATAGATTTCATTTGCAAAGGGCCCAATTTGATATCGGCATTAATATTCTGTTGATTGTATTTTCCAACAACAACCACATTATTATCATTTCCTGTTAAGGTCCCATTAAAATCCACACCTGTTTGATCCCTACTGTTAGCAATGACCTTTAAATTACCTACAGACACCTGCTGATATACCAAAGAATCAATAGAAGCAGTTCCATTGATTGTGGGTATACTGTTATTAAAATCATCGGCTACAAGATCAACATTCAATCGCCCAGCTACAGATAATGAATCTTTATTAAAAAAGTTATTAATATTCCGCAAATCAAATCGATTTATTTTTACTATAAGCGGGGATCCTACTGTAGCATAACTGCTATTAAAAATAATTTGTTGATCCTTATTCTTCAACTCAATTTCCTTTGCATAAAATCCATCATCATTTACTACCAATAAGTTATCTTTATTGACTTTCCAGTTTTCATAATTGAAGAAAAGATCTTTATTGAGATTGATATTAAAGGTATTTTCTACTCGTTTACCAATAAAGCCAATTGAAACAATTTCTTTATCGTTTTCATCCGCGGTATTGGTCAAAACATTGAATCCATTTTTGCTATATGCTCCATTTAGCTTTGTACTATACAATAATATGGAAGATGCCTTGATAGTATCTGCTGTAGCATATAGTTTGAGTGAATCTTTTATCACCCATATTGATGTATTCAATGCTGCTAAACTATTTCCATTTAAAGTTATATCTGGAATATTCAAACTAGCAAATAGGCTGGTATCTTTGCGTTGTGAGTTTATCAACGCTTTGAAGGATAAATTTTTGTTGAAAAATAACCCTGGCAATAAAGCAGCATATACTGCATGGGGTTTAGCGGTTGCAGAACTATTAATAATATAAGGGGAAAGTATAGTTTCGGTTGGTATTCCATTATATTGGTTGACTTGAGTAGTAATTATTTTACCCAGATCTGTATACTTGAATTTTCCCTTCATAACCGCATCCAAAAAAGCAGAACGCAGCAGTAAGACCGTATTTTGTACCGAATCCATTTTGCCAGTGATTAGTATACTATCTGATTGCAAGTTTCTTTTACCAGCCAAAATTTTTAAGCTATCTGCTTTTACCAATATATCTAGATTGTCAGGGTTCAGATTATTCAGATTGAGCAGCCCTTTAGTGCTAACTACAAAAGAATCTTTCATAAAACCCATGGCCAATAAATTGGCATTGCGTATGGAGAAAAGGGCATTAACGGAAGGGAATTCTTTGTTTAATTGAGCAGTACCTTTTATTTGGGCATTAACCAAAGCATTATTGATATTGGTAGTGTAATTGTACAATCCATTTCGGGCATTTAAAAGTATATTGGCATTGTTGTACAAGACATTGTTAAACCTAAAAGACTCAACACGCATATTGGTATTGAACAGCATTGTTTTATAGTTCGTACCCTTTCCTTTAATTTTTACCAAACCATTGAACTTACCTAACATACTATCTCTTCTTACCCATTTACCTGTTTCCAATTCTTTGGCAAGAAGTACTAAATCATATTGGATTTGATTAGGATTGGTAAAATCTCCAATGCTTCCGCTAAGTTTTAAATTTCCATATTCGCTGGTAATGAATAATGTAGGATGTAGGATTTGTTTATTCCCACTCAAGTTGCCATTCGCATTTAATATTGCTGGAGGTTGAATGCTTTTTTGCTGTTCGGGAGGGAGAAAAGCATACAGTATATTTTTTTGAACAGCTAAGCGATTAATTTTCAATTGAAATTGTAATGTGTTGGGGTTGGCAATATCATTTATTGTGCCTGATGTATTCAAGAAAAATAGTTTGTTATTTGCTAATGCATTCAATGATTGAATGACCAGTTTTTGGTCATTTCCAAAAGCTGCAATATCAAGATAAAGGACATTGATTTCTGGCAATGCCGGTTTTAGTTGACTCAGCTGTTTTGGTACCAGCAATTGAATATCTTTTCTGGAAAGAATTGTATTATTAAGTACCACTTTGTACTGATTGGGATCAACTTGTATATTACCGATAATTGTTGAAAATGCCGATTGAAGTTTAATTCGCTGAAATTGAAATGTTGTATCTTTTTGTCGGTACAATAGCGATAATTGATTTAACAAAAAACCTGTTTTATCCAATAATTTAATAGATTGAATATCAGCAGATGATTCTTTTCCTGTGTAAAATATTTTGGTAGCAAGTAATTCCTGCTGTTGAATATTTATATGATTGGGATCAAATCCAATTATATAGGGTTTAGCGCTTCTATTGAAGGATATTTGATTCCGAAGTAGCATGATAGAATCAATTTTAACCTTGAATGTGTTCGCATCAGTATCGCCCTTTTCGGCTTGTATAGTATGCTGATTGATGTCAACTAATTCGTAATCAATAATACTTTTGTTTAAAAATAGATATTGCGCTTTTATATAATCTTGATCGTATTGCAAATTCCGTATAGAAAGCTGGTTGATTTTGGTATATATCTGTTGAGCAGTGTCTTTAAATCTGAAACTTAGTTCCAGAATACGTAAGTTGGCAACATTAATTTGAGGTGCAATAGTTGCTTTCTTAGTAGCTGTTTTTTTAGCAGCAAAAGCATCAATAATGTATTGAAAATTATAGGTTGAGTCGGCTTGGCTGATTTTTAAAACTGTGCCATCTATCAGCACCTGATTTAAAACCCATTTATTACCTAAGAGCGAACGCAAATTGAAATCAATCCTCAAATGCTTTGCGTACAATAAAGTATCTTTTGCTTGATCTTTTATATATACATTGTTTAACTCGATCCAATTAGGGATTGAAAAATTAAGAGATTCAATCTGTAGGGCGTTTCCAAGTTTATTATTTAAATAAGCGTTGACCTTGGTGATGATAATTCTTTTTCCAGTTTTGGTATTCAGCAATACCACTGTAAGCAACATCAACAGCAACATGGATGCAAGAAATATCCCCACCGATCGAAGGATTCTTTTCATATTCAATCTATGTGTGCGAAAAACATACCAAACAAGATTACCCAGAAAAGGGGAAAATCTTCTACACTTTCTGGGAGATAAACTAAAAATAACTGGCACGATATTTTCAACTATTAGGATTATGAATTATATAGATAGCGCAAAAAAATTTTTGGTAATACTTGGTTGTTTAATAACCTTAAACATTGAAGCACAAGAACAACAAACCACCAATGAAAGAAAATTAACTGCAAAAATTGGGGTTAAAGGTGGTCTGAATTTTACCAATTTGTATGTAGACAATGTGAAGGATGAGAATATGAAACTAGGCGGGAATGTTGGTTTATTTGCTAAAATCCCACTTGCAAAAGGTCTTTCGTTTCAACCTGAGTTACTTTATAGTATGAAAGGTTCTCAGTTAAATTACAACAATGTATTTGGTAGCGGTAAGTATCGTTTTAATTTGGATTATGTAGAAATACCTTTATTGGCCGTAATTAACGTAGCAACGAATTTTAATATTCAACTCGGGGGTTACACTGCTTTTTTAGCTTCAGTAAAAGTTAAAGATGTGGATCAAAATGGAAACATTAGAGGGGTTACCGAATTTAATAAAAACGATTTCCAAACATTTGATTATGGTTTAGTGGGTGGATTAGGATTTGATGTAGGCAGTGTTACCTTGGGAGCTAGGTATAGTTATGGATTAAAAGAAGTGGGTAAAAATGGTACTCTTTCTGGGAATATAACTCAGAACTCTAAGAATAGTGCTTTCTCTCTTTTTCTAAGTATTGGTTTATAGGATTAGTACACTATTGTCCTGAATAATCTTTGTACAATTTCATTTTATTGTAAAGTGTCTTGCGGTCGATATTCAGGAGTTTAGCTGCCTTGCTTTTATTGTTATTGACCTGCTTGATAGTTTCTACAATCATTTCATATTCTACTCCTATACTTGCTTCTTTTAAAGAGTATGCATCTTCTGTTGGAACATTTATTTCTGGGTTTATTCGATGAATTTTCAGATCGGTTTCTGGTAAAATAAAAGAAAGATGATGGGTTGCTAAATATTCATCATTGACGGATGTAATAAGATTATTCTTCGTTTGATTGAGCAACTCAATTGGTAAGACATTGACATGAATAGAAGTTTGTAGTTCCAACAAAGCCGCTCTTTTAATAACATTCTTCAATTCACGTAAGTTACCAGGCCAATGATATTGTAAAAAGAGTTGCATTACTTCTGGTTTAAATCCGCTTATGTTTTTTCCTAATTCATGGTTAGCTTGTTCTAAAAAAAACAGGCTTAATTGTGCAATTTCTGATTTTCGATTACGCAATGAGGGTATATTGATACTAAACTCGTTGAACCGATGAAAAAGGTCTTCCCTAAATTTGCCTTGCTGCGACATTTCCCAAAGTTGTTCATTACTCGCCACTATTATTCTTATATCAATTACAATATCTCTTTTACCTCCTACTCGACGAATTTTTCTTTCTTGTACAACTCTTAATAAGGAAACTTGTACTTCATAACACAGATTGGCTACTTCGTCTAAAAAAATCGTTCCCCCATTTGCTGATTCTAAGCTGCCTATTTTTTGACCAATGGCACCTGTAAAAGAACCTTTTTCATGTCCAAATAGTTCACTTGCTGCCAATTCTCTAGTCAATGTTCCGCAATCGATTGGAATAAAAGCTGCTTTTGCTCGAACACTTTTAAGGTGAATTTCCAGTGCTACACCCTCTTTACCACTACCGCTCTCGCCATAAATAATAACACTGTAATTGGTGGGTGCTACCAATTCCATTTGTTTTAATACAGGACTAAATTCTACACTTTCAGGAAATATGTATTTAGTTGTAGCAGAAGGAAGAATGGAAGCCAATTCTTTTACGTGGTTGTTTATCGCATCTATTCCTTTCAATGCGTTGAAAACAGTAATTAAAATTTCTTCCGGGAATAATGGTTTTAAAACAAAATCATAAGCACCGAGTTTCATCACATCAACTGCAATTTTCACATCGTTGTAGTTGGTCATAATAATAACTGGTAATAGGGAATTTATTGATTTGATCTGTTGCAACAATTCTTTTCCATCAAAATCAAGTAAGCGAAAATCGCTTAAAACTATATCTGGATAAAACTCACTCAATTCCTGAATGGCTTTCTTGCCAGTACGTACATATTTTACTAAAAAATTGTTTTTCGAAAAAAAACGCTCTAATAAAATACACATGTCTATATCATTGTCTACTATCAATATTTTTTTCATAAATCCAAATTAAGGTGACTGAATGTTAGGCTAAATTGCACATTTTCAATTGATAGTTACTATTTTAAGTGAATTATGTAAGCATGTACATTTTTTGTATAACTAAATTTTATGGGATTTATGGTGTGTACTTTATTCCGCACATTTCAGAAGAAAAGTGAAAAAATGCCAGACATTTTTTTAGAAAATTGGGTTGAATAAACGTAATTAGTAGTAAAAGAAGGTTTTGCTGTGCATAAAAATACACAGTAAACTCAAGAAAGAGAATGGAATAGATATTGCATATAAAAATGTATGCAAATTTTGTACAACTTAAAGACGTATTGGATGAATGCAGCCGTTGAAGCAGCAGAGCAAGCTCGATTTACGGTAGATTTTTTCAAAAATATTTTTAAAAATGGTTTTGAGTGGAACGAATTCATTCGCCAATGTTATGTAATCGGATACGGTTCTTCCGGCATTGTATTTATTACAGGATTTATCATAGGCTTTGTACTCACCTTGCAATCGCTGCCAACTATGAAAGATTTTGGAGCTGAAAGTTATGTCCCCAGCATGGTAGCAGTATCAGTGATCAGAGAAATTGGCCCAGTAATTACAGGATTAATTTGTGCCGGAAAATTAGCTTCAAGTATTGGTGCTGAGTTAGGCAGTATGAAAGTTTCTGAACAGATAGAATCTATGGAAGTGTCTGGAGCAAATCCGATGCAATATTTAGTGGTTACTAGGATCATTGCTTGTACATTAATGGTTCCACTACTTACATTATTTGGCGATGTGATGTCATTATTAGGGGGCTATGTAGGAAATAATGTTTCTGGTAATATTTCAGCTACTTTGTATTTTTCTAAGTCGATGCAGAGTATTGACTTTACTGATTTATTTCCGGCTTTAATTAAAACAATATTTTTTGGTTTTGCAATTGGCTTGGTAGGATGTTATAAGGGCTATAATTCGAACAAGGGTACAGAAAGTGTTGGAATTGCAGCCAATACGGCTGTGGTTACAGCATCTATTTGGGTAATCATTATTGATGCGATTGCAGTTCAACTTACCAGTTTGGTATTGTACCAATAAATAGCGTTATGGAAAATATTATCGAAATAAAAGGTTTGAAGAAAAGTTTTGGTGACAAGGAAGTACTTAAAAATATTGATCTTACTGTTTCCAAGGGAGAAAATTTGGTTGTACTTGGAAAATCGGGACAAGGTAAATCGGTACTTATTAAATGTGTAATTGGAATGATAGAACCTGATGAAGGAAGTATCAAACTTTTTAATGAAGAGATCATTGGAATAGATGAGCAAAAATTACGTGAGATCAGAACTAAAGTGGGCTTTCTATTTCAAAGTGGCGCCTTGTATGATTCCATGACTGTTCGGGAAAATCTTTCCTTCGCCCTTACCAGGGTTTTACACATTAAAGATGAAGCGGAGATAGAAGCATTAACGATAGAAGTACTTACAGCAGTTGGATTAGGAGATGCCATTGATAAAATGCCTTCCGATTTATCGGGTGGTATGCGAAAACGTTTAGCATTGGCAAGAACCTTAATTGTAAAGCCAGCAATTATTTTATACGATGAACCTACTACAGGCCTCGACACCATTACTTCCAAAGAAATTAGTCAATTGATGCTCGAGGTTCAAAAAAAATACCAAACTACTTCTATCATCATCACGCATGATATTTCATGCGCAGCTATTACTTCTAATAGGATTATTATATTAGATAATGGGGTTTTTATAGGCGAAGGTAGTTTTGAAGCATTGAGCAATAGTGAAGTTCCATTTATACAGTCATTTTTTAAATAATACTATGAAACCAACAATCGAACAAAAAACGAAAACAGGCATTTTTATACTTGCAGGATTGCTATTACTTGTTGCAATTATTTTTTTTATTGGAAAACAAAAAAACTTGTTTGATAGTACTTTTACTATTTATTCCAATTTTAGTAGGGTATCTGGTTTACAATCTGGTAATTATATTCGCTTCGCAGGCATCAATGTAGGAACGGTAACAGATATTACAATTCTAAATGATAGTACGGTAACAGTAAGCTTAAATATTGAGCAGAAAGTAAAGAAATTCATTCACCAAGATGCAGTAGTAGGTATTGGTAGTGACGGCATCATGGGCGACAAGTTATTGCAAATATCTTCTGGCACATCAAAATCTCCTGGCATCAAGGAAGAAAGCAGTATTCAGGGAATTGATCCTGTAGAAATGTCTGATGTGATGTTAAAAATGGCTTCCATCGCAGATAATGCAGAGGTAATGACGGATAATTTAGCTGATATTGTTTATAAGGTAAATAATGGGGAAGGATCTTTGGGAAGATTATTGAATAATGACCAACTTGCTAGAAACTTAGAGGGAACTGTTGCTTCAGCCAAGCAAACGGTTCAAAGTATTAAGAAAAGTTCCGATGGTTTTAGTGAAAATATGCAAGCTGCTAAAAGTAATTTTTTATTGAAAGGATTTTTTCGTAAAAAAGAAAAAAAGCGAATTGAAGATTCAACAAAAAAAGCCAATCTTCAAAAAATAAAACAACCAATCAAAAATTAATTTAAAATCAACAAATGAAAAACAAACAACTACTCGAAAACTTACTAATTATCACTTTTATTTTTTTATTCGCATGTAAAACAAAGGAAAAAGAAGTTGAAGGAAAAATAGTAAGTACCGCAGACTCAAGTAACCCAATTCCGAATGAAATGAGTGTAGCTAAAAGCGATACGGCAATGATCCAATCTGATAAAAGAAATTCGATTGAAAAAACTCCTACCAAACCCGAAGAAACAGTACGTGCATCTAAAAAACATTATCAATCGAGAATCAATTTTGTTCCTTATGAGATAAACCAAAATATGAAAATTGAAGTAGATAGTTACGGTGTATACAATCGTGCCGAAATCATGCCTTCATTTCCAGGTGGGGAAGAAGCTTTAAAAAGATTTATTCAAAAATATGTAGTTTACCCGGAAACTGCTTTAGAAAACGGTGTTGAAGGAACTGTATTATTAGCTTTTATGGTAGATGAATCGGGAAAAATCTATACTCCTTCTATCGAATCTGCCAAAATAGGTTCTGGTCTCGAACAAGAGTCAGTTAGACTTGTCAATCAAATGCCTAAATGGAATCCAGGACAAATTAAAGGTCGCAATGTAAAAACAAGGTTTACGCTTCCTATTAAATTCGAGATATTTTAATTGGTTTTAACCCTATTAGATTCTGCATCGGATCCTGTACTTCTATTTCTGGAAGCTTGTAATTTTTGATTCCCAAAGGAATAGGTAAAAGATAAACGAAGATTCCTGGTTTCCGACCATTGTCTGAATGCTACATTGATATCTTGGTAGATCAATTTTCCGGTTTGTTTTTGCGAAAATAAAATGTCATTGAAGTTGAGGGTAATTCTTCCTTTCTTCTCTAAAATGGTTTTCTGAATCGCAAAATTGAGGTTACCTAATTCTTGAATAGTAATGAATTCATTGAGGAATGCGGTAGTGTAAAAGCCAGATACTTCAAAATTCCAATCTGGGCGTGGTTTGTACGATACTTGCCAATAGGCTTGCCAGTTCCATTTTTTTTCGTCGTACACTCCACCTAAATAATCGGCTTTGTATCGATTCCAAATAAATTGATTACCCCCAAAGCCACTGATTTTTTTCCCAATATTCAATGGAAAATTGAGTTCAAACACTATGTTTTCAAAAGCCGCTAAATTTTCTGGAGTTGTATAGGTTAAATTACCATCTTGCTTTGGTGCATTCTCAAATATTACATCGGCCGTTTTATTATAACTGATGGAGAAGAATGGTTGATTCTGATAAGTCAATCCAATTTTATATTGATTAGAAATTTCTGGACGCAATAAAGGATTGCCTCTTGTGTAAGTAAGTGAATCTAAATATTCAATGAATGGATTTTGTTGCTGATAACTCGGACGATTTACACGGCGCACATATTGAACAACCGTTGAAAGATCTTTGTTGATTTTTCTAGTAAGAAAAACAGAAGGAAATAATTGCCAATAATTTCTGTTCAATACTTCTTTTGCTTGACTGCTTCCTGATGCAATGGTTTGTTCTGTTCTTAAGCCTGTTATTAATTCCCATTTATCACTGAGTGATTGTTTTAGGTTAACATATGCAGCATTGATATTTTCTCTGTATTCAAAATCGGTGCTTCGTTTAGGATCAACGAAACCATTGTTTTTAAATGTGAGGTAATTATTGATGGTGGCAAAACTAGATTTAGCTCCTGCTTCGAAAGTATTGGTCTTTTTAAATGGCTTTACATAATCTGCTTTCAATACCAAAAATTGAACAGGGTTATCTACAAACTGTGAATTGGTATAAGAACTGCCATTACTCAATTGATTAATAATATCACTATTGGTTTGTAATTGAAAATTGGAGAAATCGATATCCATATTGAGGAAATGATCAGCCGTATCAAAAACATGTTTCCAGTTAAAATTGGCTGCTGCATTGTTACGGTTGGTTTTACCGTTGATCAAGGTTTTGAATTTACTCAACTCTGCTCCATTACTTGCATTGCTCTGCGTGGTGTTATTGACTGTTTCTGTAGTTCCTTCAAAATTGAATCCGCGAAATAAAAATCCGAATGTATTTTTTGAATTAGCATAAAAATCTACGCCTGCCCGATAATTGAATGATAAGCGTTCGGCAGGACTATAATTTGTTTGAATAAAACGATAGGGTTTAATTAAACGATCAAACTCGTTGTAATCGAAAAAATTTCTTTTAAACATATTTCCATTTCCAAAGACATTCCATTTTCCTTTTCGATTATTGATAGAAAATGCTGGCGTGAGACGGCGATAAATTCTATCTACCCCATCTTTACCCATTTCATACAAACCTTGAGAGCCAGCTATGGAAACAGTTCCATTGGTTCCTAAATTGGCATTCTTTTTTAAGATGATGTTAATGAGTGCACCACCTTGTGCATCGTACCTTGCACCAGGATTGGCCATCACTTCGATCTTTTCGATATTATTGGCTCCCATGGAAGCCAATACCTGATTGATGTCTGTGTATTGAGATGCTTTTCCATCAATTAATATGCCCACACTGGATTTTCCTGGCATGGTAATTTTATCATTCATTACAATCACACCCGGTACTTTTTGCAAAATTTCTAAAGCGGTAGAACCGGCAGCTGTTGCGGAGTTTTCTACATTCACTACTAATTTATCTGCTCGCTGTTCTAAGAAAGGTTTTTTGGACACTACGGTCACTTCTCCTAGATCGGTGGCCTGGGGTTGGAGTCTAACTTCTGGTATTTGTACCATATTGCTATTGACTTCTACAGGAATCATTTTCTTGGCAAAACCCAATGCAACTATAGAAATAAAATAAGATTGATTGCTTGCAGCATCAATGCTGTAAGCTCCTTGCTCGTTGCTTAAAGTAGATTTTACTAATGCAGAATCAGCTTTTTTTAATAATAATACTGTGGCTCCTTTTAAAGCCCTTCCTTTTTCATCTTGAATTTTTCCGGAAATGGTGGTTTGTGCTTGTGCTTGGATGGATAATAGGCAAATAATAATTCCGCTCAAAAACAGTTTCATTCAGTTGGATTTGGGAGTTAAACGGAATAAAAGGGAAAATGTTACAATATGCATTTTTCACCTATTTTTGCCCCGAAATCAACAAAATCTCCGAAACGAAGCATATGTCAGTACTAGTAAATAAACACTCGAAAATTATTGTTCAGGGTTTTACAGGAACAGAAGGCAGTTTCCATGCTACCCAAATGATTGAATATGGAACCAATGTAGTAGGTGGTGTAACCCCCAATAAAGGAGGAACAACCCATTTAGATAAGCCTGTGTTCAATACTGTAGCCGATGCGGTTGCTAAAACTGGCGCCAATGTGAGTATCATATTTGTACCACCTGCTTTTGCAGCCGATGCCATTATGGAAGCGACTGATGCAGGCATTGCTTTGGTAGTATGTATTACAGAAGGTATTCCAGTGCAGGACATGGTTTCTGTAAAAAATTATTTATTGGGCTCTACAACTCGTTTGATCGGGCCAAACTGTCCAGGTGTTATCACCGCAGGAGAAGCTAAAGTGGGAATCATGCCTGGTTTTATTTTCAAAACTGGTAAAATAGGGATCGTTTCAAAATCTGGAACCCTAACTTATGAAGCAGCTGATCAAGTGGTAAAAGCTGGATTAGGAATTAGCACTGCAATTGGTATTGGTGGAGATCCAATCATTGGAACCCCTACTAAAGAAGCAGTAGAATTATTAATGAACGATCCTGAAACTGAGGGAATCATCATGATCGGAGAAATTGGTGGAAGCATGGAAGCCGAAGCTGCAAGATGGATCAGAGATAATAAAACCAAACCTGTTGTAGGATTTATTGCGGGTCAAACAGCCCCTCCCGGACGCAGAATGGGTCATGCAGGCGCCATTGTAGGTGGAGCTGAAGATACTGCTGAAGCTAAAATGAAAATTATGGCTGAATGTGGAATTGAAGTAGTTGCCAGCCCAGCAGATATTGGTAAAACCATGGCTGCCGCTTTAAAAAAATAAGTGTAACCAAATGTTAATACTGATCCCGAAGCTCAACACTTCGGGATTTTTTGTGAAATGAAGGTTTCCTTTGTATCCTATAAGAAATGATTAACTTAATCAAAATTGAGGGCATGATGCAGCGAATTTTATTGTTCAGTTTTTTAATGGTATTCAGTTTTGGCCTTTGGGCTCAAACAAATACAATTCCATTCGCAAAAGAATGGGCGGAGATAGATAGCTTGCTCTTGAAAAAGAACCTTCCTAAATCGGCATTGGAAAAAATTAATGCACTATATAATTTAACTACAAAAGCCAATTTAAACGATCAATCCATCAAATGTTTATTGTATCGTTTAAGTATAGAAGAAAGAATTACAGACTTCAATGTCAATCAATCGATCAATGGCATTAAAAAATATTTACAACAAAACACTGACCCAATTCAAGAAGCAGTTTTATCTGCCATTCTAGCGAAACAATATTTGAGATACAATGATCAATTCCGCTATGAAGTTTATAGTAAAAAATCAACCAACCAGATTGATTCCAATGATGTAAAAAGCTTTTCTGCTATTCAATTGCATAGTTTGATTCAATACTATTTCAACAAATCAATTTCCAACCAACCATTATTATTGAAAACGCCTTTGAAAACCTATCAGGCATTGGTGTTAAGAGGAAATATTGCAATTGAAAAATATAGTTTATTTGATCTACTAGCCAACGAAGCTTTAAACTATTACAAAGGGAATGATTTTGGACCTCCCGACTTCAATAATAACACCGAATGGTCTAATTCCAATTTACTGGAAACAACAGCGCCATTTTTATCGGCACATTTTCCTGGCCCGTCAGGTGTAAATAAAAATGGGTTGGCGGTGCAATTATTACAAAACTTATTATTGATCCATCGGCAAGACAATGATCCCAGCATTTTTGTACAAATCAATTTAGAACGAATTGAATGGATTAACCAAATAGGTCAAATGACCAACAAAGAATGGTTGTATGAAAAATCACTGAATGAATTAATTAATAATTATGCTTCAACCCCAAATGCTATTCGTGCCTATTATTTATTGGCCAATGAATCTATGGAAAAAGCTAGGTCATATAGCCCCTATGGAGATACAACCAATAGATATAGTTATAAAAAAGCCCTAACATATATAGAAGCCGCTAAAAAAATATATGGAACAAAATCTTGGGAAACAAATGGCTTATATAATCTGTATAATGAAATTAATCAACGACAATTATTTGCTAAGATCGAAAAAATCAATCAACCTAAAAAACCATTTAGGGTATTGATCAATTATCGGAATACCGATTCAGTCTATGGCAGAATCATTAAAATTGATCCTAAAATATTAACCGAACGTCAGAATTTTTCTAAATCATTTTGGCATGCACTTTCGCTTTTATCGCCTGTAGAAAATTTCAACAATGGATTACCTGCATCAGCCGATCATCAGCAACATGCTGCAGAAATAAAAATCAATGCATTACCAACAGGCAGTTACCTACTCTTATTAAGCTCGGGCAAACAGTTTGATACCAGTACAGATCATTTATCTGCCAATTATTTCAGCGTTTCTACCCTTACTTATTTTAGAGATGGCAGTCATTTTTTTGTGCGTGAGATGGAAACAGGCAAACCGATTGCCGGCGCTTCAGTAAAAGTGTTTAACAAAGAAAATCAAGGCTTGATTGAGTATAGCAATACAAATGCAGATGAAAATGGATTGTTCATTGTAAGAAATCCCAAAAATAAACAACCGGCTTTTTGTTTTGAAATTAAAAAAGGAAAAGACTATTTATTTACTTCGGAAAGTGAATACCTCACCTATGCAGAAGACATTAATCCTCCCATTGAGCCTGCCAATGAAGAAAATGTAGAGAAACAAAATAAGCAATTGTTTTTTTTCACTGACCGTTTACTGTATCGTCCAGGGCAAATTGTGCAATTTAAAGCCATTGGCATTATTAGGGGGAAAATACAAAACGCTAGCAAATTATACACTAGTACAAAACCAGTAACCATCTATTTAAAAGATGCTAACCAAAAAAGAATTGATTCACTAGAATTGAGATTTAATGAGTTTGGCTCTGTAAGCGGAAAATTTACACTCCCTGCAAATTCCTTAACTGGAAATTTTTGGATTGAAGCCAGTTCGTTTAATTATTCGAGTAGTTCATTTTCTGTTGAGGAATACAAACGTCCTAGATTCACCGTATCATTCGACAAACAAACTCGGGTGTACCGATTTGATGATTCTGTTTTTGTAATTGGAAATGCAGTGGCATTTGCAGGTAATCCTTTGAATAACACAAAAATAAAATACTCCATTAGTCAGGTTAATTATATTGTTCAACCTTTAGGCAGAAAATCATATCCCACCAACAATAGAGGCAATTCTGAATTGATCAATGGAGAAACAACCAGCAATGAAAAAGGGAAATTCGTTATTCCATTTAAAGCTTTATTAAAACAAGATTTACAGGAAAAATCAACATCCTATTATACTGTAGAAGTTACTGTTACTGATTTAAATGGAGAAACGCATAGCAATCAAACAACCATTTTTGCAAGCAATGCTCCATTACAAGTTCGTATTCAGGCTCCTCTTATAGTGGAGAGAAAAATATTTCATTCAATTGGAGCCAGCTCTTTCAATGCAATCAATCAAGTTACTCCTTCTATAATTAGCATTGCATTATATAAAGTTGAAACTCCCGCATTTTTACATCGGCAAAGGCTTTGGCAAAGACCAGATCAGTTTTTATTGTCGGAAAAAGAATACCACCAATCCTTTCCTGATGATGAATACAATAATGAATCAGATCAAAAGAACTGGCCATTAAAGAAAATAGCTTTAGTAGATTCAGTGATTAAAAAAGTTACTCCATCCAATATTTCCATACCGGATGGAATGATCGAATCTGGACTTTATAAAATAGTAGCCAGCTCAAGAGATTCATTTGGTATTGTTTCAAGTGCGGAGCAATTTGTACAAGTATATGACAACACTAAAGTAAATATGGGATTAAAGGACTTCCATTTTTTAAATAGTAATGCCATTATTGCAAAACCAAATGATACTGCGAGATTTATTACTGGATCAAGTGCATCAACTATTTATTTAATAAGAAAAATCAATAAAGCCAATGAAACGATTGGAAATTATAGCTATGTAAACAAGGGTGGAATTGATGAAATGATGATCATCCCAACAGAAAAAGACAGGGGAAATATTATTATCAACGATGCATTTATATTTAAAGGAAGGTTCTATACAAAACAATACAGAGTGGAAGTTCCTTGGACCAATAAACAATTGAAAATTGATTATGGCACTTATAGAAAAATAAATGAGCCAGGCAAAAAAGAAGAATGGAGTATTTCTATTACCGGATCGGAAGGTGAATCAAAAGCGGCAGAGTTGCTTACTGGTATGTATGATGCAAGCCTGGATGATCTAAAAAAGCATCAATGGAATAATCCCAATTTATGGAACACTGTTACTTGGGCAAGCAATTTTTCAAGTTCTCAATTTGGAATAGGTTTTTCAAATGAATATGAACAAGAAAAAAAATACATTGAGGAAGAATTATTTCGTGCCCCTTCTTTGGCTAGCTCTGGATTTGAATATTGGGATCGATTTGACATAGATAATCCTAATCGAAGATATTCTTATAACAGTATGACGATGAAAGATTTTTCTGGCTCTCTCAATGAAACAGTAATCCCTGGAAAATCAATGGCAGTTAGAATAAGGGGAACAAATTCTATTCAAGAAGAAGATTACGACAAAGTTTATACAAAAGTTGATGTTATTGATCCAATTACTGGTAATAGAATAGTTGAAGGCAGGATAATTAATAATTCAAATAATAGTACCCTGGTTCAAATCAGAAAGAATTTCAACGAAACAGCTTTTTTCTTTCCGCAATTGTATGCAGACAGCACGGGTAAATATCGATTTAGTTTTACACTACCAGATGCAGTTACTAAATGGAAATGGATGAGTTTGGCACATACAAAAGACCTTTCGTTTGGATTGAATACAGAAGAGATCATTACACAAAAAACCTTGATGGTTCAACCCAATGCGCCCCGATTTATGCGTGAGGGAGACAATATGGAATTCAGTTCGAAAATTGTGAACCTGAGTAATAAAGAATTAACTGGCACGGTTAGTTTAGCATTGATTGATGCTACAACCAATCGTTCTGTTGATGGTTGGTTTCAAAATGTATTTCCCAATCAATATTTTACAGCTGAAACTGGGCAATCGATTGTTGTAAAATTTCCTATTCAAATTCCTTTCAGTTTCAACAAAGCACTTACTTGGAAAATTATTGCTACAGCCGGAGAATATAGTGATGGGGAGGAAAATACTTTACCCGTAATTACCAATCGCCAATTGGTTTCAGAAAGCTTACCCATATTTTTAGAAAAAGACACCACCGTTCAACTAAGCTTTACAAAATTATTGAATACTAATAGCGCCACTGCAACCAATCAATTACTAAGTGTAGAATATACTGCCAATCCTTTATGGAATGTAGTGAAAGCTTTACCCTATTTAATGGAATCTACTAATGAAAGTGTTGATCAATTATTTCATCGATTCTATGCCAATCAGTTGGCTGCTTATATTGTTCAAAAAAATCCAATCATACAATCGGTTTTCGAAGCTTGGCAAAAAGACAACAGTTCACTCAAAAGCAATTTTGAAAAGAATACTGCACTTAAACAAATCTTATTGGCAGAAACCCCCTGGGTATTAGAATCCGCCAATGAATCGGAACAACAAAAGCGAATAGCTCAATTATTTGATGCAGTAAAGTTATCTACTGAATCCAATGACTTAATAGAACAATTGAATCAATTACAATTAGAAGATGGTTCATTTCCATGGTTCAAGGGTGGAAATTCCGACGAATTTATGACCAATACCATTCTAACTGGTTTAGGTAAATTGAAAAAAATGGGCGCCATTGATCCTGGGACCGCTACTCGATTAAGAACAATGATGGTGAAAACATTGAACTATTCCGATAATAATATTGAAAGAGATTATCAGTATTTATTAACGCAAAAAATAGATCTCTCCAAACCATTACCTAATTATCGTCAATTGAACTATTTATTCATGCGAAGTTTTTATGGAGATATTTCATTAAAATTTCCAAATGCACAACAATACTTTTATCAACAAAGCAAAGCCAATTGGAATAAGCTCAATACTTATTCGCAAGGCATGCTTGCATTAATTACCAGCAGAAATAATGAAAGAGCCTGGGCAGTTAAGAATATATTGCCGTCTCTTTTAGAAAACACCATCATCAATAGCAAACAAGGCATGTATTGGAAAAATGCCTTTACTAATAACTGGTACCAAAACCCTATTGAGTTCCAAAGCATGATGATCAATTGTTTTAGTGAAATCAATCAGGAAGAAAAAAATAATCGATACAGTACTTCAATTAATAGCATGAGAACTTGGTTGATACTGAACAAACAAACCAATCATTATGATTGGTTTG
>JANOZT010000059.1:0-1730 GCA_031429515.1 Sphingobacteriia bacterium
AGTATCCCAACACCCATCTATATAAATGCCTATTTTTATCAAAATTAATAGCGTGTCGCATCTACCAGAAAGAGAAGAAAAAGTCTGTTTAAATTGCAGTGCAGTTGTAGAAGGCAGATTTTGTCATATTTGTGGGCAAGAGAACATAGAACCCAGAGAAGGATTCTGGAATATGTTGACTCATCTTGTATTTGATCTTTTCCATTTTGATGGAAAGTTTTTTAGCACACTCAACTATTTACTCTTCAAACCAGGATATCTGTCGAAGGAACATTTAAAAGGCAGAAGGGCCAGTTATTTGCACCCGATCAGGATGTATGTATTTACTTCGGCTTTTTTCTTTTTGATCTATTTCAATTTTTTTAAGAATACTGAAGGATTCATCAAAATAAATCAGACATCCACCAGAACGGTTGCAGGTGATATTGCGGAATTGGATACTAAAAAATCCAAATTACAAAAGTCTAAAACTGTTCTAGATAAACTTTTTTCTAAACAACAAAGCGATTCTTTGCAAGCAATGATTAACCAGATAGACAATGATCTGTTGATTTTGCAGCGCGATTCTACCATGAAGGGGAAAGTGAAATCTTTAAAAGAGAATGAGCAAAGAACGACGATCATTAATGGAGATACCCTTCGAGCTAAAACATTGACTGAATATGATTCCATTCAAAATGCTCTTCCACAAGTGCAACGTAAAGGATATATAGACAATAAGATCAAGAGGCAATGGTATTATCTAAATGAAAAATATGATGGTAATTATGTTGAAATTAAAAATGCAGTTGTAGAAAAATTCTTACATTCAATTCCAAGTTTATTATTTATTTCTTTACCCTTATTTGCCTTTGTATTATTCCTATTATATAATAGACGTAACACCTATTTTTATTCCGATCATTTAGTGTACACTTTACATTTGTATTGTGCCTTTTTTATATTTATTTTCAGTTCATTGGTAATAAGTGCAGCGATAGCGTTAATTAGCAAACCTGTTTCCGAATGGGTTTCAGGTATTATTGCATTGGTATTGGTTTTCTATTGGTATAAATCCATTCGAAATTTTTATGAACAATCAAGAACAAAAACTATTTTAAAGTTTCTGCTCTTGCTATTTGTGAATTTATTTTTATTGATGTTACTGTTTGTTGGCTTCATTCTTTTTTCTGCAATGACTATTCACTAATACTATGGAACAAAAAGCAACTGCATTTTTACGTTTGGTTACAATTATGAATGAGCTAAGGGAGCAATGCCCTTGGGACAAGAAACAAACCATCCATACTTTGCGCTCATTAACGATTGAGGAAACCTATGAATTGATCGATTCCATCGATCAGGAAGATTGGATGGGCATTAAAGAAGAGTTGGGCGATATCTTTTTGCACTTGGTGTTTTATGCAAAGATCGGATCCGAGCAAAAACAATTTGAATTAGAAGATGTGATCAATGGGGTTTGCGAAAAGCTGATACACCGCCATCCGCATATTTATGGGGATGTTAAAGTAGCTAATGAAGACGATGTTAAAAGAAATTGGGAGCAATTAAAACTCAAAGAAGGAAAGGGAAAAAAATCGGTATTGGAAGGAGTGCCCACATCATTGCGAGATATTGTAAAAGCATGGTGATTACTAGAAAAAGCCAAGCAAGTTGGGTTTGAATTGGAGAACAAAGAAGATGTTTGGTAAAAAGTTGAAGAAGAAACTGCAGATTTAAAAGAAGCCATC
>JANOZT010000060.1:0-2228 GCA_031429515.1 Sphingobacteriia bacterium
CGTTTGATGGATTTTACTATTTGCCCTGCATTATTATAAATATGTACATCTACCAACAGATTGGTATTCGGTTGATTGTGTTCAAAAGCAAATTGAGTGCTTGCAGAAAAAGGGTTCGGAAAATTTCTAACATTGGCAATAACAATTTTTTCTTGTTCAACAATTGTTAATTCAATGGACTGTTCATTGGAATTATTCATTACATCCCATGCTTTTAATCGGATGCTATGTTTGCCCGGATCAAGTGTAGGTAATTGAAATTTCAACTGACCAGATTGATAACTATTGGTGTTATAACTGAAATAATCATTCAAAACAATACTGTTTCTTTCATCATTATCAATTACGACAACAATGTCGTGGCCAATACTGTTGCCAGTTGAATTAATTCCAGAACTATCCGATAACTGAGCAATCAAAATGGGACGTTCGTTGGAGAGGCCACCGTTTTTAAATATGGTATCGTTGATGAATAATTTTATCTCCGGACCTTTATTATCTAATGTGCTCAAAGGGTTGCTACCACTGATTTTGATGGAACTAGATCTTGCAGCATCCGTTATTCCATTTTCGGCATATAGACTGATCGTGCCATTTCCTGGTTGAAATTGAATGTCTTTAGGAAGTACAAAACTGAAATTGAAAATACCATTTACAACAGTTGCTTTTCCACTGAATAAAATACTTTTTTGAATGCTAAAATTAGTTACCGGACTACCAGCAGTATTACCTAATGTTTTTATCGTTTGATTTTTATCGTAAATGATAGGATAAACAGTTCCATTAAATTGTGTGTTTATTATTCCTGCCGCGTTTTGTATTTCTCCTTGAATGGTGTATTTACCCAATGCTTGTAAACTATCCGTTGAGCTAATCGGCTTATTATTGATTGAATTGATCTTGATATTTCCTTTCGGGAAAGCCAATTGCATGGCAGGGTCGCCGAGTAATGAAAATTTTCTGGCATTCAATACATCGCCATTATTCTGCATGGTTTTATTCTTGGCAATTTGTACAGCTTCACCCAGCGAAAGATAAGTACCGTCTGCATTTCGGGTGAATGCAGTTTGAATATAATTATCGTTCATGGTTCTATTGCTCGATGCAAAAACCAGACGGGTAGTAGTTAATAAAGCAATACCGCCATTGTAATTTCCAAATAATAATTTTTCTCCCAAAGATTGTTTGGTAGGATCATCATGTGGAGCAAAATCACAACTCGCAGTAATAAAGAGTGGTAATTTATTGGGGTTATTAAAACGATTCACTTCTGTTGAACTGAAAACTGCTTCCTCTGTTAATCGCAAAAAATTGCCATGCCCCGAATAATTAAAAATCAATCCACCTTTAAAAATACTGTTCACAATCGCTTCATTCACTGCAGGGTATCTTGCACCACCAGCTCCACTCACCAAAGGATAAGCATCCAAATATATTTTCTCTAAGTGAAATAATGGGTTTGCCTGTACTGTAGATGCAGCAATACTTTCCGCATCATTCAAATGCAAATTATTGTCTTGATCATCCGCTAAAAAAATCATTTCTTTTCGCCACTCTCCTAAACTTTTAGCGGAATGATAACCAATAATTTTATCAACCATTATTTGTGCTTCGGCCAAATTATTTAAAGGCAATCTTCCAACGGAAATAGACAATGGATTTGCAGCATTGCTATTGATATCATCAGCAGGTCCTATCAATCCAAAAAAATCATCCGATGTATAAGTAAGCAATGGATCGAGTGAATTAACACTTTCATAAACAGGTACGAGGTTAATATTATTGTTGATCCTGTTTTTAGGATCGAAAGAGCCTGCACCGAATAAAAGTACATAGGAAGGTCTTGCAACAGAGCTGGAAGCCTTATCTCGCATGAGTTTGATGAAATCTCTGATAGCTGTAACATCAGGCGCTCCACTAGAAAATTCATTGTAAATTTGATCGATGGTAACCACCAAATCTGTAAAACCATACTGTTGCAAATGAAATGCGGCTAATCGATTGGCCGCTGATAATAAAGAAGGATGTGTTATAATAATTCCTTTTGCAGTTGGTGAGTTATGTAAATTTTGATTATTGATTTTCCCTAATACAATTGGAGTAGAAAAATGCGAAGATGTAAAAGCAATATATTCTTTCAATGATTGAATACTGTTTTTAAAATTGAGCGCTGAGCCATTTTGTGAAACCGATAATTTTATAGGTTGTAATGGATTGCTGATATCCCA
>JANOZT010000061.1:0-1610 GCA_031429515.1 Sphingobacteriia bacterium
GCAAAAAGTAAAAAATTTGAAACTGACTATTCCTGAAACAGAAAATTTTAATGCTATCACTGGTAAAGGAGTTGAAGCCACCGTAGAAGGTAAAAAGATACTGGTTGTTAGTCCGGGTTATTTAAAGGAAAATAATATTCCTCTTCCCGATGTCTTCACAGCCAATGATACAGAAACTATTGTATTTATAATTATCAATAATGAATTGGCAGGATAGATTGCATTATCAGATGAAATACGACCTGAATCTGCAGAAGCCATTAAAACATTGAAACAAAACAATATCAAATCAATTTTGCTTACAGGCGATAATAATAAAGTAGCTGCAAGTGTAAGTAAAACATTAGGGATGGATAGTTTTTTTGCTGAAGTATTACCACATCAGAAATTGGAGAAGATTAAAGAACTACAGAATAAAGGCGAGTATGTTGCAATGACAGGGGATGGTGTAAATGATGCTCCCGCCCTTGCCCAGGCTGATATTGGCATTGCAGTAGGAAGTGGTAGTGATATTGCGGCAGAAACAGCCGGAATCGTTTTAGTCAATAGCAACCCAAAAGATATTGTCAGTTTAATACTATTTGGAAAAGCTACTTACCGGAAAATGATACAGAATTTAATTTGGGCGACGGGATATAATGTAATAGCATTGCCATTGGCTGCAGGAATATTATATAAGCAGGGTGTTTTATTAAGTCCTGCTGCCGGCGCAGTTTTAATGACAGTAAGTACCATTGTAGTTGCTATCAATGCAAGTATGTTATCATTAAGAAATAAAAAAGAATATAATAAAAATACCGAGTAAATACTTGGATTGACTAAGACGCAAAGTGTATAATAAGCATATATAATATAAGCATGATTTCTGTCTTTTAATTACTATTTTATTTGATCACGTTTCTCATATTATATTATGACAAATATCATTTTCTGTCAAAAAGGTTAGAATTAGTTTTGTTTTAGGTGTTTTTAATAATGGATTAGCTTTTTGAAAATGGATTCATTGAAAATTGATAGTGAAATACAAAAAAAATCCTATATGAATTTTATTAAAAACGAGATTTCTGGTACTTCACTTAAAACGGTCAAACCACTTACATGGTAAGAGCACTTATAAGCTTCGCTTTAAAAAATAGGCTGGTTGTTCTGCTTGTAGCAGCCGGATTATTTGTGTGGGGTATTTTCTCCATCAAACAAAATCCGATTGATGCTATTCCTGATTTGTCTGAAAACCAGGTGATTGTTTTTACAGAGTGGATGGGTAGAAGCCCTCAGTTGATGGAAGACCAGATTACTTACCCATTGGTGTCTAACCTACAGGGAATTCCTCGTATAAAAAATGTAAGAGGCACTTCGATGTTCGGAATGAGTTTTGTCTATGTGATTTTTGAAGATGATGTTGATGTTTATTGGGCAAGAACAAGGGTACTGGAAAGATTAAACTATGCACAGCGGTTGTTGCCTCAAGGCGTTACTCCTTCTCTAGGGCCTGATGGTACTGGTGTTGGCCATATATTTTGGTATCACCTTGATGCAAAAAAAATGGATTTGGGTGAACAGCGTGCCTTACAGGATTGGTACATAAAATTTGCTTTGCAAACAGTATCTGG
>JANOZT010000062.1:0-2209 GCA_031429515.1 Sphingobacteriia bacterium
ACTTGTAGGAGCCTACGACAAGCGACACCGATTTGCATTTGCGGGCGAAGATCAATTTTATACTGCAGGTACTAAGCGATTAATTACTAGTGTAAATGGATGGAAAATCAATACACAGGTCTGTTACGATCTGCGTTTTCCTGTTTGGGCAAGACAAGCGGCTGCAGAAGAACCAGAGTATGATGTTTTATTGTATGTTGCCAATTGGCCTGCAAGAAGAAGCCATGCTTGGAAATCTTTATTAATTGCACGAGCCATCGAAAACCAATGCTATGTTATTGGAGTGAACAGAGTAGGTAATGATGGCAATAATATAGAGCACAGTGGCAACAGCATGTTGATTGATCCTTTAGGAGAAGTATTATACACAGAAGCTAATCTCGAAAGCATTTTTACACATGAACTCAGCAAAGAAAAATTAATGGATATCAGAACTCGTTTTCCTTTTTGGAAAGATGCTGATCATTTTACAATTACCAACTCTATCATCGACAATGAATAATACAACTTACCTATCTGCCCATAAAATATATAGTGGGAAATGCTGGTATGAAGACTCAACGCTGGTAATAGAAAATGAGATAGTAACTGCCATCGTTCCCAATAACTCAATAACCAGTCAACCAATAACTGTATATCCATACATTATACCATCATTGATCGATTTGCAAATTTATGGAGCAGGCGGGCAATTGTTAAGCATGCATCCGAACAAAGAAGCCATTCAACTTTTGTATGAATATTGCTTTCAAGGCGGAGCTCATTGGTTTCAGCCAACAGTTGCAACCAATAGCAAAAAAACTATTTTTGATTGTGTAGATGCGGTTCGGAGCTATCAAACTTCAGGTGGTAAGGGTTGTATAGGATTACATGTAGAAGGTCCTTGGATCAACAATAAAAAACGAGGAGCACATTTAACTGAATTTATTCATGTGCCTTCCATCAACGAAGTAAAAGAATTGCTCGATTATGGAAAAGGAATTATTACCATGATTACGTTGGCTCCAGAAATATGCAACAAACAAATAGTTGATTTAATTCAGTCCTATGGTGTTGTTGTTTCTGCAGGACACAGCGATGCTAATTATGAAGAAGCAATGAATGCGTTTAATGGAGGAATAAGAACAGCAACCCATTTATTCAATGCCATGAGTCCATTGCAACACAGAGCACCGGGAATGGTGGGCGCCATATTTAATCACCCAACTGTACTATGCAGCATTGTCCCCGATGGATACCATGTAGATTTTGAAGCCATCAAAATTGCCAAAAAACAATTAGGTAATCGATTATTTGTAATCACAGATGCTGTTACCAATACGAATGATGGGCCTTATCCGCATCAACTCAATGGAGATAAATATGAAGCCAATGGAATATTAAGTGGCTCCGCATTAACTATGCTACAATCAATACAAAATTTGGTTAATCACGTAGGTATTGAATTAGGCGAAGCCATTAATATGTGCAGTGTGTACCCTGCACAAGTAATGAATAACAATGCTATTTCCGCTTGCATTGAGCCAGGAAATGCTGCACAATATATATGTTTAAACAATGACCTTGATTTAACAAAATAATTTTATAAACTACATTATCCGAAAGCGCTTAGACCTTAGCTTTGTGTTAATTAAACAAGAATCAATATGAAGCAATTATTTTTATTTGCCATTACTGCTTTTTTATCTGTAGCAGGTATTGCACAACAAGCAACATGGAAACAAATGGAAGACTTTCATTCAGTAATGAGCAAAACATTTCACCCAGCCGAAGAAGGCAATTTAAAGCCTACTAAAGACAATGCAGTTACTTTAACTGCTAAGGCAAAAATCTGGGAATCTGCTCCTGTTCCAAAAGGTTATGATGCAGCAATTGCAAAACCTATTTTGAAAAAATTGGTAGCAAGTTGCGAAGCGATTGAAGCTGGTGTTAAAGCTAAAAAATCTGACAAAGAATTAACCGCGTTGATTACCAAAGCGCACGATGATTTTCATGAGATCAAAGAAAAATGTGTAGTAGGAGAAAAGCATTAGTAGTGAATAAATGCATAAAAAAACCGAAGCTTTTACTTCGGTTTTTTTATTGTAAGTATAAATTAATTATTTAACTGCACTATTTGTTTGTATCGTCTTTTTCCTTTTCCCGGAAATATCCGTAAAGACTCGATCAATATAAATAGCAGTACCAAGGCTATAAAAGAAGCCATCAT
>JANOZT010000063.1:0-11632 GCA_031429515.1 Sphingobacteriia bacterium
AGTATCCCAACACCCATCTATATAAATGCCTATTTTTATCAAAATTAATAGCGTGTCGCATCTACCAGAAAGAGAAGAAAAAGTCTGTTTAAATTGCAGTGCAGTTGTAGAAGGCAGATTTTGTCATATTTGTGGGCAAGAAAACATAGAACCCAGAGAAGGATTTTGGAATATGTTGACTCATCTTGTATTTGATCTTTTCCATTTTGATGGAAAGTTTTTTAGCACACTCAACTATTTACTCTTCAAACCAGGATATCTGTCGAAGGAACATTTGAAAGGCAGAAGGGCCAGTTATTTGCACCCGATCAGGATGTATGTGTTTACTTCCGCTTTTTTCTTTTTGATCTATTTTAATTTTTTTCAGAATTCTGAATCTTTCTTCAAAATAAATTCTACCAACACCAGAACGGTTGCAGGTGATATTGCAACATTGAATGAGAAGAAGCAGCAATTGGAAAAATCGAAATCGGTTTTAGATAAATTATTTGCTAAAAGGCAAAGCGATTCTTTACAAGCAATCATCAATCAGATCAATAATGATCTGTTGATTTTACAGCGAGATTCTACCATGAAAGGGAAAGTGAAATCTTTAAATGAGAAAGAAAATCATACAGTTATAATCAATGGGGATACAGTTATCCATAAATCCCTTGCACAATACGATTCTAGTCAAAAAGCCCTGTCGCCCGATCAGCGGGAAAAATATATTGTAGATAAGCTCAAAAGGCAATGGTTGTTCATATATGATAAATATGACGGCAATTGGTCTGAAATTCAAAAAGCAATAGGAGAAAAATTTGTACACTCCATACCCAAATTATTGTTTTTTTCCCTGCCTTTATTTGCCTTTGTATTATTTCTCTTATACACCAGACGAAAAACCTATTTTTATTCCGACCACTTAGTGTACACATTGCATATTTATTGTGCCTTCTTTATCATGATTCTTGCAGCATTGGTATTGTCGGCTGGAATTGGATTTATCTATAAACCCGCTAGCGAATGGATTAAGGTTATAGCAGGAATACCAATGTTATTCTATTGGTATAAATCCATTCGAAATTTTTATGGACAATCAAGAGCAAAAAGCATTTTGAAATTTATACTCCTTTTTATGATCAATGTGGTTTTATTGGTGGCTTTATTTCTTGGCAATCTTATTTTTTCTGCAATGACTATTCACTAATACTATGGAACAAAAAGCAACTGCATTTTTACGTTTGGTTACAATTATGAATGAGCTAAGGGAGCAATGCCCCTGGGACAAAAAACAAACCATTCACACATTGCGTTCATTAACGATTGAGGAAACCTATGAATTGATCGATTCCATCGATCAGGAAGATTGGAAGGGTATTAAGGAGGAGTTGGGTGATATATTGTTGCATCTGGTATTTTATGCAAAGATCGGGTCTGAACAAAAACAATTTGAATTAGAAGAGGTGATCAATGGGGTTTGCGAAAAGTTGATACACCGCCATCCGCATATTTATGGCGATGTTAAAGTAGCTAATGAAGATGATGTGAAAAGAAATTGGGAGCAATTAAAACTCAAAGAAGGAAAGGGAAAAAAATCGGTATTGGAAGGAGTGCCCACATCATTGCCAGCCATTGTAAAAGCATGGAGAATTCAAGAAAAAGCCAAGCAGGTAGGCTTTGAATGGGAGAACAAAGAAGATGTTTGGAAAAAAGTTGAAGAAGAAACTGCAGAATTAAAAGAAGCCATCGAAACCAATAGCCCAGCAGCCATTGAAGATGAATTTGGCGATTTGTTGTTCAGTCTGGTAAATTATGCACGGTTTTTGCAGATAGATCCGGAGAAAGCATTAGAAAGCACCAATCGGAAGTTCATCCATCGTTTTCAGGCAATGGAGATCATTGCTAAAGAAGCGGGGAAAGAGTTGGCAACGATGAGCCTTACCGAAATGGATGCAATTTGGAATGAAGTTAAAAAGCAAAAATAAATAGCTTGATCAATTCTATACGAAATTCGGTATACCAGCATGGCTACTTATTGATCATAGCTGCATGGTTATATACCATTTCGTTTATTTTCACCAATTACTGGAGCTATCATGCCAGCCCAGAGAAAGTTCAATCGTCTTTAGAATATACGATTCATCAAGAAGAAAAAAAGATCAATGCTGTTTTTGCTGATACCGCCTTGTTGAACCAATTGATCAAACATCAATTCAACCAAGAAACAGCTACATTGCCAAAAGCATTTTTTGGCATTTTTATTTACAAAACAACCAATTCAGGCCAACTCGAAAATTTGTATTGGAGTTCCAATAAAATGGAAGTGCCCCTCGCTCAATTAACCATGCCTGATGGTCAACAATTTATAGCCAACCCCCATGGTAGTTTTGTATTGATCAAGAAAACGGTGCTGATACAAAACATACAATATCCTGTTTTTGCTGTATTGCCAGTGTATTGGTCTTATTTTATGGAAAATAAATATTTCCATTCCGATTTTGCGGCAGCTGAAGGATTGAGTGAGCAATATGAAATCAGTACCGATTCCAATGCATTGCCAGTACTTAGTAGCAATGGTACTTATTTATTTAGCATCGATTTAAAAATAGGGAAGGCTTTTATTGCTTACGATTCAATCAGTATTTTATTAAGGGTATTGTCCATTGTATTGCTCTTGATCTTTGGTCATTTATTAGCAGAGGAATTATCGCTGAAAGGCCGTTTTTACAGGGGTTTTGGCCTTTTATTGGGAGCCGTATTATTCCTAAGATTGATGGCTTATTTATTTCAATTTCCATTTGATTATGCAAAGCTTCCATTATTTGACCCTACCATCTATGCATCGAGTATACTACATCCATCATTAGGTGATCTATTGATCAATGCGATATTGTGTTGCTGGTTATTGTTATTTGTAAAAAATCATTTACCTCTAGAGAAAAGGGTAGTCAACTATAATAGCTCTATCCTTTATTCGGTTGGCGTATTCATTATTATTACGGGCAGTTTTTTTGGATTGGTGCATATTGTTCAAAGTCTGGTAGTGGATGCCAAAATCTCATTTGATGTAACCAATATATTTAGCTTAAATATTTATAGTGTAATCAGTTTTGTGATTCTCTGTTTTTTAGCGCTGGTATTTTTTATAATAGCTCAAATATTGTTGAAGCCATTTTTTGATCAAAAAAAATTGGGTCTTTCAACAATCACCACCGTGGTTCTAACAGGTTTACTATTTATTTATGTTTTTGTTAAACCAACAGATATTGTATTGTATTTATGCATGCTTGTTTGGTTATTGGCTTTTCTGGGGTTGATACAATACCGAAAATCAGACATACAAATATCATTGGTACAATCACCCTTTTTCATATTCTGGGTAATGATATTTGCGCTTTCTATTGCTACTTTGGTCATACAACAAAATAGGGTAGTAGAATTTGAACAAAGAAAAAGAATTGCAGAAAAACTAGCTATTCAAACCGATCCCACTGGGGAGAGCCTGCTGAGCATTGCTACCAGTAATTTCGACAATGGATTCTTGGCCACTAATTTCAAACGATTCGAAGAGGGAGAGATCAGCAATAAGATTATTAAGGATAGTTTGATCAATCAAAACTTTTCTGGTTACCTCAATAAATACGAAACAAGAATTTATACATTCGATAGTTTGTTTCATCCATTGTTCAATGAAGATTCTTTGAACTATGCGTCTATTAAAACCATTGTATTGAATCAGGCGGTACAAACCGATGTGCCCGATCTGTACCGATACGAAAAAAGCAAAGAGGGCTTCAGTTTTATTTTTCAGAAGAATATAGTCAGTTCCAAAGGCACTATCGGTTACTTATATGTTTTATTAAAATCCAAGCGCTATAAGAGTGAGGCGCTGTTCCCAGAATTATTCAATCAGTCGCAGGACATTGTGTTGGATGGGTCTATGAATTATGCATTTGCCGTATACAATGATGGGAAAATAGTGAACCATTATAATAATTACAATTTTCCTTCCGAATTAAATCTGGCTGATATTCCCAGCTTTGAATTTACCTATAAAACAGCGGGAGATTTTTCTGAACTCTGGTATAACTCTGGCAAGAACCGACAAGTGCTTGTTGTAAAGCGGAATACCTGGATATTAGAATTGATCACGCTTTTCGCCTATTTGTTTTGTTCTTTTTTAATAGTGATCGGCATTTTCTATTTCGTGAGCAGGTTAATAAAAGTTCGATTCAAGTGGTCGGGTATACGGTCTTTATTCCGATTTAATATTCGATCTCAAATTCAGGCAACCATTATTTTCTTGAGTGTGTTTTCGTTTATCGTTATTGGCATAGCAACCATTTCTTTTTTCATCTTACGCTATAATTCAAGTAATGAAGATCGATTGACAAAATCGATTCAAGTAATGGCCAATGAAATGAATAGCCAATTTGTGAATGCCGATTTTATTCCATCAAAATCATTAACACAAACAGAGAAATATGCGCTAGAAAAACTGGTGTCTGATATTTCGGACCTGCACAATGTAGACATCAATTATTACAATGAATCGGGGGAATTGCTATTGTCTACCCAGCCCTACATTTACAACAAGCATTTGCTCAGCGAAAAGATGGAGCCACTTGCATTCGAAGAGTTGAAGTACAACCATCGAATACGGTTTTTGCAATCAGAGAATATTGGCAAATTCAAATATCTCAGTGTATATGTGCCCATGGTATCGCCCACCAATATTTTGTATGGCTATTTAAATATTCCATACCTCAATTCGCAGATAGAATTGAACCAAGAGATTTCAGGCTTCCTCGCTACGCTCATTAACCTCAACGCATTTATTTTTTTATTGGCAGGAGCAATTGCATTTTTCTTGACCAATCGCATTACTGCATCATTGAGTTTAATTGGAGCCACCATGCAGAAAATGAATCTGGGTGCAAAGAACCAGGAGATCACCTGGAATAGTACAGATGAAATAGGCGTATTGGTAAAAGAGTACAATACCATGGTAAAAAAATTGGAACAGTCTGTTGAGTCCTTGGCACAGAGCGAAAGGGAAGGAGCATGGCGAGAAATGGCAAGGCAAGTGGCGCATGAAATTAAGAATCCACTTACGCCGATGAAACTGAGCATTCAGTTTTTACAAAAAGCCATTCATGATGATTCGCCTAATAAAAAAGAATTGAGTCAGAAAATGGCGGCTACATTAATTGAGCAGATCGATCAGTTGGCCAAAATTGCGGGCGATTTTTCGCAGTTCGCCAATATTGGCAATACGCAACTGAACAATATCAATTTAGTGGAAATGATACAGTCCTTGGTGGTATTGTATCAAGCCAATGAGCAGATTCATTTCACCTGGCAACCTTCTATAGACAATGCCATAATTTATGCCGATAAAGTGCAGATCAATCGACTCTTTACCAATTTATTGCAGAATGCAGTTGAAGCCGGGGCCGAACAAGCCAATGGAATACCTATTCATATAACATTGCGTACAGAAAACAATCAAGCAATTGTAAACATCACCGATGAGTCGGGCGGTATTTCCGATTTGATGATGCCACATATTTTCAGTCCAAATTTTACTACCAAAACTTCGGGCACAGGTTTGGGCTTAGCCATTTGTAAAGGCATTGTAGAAAAAGCCAATGGACAAATTCATTTCACCAGTAAAGAAGGAGTGGGCACTAGTTTTACTATTCAGTTTCCGTTGGCAGGGAGCTGATTGGCTAAATTCGATTAATGCTTTTATGCAGCTTTTTGAGTGAACTTAGTAATTCCAGCTAATGTTGTTTTTAGAATGATATTTTCTTCTTCAATATCAAAATCATCTTGTAATCCAAGCCAAAATTTTGCTGAATTCCCGAAATATTTAGAAAAGCGTAATGCGCTATCAGCAGTAATTCTTCTGCGGCCTTTGATGATTGCCGAGATTCTCGTTTGAGGCATTCCAGTGTCTTTTGAAAGCTTATAAGCTGTAATTCCAAAAGGAATTAGGAATTCCTCCAATAAGACTTCTCCAGGATGAATGTTTCTAAGCGGTTTCATGTTTTTTAGATTAGTGATAGTCTATAATTTCTACTTCTAATGCGTTTCCGTTACTCCATTTAAAAATATGCGCCATTGATTATTAATTCTGATCGAATAAAATTCAGATAGCTTTCCTTTTAATTTTTCAAGTTTATTGGAAGGAGGTATCATCAGATCGTTTAAATTCTGAGAGTTATTAAGCATTCTCAATTTCCTCCGGCCCGTTTCTTGAATTTCATTCGGAATCAGTTTCACTCTTTCTCCATGCCAGATCTTTTGAGTTTCCTTGGTTCCAAATGACAGAATCATATAACTGATTTTTATACTTACGCCAAAGGTAAGTAGTCTTTAAAAATCAAACAAATAATTTTCCTACCGCTTCTCTTTCTGCTGATCCACAAACTGCTGAAATGCAGGCAAAGAAAAACTACTCAGGTTTTGCGCGCGGGTGAGGCCGGCTTTTTGAGCTACGAGAACGCCGTATTTACAATCATCATAACCATCGGTGCTATGCGCATCGGGGTTGATGGAAATGAGTACGTTTTTATCGAGGGCTTTATGGATCCATCTCCAATCCATATCCAGGCGGCGAGGATGGGCGTTGAGTTCAATCACCACATTATTAGCGGCACATGCATCAATGATGATCTGGTGGTCTACAGGGTAGCCATTTCTGCTGAGCAACAATCTGCCAGTCATATGACCCAGGATGGAAGTGTAGGGGTTCTCAATGGCTTTGAGCAATCGATTCATGGCTTTCTCCTGGTTCATTTTGAGGTTGGAGTGCACGGAGGCAATTACCAGATCAAAACTTTGGAGCACATGCTCCGGGTAATCGAGGCTGCCATCGTTGAGAATATCGCTTTCGATGCTTTTGAATATTTTAAAGGATTTGAGGCGCGGATTGATCTCATCAATTTGTTGTTGCTGGGCCCGAATGCGATCTTCTTGCAAACCATTGGCGTAGAAAGCCGATTTGGAGTGATCGCTGATCACTAAATAATGATAACCTTTTTCAATGGCCACATTCGCCATTTCTTCGATAGTATTACTACCATCACTCCAGTTACTATGGCTATGAATAATTCCAGCGATCTGATCGGTTTCAATTACCGAATGCAATTGATTGTTTTTTGCATCCAAAACATTTGCTGCAGTTTCTCTTTGATAGGGAGGAATCGGGCAAATATTATTCCTATTAAAAATATCATCTTCAGAAGAATAATTAAAAGCAGCATCCCATGCAGTGATCTCATTCCATGCAGTTAAAAATTCCTCGCTGCAACTATTCATAAAGATCGTTGCAAAATAATTTTCAGAACTTGCTAAATGAAATTGCAACACCAAATTTTCTTTTCCTTTGAATGAAATAGTTGATGCATTTTCTTCTATAATTTCATATTCATTTGCAGTAAAAAATGCACGTAAATCATCCGCAGAATTGTTGGTTACCCAGTCCAATTTGTTGATAACTTCTTGCTGTCTTCGGAATTCTCCACATAGAAAAAAGGCCTTTTTGAAGGATAATTTTAATTTTTGATCGATTGCATCGACATAGCTTTCTACATGTTGATAGAGAAAACTTCCTAAAGTACCCATGTAAAATTCGATCGACTCCTGAATATTTTTTTGTGATTTTTCTCCGAAGCCTTTGTACAATGTCAAACGATTTTCTTCGCAAGCATATAATAATTCTCCGAGCGTTTCTATTTCTAATTCTTTCCAGATGGTCGCAATTTTTTTCGGACCAATACCTTTGATGCTCATCATCTCTAAAATTCCTGGCGGCGTTTTTTGTAAGTAATCTTGCAACGCTACAAATTGTCCGGTACTAATTTGTTCAACAATACTTTTACCAATACTCTCACCAATTCCTTTGATCGAAAAAATTTTATCATGCGGTAATTCAGCTAATTGCACCGTGAGCTTCTCTATCGTGAAAGCCGCAGCAGCATAGGATTTGGCCTTGAAGGAGTTATCGCCATGTATATCCATTAATTTGGCGAGCAAAGAAAAATTATCTGCAATGGCGTAGTTATTCATCATGCTGTAAAGTAATAAAGGTGGATGATATATACACAAAAAAATCCCGAACAATTGTTCGGGACTCTAAATCTATTTCTGTGAAAGAAATCAGATTACTACTTCTTCTTAGCAGCTTTCTTAGCGGCTTTTTTAGGAGCAGCTTTCTTTGCAGCTTTTTTAGGAGCAGCTTTCTTTGCAGCTTTTTTAGGAGCAGCTTTCTTTGCAGCTTTTTTAGGAGCAGCTTTCTTAACAGCTTTTTTAGGAGCAGCTTTCTTAGCGGCTTTTTTTGCAGTTGCCATGTTTTTAGATTTAATGGTTAGTTAATAATACATTAAAAATAAAAAAACTATTTAAAACTACAAAAAAATATTTTTTAGGCAGTTACAGCTGCCGGCATTACCGAAACAGTTGTTTTGTCGTTTCTTCCTTTCTTAAATTCTACAATTCCGTCATGTAAAGCGAATAAAGTAAAGTCAGTTCCAACGCCAACATTTTTACCAGGATGGTAAACTGTTCCTCTTTGACGAATAATAATATTTCCAGAAAGAGCTGGTTGACCACCGTAGATTTTTACACCTAAGCGTTTGCTTTGTGAGTCACGACCATTTTTTACGCTACCTTCTCCTTTTTTGTGTGCCATAATGTATGATTTTACAACTTTTATTGCCGAGGCAAATCAAGTAATTTTTTACTAAGCGATGCTTTCGATTTTAATTCTAGTATAATGGGTTCTATGACCATGCTTCTTGCGGAAGCCCTTTCTTCTTTTCATCTTAAAGGCGATCACTTTATCTCCTTGTACTAAGTCGCTAATGATTTCTGCTTTTACGATAGCTTTTACAGCTGATCCTGTAGCAATAGTACCGTTTGATTCTACAAACAATACCTCACTGAACTCCACTTTGTCTCCGGTGTTACCCTGCAGGTGAGGGACGTACAAGCTTTGACCTTCTTGCACTTTAAATTGTTGACCTGCGATTTTTACAACTGCTAACATAGCTATCCAAAATTAGGACGGCAAAGGTAGGGATTAGCAATCAGAAATCACAACTATTTTTGAAATAAATTATCAGAAATTTACAAAACTCATTTTGCCAAAGCGCCAAACATAGCCCTATTTTTGCAGGCTGATTCACCAACGGTCGATTATGAACCTAAAAACCCTATTGGCAAAACCCTTTGCCCAGCTCATATACAATAGAACCCGCAAAGGAATGATGCAGGCTGTGGAGCATCAGGAAGCCATTTTAGCCAATCAAATTAAGGTAGGGGCCAAAACACAGTTTGGCAAAGACCATCATTTGGCAGGCGTAAACGACTATCCATCTTATATACAGGCCGTACCTATTAGAGATTATGAGGGCATTAAGCCTTATATAGAGCAAATTAAGCAGGGTAAAGAGAACATTTTGTGGAAAGGCCAGCCCATTTATTTTGCCAAGACCAGTGGAACCACCAGCGGGGTAAAATACATACCCATTACCAAAGATTCTATACCCAACCATATCAATACGGCCCGAAACGCCCTATTGTGTTATATGGCAGAAACGGGTAATACGGCATTTGCCAATGGAAAAATGATCTTTTTGAGTGGATCGCCCGAACTGGAGCGAACGGCTAATATACCAACGGGCAGGTTGAGTGGAATAGTGAATCATCATATACCGGCCTATTTAAGGTCTAATCAATTGCCGAGTTTTGAGACCAATTGTATAGAAGACTGGGAAACCAAGTTGAATGCCATTGTAAAAGAGACCATCAACCAGAATATGACCCTCATCAGTGGCATACCGCCATGGATGCAGATGTATTTTGACAGATTGATAGAGCAATCGGGCAAGAAAGTGGGCGAATTATTCCCCAATTTTAGTGTAATGGTGCAGGGGGGCGTGAATTTTGAGCCTTATAAGTCTAAGATCTTCGAAAGTATCGGCCGAAAGATCGATTCTATAGAGTTGTTTCCGGCCAGTGAGGGATTTTTTGCCTTTCAGGATTCTCAAACCGAGCCAGGCATGTTGCTCAATACCAATAGTGGTATATTTTATGAGTTTATTCCAGCGGGAGAAGTATTCAATGAAAACCCGACCAGATTATCATTAAAAGATGTGAAACTGAGCGAGAACTATGCCCTTATTATTAATAGCAATGCCGGATTATGGGGCTATAACCTGGGCGATACGGTGAAATTTGTGAGCCTGAACCCATATCGATTGGTGGTAACTGGCCGAACAAAGCATTTTATATCGGCATTTGGGGAACATGTAATAGGGGAAGAAGTAGAACAAGCTATGTTGAAGACGGTGGCGGAATACCCATGCAAGATCACAGAGTATACGGTGGCTCCGTTCATACAGCAGGGAGAAGGCAAGAGTTACCATGAGTGGTTGATAGAGTTTGAAGCCGAGCCCAGCGATCTGGCCGCTTTTAGCGCAAGACTGAACGAACATATGAGGTCTAAGAATGTGTATTATGAAGACCTGATGCAGGGCAATATATTGTTGCCATTGCAAATAACCCGCTTAAAGCCACATGCATTTATCGATTATATGAAATCGATCGGCAAATTGGGCGGACAGAATAAAGTACCCCGATTGAGTAATGATCGGGTAATTGCCGAAGGCCTTCAACCTTATGCCATTAATGAATAGGATTAACGAAGCATTGGGATAATAAATTCAACCGCATACTGCCTTTTTGCTTATTTTAGAGCGCTTACAGTATCAGATAAATTAAATGAATGAGTAAAAAGAGAATCGCCATATTTGGATCAACGGGATCGATCGGAACCCAGGCATTGGATGTAATAAAGGCCAATCCCGAATTATTCAGTGCAGAAATATTAACAGCACAAAGCAATGATGAATTATTGATCAAGCAGGCATTGTTGTTTAATCCGAATGTGGTAGTAATTGGAGACGAAAAAAAATACACCATTGTAAAAGAGGCATTGGCCAAAACCGATATTAAAGTATTTGCGGGAGAGAAAGCATTGGCAGAAGCAGCATTGATGGATTGTTATGATATGATGTTGGCGGGCATTGTAGGTTATGCTGGATTGAGACCCACATTGAATGCGATTGAATTAGGCAAGCCGATTGCACTGGCCAATAAAGAAACATTGGTTGTTGCGGGAGATATAGTAATGCAGAAAGCGGCGGAAAAAAGAATACCGATCATACCAGTAGACTCCGAGCATTCGGCCATCTTTCAATGTTTGGTAGGCGAGGGAAGAAACAAAATAGAGAAGATCATTTTAACGGCCAGTGGCGGACCCTTCTTAGGAAAGAAACCGAACTTTTTGGTGAATGTAAAAAAGGATCATGCATTGCAGCATCCGAACTGGACGATGGGCGCAAAGATCACTATTGATTCAGCAACGCTGATGAATAAGGGATTGGAAATGATCGAAGCCAAGTGGTTGTTTAATCTAGCTCCACACCAGGTGCAAGTAGTGATACATTCGCAGAGTATTATACATAGTATGGTGCAGTTTGAAGATGGAAGTATTAAAGCGCAGATGGGATTACCGGATATGAAATTGCCGATACAATATGCGTTGGCATTTCCGCAAAGAATAGCGAATCAATTTCCA
>JANOZT010000064.1:0-9354 GCA_031429515.1 Sphingobacteriia bacterium
CGCTCGAAACCTTTGCTGCAAGCAGCTATGCGGCACAATGCTTTAGAGATCTCTGGAAAGAAATTAAAAAAACTTGCATTGATTAATATACGCTTTTGTGCGTTATTAAATAATAAATTAAATTATGAATAGACAATTATCCTCTTGGTATAGTCCCGCACTCGATAAAGAAATGCCCATTGTTTCCTACGGTCATTATGGATTTGCAGTATTATTAATTCCAACAGCAGCAGCAGATTATTTGGAATACGAGCGTTTTCAAATGCTCGATGCATTGGCTCCTTTAATTGATGCAGGAAAAATTCGTGTATTTAGTATCGATAGCATGAATAATGAAAGCTGGATGAATAAAAAAATGGTTCCTGAACATAAAGCCATTCGTCAGAATCAGTTTAATGAATATGTATTTAACGAAGTAGTTCCTTTTATTAGAACCAATACGAGTAGCGAAACGATGATCTATACTTGTGGAGCCAGCTTTGGTGCTTTGCATGCAATGAATTTATTTTTAAAGAGACCAGATATTATTAACGGTGCAATTAGCATGAGTGGGGTGTATAATTTAACTGAATACACTGATGGTTTTTGGGATGACCAAGTTTATTATAATAGTCCAGAGCACTATGTACCCAATCTATCCGATGAATGGTATTTGGAAAAAATTAGAGCAAGCCACCATATTCATCTTTATACAGGCAGTGGCTCTTATGAAGATCCGGAAGCATCTAAAAGGTTCTCAACAGTATTGTATAATAAGGGAATTTGGAATGATTTAGACGTTTGGGGCGCCGATATTACCCATGATTGGCCTACTTGGCGTAAAATGTTGCCTTATATTCTGGAGCATAAATTTTAAGTGCAAAAAAGGCGTTAATTCCTTGCTAAAAGATGGTATTCTGCCCTTGCTGCTTTAATATTACAAATTAATTAAGGGCCATTGAGGAAAAAGTTATGCATTCACTTGTTTTTATTGGTACTGATGAATGCAGTATTTTTTGGCGCTGCCAATGCTCAATATACAACCATTAGCGGAACGGTATATGATATTTCAGCAAGAAGACCATTAGAAGCCGTTGCTGTTCAAAGCACATCAGGAAGAGGTACTATTACAGATTCTACAGGAAGGTATTTACTTACCGTAAAAACAACTGATTCAATTTGGTTTTCATTGATTGGAAAATCAACGATGAAATACCCAATTGATACTATCAGCAATTTGGATAATTTCAATGTAATGATTCATGTGTATTCGGCACAATTACCCGAAGTTAAAGTGCGCAATAATTATTACCGTTACGATTCGGCGATGAATCGGCAGGACTATGCCAAGATATTTAATTTCAGAAAACCATCTTTGGGTATAGTCAAACCACTCAGTTCATATAATCCGGGTACTGCTGTTGGTTTTGATTTGGATGAGATCATCAATATGTTCCGTTTCAAACGCAATGCAAGTATATTGGCTTTGCAGAAAAGATTGATCGATCAGGAAAACGATAAATACGTGAATACTAGATTCAGTAAGGCTTTCGTAAGAAAAATCACCAAATTACAATCACCTGAATTAGATACATTCATGGTTCGTTATCGACCAAGTTCTGAATTGGTGCATCAACTCAACGATTTAGAGTTGGGCTATTATGTACAAAAATCCTATGAACAATATCAGTCTACTCGTTTCAATTGGCGTGGTGGAATGTATAGAAGGAAAGATGGATTTTAAAGTAAGCTCAATGTATGTTCTTTTCAGCTTGTTCTGCTAATAGTTGAATCATGGGTAGCAAGGCGCCGAATCGTGGATCTTCACTATGGCCTTGTTTAAACCGGTAATAAATTTGTTGTGCAATTACTGCATTCTTAAACAAACCGAATACATAATAAAAGTGCATATCGCTTAAATCTCTTCCGCTTTTTGCTGCATACCGATCAAGCAGTTCTTGTCTTGTATAATTTCCGGGTAACCAACTTAAATTATATTGTTTAAACACATCTCCTTCTCCTGTTTCAAACCAATAAGCCATCATAGCTCCTAAGTCCATTAATGGATCACCCACAGTAGACATTTCCCAGTCAAGCACACCAATTATGCTAGTAAAATCTTCTGCAAAAATTACATTATCGTATTTAAAATCGTTGTGCAAGAAACACGGAGCTTGTTCAATCGGACGATAGCTTTGCAACCATTTTGCTACCTGATTCATACTTTCAATCGTATCTGTTTCGGCAACATAATATCTTTTGATCCAACCTTCTACTTGTCTTTGCACATATCCATCTGGTTTACCCAATTGATCTAAATGTGTTGCGCTTATATCTAAAGAGTGCAATGCAACCAATGTATCGATCAATTGTTCGGAAAGTGATGTAAAAGTGGAAGCGGGCAATTGCATTTTTGGTGCATTGTATGCTCTAAGTATTGTGCCCTCCATTTTTTCCATGATATAAAATGGCGCTCCCAAAATAGAAATATCCTCACAAAAATCAATAGGAGCAGGCACTTGCGAAAAATGGAGCTTTAGTAAACTGAGTACTTTAAACTCTCTGCCCATATCATGTGCCGACTTTATATTGGCTCCATGTGGGGGCGTTCTGAGCACATATTCTTTTTCTTTAGTAGATAAGCAATATGTAAGATTAGAATATCCCCCAGGAAATCGACTGATATTTTCAATTGTTTGAATGGGCAAAGAATGAGCTGAAATATAATTATTCAATGCATCTTTCAAACCCAATTCTTCTTCGCTAAGTGCTACCGTTTTTTCCATGAATATTGCTTGATTATTTTCTTTTCTCCATCCCGTATTTTTTCAAAATGCTCAATGCCAAGCTTTGCATATGCACTTCATCGGCTCCATCCCAAATTCGGGCACCTCTCTCGTGTTGGTATAAATTCGCTAACATGGTTTCATCGGAAATGCCCATGGCACCATGCACTTGTATTGCTCTATCTAAAACTTTCAATACCATATTGGCAACATAAAATTTAATGCCCGCAATCTGATCTCTTGTTGCAGCGGCGCCATATAGATCAATATTATGAGCAGTGCGCAACACCAATAATCGGGAAGCATCTATTTCAACCCTACTCTCTGCAATAAAACCTTGTATGAATTGTTTTTGTCCTAGCAAAACGCCTTCTTCCATTTCTCTTGTTGCTGCTCTTTTACACATAAGGTCGAATGCTTTTTCTGCAATACCCACCCAGCGCATACAATGGTGAATTCTTCCAGGACCTAATCTTTCTTGCGCTAATTTAAACGCTTCGCCTTCTACGCCAATCAAATTTTCTACTGGCACCCTGCAATTATTGTATCGAATTTCTGCATGACTTGCCCAACCTTCTCCTGCTTCACCAAATACTGGAATATTTCTAATGAATTCAAAACCTGGCGTATCAGTTGGAACTATGATCATACTGGCACGTTGGTGCTTTGGTGCATCTGGATTGGTAACAGCCATGACCACCGCAAAAGCTGCTCCATCGGCCGATGAGGTAAACCATTTATGACCATTGATCACGTATTCATTTCCTTCACGAACGGCTGTAGTGCCCATTCTGGTTGGGTTTGAGCCAGGGTATTCAGGTTCTGTCATCGAAAAACAACTGCGAATTTTTCCTTCGAGTAATGGATGAAGAAATTTTTCTTTGATGGCATCAGAAGCAAATTTGCCAATGAGTTCGGTATTGCCAATATCGGGTGGTTGTGCGTTAAAAGTATATTGGCCATAATAAGGGGCCAATGATAATAATTCACTCACTTGTCCAAATTCGCAAAGGCTTAATCCCATACCACCTTCCTCCTTTGGTAAATGACAATTCCACCAACCTTTGGCTTTTACCATTTCTCTTTTAACCGCCAATATTTTTTCGGTCTGTTTAAATGGTCGAGTAGTATGGTCTTTCTCTAATGGAATTAATTCATCTAGCACGAATTGTTTGATTTCGGGCAACAATGTTTTTAATCTTTCAGTAATAAATATTGCTTCCATAATTTAAATTGTTACACCTCCATCTGCAGTAAAAATATTTCCTGTACTATAACCGGATGCGCTAGAAGCTAAGAACAGCGCCATTCCTGCAATTTCTTCCACTGTTCCCATTCTGGCGATGGGTGCCATTTTTACAAATCGGTTCAACCATTTTTCATCCTGCCACAATGCTTCAGAAAATTTAGTTTTGATGAGTCCTGGACAAATTGAGTTTACTCGTATTCCATCTTTACCCCATTCTTTAGCACATACTTTAGTAAGCATATTCAGCGCAGCCTTCGAAACAGAATACATGCCTAGTCCGGGGTCTGGAGTAAGTCCTGCAATAGAACTGATATTAATGACTGATCCTCCTCCTCTTTCTTTCATAATGGGATAGATCAATTTTCCCAATTCAAAAGGGGCTTTTACATTTACGTTCATGATTTTATCGAATGCCCATTCTTCGCATTCTACTACTGGCCCAAAAACCGGATTACTTGCTGCATTATTCACTAGAATATCAATACCGCCATACAAGGCGATCGATTTTTCTACTAAAATTTTGCAAGAAGCAATATCTCCTGCATTGGCTGCTATGCCTGAACAAATGCCACCATCTGCCTGAATTGCAGCAGCTACTTTATCTAATTCTTCTTGTTTTCTAGAGTTGATAATTACTTTTGCACCATTGGCTGCAAAAATTCTGGCGATCGCTTCTCCAATACCTTTACTGGCACCAGTGATCAATGCAACTTTTCCTTCTAAACTAAATACCTGATTGGCTTTCATCATTTTTATTTTGAATATTTTAATGCTTTGGTCATGGCTCCCATGAATTGTTCTTTCACTATTTTTCTAAATTTAGTAGGAGCAAATCTTTTGTATAACCACATTTTATGTGCAGACTTTGGAAGAATGATATAGAGTTCTTTCTTACCTGCTCTATGCAATATCTCTTGAGAAACTTCTTTTGCTTCGAGGCCAGATCTGTCAATAAAATTTTGTGTGATCTTTTGTATGGTATTACCCCCTCTTGCAGATTGACTGATATTCGTTTTAAAATAAGTAGGTTGAATACATGATACATGAATATTAAAATCCATTAACTCGCTGTATAAGGTTTCACTAATGGCAACAACAGCCGCTTTGGTCATATTATAGGCGCCCATTGTTGGGGCACATCCAATAGCAGCAGCGCTTGCAGTATTGAGTATATGACCCGATCGTTGTTTTTTCATTGCTGGAATAAAATAATAACAACCATATACCACTCCCAATTGATTGATACTGATCATCCACTCATAATTTTCTAAAGAATATTCTTCAAAATTTCCTCCGTCACCTACACCAGCATTATTAAAAAGCAAATCAATGCCTCCTGCATCATTTAAAAATTGTTGGGATACTATTTTATACTGGTCTTTATCTGATACATCTAATTGATACATCAGCGCATTTGCTCCAAGGGCATTCATTTCGCCTACCGCTTTTTTTAATTCAATCGAATTATTATCTGCCATGCCAATAGTCCATCCATCAATGGCTAATTCGGTAGCAAAAGCTTTTCCCAAACCTGATGCTGCACCAGTAATAAATGCTCTTTTGGAGGGATATTGTTGCGAAAGAGAATACATAAGTTCAATCGTTTAAGGTATGAATGTACAAATTGATTATGGAAAGTTCAGTTTAGGGGCGTTATTTCTCTATTTAGCCATTTGTACTTTGTTGCAGTAAAAAGGCTAAATAAATTCTATCTTTATCCGGTCTAAAAATTATGGATTTGAAAAACACCATTATCTGCTTGTCATTCTTGGTATTGCTTTTTTCCTGTAAGCAAAAAAAGGAAGCTCCAGCCCAAAATGCAAAAGCTCAATCTGTTCCAATAGTTGATGTAATAATTGCAGGAGGAAGTACTATATCCAATATAGTTGAAGTTAGCGGGGCAGTTATTCCAAACGAAACGGTTTCTATCAATTCAGAAATTAGTGGAAGGCTTACGTATTTAAATATTCCCGATGGAGGTTCGGTAAGTCAGGGATCGGTATTGGCAAAAATAAATGATGCCGATTTACAAGCTTCGGTTAGTAAAACCAAAGTGCTCTTGGATATGGCACAAAAAACCGAACAAAGACTTAAGAAATTGATCTCCATAAATGGAATTAATCAAGCAGATTATGATCTGGCATTGAATCAAGTGAACAGTTATAAAGCAGATCTAGCAGTAACTCAAGCCCAAATAGATAAAACAGTTATTAAAGCTCCTTTTTCTGGTGTGTTAGGATTGAGGCAGGTTAGCCCAGGTGCGTATGTTACTCCAGCAACAGTTCTTTCTACTTTGCAACAGGTAGATAGGGTAAAAATTGATTTTAATGTACCCGAATCTTATACTAATCTTATTAAGAAAGGGAGAATGGTAACTATTCAAACCAATGAGACTGACACTAAAAGAAAAGCCGAAATTGTTGCAACCGATCCTCAACTAAATGCAACTACTAGAAATTTAAAAGTACGAGCCGTATTAAGTGGAATATCTATTAGTCCTGGAACATTTGTAAAAGTCTTATTAGATAATAATTCAGGAACTAATTCCATTATGGTTCCAACAAATTCTATTATTCCAGATGCTAGAGCCAAAAAAGTAATTGTAGTTAAAAATGGAATGGGTGTTTTTGTAGATATTGAAACTGGTTTTAGGTCGGCAGGTATGGTAGAAGTTACCAAAGGTTTAAAAATGGGTGATAGCATTGTTGTTACAGGCGTTTTATTTGTTCGACCAAAATTGCCTGTTAAAGTGAGGAGTGTAAAAAAATTGACTGAATAATGAACATTTCAGAATTAGCATTAAAGCGACCAATACTTGCAACAGTGATGAATTTACTCATCATTTTATTTGGAGTAGTTGGATATAGTTTTTTAGCAGTACGCGAATATCCTGCCATTGATCCTCCAGTAGTGAATGTAAGAACATCATATGCTGGAGCTAACTCAGATATCATCGAAAGTCAGATCACAGAACCTTTAGAGAAATCCATCAACGGTATTCCTGGAATCAGAACAATTACTTCATCTAGTTCAAACGGATCAAGCAATATTTCGGTTGAATTTAATATTTCTGAAAATATAGAAGCTGCTGCAAATGACGTAAGAGATAAAGTAAGTCAGGCAGTAAGAAATCTTCCTCAAGATATTGATGCACCTCCTGTAGTAGGTAAATCTGATGCCAGTGGAGACTTCATCATTTTAATGGCAGTGCAAAGTAAAACCAAGGGGTTGCTTGAACTCAGTGATTATGCGGAAACTGTTTTACAAGAAAAATTTCAAACTATACCTGAAGTAAGCGGTGTGAGCATCGTTGGTCAAAAGCGACCTTCCATGCGGATTTGGATCAATCCCGATAAACTCAATGCATTCAATATTACATTCACCGATATCAGGACTGCTTTGAATGCAGAAAATGTGGAGATTCCATCTGGAAAAATTTCTGGTGATAATACCGAATTAACCATTAGAGCATTAGGAAGATTAACAACAGAAAATGATTTTAAAAATTTAATTCTTCGTCAAGATGCAATTGGTATTGTTCGATTATCTGATGTTGCCAAAGTAGAAATAGGTCCTGAACAGGATGAATTTAGTTGGCGTTTAAATGGGGTAAGTGCAGTGGGAATTAGTATTTCACCTCAGCCTGGAGCCAACTATATAAAAATAGCTGATGAGTTTTACAAAAGGTTAGAAGAAATTAAAAAGAATGAAAAGGGCGATTTTGAAACAACTATTCTAATTGATCAAACAGCCAATGTTCGCAAATCTTTGAAAGAAGTTGAAGAAACTTTATTAATTTCTTTCACACTTGTGGTACTCGTTATTTTCTTCTTTTTTAGAAATTGGATGATTGCTATTCGCCCATTAATTGATATTCCTATTTCATTGATAGCTACCTTTTTTATCATGTACTTGTCAGGGTTCTCTATCAATGTATTAACATTATTAGGCGTAGTACTAGCAACAGGATTAGTGGTAGATGATGGAATTGTAGTCACTGAAAATATTTTTAGAAAATTAGAAGGGGGTTTACCAATTAAGAAAGCTGCGTTGGAAGGAAGTAAGGAAATTTTCTTTGCTGTAATTTCTACTTCTATCACTTTGGCGGTTGTATTTCTTCCGGTAATTTTCTTAGAAGGATTTGTGGGAAGATTATTCCGTGAATTTGGAATTGTAGTTGCTGGTGCTGTATTGGTTTCTGCCTTTGTATCATTAACAATTACACCTGTATTAAATGTGGTGCTTAATAGAAAAGATGCAGGGCATGGTAAATTTTACGAAAGAACCGAACCATTTTTTAGAGGCATGGAGAATGGATATAAAAATTTATTAGCATCATTTTTAAAAATAAGATGGATGGCTTGGGTCATTATTGTTGCCTGTATGGCTTCTATCTATTTTATTGGTTCAAACCTTCAAAGTGAATTAGCGCCTTTAGAAGACAAGAACAGGATTCGATTTCAAATGACAGGCCCCGAAGGAGCTAGTTATGGTTATATGTTAGAAGCTGGAGATAAATTAATGAACTTTCTAATTGATTCTATTCCAGAAAAAAAATTCGTGTTTGTGGCGATGCCCGGCTTTGGTGGAAGTGGATTGAACTCTGGAACAGCAGGACTCAGATTGGTTGATCCAGCAGATAGAAAGAAAAGCCAAAGCGAAATAGTAAAAGAGATTACTAAAAAATTACCTCGATTTAATAATCTTAGAATTTTTCCTGTTGAAGAACAAACCATATCTGTAGGAACTGGTTCAAGAGGTTCATTACCTGTTCAATATATTTTGCAAAATTTAGATTTTGAAAAAATCAAAACAGTCATTCCTAAATTTTTAGAAGAAGCCAAAAAAGACAAGACATTTCAAAACGTTGATGTTAACTTAAAGTTTAGTAAGCCTGAATTACAATTAACCATCGACAGAATTAAGACTAAAGATTTGGGTTTAAGTATGCAAGATGTTGGAGATGTTGTTTCTAGTGCATTCAGTGGAAGAAGATTGGCTTATTTTATCATGAACGGAAGACAGTATCAGGTGATATCTCAAGTAGAATATGCCGATCGTCAAAAACCAGGTGACATTCAAAATCTCTATGTTAGAAATAATCGCGGTGAGAGAATTCCATTAAGTGCAGTAGTAAAGATTGTAGAAAATTCCAATCCACCTACATTGTACCATTACGATCGATATAAAGCTGCAACTATTTCTGCTTCATTGGCAGAAGGTAAAACAATTGGGGATGGTGTAAAAGCCATGCAGCGCATTGGAGATAAACTATTGGATGAAAGTTTTAAAACTGCATTGAGCGGACCATCTCGTGACTATGCAGATAGTTCTTCCAAT
>JANOZT010000065.1:0-33814 GCA_031429515.1 Sphingobacteriia bacterium
GGTGATTGCAGCGGGGGAGAAAGAAAGTGGAATTACCATCCATTATGTAAACGAACATTACGATGAGGGGGATATTGTATTTCAGGAACGCTGCCCAGTAGAGCCTAGAGATAGCCCAGCCGATTTAGCTTCCAAGATTCATGTGTTAGAACATGCTCATTTTGCGAAAGTGGTGGAGGGGTTAATAAAATAAACAATGCAGACAGACATATAGCCTGCCTGCATGATATGTTTAACTAAAATGAGCAGATAAAGCGAACAAGTAAAGTAATACATGATATAAAATAATTACTCCTGCTCTCCCCCATATTACCCATTTCTTAGGAACCAATTTGGGCATCGGAATAAAAACCCTTACAGCTAAAAACATAGTTATATTGAAAAAGACCATTGTGTGAAGAATGTATCTCACATAATACAACCATACATATTCTGATTCTCTTGATTCAATTTTTTGATTAAAAACAAGATCGAATACAATACATACAATTAGTAAAGGAAAATATATTTTATTCCCTATTTTGTCTAATAAAGATGAGACTGTCATAAAAAATATATTTATGTTTTTTGTAAACAAACTCTATAATTAAGATCGCAATTATCTTTTTCAGTATTATATATGAGATAATATACTGCAGTTGTAGCAGCAGCGCTATAAACCCCTCCAATAATAGCCCCCGCTGCACCAATTTGCGGACCTCCTAATAAACTTCCCAATTTAAAACCAAAACCTCCACCTCCCACTGCAGCTGTAGCGATAAATTTTATTTTATCTAGAAACCTTATGTACGCTTCATTTACACATATTTTTTTATTGATACAACAAACATCCGTGCAGCCACTATTATAATTATCTCCAGTTAAATTATCATCTACATCTTGTTCCTCTGTAATTACTCTATAATAATCATCTTCTGCAATGGGCATATCAAAAGACATGGATCTAATATTATTATCATTACCAAGATTTATTTTTTTGCTTAATTTATTCTTGGCATATAATTTTCTTGCTTTAAAATACAAACTAGCTTGTTCCTTCGTTGTTAATCCAGCTAAATAAGTACTAAACAATTTGGTGAGGCCATCTTGAATTATGGTAGAATAAAGCAAGAGCTCTTCTTTGTTTTTAAAATAATATTGACTGGTTAAATTGGCAATAAATTCTTCTTCTGTTGTTTGTTCATTTAGATTTAAAAAATCTTCTTTGGTAATTGTTAATTGATTTTGGTTTTTTCTAAAAACGATTTCTACATAAACTGGATCGAATCGTTTCATTGCATCCATTAAAACAACAAACTCTTTGTCATTAGACATAGCTGTTGATTTATCTAAAGGCAAATCTGGATGAGTTTCTTTTTTGCAACCAATTGAAAAAATAATGGCGAATAAAATATAGAATAACTGTTTCATAAAATGAATTGAATATAAACACACCTGTCTATCACCATGGTGTGAATGTTCGGCGGATTTTTTCATTTGCTTGTCTGCAATCATTAACCTCTATCAACACATCATTCGTAGCTACCGAAATTCACCCAGTAATTTTACTGTTCACGACAGTATGTTTTTACTTGGAGCATTTGAATACAATATTATTAAAGGAAATATTGATTGCCTAGCGTAGAAATACCTTATTTTATGCTTGGTTTCACGCTATTTTAAGGAGGAGGTAAATATTTTGTATTCGGTTACTTTGTCAATCATTTTATTTGGTCGTCTTACTACCCATCTGCACACCAAGTTTTTCATATTCAATGTCATTAGGTTCCCACAATTCAATCTTATTGCCTTCAATGTCCATTATGTGAACAAATTTACCATAACTAGCTACTTCAATTGTGTCGCAAATAGTTACCCCATCTATTTTTAATTGTTCGACAAGACCTACCAAGTTAGCAACTCGGTAATTTATCATAAAGTCCTTTGTTGATGGTTCAAAATATTTCGTGGTTTCTTTAAAAGGACTCCATTGTGAAAATCCTTTCTTAGTGCTATCTGCACCTTGATACCATTCAAAAACTGATCCATATTGATTTGTATTTAAGCCAAGATTCTTCTGATACCAATCTCTCACTTTTTTTGGGTCTTTGCATTTAAAAAAAATTCCGCCGATGCCGGTTACTTTTTTCAATTCAGCTATTTCGTTTGGCGATTTAACAACATAGTTGTTGAATGCAAAGCCAAGGCCGAATGAAGTTGCGAGAGATAAAGTAAAAAGTATTGTCTTTTTCATAGCGTCGAGTTATTTAGTGAGTACTTTTATTTGCAAACCGCATTGTATGTTCCAATTAATTACTTCAAGTACGTATTCATCCAATTCAACCAAAGTCGGTCTCTTTCCATTTGTGTTACAGGGTCGGTGGCATTGTGGGCAGGAATTTGCCAGCCTATAAATTTGGTGATCGTACCGTTATCTATAAGCGTATGGTATAATTTATAGGATTGGGTAATAGGTACTCTTGGATCGCCAGTGTTAGCTAAAATGAGCGTTGGAGCTTTTATGTTTTTTGCTTCGGTAATGGGTGATTGATCAATGTACTTTTTCATGTTATCTCCTACCCACGGCGAGCCACCAATTGCTCCTGCACGACCAACATTGCCATCACTTACATTATACTGATCTACCCAATCAGTTACTGCTGCACCTGCAACTGCAGCTTTCCAGCCACCATAATGTCCCGTTAACCAAACTGTCATATAACCACCATATGACCAACCACTTACACCAATTTTATCTTTATCAATCATCCCAGTAGCTTTCAGTTTTTCTAATCCTGCCATCACATCACGTCCTGGACCAGCACCAGCATCTTGCACAATAGATACTTTATATTCAGCCCCCAAATTATCGCTTCCTCTATAATTTGGTTCAAATACAAAATATCCTTCGTTAGCTAATATTTGCGGAAATCTTGCAAACGTCTCTACTGATGCCGCATTTGGACCACCGTGTACTACTAAAACCAAAGGATATTTTTTGCTTTTTTCGTAGTTAACAGGATAGGTTACAATTCCACAATGTTTCAAACCGTCATTTTCCCATCTAATGGTTTCGGTTTTGCCATAAGTTAACTTACTTACTTCACTGTTGAAATAGGTTAATGGTTCAGGTTTTGATGTGCTAGATGCCATAAAATATAATTCAGCGGGTTTGTTCGGTTCTGAACCTGTAAAAGCAATAGCACCCGTTTTGCTAACAGTAGCATCCAACCAAAAACTCCAGGAAGGGGAAACATTACCTAATTCGAGCGGGGTTGTTTTTCCATCTAAGCTCATACTCCATAAAGACGTTTTATTGTCGTTATGTCCGCCTACCAATAAATTTTTGCCGTCGGGCATCCAAGCAGAAAGGTACAAGTCTCTGTTTAGTTGAGCAGAAATGGCTTTGCCTTCGCCACCGTTTGCATTACTAACCCATAATTCATTGATGCTTTCATTTACTTCCCCTTTTTTAAACCAATAAGCAATTTTACTTCCATCGGGTGAAAAATTAGGGTAGGCTTCCAACCTTGTTCTTGTGGTTAATGGCTTGTAAGTTCCATCGGCAACATTCAGCATTTGGATTGTTCTTTTTTGCCCATCACCTGAATAGGCTGTTGCTACTTTTACAAACAATATAGTTTTGCCATCAGGCGACCATGAAAATGGAGATGATGGCGCACTTGGAGGGATTACAAGGGGCAAACTCCAGTCGCCATCGGTCAATCTTTTGTTTTCGGCAGTTCTTGTATTTACCAACCAAATATGAGATGGTTGTGGTTGGCTTCCTATAAACATATCATTATTGGTTATTTCAAAAGCGGTAAATCCTTTTTCAATTTCAGTTTTATTTTTGGCTTCATTCAATGAGGCATAAGCAATGTCTATTGAGTTAGGACTCCATGCAAAATGTTGCACCCCTTTTGGTGCTTTGGTAATTTGTTTTGCTTCACCACCCATCATGGAAAGTAAAAAAATTTGATTGAGGGCATCTTTGCCCTGCCCTACTCTGGCAATAAAAGCCAATTGCTCTCCATCTGGCGACCACCTTGGGCTTGATACAGCAATTCTATCTTGTGTGAGTACTCGTCGTTTACTCCAAGGCACATTTACTAAAACCAATTCAGAATTAAAACGATTGTTTACGTAGTCAGGTCTTGACACAACTATTACCACGTTTTCTCCATTTGGTGATATTTGCGGGTCTGAGATGCTTACTAACTTTGCATAGTCTGCTAATTCAAATTTCTTTTGCCCATAAACAATGCTTAGTGATAATGTAAGCAATACTGTTGCTAAAAAAGTAAAAGATATTCTCATGTTTTTGTTTTTTAGGATTTTGATTGTTTATGCTGAAACTGTTTTATTGAATTTTCAATTCTAAAATATTATCAATATCATTCCACTGAATATTATCTAAATATAAAAATAGTCCTTCTGGCAATTGTTTAAATTGTAGTTTTTGTTTTAAACCAAATAATATTGCGTCTTTAACGGTGTCTTTTAAACCTGGCAAGAATATATAATTTGCTGCTGGTCGTTTTAATATATGAACATAAATGCTTTTATCTTTTTGAGTAACCGTACCCCAAATTGGTGGATCAATTATACCACCTCTTGTTTTGTAAATAGCCTCACCATTCAATTGTAGCCAATTACCCATTACAGTTAATGTATCATTGAATTCGGGCTGAATAATCCCATTGGGCATTGGACCAACATTGAGCAAAAAATTAGTATTAAGCCCTGCAGCTTTTACCAAATAATGAATTAGCTCCTTAGACGTTTTATAATTATTATCGGTAATATTATATCCCCAGGAGCCATTGATGGTTTCACAGGTTTCTAAAGGAAGACTTTCAGATGCTTTCTGAAAGCTAAGTCCTGTTTTATTTTGGCCAGGTAAATCTTTTTCAAACATTTGAAAATCTTCGCCAGCGAATGGGCTTAAATGATGATTATTGCCAATCATGCACTGAGGCTGTAGTTGATGAATGAGTGAATACAATTCGGAGTATCGCCAATCTATTCTCGAACTCATATCGGCACTTCCTTCTGGGTTTGTTTGGTCCCAATGTCCATCAAACCATACCGACATAATTTCTCCGTAGTTAGTAAGCAATTCGGTTAATTGGTTTTTCATGAATTGTAGGTACGAATCGTAATTACTGTGTGCTGTTCTTCCCGAACCCTTACCTGTTCGGCCTGTTTCATATGGATAGTCATCGCGGTACCAATCTAGCAATGAGTAGTAAAGCCCTAGTTTTATACCCTGCTTTTTACATTCAGTTGCTAGCATCTTTAATACATCTTTTCCATAAGGGGTTTTGGTTATTTTCCAATCAGAAAATTGTGTATCCCAATTTGAAAATCCATCATGATGACGGGTTATAAATACAATGTATTTCATCCCGGCATTTTTTGCAGTTGCTACCCATTTTGCTGCATCGAATTGCTGTGGGTTAAAAAATGGCAATAGATTGCTATAATTTTTTACTTTAATAGATCGATTATTCATTACCCATTCTCCATTGCCCAATACACTGGAAGCTCCCCAATGCACAAACATTCCAAATTTCATATCCTGAAAAATTTGTCGGCTTTTTATATTTTCTTTAGTTGGCTGATATGTTTGTGCAGCCATACTAAAATAAATAAGGATTATTGATAATATTAAAAGCAGCTTTTTATTCATACATCATTTATTTAATCAAGATGATAATTTATCTGATTTGTCCCCCAATTCCTCAATAGTTTTTTTAGCATTTGCCAATCTGATGGCTTTGTTTTTCTCTACCAATTTTTGAGTTGTCCAATGCTCTAACTTATGGTGCAAAGGAATAATTAAGGCTGCAATACCAACTAAACCCAATAACATTAATACAGGTGAGTGATGGGTAATTTTCTCTAACCAAGGATGGATAAGCAGGTTAATAAATTCAAACACTACCAACAACACCAATACACTTAAAAACTCAACTAATTTATGGCTTACAATAATGCTTCGGCTGAGTAACAGAAAAAGTATAACCGCACTTAGAATACCAATGGCTGTAATGGCTAGTTGAATATTGTGATTGCGCCTTTCTTTTTCTTCTTGTTGGGCAATTTCTAAATCATGTTGCTTTAGGTCTTCTTCAAATTTTGCTTTTTGAACTTGAATAAGTTTAGTTGTATTGTTAACACTATCGTTTAATCCGATAAAACTATTCATGTACTTTATAGTGCTATCCTTATTGCCTTTTTGTAGATAGTATTTGTACAGCCATTTCGCAGGTTCAATTTTTGATTTAACAAACGTTTGGCTTGAATTGAGTTGTACCGTTTTTTGCTGATAAAATAATGCAGAATCAATTTGCTTTGTTTCCTCAAAGTAACTAAATAATCCTTGATAGGCCCTCAAAAGTTGGGTAGGCAACTGGGATTTTTCAGCACTCCATAAAGCTCGTTTAAAATAGGAATAAGCTATATCATTTTCGTTTTTAGCTAAAGAGATGATACCCAAAGTAACATTAATGGAAGCATAGGTATTGGTATTATCCTTCATTTTGAGCATCATTTCATTTGCCATATTGCTATAATATGATGCAGAATCTATCATACCCGTATGAGCAAAATATCTGGCAATGTTGTTAAATACAAGAATCTTTCCGTTACTAGGTTTGTTGTTATTTTTAATTATCGTAATAGTTTTTCGTAAATAGTCTATCTTTTTTAAGGTGTCAACCTCTATTAAAGAATAGGTGTTGTATATCATTCCTAAAACAATATCATTTGGGTTCTTTTCAAGCAAGCGATAGGCTTTAGAAATATATTCTTGTACTTTATTGTAATCTGCCATTCGGTAAAATGGGTAGGCAATATTGATGGTGGCAAATTGTTGCAAAAAAATACTTTTACGCTTATCTGCAAGTGCTAAAACTTTTTTGTCGAAAAGAATATTTGAGTCGATAGAAATAGACTGGTAGTAGGCATTTAATGGATGCAATAACTCCATGGTACTACTATCATCTTTTGCTTTTTCAATCAGCTGCCAAATACTATCGGTTTTTAACTTTTGTGCATGGCTGGTTTTTATAAACAATAGCAGCGCAATGGTGCTTATGGTTTTGGTTAATAGCAGTTTCATGATGTGGAAGTTGGGTTGGTATTATCAGTATTTTTTTCTTCCAATTCCTCAATAGTTTTTTTAGCATTTGCCAAACGAATGGCTTTGTTTTTCTCTACCAATTTTTTGGTTATCCAATGTTCTAGTTTGTGGTGTAAGGGAATAATTAAGGCTGCAATACCTACCAACCCAAATAACATTAATATGGGTGAATGATGGGTAATGCTTTCTAAAAAAGGATGAATCAGTAAATTGATGAATTCAAAAACCACCAATAAAACCAGCACACTTAAAAACTCCACTACTTTGTGGCTTACTAAAATACTTCTGCTAAGTAATAAGAATAAAATGATTGCCAATAAAATTGCAATGGCAGTGATGGCGAGTTGGAGATTATGTCCTCTTTCTTCTTTTTGTTGTTGAAGTTCGGCCTGATGTTCTTGTTCTTTTAATTTTTGTTCAAATGTAATACTCTCAATTGCTGAAGATTTGTCTCTGTTATACAAACTATCATTTGCCGCTATATAAAGTTTTTGGTATTGCAAAGTATTTTGTAAATCTTTTTTCTTATCATATGTATCAGCTAATATTTGATAGGCCTCTTTCAACCCTTTTAAATAGCCTAATTTTTCTGCTACTCTGACTGCATTCTCTGCATGATAAATTGAAGTGTCGGTATTATTTAAAGTTGTAAAACAGTTAGCCAAACCTAAATAAGCCCATACAGTTGGTCTGTGACCGTAAGCAGTATCTCTGTATAGCAAAAGTTTATTGAGTGCAGATTGATAATATGCTTTGGCAATGGCATAATTTCCGTACTTGTATTGAATATTGGCTAAATAACATTCAATACCAGGCATTAAAGTACCTTTTTTCCTCTTCAAATCTAATGAATAAGCTTGTTGCTCAAAATATTGTGCTGAGTCTAATTGGTTTAATTGAGCGAAAGCATATCCTAAATTTTGAGCAGCAATCTCAATTGAGAATTGATCTCCACATTCCATCGCATTTTTAAAAGATTTTCTATAATAATAGAGTGCTTTAGTATAGTCACCATATTCTTTATGCGAATTTCCTATTGAAGCATATCCTCTGGCAATTGACGCACAATCACCCAATTCCTCAGCCAAAGCTAAAGCTTGGTATTGTTCTTTCAAGGCTTCTGCTGTTTTACCCTTTGTAAAATGGCCTTCAGCACTTAGCCTTAATGCCGAAATGATGTATTGCTTATTGTTTAAATATTCAGCTAAGGCTTTCATTTGCCCTATATAATAATTACCAGAATCTGTTCTTTGAGAACCATACCAATTGCATAAGCTATCAATGGCAATAAGTGTTGTTGTATCTTTTTTCCCTTGGCTAACAACAGCTTTCCACTGTGATACTTTTGATTGTTGCGCAAAAGAAGGAAGGGCATAAAACAAGGATATAAAAAGTAGGATATACAATTTCATAAATAGTATGTTTTGATACTTTTTATTTTTTATTTTTAACAGTCTTATTGGATAATAATTTTTTTGCGTTTTTACTGCTAACTATTTTCTTTCCAGTTTTTGCTTCTATAGCTTTTCTTGTGTTACCTGCAATTGTGCCCCCTTGTTTTGCAATCATTTTATTTTCATCAAAGTTTTTGGGAGCTTTCTCTTTACTTATTTCAGAAGTGGTGGCTTCAGCAAGCATATTTAAAACCAATTCTAGATTGGTCATATTATCTCGTAGGTTTTCTTGTTTCAAGTTTTATGCTGCTTGTATTGATTAACCGTTTTGCCACTCCAAGCTTGTGTAATAATGTCTGTTAAAGTAGCAAACTCTTGCCCTTTCTTTACTCCTCGGCTTTCCCATTCGTCTGTCAATTCTTTTCTTACTTCAATACTTTTTAGACGTTGGTTAATCCATGCTTTATTATAGCCCAATTTTAAATAATTCTCCATGGCCTGATTAATTGATTTTTCTGGATCTTGACTTTCTTCGACCCGTTCATAACCCACTTTTGCCAACCATTGTTTAAAAGGTTCAGCCTTGGGTGATGCAATAGCTTGTATTAAGCGAAAGAGCTGTTCGGTATCAGCCACATCTGTATCCCTCATTTTGCCATCTTCGGCTTCCATTTTCAACTGTCCGATTTTTTCGGACAGTTCGCTACCTTCCTTTTTAAGTTTAGTTTTTAAATCCCCCCAATATTTTCTTGGACGGTCGGTTCCTGTTAATACTTCAATAACATCAACCACTGAGAAAAACCATTTCTCTTTTTCAGCATCCCATTGGCTTCGGATTTTTTTGCTTTCAAAAATTTTAATATTACGCATTTGATATATTTAAAATAGCGGCAGAAAAAGTATTGGCAAAATCTAAGGTAAAGTTAAAAACGTAAATCTTTATCTTAAAAGGAACCACCTTGATTTTCCTCCCCCAACTCCTCAATCGTTTTCTTCGCATTCGCCAAACGAATGGCTTTGTTTTTTTCCACCAATATTTTGGTTGTCCAATGTTCTAATCGATGGTGCAATGGAATGATCAATGAAGCAATAGCTACTAATGCCAATAACATCAACACTGGAGAATGATGTGTAATGCTTTCTAAAAAAGGATGAATGAGCAGGTTGATGAATTCAAAAACCACCAATAAAACCAGCACACTTAAAAACTCCACTACTTTGTGGCTTACTAAAATACTTCTGCTGAGTAATAAGAATAAAATGATAGCGCTTAAAATAGCAATAGCGGTAATGGCGAGTTGGATGTTGTGGTTACGGGATTCTTTTTCTTCTGCTTTGGTTTTTTCCATTTCTTTTTGTTTTTGCTCCTCCTCAAATTTGGCTATCTGTAATTGAGCTACTTTATTGGTGCTGTTAATGCTATCATTTGCAATAATGTAAAAATTCATGTATTTGGCTGCACTATCGTTATTGCCCTTTTTATAATAGTATTCGTAAATTCTTTTAGATGCATTCATTTTTGTCACAAATAATTCCCTAGGCCCGTATTCAAAGGGTTTTTTCCAATAATATAAAGCAGAATCTGGTTGGTTGATTGTACTAAAATAATTTGCCATGGGCAAATAAGCCCTCATTATGTTTCCAATACTTGGTTTTTGTCCTCCAAAATAGATACCTTTTTTAAAAAAAACATAGGCGAGTTCTGGCTGATTCATTTTCAAATATATATTGCCCATTATCCCTGTTACAAAACTTGAAGATGTATCATTATATTTTATAGCCGTCTCATACATTTTTTGGGCGTAAAAAAAAGCTGAATCAATTTGATTATTAGCAAGAAATGCTGATGAAAAATTACCTAACATAATAGTAAAACGAGGGTCCATTTTAGAAAGTGCATTTCTTAATTGAACTGCTTTACGGATATGTTCAATTTTTTTATTGCGATTTGTTTCAATAAAATGTCTGTAATATGACACACTAGCCATTACTTCCGAATCTTGAATTTTTTCAGAAATTTCAGCTGCTCTTGTTATATATTCTTGTACTTTTTGATAATCTCCAATCCTAATATATAACCAAGATGAATTAAGTATCCCCAAAGCATTATATCGTGACTTATTGAGTTTTTCGCATAACTTTAAAAGTCTTGTGTTATAGTTGATGTTAGAGTCGATTGAAATACTATTATATATATTACTTAGTTTATACAAATTATATAATATCAGGCTATCATTTTTAGTGGTTTCTAGAATGTGCCATACACTATCTGTATTTACCTTTTGCCCAGTCGATTTAAAAAAACTGCAGCAAACAAATAGACAAAGAATAAAATGTTTCAGCATCTGCAAAAAGCATTTAGGTAAATTCATTATATTTATTTCAAGGAATAATTGAAATACAAATTACTACAGCTAAGTTGAAATACCAAAGCTGATTCAATATAAACCAATGAACAGAACCTATACCCTATTTTTTCTTTTACTATTTGCGGCTGTCAATGTACAATTCAATCCTATTCAATCACAGCAAGTACCCACAAACATTCGCGCTGGGGTTCAACAAAAATGGGTAGACGATTTCACCTGGGTACAATACGGCAATATGCCGTTGGTGATTAGTGTGCCACATGGTGGTATGATTGCGCCCGATAGCATTACCAATAGGAGTTGCGCAGGCATTACTACTGTAACAGATTCTTATACCATCGAATTGGCCAAAGCCATTGATAGTGTTTTTATGGCTGATTATGGAATGCATCCCTCTCTTGTAATTACACATTTAAAAAGATCCAAGATCGATCAAAATCGTCCGCTTCCTGAAGCCAATTGCAACAACGAACAAACAGTTGCTATATGGAATCGTTTTCACAATAGCATTGATACCGCTTTACAATTAGCAGTAAAGCAATGGCCGCAATCTTTGTATATCGATTTACATGGGCATGGTCATGCTAACCAGCGTTTGGAATTAGGATATTTATTAACCGATGATGAACTCCGCAATCCGACAACTATACTTCCTGCTAAAACATCTATTGCATCATTAATAGCAAGCTCAAAAAATACTGCAGAAGATTTACTCACCGGAAAAAATGCATTCGGTACCATCATTGCAGCTAAAGGAATTCCAGCAGTTCCGAGTATGCAAGACAAAGCCCCCACTTCAACAGAATTATATTTTGATGGGGGCTACAATACCAAAAGATATACTTCAATTGCTACTTATCCCAATGTATTTGGCTGGCAGATAGAAAGTAATAAAGAGGTTCGCTTTAGTGCTACACAACGTTCCGTTTTTGCAAAAGCTCTGGCCGCTTCTGTTATGGAGTATTACAAACTGAATACGCAATTAATTTTTTAGTCCTTTACGTATTCTAATATATCCGCAGGTTGGCAATCCAATACTTTACAAATAGTCTCGAGTGTACTAAAACGTATAGCTTTTGCTTTTCCTGTTTTTAAAATGGACAGATTGGATAAGGTGATTCCTACTTTTTCAGAGAGTTCGTTCAATGACATTTTTCGCTTTGCCATCATTACATCTAGATTAATAATTATTGGCATATTATACAGTTAGGTCATTTTCAGATTGAATTTCAATTCCCTTCTTAAATATTTGAGCAATTATAAAAAGTGTTACGCTCATGAATAACCATACATCGGAACTTTCCAATCTTAATTCCTTGAGTGTTGGGAGTATCACGGATTTACTCATCAGCCAATTTGTATAACTTGATCCCCAGGAAGAAAATAGACTGATTCCAAGAGTGATATATCCCATAATAAGAATAAATTCCTTCAATTTATTGTTGAAAGGTTTGGATAAATCGAGCTTTTTATTGAACAAGAATTTTACAATCACCCAAAACAAGATCGCTTTTAATATCACTACTATATTCATGAAAGTAGTTTCTGCAAAAAAATGACCTCGATCAAATGCATACAGATTGGACATATCCAAATGATTCCAAAAATATTTGGCTCCAATAGGATTCAACGCCAGAGTATAAATACTATTCCATAAAAAACCTCCCGCTTCAATACAAAGACCGACGAAAATCAACGCTGAAAGGAAACACAATCCATTTAAGATCTGTTGAGTACTAATTTTAATTTCCATGTTTGATGTTTTTATTTAACAGTGCAAACATAGTAAATATTTATTGATAAACAATAAATATTAATTATTTATCAAAATAATTTTACTGTTTAAAAGTTAATTTTTGACTTAAAAAGTTGAAAATCAAGAGAATGCCCTCAAATGAGATTGTCATCGCCCTTGAGTGCATGTAATAAACATTGTACTTGTACACTCTTTTCGCCTCGACAATTGAAAAGATTTTTATTGTTAATGATATCCTCAATTGGCTTTACTATAAAGAAATAGTTTTGAATAAATAATTTGCTAGATAGGTATATTTTATACCAAAATTTATTGAACCAATTTGAATATCGAATTTTTGTTTCAATTTCTCCACGTTCAAAATCTAATAAAAATTGAACATATAAAGAAGGCTCCACTTTTTCTATTAAATTATGATCTTTTAAGATTTTAAGCCAAAAATTAGTAGTGATTGCAAATACATTTATTTTTTAAGGAATATCAATATTTATTGATGATTGTTTAAGTTTTTGAATTAAAATAGACATAGAATTTTCCACTACATATTCTACATAAGCATTTGTTCCAAAATCATTAATAACAAAGTTTTTTACTGAATAAGTATATTTTCGCAAGTAAGCAGAATATGCCTCCAAATCTAGTAGCGTTTTCGTCTGTAACCCTTCAATTATTTCTTCGTCAGACCATATTTTTTTCATTGATATTTTAAATTATGATTAATATTTGCCATTATTTCTTACTTGGCGCCAATACCAATACCTGAAACGATCCTGGTATCATTTTAGCCCTGGTACCTTTCGGTGCATCTGCAGGTATGGGTTCGTAATCGGCAGTAGGTAAATAAACCATATGCGTTTTTGTATCTAATGAAATGGTTCTAGCGCCTCTTTTAGTAGTTACTGTTTCTACTAACTTATATTCATTGGCAGATACTTCTTTTACTACTGAAACAGTACCCGATCCGTTAGAAGTAAAAATTAATTTTGATGCGGGGTCGAAAGCGGCTCCATCACAACCTTCTCCGATAGGAACAGTAGTTACAATTTTTCCATTGGTTGCATCCATCACCACCAAGGTTTTATCGCAGGTAGAAAACAATCGTTTTGTTTTAATATCAATCGCTAAACCAGTTGGAGATTCTGATGGTGCTAATTCCCAAATATTGGTAACTGCTGCTTTGGAGATATCTACTTCAGCAATTTGATTTTTATCTTCCAAGTTCACAAATAATTTACCAGCTTCATCACTTACCACTGTTTCTAATTTGGTACCGCCTACCGCAATAGTTGCCACCACCTGATCGGTATTTACATCTATTAAAGAAAGATCACCGCCGCTATGATTACTGGTAATAATTTTTTTAGAAAATGCATCGTACATGATCCAGTCGGGGTTTTTACCTACCGCAACTGTTCCTATCGTATTCCCTGTTTTTAAATCGAACACAGTAACATTATTGGTTCTTCCATTGCTGGTATATCCCTTTCCCAAAGATGGTACAAAGGCAATACCGTGCACACCGGTTGTATTGGGGATCACACCAATTGAATCACCAGTGGTTTTATCTAAAATATTTACTTGTCCACCATGCGACAAATACAATTTATTGGAGTTGGCATCTACCGATGGATAATCCCATCCGCCTAAACTGGCAATATGAAAGGTCTTTACAACTTGATACCCTGATTGTGCTGAAACATTGGTGACAACTGATACTAACAGTATGCAAATGGGGAGGAGGATTTTTTTCATTTAATAAAATTTATAATGATAAAGATTGTTTAATACAATTTAAAAAACACCGACATGTTCACCACCCGTCCATCCAATGGTGCCCATATTTCGGGGAAGTTTGGATTATTGAGTGGAGGAAATACAACTTGATTGTTTTTATTCTGTCTATAGTCGAACAAATTTTCGCAATTCAATACAATAGATGTTTTACCAATATTGTAGCGCATCATCAATGCTGCAAAAACATAGGGCGTAGTAGTTTGGCCATTATCTAAAAATTGTTTGCCTGTATATGCTGCTTCTACCCCAGCCCTGAATTTTTTGCTGAACTCATAAGATATAACGGTAGCTAATTTATTTCTTGCAATTAATGGTAAATTAGTTTGAGCGGCATTGTATTTTCTTTTGGCATTGGTATATACATAACCCAAATACAAATCCAATGCATTTTTATGTGCAGCAATATAGGTTTCAAAACCTGCTGTTTCTAAAGGCTGCGTTTGATTCATAAACATATAAACTGGTGTTGGCAATATAGTTGGTAATGATTCCAATAATATTGGTTTATCTATCCGATTATAGAAAAAAGTCTGATTGAAAGTAAGGTTCCAACCATCAACAATTGTTTTATAATTCACATCAAAATTGGCACCATAAGATTTCTCCGCAGTAGTACCAGCTTTATAACCCACAATATATCGGTATTGTCTTTCATCTATTTCCGAATTAAATAGTGTTGGTGTTTTATAACCCAATCCACCTCCTATGCGCATGGTAACTTTTTGATTGACCTTATACATGAGCGATAATCGGGGTAAAAAATAAGTGCCGTAATTATTATGAAGGTCTACTCGTAAGCCCGATTGTAAGGTAAACTTCGGATGAAACTTCCAATCGTCTTGTGCAAAAAAACCAATCGTGTTGTTTTTTTCATTTTGCAACAAAGTGCTATCCGGTAATTTTTTGGTGAACTCATCTCCATTGAAATTAATTCCCATTACATAATTATGGTGTTCAGTTTTATTAGAATAAGCCATTTCGGTATACCAGATCAATTGCTTTCCGCTCATTCCAAAAGAATTGGTTAATACATCTCTATTAAAAAAACTGGTGCTTGCTTTAGTAGTGAGTTGTGCATTGCCTTTTAGTTTTTCCTCCCAAACAATATCTGCTGTATTGCGCCAACTTCTATTCTGAATAAAAAATACTTTAGATGCGTTGGACGATTTATTCAATGCTTGCATATCTCCCCCATTTCTGTCTTCATAATTCAATGTATAGCCCAACACAATTGTAGAAGTTTCAGAACCATAAATAAAGAATCGAGGATGAATAAATACCGATTTAACTGATGGCACATCGGAGAATCCATCTTTATTTACATCTACAGGATCTTGCAATGTTCCGCCAGCAAAAAAAGTATAGCCTGTTTTATTATTTCGCCCGGAGAAAAATAAATTGGCATTGTTTTCTAACAAGGTAGATCTATTCAAGGTAAGACTTGCTTCTGGTTTGCCTATTTTAGGTTTTTTAGAAATTAAATTCAACATTCCTGCAATTGCACCGCCGCCATACAATGTAGACGCTGCACCTTTTACCAGTTCAATTTGTTGCAAGTCCAATGGAGGAATTTGAAGAATGCTAAAACTGCCAGAATAACCACCAAATAAGGGCATTCCATCTCTTAGTATTTGTGTGTACTTTCCTTGTAATCCTTGTATACGCATGTCGGCATTTCCAGTGGCAGCATTGGTTTGCTGAATTTGAATACCCGCAATATCTCCTAATAAACTGGCTATATTACCCGGTTTGATTCCATTTTCTTCTTGCACTTCTTCCGAACCCAACACTTCAACCTTGGTAGGCAAATCTTCAATGCGTGAATTGGTTCTGGAAGATGATACAATTACCACTTCATCCAGATCTTCTTCTGCTGCTAATAATGCAATTTGAACATTACTATTTACATTGGCCAAAATCACAGTATCTAATTCTGCATAGCCAGTTGCAGAAAATTCTAATCGCAATTTACCAGAACCATTCATTATAAAGTTTCCTAAAGAGTCGGCCTGAACACCTTTTTTGGTTCCAACATTTACAATAGAAGCTCCTCCTATTCCTTTACCAGTAGCTGCATCTTTTATGGTGCCCTTAATGGTTTGTGCATTCGCAAAAAAACTTGCGAAGAACAGTATATTGAATAATAAAAATTTCATGTAATTCTTTTTACAAAGCATTATCAAATTGCATTTTGTCTTCTGTCTTTTTGGCTGTTTTTCCGAAACGATAATTAAATCCAATATAGAGTACCTGTGCATCTCTACTGGTCAATTGATTTTGCACTAAGAATTTAGTAGTCAGATCTGCTTTCTGTTTCAAGGTACTGAACACATCACTCAATGTAGCAACAACCGATAGCTTATTTTTCATCATATCTTGACGCAATCCCATATTCATAACAAATGTGGGTGAATAAAAGCCTTGTATGGTTTGCCTAGCAGATCTGTAAATGCAAGTAAATTGAAACATAGTTGTTTTAGTAATGGAAGCACTTGCATTAAAATTAGTGCTCATGCTCCATATCGATTTTTTATCGGGAGCAGCCGTTGTGCCAAAATTGATAGCATTATAAAATACATTGGTACTCAAATTGGCAGTGATAGTTTTTGTTGGCTTAGCAGAAACTACTAACTCAAAACCTGTGCTTTGATCGTTCGATAAATTTTGTTTGGTAGTTAAAAATGCAGAGTCATTTATTTTTTGAGTGATGGAAGTAAAGCCATTGTACTTGTACCGATAATAAATACTAGGTACGATTGTAAATATTTTATTCTTCCACTGATAACCAAATTCTAGCGAATGAATAAATTCAGGTAATAAATAGGGATTGCCTGCTCTTAAATTAATCGGATCTAAATATTCTGGGAATGGATTTAAATCGTCTCCCTCTGGTCTGTTCACTCGCTTGCTATAGTTCAATTGTAATTGACCCTTGGAAAGTTTATAGGATAATTGAACAGTAGGAAATACATTGAAATATTGATTCTTAATAATTGAATCTCGAGTAACCAAATTGCTTTCTATGAATGATTGCTCTGCCCTTAAACCTAATGAGTATTCCAACTTTCCAATTGAATTAGAATAAGTAATATAGAAAGCATGCACTTTTTGATTCAATTTAAAACGATTAGAAGTGAAAGGGTTCTTTACCATTGTACCAGTGGAAGGATTATAATTCTCTGTATAAAAATCAATGTCTTGCTGAATAAAAGAACCAGCATAACCTAGCTCCAGTTTTGCATTTTCACCTATTGGACTCACAAAATCTACCGTAGCTTGTTGATTGTATTCAATTTGATTCACCCAGTTATTATCTGGAATAGACAATTTAACCGGATAATAATATTGGTTATTGTAGTAGTTTTTCTCGTCTTCACTTTGTGAGGAAGAGGTAAACTCTACCCGTAGTTCTTTTCCTTCTTTATTAAAATTTCTTTGCCAGTAAGCAGTAATATCTTTTTCGTATTCAATTGCAGGAGCATATCTAGTTCTGTCTAAACGCTGAGTGACTTGCATATTCTTATCAAAGAAAGTTCGCTCATACAAATCGTTCCTGGTTAGTTTGTTAGTTAAGTAACTTCCGGAAATACCAACACTATTCAGCTTATCAATCGTGTAATCAAAACCGCCTCTTAATAAATGCGACAAGGGTCTGGCTTTGGATCGATAGTTTTCTGTATAGAACCCTGTTGTAGCGCCAGTGATAGAATCAGTAAATCGTCGATCGGTATTTCCAAAACGATTTCGTTCATCTTGTCGTAAACTATAAGTAGCAAAAGTATTGAGCTTACCTGTTTTATAATTGAGGGTTAGGCTTCCATTTGCTCTTTCTTTATTACCAATATTGCCTGTAACATTTCCATTGAAGCCCGCCTTTGCATTTTTCTTCATAACGATATTGATCATTCCTGCAGTTCCATCTGGCCGATATTTTGAAGAAGGATTTGTTATTACTTCAATACGTTCAATAGTGTTAGCAGGAATTTGTTGCAATACCTCCGCTCTATTTTTTCCCATTAAGGGTGAAGGTCTTCCGTTGATGAGTATCATTAATTCTCCAGATCCCCTTAAACTAATATTGCCTTCAATATCTACTTCAACAGAAGGAACATTACGCAGTATATCACTAGCCGAACCCGATTGCGCCATGATATCTTGAGAAGTATTATACACCTTTTTTCCAACAGTAGAACTGAGCATATTCTTCTTTGCAGTAACACTTACATCTTCGAGCGTATTGGAACTTAATTCCATACTAATATTACCCAGCGCAATTGTACTTGCATTTGCAGCCAGCGTTACTGTTTGGGCAGGTGCTATCAATCCCATATAATTTACTTTCAGGGAATAAGTGCCGATTACAATACTGTCTAATATAAACTTGCCTTTTTTATTAGTGATGGCAGTTTTAATAGCAATATTATTGGTTGGTGCCATTAACTGTACAGAAGCGTATTCAATAGGTTGTCCGGTTTTTTTGTCGATCACCGTTCCGTTTACAGATCCTATTTTATTTTGTGCTAATAAATTGCAATAGCAACTTATCAGTAAGATTATTGTACCTAAAAATTTCATTTAAAACTATTTAAAACACCACCAATTATACAGTATTGCCAAATTAAAATAAATTAGCGCAATGGTATCTGTATAATCGGTGGATAGGAGTTGATTTACATTATTTTTCCTGTTGGATCTACTTTGGCTTCTTTACTTTTACCTTTCAAACTATATTCAATTTCGAAATAGTTCTTGCCCACTTTAGACTCAATCTTATATACTTCTTTAATGGTTGCTCCTGCAAAAGCTTTATTAAAAACATCCAAAACTGCTTTTGGTACATTAGCTTGTGGAATGGCCATTTCGGTTTCCATCCAATCTCCTTTTCCAGAAAAATTAGTGGAGCCTTTTTTTCCATCCATTACAAAACTAGCTTCGTATTCATCCTTGCCTTCCTTCTCCCATTTTACTTCTTTAGCGTTAGGAAATTTTTGCGTAAATGCTTTTTCTGCGGCTGAAGTTATGTTGTTTTTTTGAGCGTTTGTAGTAGCAAATAAGCCAATACATACGAATAGTATCATGAAAACACGTTTCATATAATTTTTTTAGTTTGATATATTCAATAGAATGATTGCTTCTTTTATTGAAGCAGAAAATAGTGGATTATGCAGCCGCCATTGTTGGAGGATGAAATATAGCAGGATGAAATTCAGTTGATGGAACACCTGCATTAATTAAAGGTATAATGGTTCTAACAACAGGTATGGCCAAAGCAACATATACAAACTGAGGCTGTTGATACATGGCCCCACTTTGGATTTGTATTACTGCCTCTGTATTGATTGGAGGAGTTGATTTAGCAGGTAACCCTTCTTCTTCATCTTCATCGCCTTCAAAACCCAAACCCAATAATTTCTCTCCCACAAACTCCATTACATTCATGTCTGAATCGCTAGCTAGACAAGTATTGTAAACAATTTGAAGGGAACGAGTATCGTCGAAATTAGCATAAGGCATCAGCAGATTAGATGTTGCAAATAAAAGTAATAATGTTATGACGATCGGTTTTTTCAACAGTGCAATATACAGTTTTATAAAGATGAGCGTATACAGTAAATGAATTTAACATTCAATTATTTTCTCCATATAAACCACTTCAGGCAAAGGGTTATGATAGTAAGCAGTGGTAATTATAAAACCATGTTTTAAATACAATGCTATGGCTGCTTTTAAGCGTTCTAATGTATCGAGTTTCATTTTGGTATAGCCTAATTTTTTGGCGTCGATCAATATTGCTTTTACTAACGCTTCACCAATCCCGTATTTGCGGAATGGTGATTGTACAAATAATCTTTTCATTTCACAAACGCCGTTTTCTTCTAATGCTTGCAGGGCAATGGTTCCAACAGGTTCATTATCCCAAAAAGCCATTATTAAACTGCCAGTTGGAGGACCATATTTTTTCAATGGGTTTTGAAGTTCTTCATCAAAACTTTGAAAGCATAAGTCTACTGCCAATTCATTGGCATATTCTTTAAACAAATGCCGAGCTGTTTCCAGATCGGCATCGTTTTGTGTAATATGTTTGATTGTTAGCATTTATCCTGGCATGCGAGAAATATATTTCTCTACCTCTTTAATTTGATCCAATACTTGTTTGCTCTTTGGCTTACAAGCTTTTGCTTTTCTAAAATAATCTTTTGCAGCGCGGAACTCTCTTTTGTTCATAAAGATTTGACACATACTAATGAATGCAACTGCCTCACTCTCTTTATCGGAAATACCTGCACGAATAGCTGCACGGATATAACTCTCTCCCTGCTTCAAATCTCCTTTTTGCATGGCCATCATACCCAATTGCAATTTATTGGCACCTTCAGCTTCTGGCATAGGCGAGCCCAGTGCTGAACTCATTTTCAAATGCTTTTCTGCGGTATCAAAATCTTGATTCATCATGGCCATATTTCCCTTAATGGTATAATAGGTAGAACGAACTGGTTTATATAATAAGCCAGGATACCAAACGGTATTTAAAATACGCTCCACTTCTTCCATATTGCCCGCTTCCATAGGTTCTTGAATTAATCGAAGTGGCCCTATGAAAAAATGGCTGGCTAATCCGATAATTCCAATAAAATAAAGGATGAATGAAGGCCAGAATCCGCTGCTGATATTCACTCCGATGGCCGCTACAATTGCTAATAAACTCAGCCAAAAACGATACTTAATGATGATATTGTAAAACTTCATGATTTAAAATTGGATGGCAAATATACGCATTCATGGTCAGACCAGTTTGGTCTGACCGGGGACACCGTCTGACGGGGTGTGTTTGGCAGGACACCGTCTGACCGGTTTGGTATGGTCAGACCGAAAAAACGTATATTTATTGAAAGCTTTTAAATGAAAAAATACCTGCTAATTGCATTAATTGCTCTGAGTGCATCAAGTTTAACTGCCCAAATAACCCCTTCCCCCTTAAAAAATGAAGGGATTGGGCCTTATTCCCAGTTAATTATTAGGGGCGTTACCTTAATTAATGGAACTGGAGCACCCGCTTATGGCCCGGTTGATATTGTAATTGAGAAGAACAGAATCGTGCAAATTGCTAATGTGGGTAATCCTGGCATGCCAATCAACGAAGCACGAAGACCCAAATTAAAAGAAGGCGGAAAAGAAATTAATTGCAATGGAATGTATGCTTTGCCTGGCTTAATTGATATGCACGGACATATAGGAGGAAAAGAACAAGGCACTCCGGCAGAATATGTTTTTAAACTGTGGATGGCTAGTGGCATTACTACAATTAGAGATCCCTCAGCAGGAAATGGATTGGATTGGGTACTCGATCACAAGAAAAAATCTGCAGCCAATACCATTACCGCTCCTCGCATTTATGCATACACTGCTTTTGGACAAGGAAGTAAAAACACTATTGTTACTGCAGAGCAAGCAAGGTCTTGGGTAAATGAAAATGCCGCTAAAGGTGCCGATGGAATTAAATTTTTTGGCGCTGCTCCCGAAGTGATGGATGCTGCTTTAAGAGAGAATAAAAAAATTGGATTGCGCAGTGCCTGCCATCATGCACAAACCGATGTAGCTCGATGGAATGTACTCAACTCAGCACGTGCTGGATTAACATCGATGGAACATTGGTATGGTTTACCAGAAGCTTTGTTTGAAAATAAAACGATTCAAAGTTTTCCACCCAACTACAATTATAACAACGAACAAAATCGTTTTGAAGAAGCTGGAAAATTGTGGGCACAAGCTGCTGCCCCTTTTAGCACTCATTGGAATAAAGTGATGAATGAATTGATTGCACTCGATTTTACTCTCGACCCCACTTTTAATATTTATGATGCCAATAGAGATCTAATGCGAGCAAGAAGAGCAGAATGGCACGAAGATTATACGCTTCCTTCTCTATGGAAATTTTATGAACCAAGCCGAGTATCGCATGGATCTTATTGGCATAGTTGGGGAACAGAGCAAGAAGTGGAGTGGAAAAAAAATTATCAACTATGGATGACTTTTATTAATGAATATAAAAATCGTGGCGGAAGAGTTACTGCAGGATCTGATAACGGTTTTATATATCAACTCTATGGTTTTGGTTTTATTCGTGAGCTAGAACTATTGCGTGAAGCAGGTTTTCATCCATTGGAAGTAATTCGTTCAGCAACATTATATGCAGCTCAAGCATTGGGTGCCGAAAAAGATTTAGGATCGGTTGAAATAGGAAAGCTAGCAGATCTATGTATTGTTGATGGCAATCCTTTACAAAATTTACAAGTGTTGTACGGAACAGGCGCTATTGAATTAAATACCAATAACGAAGTAATTCGCCGCGGTGGTGTGAGCTATACCATTAAAGATGGTATTGTTTATGATGCAAAAAAATTATTAGCCGACGTAAAGGAAATGGTGGATATAGAGAAAAAGAAAACTGGATTTGTGTTGAAACAACCTGGAGTAAAATAAATACTAAAACAATAAAAAATAAATATGAAAAAATTGATCTTCACCTCCATTCTTGCATTTGCTATTATATCAACTAATGCACAAATGGATCTTCCACCAAGTGCTAATAACCCTCGTGCTTCAGTTACCGAAGAAGTAGGCATTACTTCTATAACGGTTAAATATAGTCGCCCAGATGTAAACAAAAGAGAAGGAAAAATTTATGGTGACGGCAATCCCGTTACTTATGGATTTAGCACTGGTAGTTTTATTACTAATAAAAATACTTCGCCATGGCGTGCTGGAGCAAATGAAAATTCGCTTATAACTTTTGAACACGATGTAAAAATTGAAGGAAAAGATATAAAAGCTGGTACTTATGGTTTACATATTGCGCTATATCCAGACAAAGCAACTTTGATTTTTTCTAGCCAAGTTGGCGCTTGGGGTAGCTTTTATTACAACGAAATGAATGATGTATTAAGAGTAGATATTAAACCAGTTAAGTTAGACAAGAGTGTAGAATTTTTAAAATATGAATTTATAGAACATAAGCCAAAATATTGTGTGATTGCTTTACAGTGGGAATATTTATCTATCCCTTTTAGAGTGGATGTAGATGTAGATAATATTGTTGTTGCTAAACTTAGAGAAGAAGTAACAGGTCCCAAAGGATTCAATGCTTTAAACTTGCAAGCTGCTGCTAATTTTTGTTTTAATAATAACATCAATCTAGAAGAAGGATTGAGCTGGGCGCAAAGAGCAGCGGCAACAAAAACTTATGCCATTTTAAGTACGCTTGGAACAGGCTATGTAAAAAATAATAAAATAGCTCAATCGGACTCTATAATGAATGAAGCTTTATTAGTAGCAAATCCTAATCAATATCTAGGATATGGCAGATCATTAATAGCTGCAAAAAGAATGGATAGAGCAATGGAAGTATTTTCAAATAATCAACAAAAAAATGGAGATGTATATACCGTAAATTCGGGATTCATGTATTTCTATTCTGCTAAAAGAGATTTCAAAAAAGCGATTGAATATGCGCAAAAAGCTTTAGCACAATCTCCAAACGAACAATCAAAGACTTCTATTAATGCCAATATTATTAAATTAAAAGAAGGAAAAGACATTAATTAAAATTGTATGCAATCTAAAGCCGCTTCTGTAAAAGACTATGTTGCCGAATTGTCCGAAGACAGACAAAAAACAATAGAGCAGTTTCGAAAAGTGATTAAAAAGAATCTGCCCAAAGGATTTGAAGAAACCATGAGCTATGGAATGATTGGTTATGTAGTGCCACATAAACTATATCCTGCAGGATATCATTGTGATCCCAAATTGCCATTGCCTTTCATGGGATTGGCTTCCCAAAAAAATAGTGTTAATTTTTATCACATGGGAATATATGCCAACCCTAAACTATATAAATGGTTTACAGAAGCGCATGCAAAAGCATCTCCAAAGAAATTAGATATAGGTAAGAGTTGTACTCGGTATAAAAAGCATGAAGACATTCCTTTTGAACTTATTGGCGAATTGGTTGGAAAAACAACCGTTGAACAATGGATTGCTCAATATGAATCGTTGTATAAAAAGAAAAAATAAGTTATTTCTACATAAATAAATTGAATGAAAAGAAAACTTCTACTTGCGAATGCTATTTTCTGGTTGTTACTTTTTACAATTGAAGCACAACAAACTTATTATCCTGATATAGTTTGGCAGAAAAAGAATCCTTCAGAACTAAAAATTAATAAAGTATTATTAGATAGTGCGGTTTCAGTTGCCATGAATAATGATAATAAAGTAGAGCGAGACCTGCGCATTGCAATTTTAAAATCTTATGCAAGAGAACCAGATTATAAAATCATTGGCCCAACAAAACCAAGAGGAGGTCCAGCTGGTTTAATAATTAAGAATGGGTATATCGTTGCACAATGGGGTGATGTAGAAAGAGTGGACATGACATTTAGCACCACAAAAAGTTATTTGTCTACCGTTGCAGGATTAGCCATAGACAATGGTTTGATCAAAAATGTAAATGACAAAGTTGGGCAATATGTTTGGGATAATACTTTTGATGGAATACATAATTCAACAATTACTTGGGATCATTTATTAACCCAGTCTTCTGATTGGTCTGGAACTTTATTTGGATTGAACGATTGGGCAGATCGCCCTCCTAGAGAAGGTGGATTGGATGATTGGAAAAATAGAAAACTCAATGAACCAGGTACTTTTTATAAATACAATGATGTTCGAGTAAACCTCTTGGCATATTCTTTATTACAAGTTTGGAGAAAACCATTGCCTGTTGTATTAAAGGAAAAAATCATGGACCCGATCGGCGCTTCTACAACATGGCGTTGGTATGGTTATGAGAATTCTTTTGTAAATATGGATGGACAAATGATTCAATCGGTGAGCGGTGGCGGACATCATGGAGGTGGTATTTTTATTAGTGCATTAGATCATGCAAGGTTTGGTTTGTTGTTTTTAAGAAATGGCAAGTGGAAAAACCAGCAATTGATTTCAGAAAAATGGGTAAGCGCAGTACAACAACCATCTACTGCATTTAAAAGTTATGGTTATTTATGGTGGCTTAATACCAATCAAGAACAAATAAAAGGAGTATCTCCTTCAATCTATTACGCTGCTGGTTATGGGGGCAATTATATCATTATCGATAAAGAACATGATATGGTTATTGTAACTCGTTGGTTAGACGATTCGAAGTTGAGCGAATTTATGAAATTGATTGTGCAAGCGAATAATTGATTAAAAATTGTATTAATCGGAGATACACAATATTTAGTTTAACTTAACTTCAAATTTTACCATGAACCGTGCTAATTTCATTAAATCGGGATCTTTATTTGGCGCAGCTAGTATTATAGGAAACACAAAAGCATTTGCGAACAACTTGGTTGAAAATGAAATAGATAAATTAGTAGATAGTTCAGGTAAATATATTTTGCAACCTTTACCATATCAAGAAAGTTTTTTGGAGCCCTATATGGATGCCGAAACGATGCATCTGCATTATACATTTCATCATGGAGGTGCAGTTAAAGGGGCGAATAAAGATTTAATGATGATTCAAAAAGCAGTGGATGAAAACAATTTAGAAACGGTTGATTATTGGACAAAGAAATTGTCTTACCACTTTTCATCACATGTTTTACATTCCATTTTTTGGACGAATCTTACTAATAAAAAAACAGTCCCATCGAGCGATTTACAAAAAAGAATTGAAAAGAGTTTTGGAAGTTTTGACAAACTGCTTTTACTCATTGCTGCTACTGCAAGAAATGTAGATGGAAATGGATGGGGCCTTTTAGTTTACCAGCCCTATTCGGATAGTTTGGTTGTTTTGCAATGCGAGAATCACGAAAAGTTAACCCAATGGGGGGCCATTCCCTTATTAGTAATTGATGTATGGGAGCATGCTTATTATTTAAAATATAAAAATAAGCGCACCGATTTTGTAGATGCTTTATTCAATATCATCAATTGGGATAATGTTGCTCAAAGATTAAACTCAGCGCTAAAGCTAACGAAGTAGTCTATTTTACTGCTTGGCATCATTAATTTCTATCCAATTACCTTCTGGGTCTTGAAACCAAATTTGCTTTACACCATCGGGTCTTAGGTTAAATGATCCTTTTGTGCCTGGATAATCTTCAAAAGAAATGTGGTGCTTCTTCAACATTGCCATAATCGCATCTACAGATTCTACACTAAAACAAAGATGATTACCCTTTGAATAAGTCATTTGAGCTGGAGCCCCTGCTGGTAATAACGATTTGTCGATTATATGCAAAGCTGCTTTCGGACCAATACCCATCCAAACATGTTTACCATCATTGAATGGGTTGGCAATTGTATCAATTCCAATGATATTTGTATAGAAACGAACCGTTTCGTTTAAATTACTTACAGTAATAGCAACGTGATTAATGATCGGTTTTACTTTAGGTTGAGCCATAACAGTAGTTGAAAATGATAAAAGGCCAATAATTGATAAAAACAGTGTCTTCATGATATTTTCTTTGTGTTAGAGTAATCAAATCTACTATTTTTGCGCCAATCGGATAAATACCGGTTGGGTCCCGTAGTTCAATGGATAGAATAGGAGTTTCCTAAACTCTAGATCCAAGTTCGATTCTTGGCGAGACCACAAACCCTTGACTGTCAAGGGTTTTTTATTTTATGGATACGAAATGATATTATTCTGTTTTGTTATTTGTGTAGCAGGGTGTGCAGCAGAATGGAGGATTAAGATATCATTTTTCCAAAGCCAAAAGTAACTTCTTGCCAGTTGCTATTAGGTATTGGCTTATTGCCTTTAAGGGTCTTGAAAACTTGACTTCTCCTAATTCGTCGAATCCTCTATTTCCACATGCACATCCTTCCGCAATGAGCATTTCATCTTTGATATATAAAGTGAGATATTCAAAAATATCTCTATCGCTTAGATAAGATACAAGCTTATCTTCAAGGCAACTTTTATACATCTGAATTTCTTCTTTGAAATCTTCCCTACTTAATGAATCATATTGATATAATGGATTAGGTGGGCGTTTAAGACTGTCTTCCAAAGTTGGAAGCAATTTTTGAATTCGCTTTTTTTGAGTGCTAACCAATTGATTCAGTAGCCATTTTTTACCTTCAGATGTAATTAGATTTGCCAATTCAATCTTTTTGCCAGTTCTGTTTGGAGATACCACCTTCCTTGACCCCCTATTTCCAGTGAGCCGTGACCCATTTATACCACTTTAAGATAGTCCCTTTCTACCATTTTGATTTGACCCCCATTTAAATTTGATTATTATTCTACTATAAATATTGTAAATTCATCATATGAGATAAAATTAACAGGGGTTAAGCATAGATGGTATTAGGGGTGTAAATCTTGTGGTTTTTCCAAGATGTACGCCAAGCACATCATATAATACCTTGGGAATTTGCGGTGGACGATGTAGTTCAAGCTGCCGCTAAACTACCTGGTGAAAATGCTTTTCACATGAACAATTTAATAAATGGCATAGCTTTGGATAAATCAGTACATGTGGAAGGTTTGATTCATCTTCGGTATAGTAATGAAATTAGAGCCAAATTGACTGCTATTAAAACTAGTTTAGGACCAAATATTGACCCAGCCGCCGCGAAATTCGAATTAGAATCCCTCATAACTAAGATCAGAAACTGGATTCAACAAAACCCTGGAGTGAACATAAATAATATTATAATACCATAAAAGTACTATGAAGAACTTCTATCAATTAGATTATTCAACAGATGAACTAAAGGTGGGATCAACCTTTCCACAATCTCATGATGATAAAATATTTGATGTAAATGACCCTAGAAACCTTTCCAAACTAGAACCAGGAAAACCAATAGATCAGAACATAATATTGCCGATTCCTGTTATACATCGAAAAGCTAAACTCACAGATTTAATCAGTACAGTTACTATTGGTTTTCGACTTGTAATTAGTGAAAAACTAAAAAATATTCTTGTAAAATATGTTTCTTCAAAAGAGATTGAATTTATACCATTTGTAATAGTGAATAAGAATAAAGAACTTTCTTATTGGCTTGTAAATCCTATCAATTTCAAAATGGACTTTGTTAACTATCCATCATCAGAAATCTTTATAGTTAGAGCTGGGTGGCACAAACTAGAGAGGGTAGAGAATATATCTAACGAAAAAATATTTGTTGAAAAAAATAAATTGTTGAGAGATGGTGAAGGTTATTTGAGTTTAAAAATTAGTAAAGTCAAATTTAAAGATAACATAACTCAAGACTTTTTCTCACTTAACTTTGTTGACGGAGCAATAGGATATTATATTTCTGAAAAACTAAAAAATGAAATTGAACAAGCGGGTTGCACAGGGATAGCTTTTCAGCTATTGTAAATGTTTTATTGTACGATACTCGTTTTGAATTAAATATACTAATAACCACATTACTAAACTTTGACTGAACTACTTTAGTTGTATAAATGATTTTGATTCTACAATTTCTAGGATATCATTCCTTAAAATGTTCGAACTCATTCTTGGCGAGACCACAAAGACCCAACACGTTGTGTTGGGTTTATTTTTGCGAAGGCGCGAAACAAGCTTGCTTGATTGAGCGGATGAGCGGAAATAAACCCAGCAACAACCGAAGGTTGGTGAAGGGGATTTGAGTAAGTTCAATACGGGAAGAAGTTAGCCGTAGGCTAACAGTCTTGGCTAAAAATGACCACACTTTATGCCGCAGGAATATAAATATCAAACCGAGCACCATTTTTTAATTTACCTGATGCAGTAATAATTCCATTATGGTTCTCTACAATTTTTTTTACAATGGCAAGACCGATTCCTGTTCCAGAATATACTTCTTTGCCATGCAATTTTTGGAACACTTCAAAAATGCGCTCGCTGAATTGAGGTTCAAAACCTATACCATTATCACTGACAGAAATATGGCAATAATTTTTTTCAGGAGAAAGTTTGCTATTATTTAAATTAATGCCTTTTATAATTTTACTATCAATTATTATATGTGATGGAATATCAGGATTTGAAAATTTAAGTGCATTACTAATAAGATTGTACAATAGCTGACGAAACTGAAATGGGATAATGTTTGCAGTGCCAATTTTTTTCGCTACTATAGTGGCCTTTTTTTCTAGAATAGTATCCCTTAATTCAGCTTTTACTTCATCTATAATAAAATTTAGTTCTGTTTTTTCAAAAGTTAGTTCAGTAGTTGCTACTCTAGAGAAAGCCAGTAAATCATCTATAAGTAATTGCATTCTACTAGCTGCCAATTTCATACGCTCAAAATTATATTTTCCATTTTCCGATAAATTATCATTTTCATTCTCAAGTAAAATGGTAACAAAGGTTTGAATTTTACGCAGAGGCTCTTGAAGGTCGTGACTTGATATATAAGTAAATGCCAACAACTCTTTATTTGCAATGATTAATTCTGCAGCACGTTTCTCTTTTTCTTCATTCTGAAAGGCAAGTTCTTTATTCGCAATAATTAATTCTGCTGCCCGTTTTTCTTTCTCTTCATTCTGAAAGGCAAGTTCTTTGTTCGCCACAACTAATTCTGCTGCTCGTTTTTCTTTCTCTTCATTCTGAAAGGCAAGTTCTTTGTTCGCCACAACTAATTCTGCTGCACGCTTTTCTTTCTCTTCATTTTCAAAGACCAATTTTTTATTGGCAATGCCAAATTCAGCTGCCCGCTTCTCTTTTTCATCGTTTTGAAAAATAAGTTCTTCATTGGCAATTCGTAAATTTTTTGCCCATTTTTGCTCTGTAACATCCCTGGCTGCTGCAAAAACTCCAAGCACATTGCCTTTATCATCTTTGTAAACGGATGCATTGTATAACACATCAGTAAGTTTACCATCCTTATGTTTTATCGTTAGTGGATAATCAGCCACAAAACCTTTTTCAAAGACCTGACGATAACCTTCCTGTGCTTTTTTAGGTTCGGTAAAATAATTGGAGAAATCTGTGTCGATCAATTTCTCACGAGGAACACCTGTGACTTTTATCGATGCCTCATTCACATCTAATATCTTTCCGGTGGCACTGATCGTAACTAGCGGGTCTAAACTTGCTTCAATCAAACTTCGGGCATAGTTAGCAATAATTAACTCTGCCGCCCTTTTTTCTTTCTCTTCATTTTGAAAGGTTAATTCGTTATTGGCAATGACTAACTCTGCTGCCCGCTTTTCTTTTTCTGCATTTTCAAAGATTAAATTTTTATTTGCAACTCCTAATTCGGCAGCCCGTTTTCCTTTTTCGTCATTTTCAAAGACTAATTTTTTATTGGCTACACCCAATTCTGCAGCCCGCTTCTCTTTCTCTTCATTTTCAAAGACTAATTTTTTATTGGCAATGCCCAATTCCGCAGCCCGTTTTTCTTTCTCATTATTTTCAAATATTAATTTTTTATTGGCTATGCCCAACTCTGCTGCCCGTTTTTCTTTCTCTTCATTCTGGAAAGCAAGCTCTTTATTAGCAATGATTAATTCCTCTGCCCGCTTGCCTTTTTCTTCATCCTGATAGGCAAGTTCTTTGTCAGCAATACCCAACTCTGCTGCCCGCTTACTTTTTTCTTCCTTTTGAAAGGCAAGCTCTTTCCGGACCAGAATTAATTCTGCAAACAACTTTCCATTCGCTTCCTTTTGAGTTGCAATTTCTCTATTAGCAATTGTTAATTTATCTTCTTCAAACTCTTTTAATGTAGTCATCTATTATATTTATAAATATCATTAGTCATAAAGTTTATTCATTAATTCATCAAACTATTATCTAAATTAATCACAAAGTTTGCTCTCGAAGGTTGTGAAATTTCCTCTTGAAAAATGAGCGTTATTGCAAAATTTATAACTTTCTTAAACTGCTCAAACTCTGATGGCTTACGGATAAAATAAGAAGCCCCGTTTTCATACAATGAGTTAACAACCTGCTGTTCAAAAGAAGTGGAGAATATGATTATAGGAATTTGATTTAGTTTTGAATTTAGCTTAATTTCCAATAAACATTCAAAACCATTTTTGCGTGGCATATTTAAATCTAGAAAAATAACATCGGGCAGATGATTTAGATTTTCAAAAAGAAAAATCATTAACTTTTCTCCATCTACAACTGTAGAAAGTTTAATTGGAATGGATACTGCATCCGATGCTATGCTAAAAAAAAGGCAATCATCTTTATCGTCATCGGCAAGCAGAATATTGAATTGTTTTAAATTCATGCGTTAAGAATATACTTCAATGAACCTTTTGAGAATACATTTTCTAAAGCTATAGGTATTGCATGGAAAATAACTTGTTTAAGCTCCGAAAAACTACTTGGCTTTGAAATATAAATATCTACACCATTTTTGAAGACTAAGCCAATCATATCTTTAGAATTAGATGTTGAGAACATAACTATCGGGAGATATTTCAGTTGTTTATTTTGTTTTATCTCATATAAACATTCTATCCCATTTTTACGAGGCATATTAATATCCAAAAAAATAATATCAGGCAGCTGATCAATGTTACTAGACAGATACTCCATAAGTTTCTCTCCATCCACAACAGTTGCAAGTTGAGTTGGTATTGTTATCGCCTCTAAAGCACTTCTAAAAAATTGACAGTCATCATTGTCGTCATCTGCTAGTAAAATTTTTAATGTGGTCGAACTGCTGATTTTGGGTTGTGTTGGTATCATATTTATGAATAATTAATACTTATCGATTTAGAAATAGCAAGCTCAATAAGTTGCTTAACTTGTTCGAAATCACCAGACTTACGAATGAAATCCTGAGCCCCAAACTTATTGAGTCTTTGTAATAGATCTTGCTCATAAATTGTATCTCTAGGATATAAAGTTGAAAACATGATCACATAAATAGCTTGCAGATCTATACTTTCTTTTATCTCTAATAAACATTCAATCCCATTTTTACGAGGCATGCTTACGTCAAGGAAAAGTAAATCTGGAATATTTACTTTATCCTTATTAAGATAATTCATTAGCTCTATTCCATCATTAACAGTATGGCAATGAGTTGAAATATTGATTTCTTTTAAGGCTTTCGCAAAAAAATATCTGTCATCTAAATCGTCTTCAGCGAGTAAAATGCGAATTGGGGCAACTAGTTTATTGGGCATAATTGGTAATTACTGAAACCCATTATAAGAAGCTCCATTAATGTTGTTTAAAGAATTCCGCTAAATACAGTTTATAATATGTAAGATGAGTCAATTTATAAGTTTAACTATTACATTTTTTTACTAAAAAGTTACATAATTCACTTATTTACGTTGCAGATTACAGGTTTGAACTACCATTGAAATGATTTATTCATATTTGAACTTGCTATAATGGGCTTTTTATTAAAAATTACTTCCAAATTTTAAAATTCAGTTTCAATTGCTTTTTCTCTATCAGCGTAAACCAATCAATAAAAAGCAAAGCACAAATCAATAACAACCCTAGAACGATGCTTCCAATCGATTTCCAGGACAAAGCAGCACTTTGCATTTCAGCAAAATTTTTAGCTGCAAAATCACCTAGATGCACTGCAATTGCATCACTAATAAATTTACCGACGAAAAATGCTGGAATAATTTGAATGGGTTTTATACGAGCCATCCCACCGGCTAAAAATAATGGTGTTGTAGGTAATGGTAATAATGAATAAGCAACTATGATCAATTGGCTTTTCCAACCTTTCTCACTCATTTTTTTTCCTAGAAATTGAACCTCTTTGTTTTTGGAAGGTTTAAATATTTTATTAGCCAATAAAGGAATATAAAGTGTGAGTGAATATCTTCCGAAAATAGACCCAGCAACCCCAATGATAATCACTAACCATGTATTCAAACCAAAAATGATCTGTAGCGGAACCATGATTGAAAAAGCAGGAGGAAATGGAATAGGAACTACATCAAATAAAAATGCTCCTGCAAAAACGAGTAAATATTGCCACCACATATTTAGTTGATATTAGAAGTGCAATTGATTCGAAGTTTCAAAAGTAGTCTTTAAAAACAAAAGAATTTTATTAACTTGTTGACCGAGTTTAACAACCAATACATCAAAACTATTATCATGAAAAGAAATTTATTCATTCCACCCTGCATTATCTTACTAGTTTTTCTTTTGATAAATTCAGATAATATTGCTCAACAAAGTTCCACAGATTCAATTGCTCTTTTCAAAGGAATGAACTGGCGCAATATCGGCCCAAATCGTGGTGGAAGATCTTTAGGCATTGCTGGTAGTTCAAAAAGAAAATTGGAATATTATTTTGGGGCTGTTGGTGGTGGATTATGGAAAACCACCGATGGTGGTTTGAATTGGAAGCCAGTAACAGATGGGCAAATTACTAG
>JANOZT010000066.1:0-31940 GCA_031429515.1 Sphingobacteriia bacterium
ATTGCCATCGGCACTAATAGATACAGATTGGCCTTGACTTGAAACACCTAGCGCTCCTTTACCTACTAATTTTTTTCCTTGTTGAGTCCATGTTCCGTTGTTTCGTACAAAAACCCAAACTGCTCCAACATAACCACTATCTGTATTTCCTCCAACCAATGCAGTATTGCCATCGGCGCTCAATGCAACGGATCTGCCTTGTTGTGATTTCCCGGATGTATCGGTTCCAATTAATTTATTTCCTTGTTGTTTCCACAAACCTTCGCTTCTCGAAAATATCCATGCTGCTCCTGCTCCATTATTGTCGTTGTATCCACCCACAATTGCCGTGTTTCCATCGGCGCTAACTGCAACCGAATAACCCTGTTGTGCAGCTCCAATGGTATCTGCGCTTACCAATTTATTGCCTTCTTGCGATTTTGCAGCTTGATCGGTAGTTAATGTAAATACTCCAGCACCTGTTGCTGTTCCGCCAGCAGATGTTACTACTACTGTTCCAGTTGCGGCACCTGGCATTACCATTACAACCAAAATGCTTCCATTATTACTAATTGGAATAGCGGCTTTTCCGCCAATATTGATAGAAGAAGGGCTTGTTAAATTGGTACCAGTAATAGTTAATACAGTTCCAGCTGCGCCGCTTTTTGGAGTAAAGTTGGAAATGGTCGGTTGAGCTAATACAATCGAAAAGTTGAGTGATGCACAATACAATAGCAGTAGCAGTATGTATTGTTTGCATTTCATTAGCGTAGGGATTGATCAACTAAATTAGGAAATTTAGTTGAAATGGCTACCAGTATTGAGTTCTAGCGCTTGAAAATACCTGATTGTTGGTAGAAATTTGGGGTAAAATTTATCCAAATAGTAAACTTCGCCGTTTAAAAATAATTGGGTTCATCCGAATAGCAAATCGTCGCTGCTATTAATATTCCTTTAATTATACAATCATGGTCAACATAAAATCGTCGCTGCTTAAAAATTTATCAATGGTCTACATAAAAACTTGTTCATACAAATAGATAAATCTGAGCCTTTTAAAAAATTGATGAGCATTGCTTTTCAGATGAACTCGGTTTTTTGTTGATCAATTTTTTAAGCAGCGAAGATTTACTATTTGTATGAACAAGAAAAAACGATTTATTTCAACAACTTACTATTAAACAACTTCAATATCCTTTTGTACTCATCCGTCCAACTACTCGGTTCTACAAATCCATGATCTTCTACTGGATAAACCGCCAACTCCCAATTTTCTTTTTTCAACTCAATTAATTTTTGACTGAGACGAACCACGTCTTGAAAATGCACGTTCACGTCTACCATTCCATGACAGATCAATAAATTATTTTTTAGTCCGCTAGCAAAATTGATAGGTGATGATTTTGCATAGGCAATACTATCTTGAATGGGTTCATTTAAAATATTAGCCGTGTATCCATGATTATAATGTGCCCAATCGGTAACTGGTCTTAATGCAGCACCTGCTTTAAATACATCGGGTGTAGTAAACAATGCCATCAAAGTTATGAAGCCACCATAAGATCCTCCATACAAACCAATGCGCGATGCATCAACTCCATAATTTTTAACCAAGTAATCAGCAACATCAACGTGATCGGTTAAATCTTTTCCTCCCATGTGGCGATATATTCCCGTTCTCCAATCTCTTCCATAACCAGCGCTTCCTCTGTAATCTATATCAACAACCGTATACCCTGCATCTGTCAATAAATTATTGAACATGTATTCACGGAAATAGGTGCTCCACCAATAATGTGCATTCTGTAAATAGCCTGCTCCATGTACAAAGAAAACTGCGGCACCATTTTTCTTATCGGCTGCAGGTTCAAAAACTTTGGCGTAGATAGGTTGCCCATCTCTTGCTGTAATTGGAATGATTTTAGCTTCGCGCCATGCGTAATTTTTAAATGCCTCTGTTGTTGCTTCGTTGGTTACCTGAATTGGTTTTTTACCTGGCGCATTTTCTTGAATAAATAATTCCCATGGCTTGTTGATATAAGAGTACCTGTATGCAATCCATTTTTCATCTGGGCTCATACTCACTTCGTATCCACCTTCCATTGCCGTGATTCTTTCTTTTGCACTACCGTCTATTTTGATGCGATACCAATTGAGCTTTCCAGGATGTGTTTCGTTGCTGAGTAAATAAAAGTTTTGTTTGTTTTTACTCAAGACCAAATCCTGCACTTCATATTTTCCAGGAGTGATGTCTTTGATTGTTCTTGTATTTGTATCGAAAATATGTACATGAGAATAGCCGCATTGTTCGGATTGAAAATAAAATTGATTGTTGTTGATCCATCCAATTTTTCCACCAAAATTTCCGCCGCCAATTCCTGGTCCTGCAATCCACGCTTCATCTCTTTGGCGATCGATGGGTTTTAGTTTTCCTGTAGTCGCATCTAGTTGCATGATCCAACGATCTTTATAATCTTGCGAACGAATATCTACTATTGCAAAAGTTCCTGCATCGTTCCAATAAGGTCCATACATAATTACCGCACGATTGGTTGGTCTTCTGCTTTCTTGTTTTTTAGGATAGTCTTTTGTGTAATCGGGTAAATCTTGAATGCCAGGAATAGAATCAGTTGTAATCATCATTACTGTATCACGGGTTTTATCCCACACATAAAAATCAGTTTTACCCAATAGGTTACCCACTTTTGTTCTTGAATTGATATCTGTTGTGTATCCGCTCTCTGTTACATATTCTGGAACAATGGTATTTTTTGCTGAGGCCGCCGCGGTGAACAATCGATAGCTTACATATTTTCCATCGGGACTAATTGTTAAACCTTGTAATATTTTTTCGCCAATACCAATTTGTTTGATCGTATCTGTTCCTGTGTATTTATTCGTTTTATTGAAAGCATCTCGTTGATCTCTTTTCTCTTTTCTTTCTTTTAAAACAGAAAACAATGCAAGTTGTTCTTGTTGCAACCATCCGTCTTGTGTGTTCGCTGAAGAACCGGTAGTTGGTGTTGGTCTAGTAAATCCACCTTGTCCGCCGCCTCCAAATCCTCCACCGCCAATAGCTCCGCCTTGTCCACCGCCTCTACCACCAAACGCAGCTGCGGCAACTGTTTCAGCGCCTCTTGTAATATTGGTTAATTGTTGAGTAATACCCGATTTGGTATGCCATCCAAAAAGGTTTTGATTTTTATTGTACACGATCCACTCATCGTTGATGATAAATTTTGGTGCAGATTCTGCTTCTTCGGTTTGGGTAATGCGAATCGTTTTATTGGTTTTTATATCCACCCAAAATAAGTCACCACGGTACACATACACCATTTGTGTGTTGGTACTATTGTACACTGCATTATTAACAGCGTTTACTTTTGGTAGCTCTTGTGGATTTGTTTTTTGAGGAGACTCGCCAGCGATATTGTACATATACACCGAGTCGGAAATGTTTTTTTGTGGGTTCCAATTAAAATAAACTGTTTTACTATCGGGCCCCCAAAATGCATTGGAAGGAGAGTTGCCGATCCATTTTGGATCTTGCATAATTTTATCTACAGTAAGTGTTTGTGCGTTGCTATAATGTGCAACCAGCACTAGGCATAAAATGAATGATTTTCTCATGGCAGTGTTTTGCACGATAAATCTATTACAAACTGCGGAGTAAACTAAAAAGAGGAGATTTTATTATTTAGATGGATGAGCAGATGCTTCAATCAAGCGAACAACCAATAACCCAATAACAATCAACTACCAATAACTCAATAACGAATAACTATCAACCAAAACCCAATAACTATCAACTATTATTTGTAATAATTATTCTCTTCAATATATATCCTCACTTTATCTGGAACTAAATAACGTATGGATTTTCCTTCTTGAATTGAATTGCGAATATGCGTTGCCGAAATGGTAAGTAATGGTGCATCTAATATGCTAATTGTTGCGCCGTGTTTATCGGTAACCGTAGAGCCTGGGCGATTGTACACAATGAAACTATAGTTGCGAATCAACAATTCGGCGTTCTTCCACTTGGGTAAATTTTGAAAACTATCACTTCCCATTATAATAGTGAACTCGTGTTGCGGATATTTTTCTTGCAAATAAACCATCGTATCGATAGTATAAGAGGGGCGGGGCATTTTGAATTCAATATCTGATACCCTGAATCGGCTATCGTCTTCAATTGCCAATTGGGCCAAATGGAGTCGATGGTATTCGTTTAATAATCCGCCTTCTTGTTTAAAAGGATTTTGAGGAGATACGATCAACCAAACCTGCTGTAAATCGGTTTGATTAATTACATGGCTGGCAATGATCAAATGGCCAGTATGGATGGGATTAAAAGAGCCAAAATACAATCCGATTTTCATGTAACTTGTTGATAATCAATTAATTAATTCAAATCTTGCTCCACAAATATACTACTCGCTTCGCTAATTCTTAAGCTAAGTGTATAACCAGAAACTGCAATAGATATAGGGTCTCCTAAAGGAGCAACTTGAACCACTTGTACCAATTCTCCTGGCACACAGCCCATTTCCATCAACTTGATAAAAATATCGTCTTTCTCAAAAGAGTGAATAATTCCTTTCTCGCCCGCATGTAATTCCGACAATCGCTTCATTCATTTTAGATTATTGGTAAAGGTAATGGGCGATGTATTGGTTTTGTTACGAATTTTGGAGTAATCAATTAACATGGCTAATATCAATTTCAGATCTGGAGATCGGGCTTTCGCTTTTCCCAATAAAACATTCATAAAGGCTTTTATTGAAAAGCTGATCAAAAAAGAGGGGCACGTTTTGTCCGAAATCAATTATATCTTTTGTTCAGATGAGTTCTTGCTCAATATGAACCGAGATTTTTTGCAGCATGATTATTATACCGATATCATCACATTTGGCTTGTCTGAAAAAAACAAACCCATTGAGGCTGAAATTTATATTAGCATCGATCGAGTAAAAGAGAACGCCCTTTCTCTAGGAGTGTCATACAAGGAAGAAATGCTCCGAGTGATTTTTCATGGCGCCTTACATTTATGTGGTTTTAAAGACAAAACAAAAAGTGAAATTTCCACCATAAGGGACAAAGAGGACCAATATTTGCAGCTATTTACTAAAAAACGAAAATGAGCAAAAAAGGCCTATTTCTAACCGTTTTTCCACTTTTATTTAGCTTTTTTCTAAATAGTCAACCAATTAGCACTGTTTTGCTGGAAGACAAGCCTTTTGTTCCTTTGGCAAAAATCAACCTGGAGCTCTTAAATCAATTAGAAAAAAGCCCCAATTATTTGTCCTCATCTGATCTTGAAAAGGACTTTATTTATTGGACCAATTTTGCCCGTCTAAATCCTAAATCTTTTTGTGACTCTGTTTTAATTCCTTTTTTAAATGAACAGCCATCTACAAAAGGAGAAGCGGCCAATCAATTAATTAAAGAACTCAACAGAGGAAAGGAATTACCCATCTTGTTGCCCGATGTTATTTTATCGCATTCCTCCAGAGAACATGCAAAAGATTTATCTAATCGAAAGGGCGAAATATCTCATAGTTCTAAAGGTGGCAATAGTTTTTATCAAAGAATGAAAAAAGCTGGGGTTCTTTCTTGCGCGGCGGAAAATATTTCACTGGGTCAAGAAGATCAACTAGTAGCGCTTCTTTTATTGTATTTGGACATTGGCCTGCCCGATGCTGGCCATAGAAAAAACCTCCTGAACCCAAATTTTATTAGAATGGGGGTTAGTGTACATAAACTAAAAAACTCGGACCAATACATCACTGTCCAGAATTTTCGGTGTCCTCAATAGAAATGGCGATGTTCCACGAATCACTGTTTCCTGCTGAAACATTTTTTTGATGTTCCACGAATCACATTTAACTTTATTGAAAGGGTTGAACCGGGGCCGAACCGGTCAGACCATATGGGAAACCGGTCAGACCACTTTGGTCAGACTATAGGTTAGAACGCGTTAACTGAGCGCTTATGGTCGGACCATGTGAAGAAACCGGTCAGACCATATAGGAAACCGGTCAGACCATAACGAGGGATAAAAAAATATAAATGGAAAAAACATCAACCGATTCAAGCGAAAAGAGAAAATGGCAACTGGCCTTTAGACGATATGTGATGGAAGGAACACCCAGTGAAGCCTATGCACCATACTTTGGTTTAGACAAAATCAATCTAAGAAAATGGTTCGAGCTTCAATTCTCAGAAGGTCTTTCTTGGGAAAGCTTTGCTGACAATTGGCAATTTGACCACATTGTGCCTGTTGCTTATTTCAATTTCAGCCTAGAAGAAGACCTTTTACTTTGTTGGAATTTTGTAAATATTCGGGTTGAAACAATTCATTCAAACAAGAACCGAGGAAACAGGGTAGACGTATTGGCAGCAAAAAAATACTTTGCTGACCTATTTGAGCGAACCGGCTACTGGGCTTCTAAGAAAATGTTGGAGAAAATTGAGACTATTGAGATCAATAATATTGAAGCAAATGAAAAAATCATATCCTTTCTTACAGAAAATAAAACTTGGTTGGCGGAGTTAGAGGACCTAAACAAAGAAGAGTTCGCCAAATACAATTCAGGCACACCCATAAAGGATATTCTCCTAGAAAGAGAAATCCTAAAAAAATTCGGATAACCCATCCACTAAGTATCTTTGCACTATGTTTCAAGAGTATGATGTAATTGTAGTAGGTGCTGGACATGCCGGTTGTGAGGCCGCGGCGTCGGCGGCTAACTTAGGCAGCAAGGTTTTATTGGTTACCATGAACATGCAAACCATTGCTCAAATGAGTTGCAACCCAGCCATGGGCGGAATTGCCAAAGGTCAAATTGTAAGAGAGATTGACGCAATGGGTGGATACAGTGGAATTGTAACCGACCTCAGTACTATTCAATTTAGAATGCTGAACCTGAGTAAGGGTCCGGCAATGTGGAGTCCAAGAGCACAAAACGACAGAATGTTATTTGCTGCAACCTGGAGAGAGATGCTAGAGAAAACGCCGAATGTAGATTTCTATCAAGACATGGTGAAATCAATCATCATCGAAAAGGAAAAAGCTTGCGGAGTCATAACGGGAATGGGCCATGAAATTAGATCCAAATCGGTGGTAGTAACCAGCGGTACATTTTTAAACGGAGTCATACATATTGGAGAGAAGAAATTTGGCGGAGGCAGGGTTGCAGAAAAAGCAGCTACAGGAATTACCGAACAATTGGTTGAATACGGGTTTGAAAGCGATCGATTAAAAACAGGAACACCCCCAAGAGTAGATGGGAGAAGCCTTGATTACTCCAAAATGGAAGAACAAAAAGGTGACGAACATATAATAGGTTTTTCTTATATGAATACGCCTAAAGTAAAGGCTGCGGATCAGAGAAGTTGCTTTATTACTTATACCAATCAAACGGTTCACGATTTATTAAAAACCGGTTTCGACAGAAGCCCAATGTATCAAGGAAGAATTGAGGGTGTAGGCCCAAGATATTGCCCGAGCATTGAAGACAAAATTAGCAGATTTGCCGACAGAGACAGACATCAATTATTTGTAGAACCCGAAGGTTGGAACACCGTAGAAATATATGTAAACGGATTCTCTACATCATTACCGGAAGAAGTACAGAATCAAGCTTTAAGAATGGTGCCCGGTTTTGAAAATTGCAAAGTATTTAGACCAGGGTACGCTATTGAATATGATTATTTCATGCCGACCCAATTGACACATTCATTAGAAACCAAAATGGTTAGTAACCTGTTTTTTGCAGGACAGATAAATGGTACAACCGGCTATGAAGAAGCCGCGTGTCAGGGTCTGATAGCAGGAATCAATGCTCATCAAAATGCAAAACACTTAGAGGCGTTTGTACTAAAAAGAAGTGATGCCTATATAGGTGTTTTAGTAGATGACCTGATCAACAAAGGAACCGACGAGCCTTATAGAATGTTTACCAGCAGGGCAGAATTCAGAACCCTGCTCCGTCAAGACAATGCCGATATTCGATTAACCGAAAGAAGTCATCAGCTTGGATTGGCTTCTGATGAACGACTTGAACTAGTTCAAGAAAAAATTAAAGAGGTTGTTGTAGTAAAAAATGTATTAAGAGACCTAAGCATCGAACCAGAAGACATTAATGAATATTTTGGAGAAATCAATTCTGCTTCCATCAATGAAAAACAAAAAGCCACTAAAATCATATTAAGACCAAGTGTAACAATACCATCATTGGTAGAAATAATTCCAACACTAAAAGAAAAACTTTCTGGCATAAGTGATCTTGCTATTGAACAAGCAGAAATACAAATCAAGTACGAACGCTATATAGAAAAAGAGCAAGCATTAGTAGATAAAATGAGCGAACTAGAAAATATGCGTATACCAGAAAATTTTGACTACAATAAACTTTCTGCACTCTCAAATGAAGCTTTACAAAAGTTGAAAAAAATTAAACCAGCAACCTTAGGACAAGCTAGTAGGGTGAGTGGAGTTAACCCAAGCGATGTACAAATACTAATGGTGTATATGGGAAGGTAAATAAACTATCTTTAAACAAAGATTCTTATGAATCGTTGGTTAAAATATACATTAATAACTTTTGGAACACTGTTTACCCTAATACTATTATTATTTGCTGGTGTAAGTATTTATATCAATTCCAACAAAGCTGAATTAATAAGCAAGTTTAAAAAAGAAGCAGAAACAAAATACCATACTCAAATTACAATAGACGATTTGTCCTTGTCTTTATTTAAGGAGTTTCCTTCAATATCCCTTTTAGTAGAAAACGTAGACGCTAATGGCCCAATGTATCAAATACACAAACACCCATTTTTTTCAGCTTCAAAGATATATCTGCGTTTAAATACGCTGGCATTATTAACCGGCAAATTGTCGATTGGCAAAACATTAATCACCAATGGCAATGTATATATATATACAGACAGTAGTGGAGTAAATAATTTAAGTGTTCTAAAATTGGGTGTAGAAAAAGACAAGAAAGAAAAAAAAACCTTAGAGTTACCATCAAATGTAGAATTTCGAAATGTTGATATTACTATAGAAGACAAACAGAAAGAAAAATTATTCTCTTTTTTAATTAATCGATTTGAGGCAAAAACAAATTCGAAAGGAGATACTACATTTATCGATATCAATAAAAATATTCTAGTAAAAAGACTGGGCTTCAATTTAGCAACAGGGGCTTTTTTAATGAACCATATATTAGAGGGAGAATACCAAGTAGCGTTAAACACAAAAACCAACGATCTGAGTTTTGGTGATATTGAAATGAATATTTCTAAACAACCTTTTTATTTTACAGGAAAATTTGTATTTGGAGATAGTGGTCATTTTAATATAGACATAAAAACAAAAAAGATTCCATATGAATTCACGCAAACACTGGTGACAGAACATATTGCGAAAGCGCTCAAAAACGTATCGATGAATCAACCAGTGGAAGATGTTCATACAACTTTAGAGGGCTCTTTAAACGGCGGGGACCCTTTAGTAATTGCAAGATTCGTTGTGAAAGAAACTCAGCTAACAACTCCCTTGGCTTCTTTTAATAAAGCCAGCTTCAGTGGATATTTTTGTAATGAAATTGTACCTGGCTTACCAAGAAAAGATCCCAACTCTACCATATGGATCAACGAACTAGTTGCTGATTGGCAGGGAATACCCATTAAAGCAGATTCTGTAGAAATATCGAATTTATCTGAAGCTCATGTCAATGGTTCATTTGGTTCAGACTTTCAATTATCCGCATTCAATAATATTATTAATAGCGATAAAATTGTTTTTTCTGATGGAGAAGCTAAATTAAAAATCAATTACAATGGTCCATTAAAAAACATCAATAATAAAAACGCATTTATTGATATTTCATTCTTGTTGAAAAAAGGGAAAATTACATACAAACCATTAAAAATGGTTATTACAGAATGTGTTTCTGATATGTCAATTAAGAATTCAAGTTTGAGCATAAACAGTCTTTCTGCAAAAAGTGCCAATGGAAGTAAAGTCACTATTAAAGGAGCGGCTAAAAATACGCTTTCTCTTTTGGGTGATACCGAAGGAAAAGTAGATGTAAGTATCAATATTTATAGTCCGTTTTTAGATTTGTCAGGTATTACCAGTAAGGTTCGGCGCGACAAAGCGATTGTAAAAAAGAATTCAAATAGTAGTATTAATAAAACAATCAATCAGTTTGATCGTATTTTAGAAAAAGAAAAAATTTCGGTTAACATCAAGGCCGATAAAATAATCAACAATCATTTACAAGCAAATAATTTTATTGCCAACTTTGATCTACAAGAAGGGGCTTATAATATCAGAAATGTCGAATTTGAAATAGCGGGTGGTTCTTTAAAATTAAATTCAACCATTCACGAAACCGGAACAAATCGTCACGCGCTTAACTCAACTGTAAAAATTAATAATATTGATGCTCGTAAATTATTCTATGCTTTCGATGATTTTGGCATCGAGGGAATTAGTTACAAAAACCTAACTGGTCAATTAACTGCCAATGGAAATTTTTCAACTAACATAAGTGCTGCTGGCGTTTTGGACAAAAAAACGCTCAACGGAAATTTAAACTTTTCGCTCAAAAACGGGAGCTTGATCAATTTTGCACCCATCATGAAGATCCAGGAAATTGCATTCAAGAAAAGAGATTTCTCTGATATTAAATTCACTGAAATTAAAAACACAGTAAGTATAAAAGAGGGAATAATCACGGTTCCTAGAATGCAAATCGAATCATCCGTTTTTAATCTTTTTATAGAGGGCCAATATGGTATTGCTGGAAATACCGACCTGAGAATTCAGGTTCCTCTTAAAAATCTAAAAAAAGTTGAACCCAACGAAATGTCTAAAAAAGCAAATAATAAAGAAAAGGGTGGGGCTAGTGTTTATCTAAGGGCTAAAACGGGTTCAGACGGAAAAATTGGAATAGCCGTAGATGCTTTTGGGGCGGTCAGAAAGAACAATGTAGAAGCGCCAACAAAGAAATGATACGGGGTTGCAATTAAGGGCTTCGCCCATTCATCCCTAATTTTAACAGTAGTTGGTTGACCAATGAAGGAATTCAGTACATTTAGAATCCTTAATAAATCAACCAAATTATGAGAAAATTCAAGCTGTTGTTTTCTTGCTTACTGTTTGCTTCTTTGCTACAGGCGCAGGAAACATTTCCGGTTAACGGAATTACAGACAAACGTGAGGGCTGTTTTGCTTTCACCAATGCAACCATTGTAAAAGATGCACAAACCACCATAACCAACGCAACCTTGGTTATTCGTGAAGGTAAGATTATTGCTGTTGGAACCGGTATTGCTATTCCAAAAGACGCAACCGTGATAGATTGTAAAGACAAGTTTATCTATCCTTCTTTTATTGACATTTATACCGATTACGGTATTCCTCAACCACAAAGAGCACAAGGTCCTGGTTTAACCAATCCTCAAGATTTTTTTAGGGCTCAACAATCTCAGTCAATCGCTTCTACTCAAAAAGGCGCTTATGGATGGAACGCCGCCCTGAAAGCAGACGTAGATGCTGTAAGAATATTTTCTGTAGATGAAGCAAGAGCGAAACCATATCGCGAAAGCGGATTTGGCGCTGTTCTAACTCACCAGAAAGATGGAATAGTTAGAGGTACAGGATCAGTAGTAAGTCTAGCGAATGAAAAAGAGAATTTTGTAATTATCAAAGAGAGGGCAAGTGCTAACTATTCGTTCAGCAAAGGGACATCTACTCAAAGTTATCCTTCTTCGATGATGGGAAATATCGCTTTATTGCGCCAAACCTATTTAGATGCAGCATGGTATAAATCAAATCCCGCAGCAGCTAAAGAAGAAGGCGTTAACCTTACTCTAAAAAACTTCAACGACAATCAATCACTTCCTCAAATATTTGATGCACAAGATAGAGGTACCGATTTATGGAATGTAATGAGGGCCGATAGAATTGGTGACGAAGCGGGTGTTCAATATATTATTAAAGCTACTGGTAAAGAATACCAGCGCATTAAAGATGTTGCTGCAACAAAAGCACCATTAATTGTAAATGTGAATTTTGCTCAAGCACAAGATGTAGAAGATCCAAACGATGCAAGACTGGTTTCATTAGCAGACATGAAAGCTTGGGAACTGGCTCCTACAAACCCTGCCAGCATTGAAAAAGCGGGTATTCCTTTTTGTTTAACTGCGGCTGATTTACGTGATCCAAAAACATTTTTAACCAATTTACGTAAGGCCATAGAATATGGTTTAACAGAAAAAGGCGCAATGGAAGCGCTTACAAAAAATCCAGCAACATGGTTAGGTGTATATGATAAAGTGGGAAGTATTGATGCGGGTAAGTTGGCAAATTTTGTTATTACAACTGCTCCGATATTTTCTGATAAATCTACTATTTTACAAAACTGGATTCAAGGAGAAAAATATGCAGTGAAAGAAGATGCTTGGTATAGCATTGCTGGAACCTATAATTTAGTAGTGAATAGTACATCGGGAACACAAGCATATACGCTCGATGTAAAATCGAATAGTCAGGCTACCCTAATGGGTAAAGATACAGTAGCTGCTAAATTTAGTTTTGATGGAAAGTCTGTTAAACTTGGTTTTGCTCCTGCTCAAAGACGCAGAACGCCTCCAGCAGGAATGGGTGGTGGGTTTCCTGGCAGTGGAGCTGGTGGATTTGGCGGAGCTGCTGCTGCAGTTACCCTACCTGCTAATGCAACGAGATTGACCGGTTATAGCAACGGAAATATTTGGAACGGAACCGGTGTAGATTCAACAGGATATGCGGTAACATGGAGTGCAAGCTTAATATCATTAACTGCTGCAAAATCAGATAGTACAAAAGCAAAACCAATTCCAAAAACTGGCGGGTCCTTTTATCCATTTACTGCTTTTGGAAACAGCGATAGTACATTACCAAAACAAGAAACCGTTTTATTTAAAAATGCAACAGTTTGGACCAGCGAAAAAGCGGGTAAAATTGAAGGTGGAGATGTGTTAGTTAAAAACGGGAAAATTGTGAAAGTAGGCAAGGGATTGAGCGATGCTTCTGCAAGAGTGATCGACGCAACGGGCAAGCACTTAACTGCAGGTTTGATCGACGAACACTCTCACATTGCATCGGCGTCTACCAATGAGGGAGGTCAATCAGTAACTTCTGAAGTTCGTATTCAAGACAACTTAGATCCAGATGATATTAATATCTATCGTCAATTAAGTGGTGGTGTTACAACCTCACATATTTTACATGGTTCTGCCAATACCATTGGTGGTCAAACCCAATTGATCAAATTACGTTGGGGTGTTAATGACGAAGAGTTGAAATTCAAGGGCGCTGATCCTTTCATCAAATTCGCATTGGGCGAAAACGTAAAGCGTTCATCATCACAACAAGGAAATACGCGTTTCCCTGATACCAGAATGGGTGTAGAACAAGTATTAACAGATGCTTTCAATAGAGCTAAAGCATATGATGCTGCAAGAAAAGCTGCTGGCGGAACTGCAGTAAGAAAAGATTTGGAATTGGAGGCTTTAGCAGAAATTATGAACAAGAAAAGATTCATCACGTGTCATAGTTATGTAGCAAGTGAAATCTTAACTACCATGCGTGTTGCAGAAAAATTTGGATTCCGCATCAATACATTTACCCATATTTTGGAAGGATATAAAGTTGCCGACAGAATGAAAGAACATGGAGCAGCTGCTTCTACTTTCTCTGATTGGTGGGCTTATAAAAATGAAGTTCAGGATGCTATTCCTTATAACGCAGCAATCATGACCAAAGTAGGTTTAAATGTGGCTATCAATTCTGATGATGCAGAAATGGCGCGCAGATTAAATCAAGAAGCGGCCAAATCGGTGAAGTATGGTGGTCTTACAGAAGAAGAAGCTTTGAGAATGGTTACCATCAATCCTGCAAAAATGTTGCACGTTGATGATAAGGTAGGAAGCATTAAAGAAGGTAAAGATGCCGACTTGGTTTTATGGAGCGACAATCCTTTAAGCATTTATGCAAAATCTTTATATACAATGGTTGATGGTATTATTTATTTCGACAGAGAAAAAGATGCAGCAATGAGAAAACAAGTGAAAGCTGAGCGCACCAGATTGATTGGTAAAATGGTGGGCGAGAAAAGAGGCGGAGCACCGGTTTCTCCTTTTACTCCTAGTTTTAAATATATCAGCACTTGTTTAGATCATGGTCATAAACTAGGAATGTTAGAAATAGATCTAGAAGATTTGGAATTGAATCACGCTAACCACTAAAACAAGAACAATGAAAAAATTAATATATACATTAAGTAGTTTGTTGTTGCTTTCGGGTATTGCAACAGCACAAGAAACAGTATATCCTGCTAAACAGCAGAAAGGATTATTGTTCATCACCAACGGAACCGTACACGTAGGTAACGGCTCGGTTATAGAAAACGCAACCGTAAAAATCAATAACGGAAAAATCGAAGAAGTAGGAACCGGTATCGCCGTTCCTGCAGACGATACGCGTGTTTTTAATGTAAAAGGAAAACATGTTTATCCTGGATTGATTTTACCTGCTTCTTCTTTAGGCTTGGTGGAAATTTCTGGAATTAGAAGCACTACGGATGTAAGCGAAATTGGAGATGTAAACCCAAGCATACGTTCTATTGCTGCATATAATGCAGATTCTAAAATCACCAACACCTTAAGGTCTAATGGAATTCTTTTGGTACATACTGCACCACAAGGTTCTTTAGTAGGTGGGCAATCAACCGTAGTTCAACTCGATGCTTGGAATGAAGAAGATGCAGCATATAGTGCTGATATGGGAATGCATTTATACATGCCAAGTTTATTGTCTCGTCAAGGAGGAAGAATTGGTGCGCTGTTAGCACAATTTGGATTTGGCGCTCAAGGCGATCCTACCAAAGATGCGTTAGATAAAATTGAAGCTGTTAAACAATTCTTTCGCGAAGCAAAAACCTATATTGGTTCTGATGTTAAAACGCCTAATTTAAAATTAGAGGCTACAAGGGCTTTGTTTGCAAAAAAACAAAAGTTGTTTATTCATTGCAATCAAGTAAAACAAATGTTACTGGCCATAGATTTTGTAAAAGAGTTTGGCTTTGATGTAGTATTAATTGGTGCATCAGAAAGCTGGCAAATTGCTGATCTATTAAAAGCAAATAACATTAGTGTGATTCTTAGTCAAATGCACGACCTCCCAACATTGGACGATGATGATGTAGATCAACCTTATAAAACGCCAGCGGTTCTTCAAAAAGCCGGTGTGTTGTTTTGTATCAACGATGATGATCCTCAGAATCGAGGAAGAAACCTTCCTTTCAATGCAGGAACAGCCGCTACTTATGGTTTAACTAGCGAACAAGCTTTAAGTGCTATTACATTAAATACCGCTAAAGTATTGGGTATTGATAATATGACCGGATCAATTGAAAAGGGCAAAGACGCTAATATTATTGTTAGCGAAGGTGATATCCTTGATATGAAAAGCAGTATTGTTTTACACGCATTTATTCAAGGAAGAAAAATTGAATTAAGTGATAAGCACAAACAATTGTACGAGCGTTATAAATACAAGTATGCTATTAAATAGCAGATTCCGCTAATATCGCGATCAAATAAATTAATCCCGGCAACAATTGTTAGCCGGGGTTTTTATTAATACCTTAGCCCCATGGCGAAAAAGCTTTTTTTATTAGATGCGTTGGCGTTGATCTATCGCGCGTATTATGGATTAATTAGAAACCCAAGAATTACCTCAAAAGGAATTAATACGAATGCTCAATTTGGTTTTACAAGTACCCTATTTGATTTGATCAACAAAGAAAAACCAACTCATTTGGCGGTATGTTTCGATACACACGCCCCAACAGAAAGACATACTGATTTTACGGATTATAAAGCCAATAGACAAGAAGCGCCTGAAGACCTATTGGCTTCTTTACCAGATATTCAAAGAATTATTCGCGGCTTCAATATTCCTGTTGTAGAAATGGATGGCTTTGAGGCAGATGATGTAATAGGTACGCTTGCTTGGCAAGCGGCCGATGTAGGCTATGAAGTATATATGGTTACCCCAGATAAAGACTATGGTCAATTATTGGTAAAACCGAATGTATATATTTATAAACCGCCCTATATGGGTGGGGCAGAAGAAATACTTACAGCAGAAAAAGTATGTGCTAAGTGGGATATACAAAGAATTGAACAAGTGGTTGATATGTTGGGTTTGATGGGAGATGCGGTAGATAATATTCCCGGCATTCCTGGAGTAGGAGAAAAAACAGCTGCTAAATTATTAAAAGAGTTTGATACACTTGAGGGGGTTCTTGCTAATGCGGATGGATTGAAGGGGGCGCTTGGAGAAAAAGTTCGCAACGGAAAAGAGCTCGCTATCATGAGTAAAAAATTAGCGACCATTATCACCAATGTTCCGGTTCAGTTTCACGAAGAAGATTATCGCTTAAAAGAGTGGAACAACGAAGCTCTATCGGAAGTGTTTACAGAGTTAGAATTTAAAACATTGGGCAAAAGAATCTTGGGAGAAACGTTCAATGCATTTCAGTCAAATAATGAAATGGTTCAAACGGATTTGTTTGGAAACATTGTTCCGTCTAAAAACCCTACATCGAAAAATAATTCAGCAAAAACAATCATTGAGGTTAACACAATAGCAGAGGAGGGCGACGAGACGGTATCAGCGGGTTTGGCAGCAGATAAAAATATTTCAAACACAAAGCATCACTATGAATTAATTGAAGGAGATGCTGCCATTCAAAAATTAATTGAACGCTTAAACGCTCAAAAAGAAATTTGTTTTGATACAGAAACCACAGGAACGGATGCCAATAATGTTGAAATAGTTGGCTTAAGTTTTTCATATGAGCCAACCAACGGTTTTTATATTAGTTGTTTTACCGATCAAGAAAAAACAAAAAAATTACTAGAGCAATTTAAACCGCTTTTTGAAAACAATTCTATTACTTGGGTAGGTCAGAACATTAAATTCGATTTGCTTATTTTAAAATGGTATGGAATTGAAGTGGGGGGAAAATTATTCGATACCATGTTAGCGCATTATGTGATTGAGCCAGAAGGTAGGCGTAGCATGGATTTGCTGAGTGCACAATATTTGGGTTATGAGCCTGTGTCTATCGAAACCTTGATTGGTAAGAAAGGAAAGAACCAGGGCAACATGCGCGATGTGGAGATAGAAAAAATAAAAGAGTATGCAGCAGAAGACGCAGACATCACCCTTCAACTAAAACAAGTATTTGTTCCATTATTAAAATCAAAAGGCGTTGAACGTGTTTTTGAAGAAGTAGAAAATCCATTGGTGAGGGTGTTGACGGATATGGAATTTGAAGGAATAAAAGTAGATCAGGCGTTTTTAAATAGTTATAGTAAAGAGTTAGAAATTGAAGCCAAAAGATGTGAAGAAAGCGTATATCTTCAAGCGGGTGTCCGCTTTAATTTAGCATCGCCTAAACAGTTGGGTGAAGTGTTATTCGATAAATTACAATTAGATCCCAAAGCAAAAAAAACAAAAACAGGACAATATGCAACCGGAGAAGACGTGTTGCTAAAACTGGCTAATAAACACAAAATTGTTGATGATATTTTAGGATTTAGGGAATTAACAAAACTGAAGTCTACCTATGTTGATGCGCTTCCCGAAATGATCAATCCAAGAACAGGAAGAGTACATACCAGTTATGCGCAAGCGGTTGCGGTAACAGGAAGGCTGAGTAGCAATAATCCTAATTTGCAAAACATTCCTATTAGAACAGAGCGCGGAAGAGAAATTAGAAAGGCTTTTATTCCAAGATCGGAGGGTAGGGTTTTAATGAGTGCAGATTATTCTCAAATTGAATTACGGATAGTTGCCGCAATCAGTGGTGATCCAAATATGTGTGAGGCTTTTAAGTTGGGCAAAGACATTCATACAGCTACCGCTGCAAAAGTCTATGGAATTGAGGAGGCCGATGTTACCAAAGAAATGCGGTATAAAGCCAAGAGTGTGAACTTTGGTATAATATACGGTCAGAGCGCTTTTGGTTTAGCAGATAATTTGGGCATAAGCAGAACAGAGGCCAAAGAAATTATTGATAATTATAAAAAGGAGTTTCCGTTCATTCAGAAATACATGGACGATGAAATAAACTTTGCAAAAGAACATCAATATGTAGAAACCCTCATGGGAAGGAAGCGTTGGTTGAAAGATATCAATAGCAGTAATTTTACGGTACGCGGTTTTGCTGAAAGAAATGCGATTAACTCGCCCATACAAGGAACGGCAGCAGACATGATTAAAATGGCGATGATCAAGATTCATCATGAAATGAAAAAGGGCAGCTGGTCATCTAAAATGATCTTACAGGTACACGATGAATTGGTATTTGATGCGGTTGAATCTGAAGCGAACGATTTGGAGGAATTAATTGTTAGGTGCATGATCAACGCATTACCCTTACCCAACGATGTTCCCGTAGAAGCAGAAGTTGGTAGAGGTAAAAATTGGTTAGAAGCACATTAATAAATTGTATGAATATGAATTGGGATTTATTTTTTAAAGCATTAGAAAAAATTGGAACCAGGTATTTTTTAGTTGCCTTAATTGGGTTTATTGTGTTTTATGTATTGTTTCGCCAGAAACTCTTTTATAAAAAGATTCAAACCAGGTTTCCAAAAACAACGGACTATTTAAGAGAGGGCGGATACTCTCTTTCTACTATGATTATTTTTAGTTTTATTGTTGTGGTTTTGAATAGTCCAGCTATAGGGCCCCATACCACCCGCTATAAAGAGATAACTGATTTTGGATGGGTATATTATTTCAGCGCTTTCCCCATCATGTTTGTAATGCACGATTTGTATTTTTATATCATGCATAGAATTATGCATCATCATTCTCTTTTTAAATATGTTCATTTGGTTCATCATCAATCAACCAACCCTTCTCCTTGGGCGGCTTATGCATTTCATCCTTTGGAAGCCGTGGTTGAACAAGGCATTGTAATTATCTTTTACTTTACTCTTCCAATTCATATTACACATTTGGCCATTTTCTTTTTGTTCTCCATAATGTACAATGTATACGGTCATCTGGGATACGAGCTTTATCCAAAAGGTTTTAATAAAACATTGATTGGAAAATGGATCAACACATCTACCAACCATAACCAACATCACCAATACTTTAAGGGAAACTATGGTTTATATACCTTGGTATGGGATCGATTATTTGGAACCATTCGTTCCGACTACGACGAAAGATTTGAAGACGCTACAACTAGAAAACCAGTAAGCGCACCGGGCGAGTTGAGTGTACAATAATTATTTTTTCTTGTAGATAGGCACCGTACTGCAAGGCTCTCCGTACATGATGCTTTTTACAAAAGGTCTAAGTGTATTGGTAATTGCCACATACGCCGATTCGGGAATGTGAATCTCGCCACATCCTTTTATTACTACTCGTTGGTCTTGGTATTCTGCACCACGAATAGCAGCTAAATTATTCAATAAGATTTGTTCCTTAAGCTGAATCTCTGTTCCAAATAAAACCGTTTTCGCAACCGGTTGAAGAGATGAGGCAACCAACATGTTGGCCCACATAGGAATGATTGCATCTGCCGAACAGGTGATGGCCACATGAGCATCGCGGAATTGTTCCCAATCAGTAGCAAGCAAGGCTGCTCTGAAATCTTTCTCTTTTAAAATGAGACCCATAAAGAGGTGGTCCTTCAAATCAAAAACCATGCATTTGGCCGTAGGATAATACTCCTCTAGATCAATGCTAATGATTCTGCTTTCTGCTACTTTGTTGGTAAATGTTTCCATGTGTTGAGATCACAAAAATACAGCATCCTGAATACATCTTGTTTCGATACCCGAAAAATGAAAGGGCCGCCTTTTCGGGCAGCCCTCAATAAAGAATTTATTTATTAATACTAATAAAAAGTAGACCTGAGATCTTTGATAGTTGCAGATTTACGAAGTGCTTCTGCGCTTCTGTAAACACTCATTTTTCTTGTTTGTAGCATTCCTTGCTTTACTGCATCTGGTAAAGAAGCGTTTGGCTTAGCGCTTACCAACTCTCCTTTTACAGCAAACACTCCGTTGCTTCCCGCAATTAATTCGCTAACTTTTCCTTGAAGTGATTTGTTGAATGCGGCACCTACCACTTTTGGTTCACTTCCAACTCCTGTAACAAAAGAAGCAGCAAAGCCTAAACTATCTGCACGTAAAATTGGAGAGCTTGTTGCTTTTGAAATTTCTTCTAGGCTATTCCCTTTCATTTTTGTTTCAATAATTTGTTTCGCTTTTTTCTCGTTTCTTACAACACCTTCAATTAATGGTCTTGCTTCAGCAGCACTCATTAATCCGGCTTTATTAACAGCCGCAACCATTGCAACAATATAACGATCTCCAATTTCTGTAGGCTCAGAAATATCTCCTGCTTTTTTCTCATAAATCCAACGAACCAAAGAACGAGAAGAACCAATACTATTGATGGTAAAATCGTTTTCTTTGATTTCAGCAGCGGTCATTATTTGTAAATTTTGCTTAGCAGCATTTTCGCCAAATTCTTTTGCATTTTTTGAGTTAGCAACAAATTGTGCAGCAGCAGTGTTGGATGCGCTTACGGTTTCGTTGCTTGCGATAATTGGTTTTGCTAGGTAAGCAATTTTATAAGCAGGGTTAGGGTTTTTTTGTCCTAATACTTCTATATAATGATAACCAAATTCTGTTTTAATTACACCCTTTGTTCCTACTGGTTTATCAAAAGCAAAATCATTGAATGTACCAACCATTTGTCCTTGTGGAAAATAATCGTACACACCACCCTTATCTCTACTTCCTTGATCATCGGAATATTTAGCAGCTAATAGATTAAAATCAGCGCCCGCTTTAACCGCGTTTTCAATACTATCAATTAATGATTTAGCTGTTGAATCTGGGCGAATCATTTGTTGACTTCTTGGATCAACGGTTCCCACTAATATATGACGAACCCTAACACTATCGGGCCATTGCTTAATACCAATCATTTTTGCAATTACATAACTATTGGCATCTAAATAAGGTCCGTATATGCCGCCAACAGGTGTTTTAATGATAGAATCTTTTTGTGCCATCTGCATTTTATTGCGGCTAAAATAACTGTCATAAAAAGTCATTTCGGTTCCAACTTTTCCTAAATATGCTTTTGCATCTGTAGTGGTTGCAAAATCATTTTTTAAAGTATTGATTTGATTCAATGTATTAGCAGAATCTGATCCTGAAGGACCGGCATTAAAACTGACAAAATTAATTGTTCTTGTTTCTTCAGTTTTTTGAAATTCAGTAGGGTGTTTTTTTACATAGCTATTAATTTCATCGTCACTAACTTTAGCTAAACTATCGGCAATAGCAACATATGGATAATACACATAAGATATATTAGCAATTGCATTATTGTCGGCTTCTTGTTTTTCTACCAACCATTTTGGTACATAAACCGATTGTACCAGCATGTTCTGGTATTTATTTCTTAACGCATTTTGAATAGTTGGTTCAATATAACCAGCGTTGATCATTTTAATTTGCTCCGCATTTTTACTCTTTTTTATTTGAGCAAATGCACGCTTAGCATCATCCACTTTAAATTCTCCTGTTGCTGGATCAGTAAATTCCTGACGTAGAGGAGAGTTCTGTCCAAACAACACATCGTTTAATTCTTTAGTAGAAACTACTAAACCTAATTTATTGTATTCTTGACTCAAAACAACTGACTCAACTTCTTGGTTCCAAACGTTACCAATTAATTGCTCTCTTGTGGCGCCTTGTGCGCCGTACATTGTTTCTGCAATTTTTAATTTTTCTTCAAAATCACCTCTTTGAATAGCAGTCCCATTCACTTTGGTTATTACAGATGTGTTAGAAAAAGCTGTTCCACCACGTTTAGCTCCATCCTGAAGAATAAAAGCTATTAATGCCAATGCGATAATCACAAAAATGATCCAGGTTCCTCTGTCGCGAATTGTTTGAATTACAGACATAATTTAAAATATTGATATGTATTTTATCCTATTATTTAATAGGGACGCAAAAATAAGGGAAAATACCCTCATAAAGATGTACACAAAGCCATGTGCTTAAAGCCAAAAAGCAGTGGAAAAATCGTCTTTTTCATAAAAATTAAGTGCAAAGACATAGAATAACTCTCCTCCTGAGGTATACAAAAAGGTATAATGGTCAAAAAATACCCAAACTTATCCCTGTTAATTAACAGTGAATATCATGTAGATTCAAAAAAATATAGCTTGTTAATTAAACAAATAAGTGTTGTTTATAACCTTTAAAAAATCAAATACAGAAAGGAAAGAAACCCTTGATATATTTGTGGATTACTGGGGATAAACCAAAGTTTATTAACACAACTATTTGTGAGTATAAAAGTTATCACGATATACACACCCGTAATAGTAGTAGTTGATTTTATTAAAATGTATTATTAAATATTATTACGGTGGATATTAACATTGCGAAAGAAGGTTTAATAAAAAAAGGATTTTTAGATTTGGAAATTGATCCACAAATCGATCTCTTTGCTGAGATACAAAAACTCAAAAAAGAAAAAAATGCAATACTGCTTGCCCACTACTACCAAGAAACCGATATTCAGGATGTTGCGGACTACATCGGAGATAGTCTTGGGTTGGCTCAAAAAGCCGAACAAGCCGAAGCAGATATCATTCTTTTTGCCGGAGTTCATTTCATGGCAGAAACAGCCAAGATTTTAAATCCTTCAAAAAAAGTAATTCTTCCAGATTTAAAAGCAGGATGTTCTTTAGCTGATAGTGCTCCAGCTCCTTTGTTTAAAGCTTTTAAAGACAAACACCCCGACCATTTAGTAATTTCTTATATCAATTGTACTGCTGAAATAAAAGCGCTGAGCGATATAATTTGTACCAGCAGTAATGCCCAAAAAATAATTGAATCTATTCCAATAAATCAACCAATTATTTTTGCTCCTGATAAAAATTTAGGTGCTTATTTAAATAAACAAACCGGAAGAAAAATGTTGCTCTGGAATGGAGCATGTATGGTACATGAAATTTTTAGTTTAGAAAAAATAGTCAAACTAAAAATAAGAAATCCTAAAGCAAAAGTATTAGCACATCCTGAATGTGAAGAAGCGGTTTTAAATGTGGCTGATTTTATTGGAAGTACTACGCAGATTTTAAAATATTCTTCTACAGATTCTGCGGAAGAATATATAGTTGCAACCGAAACAGGCATCTTACATCAGATGCAAATAAATTCTCCTAATAAAACTTTTATACCAGCACCACCAACCAATAATTGTGCATGCAATGATTGCCCTCATATGAAGTTAAATACCCTTGAGAAAATTTATCTGGCTTTAAAATATGAGTTGCCAGAATTAACTATGGATGAATCCTTGAGAATAGCTGCAAAAAAACCAATGGACCGTATGATGGAAATCAGTAGGGCCGCCGGATTATTAGGATAAATTATATACCGGTATATTGACTATTTTGAAAATAAGTATTAGCCGTGAAGTACAATTTAATTAGCTTTAGCACAAAGCTTATTTATGCAAAAACTAATCGCAATATTGTTGTTATTCACAACAACCGCAAGCGCACAAAATTATAAGAAGGTTCATCAAAGAGCCATCATGGTTGATTCCCACAACGATATCCTTTCAGCTTCAATAGAAAAGAATGTTCAAATGGATCAAGACCTAAAAGGCAAAACCCATTCCGATTTAAAACGATTCAAAGAGGCCGGGGTTGACATACAGTTGTTTTCTGTATGGTCAGATGGAGATAAAATAGCGCCCTATCAATGGGCCAATAGAGAGATCGATACACTCTATGCTGTTGCCCAAAGAAACCCAGACAAAATTGTGATCGTAAAAAATGTTTCCGAAGCGACTGAAGTTGTGAAACAGAAAAAAATTGCCGCCATGTTTGGATTGGAGGGCGGACACATGATGGAAGATAATTTAGACAACCTTAATAAATTGTACGAAAGGGGCGTAAGGTATATGACCCTTACTTGGAACAACTCTACCAGTTGGGCAACATCTGCTATGTATGAATCAACGCCAGCTTTGATTGCAAAAGAACCAAGACAATTGGGCTTGAATGATTTTGGCAAACAAGTTGTGCAACGCATGAATCAATTGGGTATGTTGGTAGATTTATCTCATGTAGGAGAAAAAACATTTTGGGATGCCATCAACACCACCACAAAACCAGTATTGGTTTCTCATAGCAACTGCTATTCTATTTGTCCCATATTTAGAAATTTAAAAGATGATCAAATCAAAGCAGTTGGAAAAAATGGCGGCGTAATTCAACTCAATTTTTATTCTGGATTTATAGACAGCACGGTTAAGAAAAAAGAAGCACAGTTTTTTTTAAATCATTTGAATGAACTAGACTCATTAAAGAAAACAGGCCTTCAGCAAGAATATGCGATGAGCATGTTAACAGCAAAATATGCAGCTGAAGCGAATGCTAATCGACCACCGCTGAGTGCATTATTAGATCACTTAGATCATATTGTTCAATTAATCGGCGTAGACCACGTAGGAATGGGATCAGATTTTGATGGCATCCCTTCTGCACCCAGAGAATTAGAAGACGTAACCGATTATCCTTTAATTACCAAAGCGCTTTTAGAAAAAGGGTATTCAAAAAAAGACATCAATAAAATGTTGGGCGGAAATTTTTTAAGGGTGTTGAAGGCCAATGAAAATAAATAGTAAAAAACAACTCGCTCACCCGCTCATACTAGAAATATTTGTATGAAAAATATATGCCTTAATTTAACCGCTCAAAGTAAACACATGAGAAAACTAATTTTATTTGCAACGACTATTTTAGTCTTTATTAATGCAAATGCGCAGCCCACCCAAAAACCACCATTGCATGGAAAAAACTGGATGGCCATAACAGGTAAACCATTGGCCGCAACTGCGGGTTCCATTATTTTTCAACAAGGAGGCAATGCTGTAGATGCAGCGGTAGCAATGCTTGCAGCTACTTGTACCATGTGGGATGTGTTGAGTTGGGGCGGAGAAACACAGGCGCTGATATACAATCCAAAAACAGGAAAAGTAATTGGCATCAACGCATTGGGTGTTGCACCAACAGGGGCAACGGCCGATTTTTTTAAAAGCAAGGGATATAATTTTCCTCCAGAATATGGCCCACTAGCGGCTATCACACCAGGAACTGTCGGAGGTATTTGCCACATGTTGGCTGAATATGGAACAATGAGTTTGCAACAAGTTTTAGCGCCTGCTATGCAATTGGCTGCAGGTTATCCAATAGAAGCACAAACGGCCAACAGCATCGAAAGAGGCAAAGACAGAATTAAACAATGGCCCTACAGTAAAAAAGTTTTTCTTACCCACCAAGGAGAAAAAAGAGAAGCGCCAGAAGCGGGTGAAATATTTGTTCAACAAGATTTATTGAACACGCTAACTAAATTAGTGGAAGCAGAAAAAGCAGCATTAAAAAATAAGAAAACGCGCAAACAATCTATTCAAGCCGCATACGATCGTTTTTATAAAGGAGATATTGCCGATGAGTTTGTAAGAGGTTGTCAAGAGCAAGGAGGATTAATTACAAAGGCCGACTTAGCCAATTGGAAGGTGAAAGAAGAAGAACCGATGAAAGTAAACTACAAAGGAGTTGATGTATATAAATTATCACAATGGACTCAGGGTCCAACATTGCTGCAGTCTTTGAACATCTTAGAAAATTTCGATTTAAAAAAGATGGGATACAACTCGCCCCAATACATCAACACGGTGTATCAAACCATGAGCTTAACTTTTGCAGATAGAGATTTTTATTATGGAGATCCCGCATTTGCCAAAAATCAACAACCGATGAAAGGCTTACTGAGTAAGGAATACGCCAAACAAAGATCGTTGCTCATCAACCCAGAAAAAAACGTTCCAGATTTTAGTCCTGGTGATCCTTATCCTTTCGAAGGAGGAACAAATCCTTTCACCGAACAAATAAAAAAGTGGAATCAAAACAATGATAGTTTAAGCAAAAGAAATTTTTTTCCTGCACACGACAGTACCGCAACGGCAATGTTGGAAAAAGAACAATACATGGATCGTTTATGGAGAGGCACTACTAGTGTAGAAGCTGCCGACAAAGAGGGTTGGGTGGTTTCTATTACCCCTAGCGGGGGATGGTTACCAGCATGTATTGCGGGAAACACAGGGGTGGGTATGAGTCAGCGCATGCAAAGTTTTGTTTTAGACGCTAGCTTAAATCCATTCAATGTGGTTGAACCAGGAAAACGCCCAAGAGTTACACTTACACCTTCAATGGCATTGAAAGAAGGTAAACCATATATATCTTTTGCGGTGCAGGGTGGCGATACGCAGGACCAGAATTTATTACAATTCTTTTTAAATATGAACGATTTTGGAATGACGGTACAACAAGCAACAGAAGCTGCTAATATCAATAGTAATCAACTGTGGTTGTCTTTGGGTGGCACTAAAATTAGTGACCGCAGACCAAGACCAGGAGATTTATTGTTGTCGAATAAAACCCCAGAAGCTACTCGCGAAGCGCTTAAAAAAATGGGCTATAAATTGAGTTTTGGTGAGCGCACTAGTGGACCCATCAATGCTATTTTCCTCGATCGAAAACACGGATCAATATGGGGAGGCTCCTCCAATAATGGGGAGGACTACGGCATCGGCTGGTAAATTCCGTTTAAAAACTGCATTATTTAGTATTAGTACGCTACCACCCAAAATGGTAGCGTATTATTTTAGCACAATAATTGAAAAACTAAAGGCGTTAGTAAAAAAATACTAAAAAAATTAGTGTGTATAACAAAAAACGTTTAGTTTTACATCACCATTAAATTTGACCATTAAATAGACACAACATGAGCAAAGTAGAAAACCAAAATGCAGAAAAACTAAAAGCACTTAAGCTAACCATCGATAAAATTGATAAAGATTACGGAAAAGGAAGCGTTATGATGATGAACGAGAAGAGCACCGCCCCAATGGAGGTGATTTCTACTGGTTCAATAGGCTTAGACACCGCATTGGGTGTGGGTGGATTGCCTAAAGGAAGGATCGTTGAAATATACGGACCAGAGTCTTCGGGTAAAACAACCATTGCCATTCACGTGATTGCAGAAGCGCAAAAAAAGGGTGGAATGTGTGCAATAATAGATGCAGAACACGCTTTTGATAGCGCTTATGCTAAAAAATTGGGTGTAGATGTAGACAATTTACTTATTTCTCAACCAGATTATGGCGAGCAAGCTTTGGAAATTGCAGACCGATTAATTTTATCCGGAGCTATTGATGTAGTGGTAATTGACTCTGTAGCCGCATTGGTTCCAAAAAGTGAACTTGAGGGCGAAATGGGAGATAGTAAAATGGGCTTGCATGCCAGATTAATGAGTCAGGCATTGAGAAAACTCACTGCTACCATTAATAAAACGAACACTATCTGCATTTTCATCAATCAATTGAGAGAAAAAATTGGAGTAATGTTCGGCAACCCAGAAACCACAACGGGTGGTAATGCGCTGAAATTTTATGCATCAGTTCGTTTGGATATCCGAAGAATGACCCAGATCAAAGATGGCGATGCTGCAATTGGTAATCGTGTTAAAGTAAAAGTGGTGAAAAACAAAGTGGCTCCTCCATTTAGAGCAGCAGAGTTTGACTTGGTTTTTGGAGAAGGAATTAGCAAAGTGGGAGAAATTATTGATATGGGCGTGGAACTGGGCATTGTACAAAAAAGTGGTAGTTGGTTCAGTTACGATACCAATAAATTAGGTCAGGGTAGAGATTCGGTTAAAACCCTTCTTCATGACAATCCAGGATTAGCTAATGAAATAGAGGCAAAAATCAGGGCAAAATTGGTAATTGAAGCCCCCGCAGTGGTAGAGGCAGAATAATTGACGTTATTAAAATAGGTTTTTTAGATGGGTTAGTAATGAACCCCGGCAATTTTTGTCGGGGTTTTTGTTTTTAACCCAATAGCGCCCACAAGTATAAAATAATTGTTATTGATATACTATTAAGCCGCCCAAATGCGTTTTATGAATACAGTCTCTGGCCAAAATCGGAGATATCGGTTAATATATCCATCCATATGATTCCTTGGGTACCCAAACATTCTCCACTGAACAGTGCTTTAGTGTGCTGTTTAATACTACTTTTTTTGAGTACCGGTAATTTATGCACTGCACAGAAAGGCATTTCCTACAATATTATACCGTTTAAGAAAGAAGGCATTTTCAGGAATGACGACAAAGTAGGTTTCGATCTGCGATTAAAAAACAATGTTGGAGAAAAAATAAGGGGAAGTATAAAAGCAGAAGTACGGAACTATAAAGGCGAGCAGGTCTTTAATCAAGATATTGGATTCACTATTGACGCAAACAGAAGCTATGCCTACGATCTCAAATTAGAAAACAATTTAACCGTTCCTGGTTTTTATGAATTAAGATTAATCGTTGCCGCAAATAGATACATTGACACTTTGTATTTTGGATATGGTGTTGATCCAGAAAAGATTTATTCTAATGTAAACAGACCTCCGGACTTTGATCAGTTTTGGGATGACGCCAAAAGAGACCTCATCAATATCGATCCAAAATTTAGGGTGACTAGAAGAGGAGACCAAAGCACAAGAGATGTAGATGTGTTTTTGGTAGAATTTCAATCGCTCGATTTTCAAACAATTCGTGGATGGTTATCGGTTCCGAAAGACAAAGGAAAATATAAAGTCTTGTATCAATTGCCAGGATATTTAGAAGAACTAAGGCCCGACTCACTAAGAAAAGACATGGCTGTTTTTCGGTTGAATGTTAGAGGACATGGAAATAGCAAAGACAATACCAATGCCGATTTCAATACGTTTAATATCATCAACCTAAACGATAAGTATAAATATATTTATAGAGGTGTTTATATGGACGCACTTCGTGGATTAGAATTTATTTATCGACACGAGCATTTAAAATTAGATATCAAAAACGTAATAGTTAAAGGCGGAGGACAGGGCGGATCATTAGCAGCCGTTGTTGCGTCTATGGATCCCCGCCCACAAGGCTGTATAATAGAAAGACCGGTTTATACTGATATGCGTTCTTTGTTTTTATTAGCCGAGTCTCAAAAAGTTACCCCTTGGCCAGTAAAGAATTTTCAAGCCTATATTGCTAATCCACGAAACCGATTAAACAAAGAAGGATTATTTAGAAACTGGGATTATTATGATCCAGTAAATTTTGCGCCCAATATCCGATGCAAGGTTTTGTTTGGACATAATTTAAAGAATACCGTTTGCCCTCCTCAAGCTGCCATTTCCTTGTACAATCAAATTCGAATTGATAACAGAGAACTATTCATGGCCCCCGACGAAGAAGGGATGAATTACGTGTATTATAGTTTTGAAAATTTTTGGATCAAAAAAATATTCTAATAAAGTTAATTTAGCACACAAATGAAAAAATTAATCGCCATTGCTCTTTTTGCCTCAATAACTAGTGCTGCTTTTGCCGGTTTTCCAATAGGAAGAGGAAAATATTTATTGGTTCCCTCTTATAATTTATATACAGCAAAAGGATATTGGGACAAAGACGGTAATTATTTTGATTACCCCAATAGTGGAAGATTTGCCTCTCATTATTTTGGACTATATGGAGGAATGGGAATTGGAGAAAAACTAGATTTAGTAGGAAGTATCAATTATACGCTTCAGCAAAAAAGAGAAACCAATTTGTTACAATCCAACGCAAGCCTGGGTGATGCGAATATTGGTTTACAGTACTTGCTAAATAGTTTTGATTATTATAAATTTTTGACAGTTACCGGATCGTTGATTTTGCCATTGTATACGAATAACCCAGCAAAACTTCCATATACCGGATTTCAACAAGTCGGAGGCGAAATAAAAATGGCCTTTTCTGGCACCAATAGAGAAAGGCTAAAAAACACCTACTATGATGTTGTTGGAGGAGTTAGACAGTATTTTAGCCCCGAAGGACCTACACAGGTTTTTCTAGATGCTTTATTTGGAATTCCATTAGATGATTATAATAAACTTACCTTTTCAATCAACACGGTAAAGTCTACCAGTTCGTCAACTGTGTTTAATCCCGATAACTTGAATTTGAACAGATCATTTTCTTATTTCAGATTAACGGCCGGATATGGTAGAAAAATCAACCAGAACTATCAACTCTTTTTTAATATTTTTTCTGATATCACAGGAAAAAATACGGGAAAGGGCGGCGGCGGTTCTGTGTCACTGGTTGCAAAACTATAAGTGAAAAAACAGATTAAATATGAAGTCAAAAGAATATATACCCGCACTGACCGGTGTGAGAGGCTTAGCCGCTTTTTTAATTTTTCTAGACCATTATAATCAAACTAGTTTCCACCCATTATTATTTAGAATTTTCAACGAATTCCATTTTCCACTTCCCATGTTTTTTGTGTTGAGTGGATTTTTAATTTGCTTACGTTATTATGATAATGTAGAAGTAAATAAACATTGGATGCGTAAGTACATCAAGAACAGAATTGCCCGCGTATACCCAATATACTTGATTTTAACAATAGCAACGTTCTTGGTTGCTTGGATGATCAACGACAATAGAATTTATAATAACCTATCATCTCATTTCACTGTTTTTTTGTTGAATATAACTTTTATTCGCGGCTTCTTTGATCAATTAAAAATGACAGGAATAGCACAAGGCTGGTCACTTACTGTTGAAGAATGTTTTTATTTTTCAGCACCGTTTTTTTTCTTGTTGGCGCATAGAACAAAAAAATGGTTGATCTATTTACCATTGATGATTATGGGTGTAGGAATATTATTGGTGCTCATTTTTAGGAACGTTAATTTTTATGGTTTTTTTGAGAGCTTTAGGTTCATGTTTATCTATACTTTTTTTGGAAGATGCGTAGAATTTTTTGTGGGAATGGGCCTTGCATTAATCATTAGAAAAAGCGATGATGCAATCAGCAAAATTCCGTTCTATACTTATTTGGGAATTCTTGGAATTGCTGGTACAACTGTTATTATGGTAAATCAACCAATCAGTCCAGAAGTGCCATTTGCATTATACCAACCCGTTGGTATTTTTACCAACAACATCATTCTACCGTTTGCTATAGCCTCGTTCTTTTATGGTTTAATAAAAGAAAAGTCCGTAATTAGATTTCTGCTTTCAACCCCATTTGGTCAGTTGAATGGTAGGAGTTCGTATATTTTTTATTTAATCCACCTTGGCTTTATTGCCAATTTTGCTATTACCCATATTGATACATTTAATACCTGGTTTTTTGAATGGTTGGATGCTAGGGAGTTATATTGGATAACAGAACATCAAGAAGTGATCGAGCCGATAATGCTTCTTACGTTATTGTTTAGTTTTTTAACGGTGGTATCGATTATATTGTACAAGTATGTTGAAGAGCCGTTAAACTTATATATCAGGAAGTCTAGTTTTTTGGAAACGAAAAAAGTATAATGGCAGTTGAATTTCAAATAAAAAAAATTACGCAAGCGCTGTTGGTGCTGATATTGGTTTTTGTAATAAAGCCAACAGAGAGTAAAGCGTTTCAACGCAAAAGCCAAACTCCAGATGTTGCGGTTAAGTTTGCACCTAATAATACTAGGGCTAGATTTAGCGCTAAATTTCCTATCAAATACAAAATATCACTTACCAATAATTTAAAAGAAGACCAGGAAGGCACACTGGTATATACCATCACCAACGACAAAGGCGATGAAATTTTAACCAACTCAATGGATGTAAAAGTAAATGCCAGAAAAAAATTAACTTCTTCATTTGAAATACCGTTGGATATAGAAGGCGATTATAAA
>JANOZT010000067.1:0-1758 GCA_031429515.1 Sphingobacteriia bacterium
CTTCGCCATCACTGTATCTATACTTGATGGAAATATCGGCAACACCCGATCAATATTTTGGGAAATAGGATTGGGCGTTCTTGCCGATAGAAATGGATAATAAGGCCATGGTAATCGCTGCATTCGCACAGATCCATCAGGGTTTTTACCTACTACCAATGGAATTTTTGAACAATTCAAATCTTGCAATAAATCGGGATTAATGCGCACACCATATTTAAACAATAATTCGTCTAAGCCCAAGTTTCGATCGAACGCTGTATATTGACCTTCGGCTCTTTTTAAACTATCTAACTCCGCATATAGCTTATCGATGAACCAAATGATATTTCCGCCATTCATTACATACTGATCTAACTTCAGTTGATCTTCTTCGCTGAATGGTTGAGTTGGTTTTACGATTAATAATGTTTGAATGATGCTTGCATCTGGATATGCTTGTTTTAAATTGAAGACACCTAACCGATAATCATTGCGCAAGCTTTCTCCTAAATCATTAACGGTTAAACCTGTAGGCTCTCCGTTACCTACCGTATATGCTATTGTTGGAATTATTTTTCAAATGAGCTTATCTATTGCTACAATGAATTTATTTTCTAGTAATGCTTCGGCCGCATTTCGAGTTGCTTCAATATCTTCTTTGGGTTGATCGTTGATTACATTGTATTGCTGGTAGATTTTTTTACTGCTTCTTAAATCGAGAACAATCGGTACTTGATTTTTTTGATAGCGAATAATGGCAGCGGGTGCAATCAATTGACTGGTTGATTTATCTGCTCCTTCTTCGCTTTCAATTTTTTCGAATGGAACGCCCATTTTTGCTAGGCTATCATAGAGTTGAACTTTCAATGAATCATTTATCAGATCATTGCCTGGCTTTTTAAATTCAACTTTAATCAATTGATGCGCATGCGCATTGAATTCGTCCAATATATCTTTTACGGCGATACTTAATTTTTTATAATCAGCAGGAAGATCTCCATCTAACAAAACCTCTACATGTATTGTACTGTCTACCTCCGACAATAATTGAAGTGTGGAAGCACTTAAAGTAAATCTTTTGTCTTGGGTTAAATCTACTCTTTGAGAAACAAACAAAGAGCCGAGCACCACCATCACAAATAGGATGGACGCTATGATCATTGGATATTTCTGTAGTAGTACTTTCATTTATACAGTGGGCTGTTTAGTGATTTGCACTTTAGTGAAGTATAAAAACAAAGTAGTTAATGCAATAAAATAAATCAGGTCTTTCCAATCAATCACACCCCTGCTCATATTGGCAGTATGCATTTTAACGCCAAACAATTGAATATAATAATCGATGCCATTACTAAAGAATGGCAATTGACTCAAAGCATCCAAACCAATAAATAAAATAAAACACATAAATGCTCCAATTGCAAATGCGGCGATCATATTCTTCACCAAACTACTCGCAAAAATACCAATCGCTGCATACACGTTAGCTAAAAAAAACAAACTGATATAACTCCCAATCGTTGCGCCTAAATCAATTCCTCCAGTAATGCTTAATGATTGCATGGAGAATGCATAAATGGATGTTGGAACTAAAGCAATAAAAATGATGCATACAACTCCCCAGTATTTCCCTACAACGATCTGGGTAGCACTAAGTGGTAATGTTTGTAAAATTTCGAAACTCCCTGAGCGCATTTCTTCTGAAATGGTTCTCATAGTTATTGCCGGTATAAGAAACAATAATAACCATGGCATCAGATTAAAAAAGCCATTCAA
>JANOZT010000068.1:0-69716 GCA_031429515.1 Sphingobacteriia bacterium
GATAATTGTCTATTCATAATTTAATTTATTATTTAATAACGCACAAAAGCGTATATTAATCAATGCAAGTTTTTTTAATTTCTTTCCAGAGATCTCTAAAGCATTGTGCCGCATAGCTGCTTGCAGCAAAGGTTTCGAGCGGCGCTTCATTCACGCCCATTTTTTCTACATCACTTAAATAAGGAATATAATTTTTAAAGAATAACTTGTCTTTATAAAATTCATTGATCACTTCGTGGTGTAAATTTTTACGGTGATCAACCATGCTAAAAAAGCATTTTAATTTACTTATGTCCACTTCATTTTCTTTGCAATAAGTCAATACCGACTCAAATGAACGAATTGATAATGTAGTAGGAATATTGGGCATCAAGATCCAATCAGCACCATAAAAAATAGCGTCGTGCAAAATAGAAATACCTGGAGGGCAATCTAAAAAAACAATATCATATTCTTTTTTTACAGAAGAAAGAATAGTAGCAATTTTCTTCTTTGACTGTTTCATTTCGTTTAACAATACATCCGCATGACGTGCAGATAAATCTGCGGGAATAATGTCTAAATTTTCATAATCGGAATGTTGAATGGCATCTGCTAATCCAATTTCGCTATTCAATATTTTTTTTGCCTCGTTTTTAATGACTGAATTTACGCCTAAATAAAAAGATGATGATCCTTGGGGGTCTAAATCCCAAACCAATGTTTTATACCCTTCTTTTGCAGCCAAATAGGCCAAGTTAATGGTGGCAGCTGTTTTACCTACTCCACCTTTTAAATTGTACAATGCAATGGTAACCATGATAACTATTTTTCGTGAAAAGAAAGATAGCAAAATTACAATAAGGCACCCAATAAAAGGCAACCTAAAACAATAATTGGTGCGGGAATATGGTTGAGTTTGAGTAAAACAAAGGTGATCAGAACAATAAAAATATCCCAAATGGCTGTAGACCAATTTCCTTCAAATAAAGGGAAGAATATATTGTCTTTTAATAAATAAGCTGTTGCCCCAGACATAATGCCCACTACTGCAGCATTAATACCTTCTAAAGAACGATAAATAACCGCATATTTTTTAAGGTTATGCCAAACAGGAAAAAAGAACAAAACCAATAAAGCACTAGGCAAGAATATGGCTATTGCTCCAATAATGCTACCCATTAATTGTGTTACCGACCCTTGTTCTCTCAGCGCCATCCCACCAGTAAAAGCGCCAATTGAAAATACTGGCCCTGGGATAGCACGTACCATACCCGATCCGGTTAAAAAATCTTGTCTGCCAATTTTTAAAACGTCTCTGCCAGTTAATTGTATATGTTTGGTTTCGGGGCGTGTTACATACTGCTCATACATCAAAGGCATGAGCACATCTCCGCCGCCAAATACCAAACTACCAAATCGATAATTGTTTTCAAATACGTTGATGATTTTTTGGTTGCTCCATTTATTGTTGGTGGCCGTTTCCGATAAATAGCCAGCCAATCCAAACAATGCCAAAAAAATCAGCATATTCCCCCATTTAATTTGTTTGGGAGGTACTTCTTTTTGAGGAATTCGCTTCTCACTAAAATTAGTGGCAATTCCTGCCAACACAATCAGTCCAGGAAAAATCCAAGGCGTTTTAAAAGCAAGGAATGTAGCAATAGTAGCTACAATCATGATCACTCTTGTGATGGTATTATGAATAGAAAATCCAAATGTTCTAAAAGAGGAATAAGCTATAAATCCAATAGCCATTGGTTGAATAAATTGAAAGATTGCCGCTTTTTTTTGGATGTCTGCAAAATAATCTAACAAGAAAGAAAGACCAGTCATAATAATACAGGCTGGCAAAATCCAAATCAATAAAGTAAGTAATGCTAAGCCAATACCACCCCGCTTAAAACCAATCAGAGTAAGTGTTTGCGTTGAAGATGCCCCTGGCAATAACTGACAGAATCCGTTGTATTCCATCAGTTCAGATTCTGTAATATCCCTTCTTTGTTGCACAAAAGTTTTCATCATCATACCCATATGACCCTGCGGACCACCAAATGCAGTAATGCTATGAAAAAAGACAGCACGTAAAAAAGGTATATGTCGGTGGAAAATCATTTCTTTAATCCGATCTCTCTCAAACGTTCGTCTAAATACTCCCCGGCAGTGGCGTCAGGATATGCTTTTGGGTGTTCTTTATCTATACAACTTTCTAAACAAGCTAAATTCATTTCACTTCTAGGATGTAAAAAGAAAGGCATTGAGAAACGGCTAGTATGCCATAATTCGCGAGCAGGATTTACTACACGATGAGTAGTGCTTCTTAATTTGTTATTGGTTAAACGTTGCAACATATCGCCCACATTCACTACAATTTGTTCTGGTAAGGAGGTTACATTTACCCAATCACCTTGCTTAGTTAATATTTGAAGTCCATCAGCAGAAGCGCCAACCAATAAAGTGATCAGGTTGATATCTTCATGTTGTTCAGCACGAATAGCTGATTTTGGTTCTTGCGTTATTGGGGGATAATGAATACAACGCAGAATGGAATTGCCATTTTGTACATATTGATCAAAATAATGTTCATCTAATTTTAAGTACAAAGCAATTGCTTGTAATAAGGCTTTACCGCTCTTTTCGAAATTGCGATAAGCATTATACAATGTTTGATTAAAAGGGCCTATCTCGGGTACAGAAACATTTTGCGGATATTCCGATTGAATTGGGTCATTGTCTTCTACTGTTTGACCATATTGAAAAAATTCTTTTAAATCGGGGGCTTCACTCCCTTTTGCATGTTCTCTGCCGAAACTGGTATAGCCTCTTTGCCCAGCCAAACCGGTTATTTCATAACCTAGTTTTTTTTCTAAAGGCATCGAGAAAAACTGTTGTACATATTCATATTGATGAGCAATTAACTCGTCTGGAACGCCATGGTTTTTAACCGCTACAAAACCTACTTCTTCATAGGCTTTTCCGAGCTGCTCTACAAATGCTGCTTTTTGTGCTGGAGTTCCACTGGTGAAATCCGCTAAATCAACTACTGGGATGGCCATTGCAAATCATTTTAAGTTAAAGAATGAAATAAAGGGTAAATTACGAAACTCACTCCAATTAGTTGTGTTAGTGAATAAAATTGCTATTTAATTAATTTTTATCAACTTTAGAAAATGAATCGAATAGTTAGTGTTGGTATGCTGGTATTGCTTATTTGCTGCTGTTTCAGTTGTAGTAAGGCAACTTATGTCAATACCAATAATTTTTCTACTGAATTATTAGATCAAAACCCAGATTATTCCGATTTGAATAATTGGGCTGCCCATCCCTACAAAAGCGATCCATCAGATAGTGTACCAAAAGATTTACAGCTTAATTATCGACCAGATTCTACGATTGATGTTTTTTTTATACACCCTACTTCATATGTAGATCAGAATAGACCTTTGGGTTGGAATGCATCGCTGAATAATTTAACAGTGAACCAAAAAACCGATAACGGATCCATTCTTTTTCAGGCAAGTATTTTTAATGAAGTAGGAAGGGTTTTTGCACCACGTTATCGTCAAGCAAATCTTGCTGCCTATTTCCCTAGAAATTTACAAGATAGCACCAACGCAATGGCTGCATTTGAATTGGCCTACCAAGATATCAAATTGGCATTTGAGTATTATTTATTGCACAATAATAATGGTAGACCTATTATTATTGCTTCGCATAGCCAAGGAAGTACGCATGGAAAAAGATTGATCAAAGAATTTTTCGATAATAGTAATTTAAAAAACAAATTAGTGGTTGCCTATTTAGTGGGCATGCCAATTGAAACGGATTATTTAAAGAATATTAAAGAATGTATTAGTCCTATACAAACTGGTTGTATTTGTAGTTGGCGAACTTATAAAGACGGGTACCAGCCTCCTTTTGTAGAAAAAGAATCTTTTAAAGCAATAGTAACAAACCCACTCACTTGGGACAGTAGCAAACCCATAGCTACAAGGGATTTAAACAAAGGCGGGATTTTGTTAAAGTTCAATAAGAAAGTGGAGAAAGTAACCAATGCATCAGTTAATGGCAATGTACTTTGGTCTAATAAGCCGCATTTCTTTGGCAATATTTTTTATACTACCAAAAATTATCATGTAGCAGATATGAATCTTTACTACATGAATATTAGAGAGAATGCTGCATTGCGGGTAAAGCTTTTGGGGAAACATTGAGCAGTTAATTATTTTTCTTTTTTCTAATAGAAGAAAGTTCGATTTTCATCTTTTCGATTTCCCGATTTAATGACTCAATCAACATAGTTAGCTTTTCGATATCATGTTGTGATGCGAAACCATAATTTGTATTTTTATCTAATACCTGAAGTGGATTCATGGTTTCTTGAAAAAAGTATGTAACATCTACCCCTAAGATTTCAGCAATTTGAATCAACCGTGTAACTGAAGGATCGGTTTCCCCTCTTTCTATTTTTGCATAAGCACCTGCAGTTATTTCTAATTCAGACGCCATATTATCCTGCGTATAGTCTTTGCTAACCCTGAGTTTTCTAATTCTTGTTCCTATTGCTTTTTTCACACTTCAAAATTGATGGATCAAGGCTTTTTTAATTGTCTTAATTGTATATTTTACTATACTTTAAATACATATATTGTACTTTTAGACCATATTTGTATTTTAAAGACAATTAACTGCTTCAAAAGCACTAACAATGCCCACGCTCCACTGGATAGGAAAAGATAAAGTAATTACGCACGATGGAGCAGTGCCATATAGGGTATTGAAGCATGAATATGGTTTTGAAGACGGAACTGAGACAAGCAAAAAAATAAATAGTGGAAATAAAATAATTCACGGAGACAATCTAGAAGCGCTCAAGAGTTTACTACCCGAATACGAGGGCAAGATTAAGTGCATATATATAGACCCTCCATATAATACTGGAAATGAAGGTTGGGTGTATAACGATAATGTAAACGATCCAAAAATTAAACGATGGTTAGGTGAAGTAGTTGGCAAAGAAAGCGAGGACCTTACTCGACATGATAAGTGGTTGTGTATGATGTACCCTAGATTGAAACTTTTGCAAAGGTTATTGAGTGATGATGGTGCAATATTTATTTCGATAGATGATAATGAGTTAGCAAATTTGAAGTTGATTATGAATGAAGTTTTTGGTATGGGTAACTTCATTGAGTATTTCTCGTGGCATAAAACATATTCGCCTTCCAATCTATCATTTAAAAGTAAGAAATGCTTAGAATATGTTATTTGCTTTCAGAAAAAGAAAAATAATAACAGATTCAAAGGTTTATTAAAAACAAATGAAGCAGATAACCCATTAATTAAAAGCAATAATCAAAAGAAGATTTTAGTATTTCCAAAAGAAAAAATAGAATGTACGCTTAATGAAGATAAATTTTTCCCTGCTGGAGCTTATGGAACTAGAATAAATGAAGTTATTTTAAAAAAAGATGTTTGGTATAGGGGCAATAAATTTGATGGCGATCTTATTTTAGAATCTAAATTTATTTGGACTCAGGAAAATCTTAATAGAGAAATTCACAACAATACAAAAATCATATTTAAAGGTGCTTCTCTTGCTCCTCGTTATGATAAAGCAAATTACTTACCTGAAGTACCAAGAAATTTAATAGATTCAAACGATTATGTAGGAACTACAGAGGAAGGAGGAACGATATTAAAGGAAATTTTTGAATTGAAAATGTTTGATTATCCAAAACCACCAAGTTTAATTGAGTATTTAATAAGTTTTATTAGTGAAAAGAATTCAATCATCCTCGATTCCTTCGCTGGTTCCGGAACAACTGCTCATGCTATATTAAACCTCAATAAACAAGATGGGGGTAATAGAAAATTCATATTGATAGAAATGGAGGATTATGCCCAAACCATTACTGCGGAAAGGGTAAAACGAGTAATGAATGGTTATGGCGATAAGGAAGGTACGGGTGGAAGTTTTGATTACTATTCTTTAGGAGAGCAATTATTTATTGGTGAAAATCAAGAAGAGTTGAATGAAAATCTACCTGTTGAACAAATTAGAGAATATGTTTGGTTTAGTGAAACAAGAACAAGTTATCACCTAAATAAACGCTCATTCGATGAACCTTATTTACTCGGAATAAAAGATGATACGGCTTATTATTTCTTTTTTGAAGCAAAAGAAATTACAACGATAGATTTTGATGCGCTTGCTACGATTAAAACCAAAGCTAGCCAATACATGATCTATGCAAACAATTGTTTATTACCAAAAAATTATATGCTACAAAATAATATTCGGTTCAAACAAATACCGGGCGATATCATAAAGCTATAATTAAACGAAAAGATGGCTTCGTAACTCGCCATGACTCACAAAAACAAACTGTGTGGAACTAAAGAGCTATCAACATAAAGTAATTCAAGATCTAGAATTGTATCTGGATTATATTCAGCAATACAAAAAACCTGATCTTGCATTCAATGCATATTGGGAAAATCGTGTGGGCATATACAATCCTATTGAGGGCACTGGGATGCAGCCATATAAAAATACCATTCCAAATGCTGCTCACGTATGCGTAAAAGTTCCAACTGCTGGGGGAAAAACATTTATTGCATGCAATGCAATTTATAGCATATTCAATGCATACAGTGATCGCATTCCAAAAGTAGTAGTTTGGCTTGTACCTTGGAGTAATTTACTAGATCAAACTGTTAAAAACCTCAGTGATCCCGATCACCCATATAAGCAAAAACTAAATAGTCTTTTCAATAACAGGGTTCAGGTATACGAAAAGAAAGATCTATTGCAAGCCGCAAATTTTAATCCTTCCGTTGTAAAAGATCAACTGAGTATTATTGTAATGAGTTTTTCGAGCTTGCGTGCAAGAAATAAAGAAGACAGGAAAGTATATCAAGAAAATGGGCAACTATCTTCATTTGTAAATACTTATAAAAACAATAACCATTTACTAGAAGATACAGATGAAACAGCTTTAATTAATGTAATTAGGAGTATGCATCCCCTGTTGGTAGTTGATGAAAGTCACAATGCAGAAAGCAATTTGAGTGTAGATATGCTCAACGCTGTAAATCCATCTTTTGTTCTAGACTTAACTGCTACTCCAAAAGAAAACAGCAATTTAGTAAGTATAGTACCAGCCATAGAACTCAAAAAAGAGCATATGGTGAAACTACCGGTGATTGTTTATAATCATCCTGATAAAACAGAAGTAATCAGTAGTGCATTGCATTTACAAAGAAAGTTAGAAGCGTTGGCAATTGATCAAGAGAGAGCAGGTGGAAAATATATCCGCCCAATTGTATTATTTCAAGCCCAGCCTAGAACAGCAGATGATAATACCACATTTGAAAAATTAAAAGAACAATTATTAAAAATTGGTATCCCTAATGAACAGATTAAAATAAAAACAGCTGATAAAGATGAATTGAAAGGAATAGATCTTGCTTCAAGAGACTGCACTGTTAGGTATATCATTACTATAAATGCATTAAAAGAAGGTTGGGATTGCCCTTTTGCGTATGTTTTGGCATCTTTAGCAGACAAATCTTCTGCAGTTGATGTAGAACAGATACTAGGTAGGGTTTTAAGGCAACCCTATGTAATGAAGCATACAGATGCTCTATTGAATGTATCGTATGTATTAACTGCTTCATTGAAGTTTAATGAAACACTAGATAATATAGTTAAAGGATTACAGGGAAGTGGGTTCAGTGATAAGGATTATAGGCCAAAAGACATGATGCCAGATTTTATTAAACAAGAGGAAGCAAAAAAACCTTTGAATAATTTTCTTTTCCCTGAACAAACTGAGGCGGATCTGGATGATAAAATTGAAGTAGAAAGAATCTCATTTTCATCTAATATTTTAGAAGAACCAGAACAAAAAAATAGTATTATAAATGGAATTACAGAATTGGCAATTGAACAAGATTTGGCTATGCAGAAGAGATTGGTCGAAGATGCAGCCAACTTAGATGAAGATCAAATATTCAAAGAATTACCTAATATGGTTAAAAATTATAAGGTTATTGATCAATATAAATCAATAGCAGAAACCCTTACATTTCCTCAGTTTTACTTGCTATCAAATTCGGGTGAAATATTTGATACGGATAAAATATTACTGAATCAAGAATCCTTATTAAAGAATTTTAAATTAAGTACAGAAGATGTAAAAATTGACTTTGAAAATGTAAGAACTGAATTATATAAAGTAGATATCGAAAAGATTTCTTTGGATAATTATGATACACGATTAACTAAAATAGAAGATCCTTCATTAAAAGACCATATTGTAGAAATTATTTTAGCTAAACCAAAAGATGCTCAAATAAATGATATAACCTTTCAGTTAGCAAATACAATTGGTGTACTTTATCCTCATGCAGAATCGGAGATTAGAAAATATATTAAAAGGGTTATAGAGCATTTAGATGCAGAGCAATTAAAAGACATATTATTAAACCGATTTCGTTATGCTGAAAAAATTAAAGAAAAAATTAAGCAATTAGCAGCAGCATATGCAGAAAAAATGTTTACTGATTTTCTTAAAATAAAGAAAATTATTGCTGAGCCAACTTGGAAAATTCCCAAAACTTTAATACCTGGCAAGTTAGGATCAGCAATCAGTAAATCATTGTATGAACGAGAAGCTGAAATGAATGGATTTGAAACTGATTTTATCAGAAATATAGCAGCACTAGACAATATCGTGTTTTGGCATAGAAATTTAAGTAGGGGTAAAGGATTTTCCATCAATGGATTTAATAGCAATCACTATCCTGATTTTATTGTATACACCAAGCATATCAATATCATTATTATAGAAACTAAAGGCGGAGATAGGGATAATTCTGATAGTGAAGCTAAATGCAGGTTAGGGCATATTTGGGCTGAAAAAGCAGGAGTTAACTATTCCTATTTTATGGTATTTGAAAAACATGAAATTAAAGGTGCTTATAACCCAGATAAAGCACTAGAATTGATTAAGCAATTATAATTTATTAAATATTTGAGGTGCCTAATTTCCGTACACACTCAAAAATTTAATCCGCATAATTTTTAATTGCTCCCAATTATAATCGTATTCGGCTAGTTCTTCTCGAGCCACGTCTAATGAAGAAGTTTCACAACTTTTAAAGTATTCAATAATTTCTTCCTGATCAACTTCGTCTAACCATTCGTCGATGGCATAATCTAAATTCAGTCTTGTGCCACTTGCAGCAATGGTTTCCATCTCTTCTAATAACTCATCTAATTTCAGGCCTTTGTTTTTGGCAATGGTTTCGAGTGGGATTTTTTTATCAACGTTTTGAATGATATAAATTTTATTGCTCGCAGCATTTGCTACACTGCGCATTACAAAATCATCGGGCTTTTCTATTTCGTTCTCTTCAACATATTTGGCAATTAATTCAACAAATGGTTTACCATATTTAATAGATTTCCCTTTGCTCACCCCCTGGCATTTTTCCATCTCTTCTAATGTGGTAGGATAGAGTGTGGCCATATCTTGCAGCGAATTCTCTAAGAATATTACAAAAGGAGGAAGTGATTTTTTCTTCGCTTCTTTTTGACGTAATTCCATTAGCATGGCAAACAATTTATCATCAGATGCTGCACCAGTTTGAGAAGCATTTTCACCTTCTTCATCATCGGCATTGGCATTTTCAAATAAATTATTCATTACAATTTTAAAAGAAACTGGTTTTTTCAAAAATGCATCTCCTTTAGGAGTTACTTTAATCAAACCATATTCTTCAATATCTTTTTGTAATAAATTATCCAATAACATTTGTCTTACCAAGCTACTCCAATAATGAGGCTCCTGATCATTGCCAATAGCAAACAGTGGAGATGCGTCATGGCGGAACATGGTATTTTGTGGAGTTAATTTTCCGATTAACACATTCACCACATAATCGGTAATAAAACGGCCATCTAATGCATTCACTACTTTCAATACTTTAACTACTTCATTCTTGGCTTCAATTTTTTCCTTGGGGTTTTTGCAATTATCACATAAACCGCAGTTTTCGGTATTCCAATCTTCACCAAAATAATGCAACAATATTTTTCTTCTACAAACAGAACTTTCTGAATAAGCCACCATTTCATCGATCAACTGAGCACCCACTTCTCTTTCACTCAAAGGCTTATCTCGCATAAGGTGTTCTAATTTAGAAACATCTTTGTGAGAATAATACAATACACAAATGCCTTCTAGTCCATCTCTTCCAGCCCTCCCTGTTTCTTGATAATAGTTTTCGATTGATTTGGGAATATTAAAATGTATTACAAAACGAATATCTGGTTTGTCAATACCCATTCCAAAAGCAATTGTAGCAACAATAACTTGTACATCTTCATTCAAAAACTGGTCTTGTCTTTTGGCCCTTAATTTTTGATCGAGTCCGGCATGATAAGCCACAGCTTTAATTTTATTAGCAACCAACAACTCTGCCAATTCTTCGGTTGTTTTCCTATTGAGGGTATAAATGATACCACTCTTACCCTTGTGTTGACTAATAAATTTTACAATACTTTTTACGGTTTGTTCTTTCTCAATTTTAGGTTGAATCTCATAAAACAAACTAGAGCGGTTAAAAGAAGAGATCAGTACTTCTGGCGCTCTAAGGCCTAAGTTTTTTACAATATCACTCTGCACTTTAGGAGTTGCAGTAGCAGTTAAAGCAATCACTGGAATATCGGGGTTGATGATGTCCATCATTTCGCGGAGTCGGCGATATTCAGGTCTGAAATCATGTCCCCATTCCGAAATACAATGCGCTTCATCTACTGCAAAAAAAGAAATATTCAAATCACTGAAATACTCCAGATTTTCTTGTTTGGTTAGCGTTTCTGGAGCTACATATAATAGTTTTGTTTTACCACTATTTAAATCGTCTTTTACTGCCTTGATTTGTCCTTTATTCAAAGATGAATTTAGAAAATGGGCAACTTCGTCGTTTTCACTATACCCTCTAACCAAGTCTACTTGGTTTTTCATCAATGCAATGAGTGGAGAAACAATAATAGCGCAACCAGGCATAATTAGAGCAGGTAACTGATAACACAAACTCTTACCGCCTCCAGTAGGCATGATTACAAATGTATCTGTACCGTCTAGCAAGCTATTGATAGCTTTTTCTTGTGTGCCTTTAAATTCCCTGAATCCAAAATATTGCTCTAATGCACCATAAATATCATATTGGTGTGCAGTAATAGGTGTTTTTTTACTAATTGGTTTTTTTACAGCCGATTTTTTTGTGGTTGCCATCTCTCGAAATCTATTTTATGCTACAAACAGTCTTTACTAAATAAGTTAACTAATATAATCTTTTTTACGGAAAAATCCATCAAATTGTGAAGAATGGATGTACTTTGTAAAAGGGGCGCTAAGTTAACAAAATGCAAGCGCATTGTTTGCCCTTAGTTGTTAAAGTTTACCTTTGTTAAGCATGAAAGCAAATATTGTACAAACAGCACTCAACACTATTGAAATTGAAAAGCTTGCCATTCAAGGATTGGCATCTTTTATTGATTCTTCGTTCGAAGTAATCATTCAAACAATCCATCAATCTAAAGGCCGATTGATTATCAGTGGTATTGGCAAGAGTGCCATTGTTGCTCAAAAAATAGTAGCCACGCTTAATTCCACAGGAACACCTTCTTTATTCATGCACGCTGCAGATGCCATTCATGGAGATCTAGGTATGATTACAGAGCACGATGTAGTACTTGTAATTAGCAAAAGCGGTGAAAGCCCCGAAATAAAAGTATTGGTTCCCTTGATCAAGAATTTTGGAAATAAAATGATCGCAATGGTTGGCAACATGGAAAGCTTTTTAGCTAAACATGCCGACTATGTATTGAATACAACAGTATCAAAAGAAGCATGCCCCAATAATTTAGCACCAACGAGTAGTACAACTGCTCAAATGGTAATGGGTGATGTTTTGGCGGTTTGTTTGATGGAGATCAACGGATTTAATAATAGAGATTTTGCTCGTTTTCATCCTGGAGGTAACTTGGGAAAACGATTGTATTTAAGGGTGGAAGATATTGCAGCTACAAATGAACAACCAGCAGTTTTAGCCAATGCAACGCTAAAAGAAGTAATAGTTGAAATAACCGAAAAAAGATTGGGCGTTACTGCTGTAATTGATGACCTGCATCAACTAAAGGGGATCATTACCGATGGCGATTTAAGAAGAATGCTCGAAAAAACAACTGATATCAGTGCAATCTGTGCTCAAGATATTTTAACGCCCAATCCAATTACTGTTAATCCTGATGCGCTAGCTGTAGAAGCATTGGAAATAATAAGATCAAATGATATCAGCCAACTAGTAGTTGCCAATAATGGAACTTACGTTGGCATAATACATTTACACGATTTAATCAGAGAAGGAATTGTTTAAAGAAACAATAAGTTGATGTTAAAGTCGTTCAAGAATGCTGTACTATTGCAAAGCAAAATTGAACTTTTAAAAACTAAATCCTTTCAATGAACAAACACCATTATGTAGCGATTATGGCCGGTGGAATCGGCAGTCGTTTCTGGCCTAAAAGCAGAACATCATACCCAAAACAATTTTTAGATATCTTAAACACTGGTAAATCTTTAATTAGATGGACTTATGAAAGGTATGCTGCATTTATTCCGAACGAAAATATTTTTATTGTTACTTCCGATGAATATGTAGAAATTGTAAAAGAACAATTACCAGAACTACCTATAGAAAATATTTTAGCAGAACCAAGCAGAAAAAACACTGCACCTTGTGTGGCATATATTTCTTATAAACTATTGCAAAAAGATCCCGAAGCTTCATTGATTGTTGCACCTAGTGATCATATGATTTTGGATGGAGAAAATTTTAAGAAAATCACTTTGCAGGCATTGGATTTTGTAAGTCATATCAAATCATTGGTTACATTAGGAATTAAGCCTACTCATCCAAATACTGGTTATGGTTATATTCAACACGAAACCATGCAAGTAGCCGATGGCATTTATAAAGTAAAAACTTTTACAGAAAAACCCAATTTAGAATTGGCTAAAACTTTTTTAGCCAGTGGAGATTTTTTATGGAATGCGGGTATTTTTGTTTGGCAGGTTAAAAATGTAATGAAAGCATTTGAGCAATATCAACCTGAAATGTTCGAATTATTTGATGCTGAAAAAGCACATTTCAATACACCTACCGAAAAAGAAGCAATCAATCGAATTTATCCATTATGCACCAATGTATCGATCGACTTTGCCATTATGGAAAAAGCCGATAATGTATACGTAATACCTTCATCTTTTGGATGGAGCGATTTAGGTACATGGAACAGTGCTTATGATAATTTAGAAAAAGATTATTTGGGCAATGCGGTGGCATCTCCCAATGTAATTGTGATTGATGCTACAAAATGTATGGTTTCTGCTAATCATGATAAACTCGTTGTATTACAGGGTTTAGACGATTTTATTGTTGTAGATACCGATGATGTTTTACTGATTTGTAAAAAAGAAAAAGAACAAGCCATTAAAGAATATGTGGCCGAAGTTAAACGCAATAAAGGCGATCAATATATATAAACGATTGTTAGTTTTTAAAAAAAAGGGGATGGCTTAGCTATCCCTTTTTTATTTATGCCTACATTTGAATGAATACAAACTACAAACGATGGCTTTAATGCGAACAGTTATCACCGGAACAGGCAGTTATATTCCTCCGCATATTAAAACAAATAAGGATTTTGCAGAACAGGTTTTCTATGCAGAAGACCATGAAAAAATTGCTGCCCCATCTGCAGAAATCGTTGAAAAATTTAAAGACATCACTGGTATTGAAGAACGCCGTTATGTTGGCAATGAATTTACTGCATCAGATATGGGTTTAATAGCGGCAAAACATGCCATTGAAAATGCAGGTATCGATCCAGAAACCATCGATCAGATTATTGTTGCACATAATTTTGGGAACGTATTAAAAAATACTATTCAAACGGATGCGGTTCCATCACTTGCCTCTCGTATTAAAAGTGCTTTAGGAATTCGCAATCCTAATTGTATAGCATATGATGTATTATTTGGATGCCCAGGTTGGATTTTGGGTGTAACACAAGCCAATGCATTTATTCAATCAGGTTTGGCTAAAAAAGTATTGGTGATTGGTACCGAAACATTGAGTAGAGTGATAGATCAATATGATAGAGATAGCATGATTTTTAGCGATGGAGCTGGAGCTACCATCATTGAGGGTATTGAGGGAGTTGAAAGTTCAAAAGGCATTATATCGCAAAGTATGCAAAGTCATTGTGTGGATGAAGTGAGCTATATCACCATGGGCAATTCATATGAGCCTAATGCTGATCCTTCTGTTCGATTTATTAAAATGAAGGGAAGAAAAGTGTATGAATATGCCATTAAAAATGTGCCATTGGCGATGAAATCTTGTTTGGATAAAGCAGGGCTACATGTAAATGATGTTACAAAATTCTTTTTGCACCAGGCCAACGAAAAAATGGATGAAGGGTTTATCAAAGCCCTCTTTAAATTATATGGCATCAAAGAAATTCCGCCGAATATTATGCCTATGAGTATTCATCATTTAGGCAATAGTTCGGTAGCAACCATTCCTACATTATATGATTTAGTAAACAGAGGCGAATACAATGAGCATCAATTAGAACCGGGTGATATTGTATTATTTGCATCGGTTGGAGCTGGAATGAATATTAATGCAATCTGTTATAGAGTTTAAAAAATAAGGCCGTTCACCGTGTGATGTTCGATGAACGACCTTTATAAACTATCCCCCAATAGTTCTAAACAATTAAACCCCTCCCGCTTTTGACTTTCATTGATATTGGATACTCAACGGGGCTTTTATATTAAATTAAATACTTATCTTAGAAAATGCGGACCATTTTTAATAAGTTTTTAATAATAACTATTCAAAAATAGGTGAAGCAATGAATCGAAACAACTGTGTCTTTACGCAGTTAGCGTTTAATGTTTTTATAATAATTTATCATGAAAGTTAAACAAACCGACTATAATACCCCAAATCTGGTCACCCCAATTCCTATAGATAGCCAAAGTGAGGAATATCAGCATTTTACAAAAACGATCAAACGTTTCCCGGAAGAAGCAATATATATTTATTCATTTAAAGAGAATCGATTGGTATATGCTGCAGGATGGGAAGAGACCTTGGGGTATAAGGACAGTGAAATAGATTTACATACGATTGTAAAACAAACCGATCCAGCACATGCCCCTTTTTCATATGATTTAAATGACCAAGCGGTAAAGTTTATTTTGAGCAGTAAGTTTCGCATGCTCGAATATTATTTCACAATGGAAATCAATAAAATCCATAAAAACGGAAGCTTGGTTCCTATGATGGTTAAACTAGGAATTTATAGTGTACATGAAGACGGCAGTGTGAGGGAAGCAATCGGTAGATTTCAAATAAACAGAGGACTGCGTTTTGGTAAAGTAATTCGCTATGCATCATATGGTCCTAATAAAAATGAATTTGAAGAAGCTTTGAACAAGGCATTATTCAATCATATTGCCATCTCAGATAAAGAAAAAGAAGCACTTTCATTTATTGCCAAAGGTCTTACATTAAAGGAGATAGCTCATGAACTGGGTGTCAGTCAATCGGCAATTGAAAAAAGAATTATCCCTTTATACAAAAGATTTGATGTGCGTGGATTACCGCATTTAATTGGATTTGCCTACGAGAATTTTATTTTACCCTAATTTAAATCAGTTGCCCAATTTTACTAGATGTATATTTTCATTGGGAACGCCAATGGTTAGTAAAAAATCTTTCCAATTATTTTGCAACTCGATATCAGTGGCATTTCCTAAAACCCAGATGATATTGCCATTTTTAATTGCATCAGCATTAGTAGGATGTGAATTTAAATGTTGAGCAAATAAATCGGCAGTGATGGTTTCATTATGAATAGGGTCGCCTGGATTAATATCATCTATTACCAAATAGTCGGCAGTACGCCAGGTACACAATGCAAATGGATCATCTTTTAAAATGATTTCATCTGCATCATATAAAAGGGTTAATAATTTTGTACCTGTTGTATACAAACAGCTAAAACGTTGAATCGATTTTTCGTTGGCCAGTGCCACTGCTAAAGAAGTTTTACCGCTATGGGCCGGCCCAATCAATAAAATATGTTGGCCTTGATTAGATTGATTATGAAATTGCAATACTTTATCACGAGTATCTTTTTCAATTGGATGATTCCATTGACTAAGCCTCAATTGAAAAGGATAATTAGCTGTTTGCTGACAAATTTTAGTGATGTACCAAGAACGACTGATATAGAGTAGTACAATAAAAATAATTATAGGTATCAGAAAAAACCATTTTAATTCCAAAGTACTACCTGCGGCAAAGCTCAAACCTCCCAATGTAAAAAATCCCATATCTATCAGCGTATCTTGAATGATGTTTGAATTATCTAGAGGAAAAACATATTTACCATCATTGCCTTTTCCTTCTTTCAACTGCTGAGAAATATTATATACTTCAAACCCGATCCAAGCCAATGCCATTCCAACACCTGCCCATAAACCTGGATAGGAAATACTTGGCCAACAATGATGAAGCAATAAATAAATTCCAGCAGCAGGTACAAATGCCAGTGCAAAATGCCCTGTTTGATTGGCCAGATAAGCATAACTCAATGTAATACCTCGGTAAGAATCCTTGCCAATTAAATCGTACTTGAGTTGTGCTTTAATACGGGCAGAGGATAATGAATTGGGCTTTGTCATTAGCTAAAATAAAAATATTTACTCGATTTGCTAAGATAAATAAACAATTGTTTTTACTAAATATTAACTAATTAAAAAGATACTTCTCAAGCCTGCTCAACAGGTTCAAAAACAATACCCATACATCCAGCATCTTCTATTTCTTTTTTAAGTTTTTCAGAGACATAATAACCAATTACGCCATTTTTTATAAAATTTATTATCAATAAATTATTTGAAATACTTTTAGAAAGAACAAGCTTATGAATATATATAGACCAATAGCCTTCCTGTTCAATATTTCTTTCTTTACTTCTTTCTTCCAAATGATGATGATAATCTTTAATCTTCATTTGTATATATTCATTATATCCTTTCCCTTTCAAAAAAACGGTAGATAAATTATAATTTGCACATTCTTGATTATCAAAACCAAGAATATTAGTCATCCAGTACCCTTTGATATCCCTAACTCCTTTTTGCATTTTAATTGGAATAAATTCTACATTACCTGTATTATATTTTTCTAATACACTTTTAAGTTTATTACTAATTGTTAATGCATATTCTGAACCATTGCTACTTGTACCAATAAGATCTGTTAAAATAGCTTTGGCTTTTAATTTTGGAATAGGTGTAATTACATTTAATGGCGTTTTTTTAAATCTCCATTGTTTTATAAAAAGAGGATGATCAATACTGCATGGATATATTGTTTCATTGGTTTGAGGCCAATCAGTTCCATATACTATTGTATCAAAGCCAATTGAAATTTTATAATACATATCTAAAAATTTAAATAATCCATATGTACACCAGAACTATTATCAATGGTGGTTTTTATTTGATGAATCAATTCCATTAGTTTTTCCTTGGCTTGAATTGGATTTAAATTAGGAAAATCTGAAGTTATCTTATTCATCGCAGTAACTAATTTATTAGCATAGATTCCATGATTTCCCGAATTTAAATGTGATGCAATCGCCTTACCATTTTGAATTGCATCATTTGGATTAAACCCTGCTCTTATCGCTAATTGAAATAAATCATGTTCTTGAACTATTGCATGAAAACTGATAATATGATGTCCTACTTGACCAATTCCTGCTCCTGTCATTTTTGTAAAAGAAGACGCAACCCGATTTACCCTATAAAACCCACTTGCATTTTTTGTTGCAATAATTACCGCTCCTGCTTTTATAGCTTTAACTCCAGTTGCTGCATAGCCAGCGATTGGAACTGCTGCAGCCCAACTAAGGTAAGCATTTGTGTTGTCTCCCTCAAGTATATAAGTAAACCCATTTAAAATATCAAATACTTCTCCACCTACAGGTATTAAACCAAGTAAATCTAAACTTGTATGCCAAATCCCTGCTGTAGCAAAAAAGAATAATTTAGTATTTGATTTTTGTTGAGAAACTGGCAATTTAGCATTCTCAAGTTTTAATGAAGCATATTTTAATTGAAATTGATTAAAATATTGGCTCAACATAATTCCAATTGGATTTATTAAAGAGCTAGAAAGTCTTGGGGAAATGATTGTGTTAAAAAATCCAGGAGGAATAACTTCTGTATGAGCAATTCCACTGGAAATTGCCTCAATGGTTATATCTAAGGCAGCCATAGTTTCTTCGGAATAACCTGCTTCCAATAATGCATCCATTAATTCATTGGCATCTGCTAATGATATTTTATTAGCTGCAAGGGCATTAACTATTGTGGATGACGCGGCAGCATATTGTGAGCTGTATCCAGATCTTTGTAAACTTGTTTCGAGAAATTGGACAACATTCTCATTGTTGTATAAAAGATCTGTAATGTTGGGATCACCTCCAAAATCCAAATGTGCTATCAACCAATTTGCCCTTTGAACATTCAAAGGCTCAATAGGTGTTCCCCAATATGGATGATTTGGATTTTCTAAGAAAGGCCCAAATGTAGACCCATTGTGATGAGTATATGGTATATTATTAGTTGGAGCGTAGCCAAATGCCCAAGCAATAGTTCCATACAAAGGATTATTAGGAGAAGGTAAAAAGCCTGAACTCCAATTAGAGCTGAAAATTCCACTATTTGAACTGGACCTGATCTTTGTATGAACAGTTACACCTGGCAAACTTCCTCCTCCGTTACCCATTCCACATGGGCCAAAATACCTATACTCAATTGTATGAAGGTTGCCATCTTCCGCATAATATTCTTGTATTATTGAACCTAAATATTCTAAGCAAATGGTGAAATTTACATTCTTACTTGGATTATTATTGCTATTTGATGTGATATTTGCTTCGCTACTTGTTTCATTAAACTTAAAAGAAATTTTTGATTTACTAATTTTATATAATTGGTCCTTGCCAGCATATTGAATTGACGTTTTACCATTAATTTGATTCTCAAAAAAAGCTATTACAGAAAGTGTCAAACTATTCAGTTGTTTTTTTAATGGGAAAATGTTTTCGTCATTTAAAATTGTTGATTTGTTATATGTATTATAGCCAAATACACTATCTTTTATTTTAGTACAAAACATAAAAGATTTTACTTCTTTCGTTGTTGTATCTACAAGCGGAATAAATGCGATACCGTTTTTTTGATTTGAAGTAATACTATTAGCCTGCAATTCATTATTCGCAGATTGCATTGGTGTGCCAATAATTTTATTCCAAACTGGAAACCCATTCCTTTGAACAAAATCGACAATAAAAGGTTTTTCAAACTCTCTTTTTCTTAAATCAGCTGTGATTTCTTTAACTAAAGAAGAACTGTTTTCTGGAATAGTTAAAAATTGTTCAATTACTTTCTCATTATTAATTTTTGGAGTCTCAATAACTACATCTGCTGTTTTTTTACAACTAGATAGAGTTGTAAGTATTACAATAATTAAGCAACATAATGGCTTCATGATATTGGATTTGGTTTTAAAAAATTACTGAGTGAAATTGAAAAAAAAGTTTTTTCTAAAAAAGAAAACCGACTTCATTATATTAAGTAAAATCATATATTTATTAAGCCAAATCCAATATATATATGAAAGCAAAAGAAATCATTGGTAGAAATATTCAGCGCCATAGAGAAATGGCTGAACTAAAAAAAGACTCATTGGCAAAGCTGATAGGCATTACACCAAGCGCTTTGAGTCAAATAGAAACTGGTAAAACAGATCTTTCCGTTTCTCGAATTGAACAAATTGCAGAAGCACTCAACAAAAGTTTTTTTGAGCTAATTACAACCCCCAATCATGTAGGTGGAATTCAAAACGCCTTACCCATTCATGAAAACACGGTAACCAATCATTCAGTGAATGAACTTTTAGTTACGATGAATACGCTAATTCAAAAAATGGATAAAAAAGACTAATACCCTCGCTCGTTCTTTCCTTCTAGATAATTTAAAAATGCTTTGTTCACCACACGGTTTCCACCTGGTGTTGGATAATTTCCAGTGAAATACCAATCACCTGTATTCGTAGGGCAACTTTCGTGCAGGTCTTCAATGGTTTGATAAATTACTTGAATAGGTAAATCCACTTCTGGTGGTGTGATCAATTGTGCAATTTTATCGGAAATTTCTTGTGTAGTAAATGGTTTGTAAATCTGCCGAACAACATTTTCTGTATGTAACTGATTGTTGGCTTTTAACTTATTGATTTTTTCTTGTGCATCCGTTAGTACATGATCCATACCCCGCTCTTTTATCAAAGCAATGGCTGCGCGGAATGCAATAAAATCGCCGAGCTTACTCATGTCTATTCCATAACAATCAGGGTAACGAATTTGAGGAGCAGAAGAAACCACAATGATTTTCTTAGGGCTCAAACGAGATAACATGCGTACAATACTTTCTTTCAAAGTGGTACCGCGTACAATACTATCGTCGATCACCACCAAAGTATCTTCGTGTTTTCTTACAGTACCATAAGTAATATCATACACGTGCTGCACCATTTCATTTCTATTGGCATCTTCAGTAATGAATGTGCGCAACTTCACATCTTTAATGGCAATTTTTTCTTGACGGATTTTTCGGTTGATCATTTCTTCGAGTTTCTCTTCGGAGAAATCTCTGTCCCAACTTAAAATGCGTTCTACTTTTATTTTATTCAAATAAGCTTCCATACCTTTTACCAATCCGTAAAAAGCTACTTCTGCTGTATTGGGTATATAAGAAAAAATAGTATTCTTTAAATCATTGTTGATGCTTTCTAAAACCGTTTCACTCAAGTGTTGGCCTAGTGCAATTCTTTCTCTATAAATTTTTTCGTCGCTACCGCGAGAAAAATAAATTCTTTCAAAACTACAAGCCCTTCTTTCTTTTGGTTCGAGTATTTTTTCGATGCTGTAATTGCCTGCATCATCTACAATCAATGCCATACCTGGCATGAGTTCTAATACCTCATTCTCTCCTACATTAAAAGTAGTACGAATGGCAGCACGTTCACTGGCTGCAACAATTACTTCATCATTGATATAATAATAAGCCGGGCGAATACCATGTGCATCGCGCATAACAAAACTATATCCGTTGCCCAATAAGCCACCAATGGTATAACCGCCATCAAATAAAGGAGTTGCTTTTTTTAATACAGAACTAATGCTCGCTTCATTTGGATGCAAAGCATCTTCCTCACATAAATAATGATGCAACACTTCTAACATAGCAGCCAAATCACTCTGCTTTTGAAAATCGCCGGGTTGCATATTGATCTGCTCGAATAATTCATCGGTATTCACCAAATTGAAATTGCCCGCCAATGCCATATTCTTACCTGGCAACAAATCGCGTTTAATAAATGGATGACAAAATTCTACATTGTTCTTGCCCTGTGTTCCATATCTCAAATGTCCCAATAACAATTCTCCCAAAAAAGGCAAATGCCCTTTCATTAATCCGGGATGCTGTTTAATATCAGGTTGGCATTTTTCTAATTCTTGTATTTCCTGCCCTACTTTAAAAAACAAATCTGCTATCGGTTGTTGTGCACTGCTGCGCATTCGATGCAGAAAAGGGTTACCAGGTTCTGTATTTAATTTTACTACCGCTAAGCCGGCACCATCCTGCCCTCGATTATGTTGTTTTTCCATGAGCAGGTACAACTTATTAAGGCCATAAGTTACCGTTCCATGTTTTTGGAGGAAGTAAGAGAAGGGCTTGCGCAAACGAATATAAGCCAGGCCACATTCGTGTTTAATCTCGTCGCTCATAGTATTTATTAAAAGAAGTGGCGAAGTTACAACTCCGCCACCTTTTTTTATATTATTTATATACCGATTCTGTTTGCAAAGTTTCTGCCAGCCATAGAAACTCTTTCAGAAAGTTATCTATTGTTTTTTTAAAGCCAGGATCTAGTAAATTACCTGCTTCATCAAACTTTTTGTCTACAAAAGGAGTAATTAGCATTTGGGGAGAGGCAATCCCAAATAAACCAGGTACCAACAATAATAATTGTTGAGAAGCACGTATTCCGCCCATTCCACCTACTGATGCAGGCGCTAAACCAAAGGCTTTCCTTGCTTGCTTGGGAAAATAATCCAACAAATTTTGCATAGCAGGGGAATAACTACCATTGTATTCTGGGGTAACCAAAATAAATGCATCAGCAGCAAACATCCGTTCTGCTAAAGGCTTGTATTGTTCAGGAGTATTTTCTACAGAATTGAACACGCTTTGCAATAATGGTAAATTCCATTCCCGTATATCAATAATACCTACTTGATGTGTTGTGCTTTCTGCTATTTGTTGTTTAAGGTGTAGCGCCAACCGGTGAGTTACACTGTTTTGTCTGGGGCTTCCTGCAATTATTTCAATATTCATATATTACTAACAATTTTAGGTGAAACTGGTTCACTGGTATTTTATGCTTGTTTTACCATTTGAACGGCCATATTCAATTTAATCTCATCGCTTACTACCACTCCACCTGCTTCAGTTACTGCGCTCCAAGTTAAACCAAAATCGCTGCGATTGAATTTTCCACTAATCTCAAAACCTGCTTTGTTTTGACCATAAAAATCGGTCATTGTACCACCAAATTCTACATTCAATTTAACAGATTTAGTTACCCCTTTAATAGTCAGATCACCATTTAATTCATAGTCAGACCCTGTTTTAGGTACTAAAGATGTAGATACGAAATTGATTGTAGGAAATTTCTCCGCTTCAAAAAAATCGGCACTTTTTAAGTGCGTATCTCTTTGTTCATTATTGGTAGAAATACTCTTCACTTCTGCATTAAATTGAATAGCTGCATCGCTGAAATTTTCTTCAGCAGATTCCATAGTCGCATCAAATTCCTGAAAGCTACCAGTTACGTTCGTGATCATTAAATGCTTTACTTTAAAAGTGATTTCGCTGTGTGAAGCATCGATTTTGTAAGTTGCCATTTTATTGGTTTTAATTGGTTATTGATAAAATTATTTTTACGTGTTTGTTTATTTTGTTACAGATAGATCATTCTTCAATAAGCACACCCATTTTCCCCATTTGATAATCCCTGAATGCTTCCATGATTTCTGTTTGATTATTCATTACAAAGGGACCATGAGAAGCAACGGGTTCATTCAATGGTTCTCCTGTTCCCATCAATAGCAAACTATCTTCAATTGCGTTTATTGCAATTCCTTCTCCATCCTGATTTAAAACAGCCATATAATTGGCTTTGAGTAAAGATGATTCTGTTAGATTGGGTTCTCCCAAATTCACTGAACCATTCAATACATAAATAAAGGCCTGATGTGTTATTTCGAAAGGAATAAAATAAGTAGTTCCTGCTTTCATTTTAATAGTGAACATATTAATGGGAGATTGAGGAGTTATTGGGCCTTTTACTTCTTTTAATTTTCCCTCAATCACTTGAATAGTAGTTGATTTATCTTCACTAACAATGGTTGGCGTATCTTCTTTGGTTAGCGGAATATAAACAGGTGCGTCCATTTTATTTTTTGCAGGTGAATTGATCCAAAGTTGAATCAACTCTTGCTTACTACCTAAGTCATGAATATCAGCTGGAGGTCTTTCGCTATGAATCACGCCCATACCTGCATTCATCCATTGTGTACCACCAGCGTAAACAATATGGTCGTTGCCTCTGCTATCGCGATGGTGTACACCACCTTCAAAAATAAATGTGACAGGAGAAAATCCACGGTGTGGATGTGCACCCACTCCTGCATTTTTAAGATCCGCGTCTTTGTCAACATCAATTTTTGCATGATGCAATAATAAAAATGGATCGAGCATTTCTACATTGGCTGAAGGCAATGCCTGACGAATAGGGAAGCCTCCCATATTCATGGGTTGTCCGTATTCAATCAATTGTATGGTTCTGTTTTTCATCATTCATTATTTTATTTCCATAGGAACTTCTATCAATAATAATTCTGCATCTGTACTAGCAATAATTTCTAAATCCTTGATTTCAGAAATACCTAGTCCATCTCTTTCATTTAATGCTATTCCATTGATGGTAACATCACCTTTAATCAAGAAAGCAAAAACACCGTTTTCATTTTTATGCAATGCATACCTTGTTGTAAAGTCCTTCGATAAATTAGCCAATGAGAACCATGCATCTTGATTGATCCAAACTGCATTATCATCATCAGGCGCAACTACTGTAAGTATTTGATCAATTCTATCTGACGGATTGAATGATTTTTGTTCGTACCTCGGTTCAATATTTTGTGTTTTAGGTAGCACCCATATCTGCAAAAATTTTACTTCCTTGTTTTTGTTTGCATTTATTTCGCTATGCGCAATACCAGTACCTGCACTCATGATCTGAACATCGTGTTGACGAATGATCTCATTTCTTCCTGTGCTATCACTATGTTGTAAATCTCCTTCTAGCGGAATAGACACTATTTCCATATTATCATGAGGATGTTTTCCAAAACCCATTCCTGCTGCTACTGTATCGTCATTCAAAACACGCAGTGTGCCAAAATTCATTCTTGTTGGATCATGGTAATGACCAAAACTAAAACTGTGGTAACTATTGAGCCAACCAAAACTATTGTGGCCTCTTGTTGCTGCTTTATGTATGATTGTTTTCATAACAATTGTTTACTATTAAATGTATATACACCTATTTATTTAAAAAAAATCTATTCTGTTCCGCGTAATTTTTCTAATAACATATTAATCTGTGCCGCATCTTGCGATTTCATAATTACGCTAGTTTCCATCAATTCATTTATTTTTTCAGTCGTTACTTCCAAAATAGTTATTCCGCTTTGTGTTAATGAAATCACCGTTTCTCTTTTATCGAAAGGTGAGTCGGCGCGTTTCACTAACTTTTTTATTACCAAACGATCAATGATCCTAGGCACATTAGAACTTTTCTCAATCATTCTGCAACTAATGTCTTTTACACATATTTGCTCAGGATGCTTCCCTTTTAATATGCGTAACACATTGTATTGCTCATGCGTTAATCCAAATTCTTTCAATTCGTTGCTCATGATCGTTTTCAACCACCAAGCAGTATACAAAATATTTAAAGTGGCTTTATGCACTTCGTTCTTGAATTTACTGCTTTGTATGGCTTGTTCTAACTTCACTATGCAAAGATACATGTATATACATGTAATTACCAAATAAATTATTTCTTAACTCATAATTCATCTCTCTTAATTCCTAATTGGTTCTCTTTTGAGCAGCTCGGTCAGCCGCTTTACGCCAGTCTTCTAATCCAGCGCAACTGCTATATTCTTTGTCGATCAATACATAATAGTTGGGGATATGCTCTTTGAACCATTTTTCCAAAGTGGCTTGCTTCTTGTCTTCTAGAGCGCGTTGAGCAACGCGGTTATAATCTTCTTTAAGGTTTTCACGGTGAGGTTCTTTTTTAGATTTATAGTAGATAATTCTAACCACTCTGCCTTTACGTTCCTCGTTATAGATTTGAGGCTGAGAGATTTCACCTGGCTTCATAGTGCTGATTGGCTGAATCATATCTTTGTCTAACATGTCTAAAGAAATAAATGTAGATCCATCTCTTCCAGTAAAAGCACCTGCACTAAATTTACTCCCTTCGTCATCACTAAATTTAGTTACCGCTTCCGCAAAACTCATTTTTCCAATCTGGATATTTCTACGAATGGTATCTAATTTTTCTTTCGCTTCTTTTATTTCATCATCCGTTACCGGGGGAATACGTAATATATGACGCACAATAGCTTCGTCACCAGAACGACTGATCATATAAATAATATGTAAACCAAACTTTGATTTTATGACATTCGAGATCTGTCCTTCTTTCAATCTAAATGCACCAGATAAAAAAGCAGGATCCCAAAATTTATCATTCCTATTCAACGTATATTGACCGGCATTTTCTTTTACTGCAGGATCTTCGGAATAATTCTTGGCTAATTGTTCAAATTTTTTCGGACCTAGTGCTTCCGCTTGTTTTTTGTAATCGTACAACTGCTTGGAAACATATTCTTCCACATCTTTATTGGCTTTAGGATGCACTACAATTTGACTTACCTCTACTTCACTTTCGTAGAAAGGCAAACTGTCTTTATTGATTTTATTATAATACGCTTTAACTTCTGTTGGGGTGATTTTAATACCATCGTCAATTTTACGACGCATTTGTTCTGCCAGTTTTTGCTCTTTAAATGGCTCCCTAAAATCATCTTTTAATTGATAGATCGATTTACCTGCAATCTCTTCCAATAAATCTTTTGAACCATATTGCTGAATAGTCTGACGAATTCGGTTGTCTAATTCTCCTTCAATTTCATCTTCACTAACGGTTAATGAATCTTTATTGGCTTGTAATAACAAAGCTTTTCTAATTAAAAAACCTTCTAATACTTGGCATTCAGTTGGAATAACCGCATTCTCCTGACCTTGAGATTGCCTTTTTGCATCGGCAATAGCATTGGTAATATCCGAACGCAAAATAATTTTATCGCCTACCTGACCTACAATCTTATCAGCCAATACTTTTTTAGACTGCGCTACAACTGATGTAAACATCGTGGAGGCAATCAAAGTGCTAAATAAAAAAAGTTGCTTCATTAATTTGTTGAATTTATTCATACCAAAAGTAATCAATCAGGGCTTGCTACAATACCGGTTTACCGCTTTTAACAAAACATAAAAACCTCCAACCAGTTGCCAGTTCTATTGATGTAAAATGGCTTAGGTTAGAGGTTTTCAATTTTAACAATTATAAAGTACGTTTTACTTCTTCTTCTTCAAATGCTTCTACTATATCGCCCACTTTCATGTCGTTATAGTTCTTAATGGTTAAACCACATTCCATATTCGAAGCCACTTCTTTAGCATCATCTTTGAAACGCTTCAAGCTGCCCAATTCTGCACTCTGGCCTTCTCCTTTTGGATACTCCACAATACCATCTCTGATAATTCTGATCTTAGAGTTACGCGCAATTTTTCCATCAAGTACAAAACATCCTGCAACAGTGGCTTTATCAAATTTGTACACTTCTCTGATCTCCACATTAGCTGTGATTTTTTCTTGGTACTTAGGTTCCAACATACCTTCCATCGCACTCTTGATCTCATCAATTGCTTGATAGATGATGGAGTATAATTTAATTTCAACTCCTTCTGTTTCAGCCAATTTATTGGCATTCATGGAAGGTCGAACATTAAATCCGATGATAATGGCGTCGGATGCTGTTGCTAATAATACATCACTTTCAGAGATCTGTCCAACACCTTTCAATACAACTCTCACTGCAATTTCTTCAGTAGATAATTTTTGTAATGAATCACTTAATGCTTCTACCGATCCGTCCACATCTCCTTTGATAATGATATTGAGTTCTTTAAAATTACCCAATGCCAATCTTCGGCCGATCTCGTCTAATGTAATATGTTTTCTAGCACGCAATCCTTGCTCACGCAAGATTTGAGCACGTTTAGTAGCTGTTTCTTTTGCTTCTGCCTCATCTTCAAACACTTTGAATTTCTCACCAGCTTGCGGTGCACCATTCAATCCTAATATTACTACAGGAGTAGATGGTGGTGCAATTTCAATGCGTTGATTTCTTTCATTGAACATGGCTTTTACACGTCCGTAGTGTTGACCAGATACGATCAAGTCACCTTGATGTAAAGTTCCATTCTGTACCAAAATGGTAGCTACATATCCACGACCCTTGTCTAAAGATGCTTCAATAATAGTTCCACTTCCTTCTCTAGTAGGGTTGGCTTTTACATCGAGTATATCTGCTTCTAACAATACTTTCTCTAACAATAAATCTACATTCAATCCTTGTTTAGCAGAGAGTTCCTGGGTTTGGAATTTTCCACCCCAAGCTTCTACCAAAATATTCATTTGAGATAATTGCTCGTATATTTTTTGCGGATTAGCTCCGTCTTTATCAATTTTATTCACTGCAAAAATCATCGGAACACCCGCTGCTTGTGCGTGACTAATGGCTTCTTTTGTTTGAGGCATTACTGCATCGTCAGCAGCAACAACAATGATTGCAATATCTGTTACTTTAGCACCACGAGCACGCATGGCCGTAAAGGCTTCGTGACCTGGAGTATCTAAGAAGGTAATGGCTCTGCCGTTTGGCAGGGTTACTTCGTATGCACCTATATGCTGCGTAATTCCACCCGCTTCACCTGCAACTACATTGGCACTTCTGATATAATCTAGTAAAGAAGTTTTACCATGATCTACGTGACCCATGATGGTAACAATTGGCGGACGCGCAATTTGTGCAGCTTCGTCTTCTTCTTCTTCATCTTCATCTAACTCTTCCACTTCTTCTACACCTATAAATTCTACTTCAAATCCAAACTCACTCGACACCAATTCAATTACTTCTGCATCTAATCTTTGGTTAATAGATACCATGATACCGAGGTTCATACACTTACCAATGATATCAGCAAAACTTACATCCATCAAACTGGCTAACTCACTAACTGTAACAAATTCTGTTACTTGTAATTTGTTGTCTTCTAAGCCCTCTTCGCCCATTGACTCCGCAGCTTCATCTCTCTTGGCTCTTCTATATTTTGCTTTAAGGCTCTTACCTCTACCACCCGTTCCTGCAAGCTTGGCCTGCGTTTCACGGATTTTTTCTTGTATAGCTTTTTGATCGATCTCTTTGTCTTCTTGCTTCGGTGCATTTCTATCGTTGCGATTACCGCCGCGATTTCCACCGCCGCCACCACCACGATTGAATCCACCACCACCACCTTGTCCGCCACGATTGAATCCACCGCCACCGCCACCTTGAGGGTTGTTGTTGCGTGCAGGAACAATTGGACGATTGGGTCCTGATATTGGTTTACCATTTGCATCTTTTGCAATCGGTGTGGTTGGAATATTGTCTCCCTTTTTGTCAACAGGAATACGTTTGCGTTTGCGCTTTTCATCTCTGCCCATTGGCTTCGGACGAGTATCGCTATTGATAGGCAATTCAATCTTACCTAAAATTTTAGGACCTTCTAATTTCTCAGCCCTAATATTTTCTATTGTTGGAGGAAGGTCTGCTTCAGGTGCAATTGGAGCTGGAGCAGGTGTTGGAATTACTTCCTTCGGTACTGCTGCTTTAGTTGTTTTGGTTTTGTCTGTAGATTTTCCTGCAGGTTTTGCCGTAGTTTTATCTCCATCAGTCGCTTTTGCAACAGGCTCTGCTTTTTTGGCTGATTTTTTAGGTCGAGTTGAAGAGTCAATGGTTGATAAATCAATCTTATTGATCACTTTCGGTCCTTCTAATTCTGGCGCATCTATTTTTACAGTGCCTGATTCTACAATCGGAGCTTCTATTTTGGCTTCCACTTGTTTTTCAACAACTGCAGGTGCAGGAGTGGGTTCGATCACTTTCTCTTCTGCTTTTACCTCTTCCTTAGGAGGAGGTGTAGCAGCCGGAGCCGGAGACGCCGTATGAAATTTTTTCTCCTCTTTCTTGAAACTGATTTCTTCTTCGTCTCTTTTTTTGCGCGCTTCAGAATGAGCAACCTTTGGTATTTCTACCTGATCGGCTTTATTCTTAGCCACTTTATCGCTTTGGAACTCTGCCTGAAGGGCACGATACTGGTCTTCTTGAAGCTTTGCTGTTGGCTTCAAGTCATCCTTTTTAAATCCTTTTTTCACCAGGAATTCGATCAGGGTATCCTGACCAATGTTGAATTCCGTAGCGGCTGCTAACAGTCTAGGTAATTTCAGTTCTGACATTCTTTGTTTTTAAGTCCATGGTCCATTCGATTAGCCTATGGAAATGGACAAAAGTCCACAGGCTTTATCTTATTGGCACCAATCTTAGCAGGGTTTTAATCCCTGACAAAGATAGGTGCTTATTAGCTGCTTATTCTTCTCTATCAAATTCTGCTTGCAACACTCTTTGAACTTCCAAAATGGTTTCTTTTTCCAAATCGGTTCTTCTTTCTAATTCCTCCACGGTTAATTTTAAAATACTGGTTGCAGTGTCGCAGCCAATCTTTTTAAACTCATCAATAATCCATGGTTCAATTTCATCGCTAAATTCATCCAAATCAATATCAAATTCGTCAGTGATTTCTTCGTCTTCGCGATATACATCAATCTCATATCCGGTTAGCTCACATGCCAATTTGATATTCACTCCTCTGCGACCAATTGCTAAAGAAACCTGATCGGCTTTCAAATAAACATTGGCTTGTTTTTTATCGTTGTCTAATTCCATGTAGCTAATTTTAGCAGGAGTTAAAGAACGTTGAATCAACAATTGCGTATTAGTAGTGAAATTAATCACATCGATATTTTCATTTTTTAATTCACGAACTATTCCATGAATACGACTTCCTTTCATTCCTACACAAGCACCTACTGGATCAATACGATCATCATAAGATTCAACGGCAACTTTAGCACGATCTCCTGGATCACGAACAATTTTCTTGATTGCAATTAAGCCATCGAAAATTTCAGGTACTTCTATTTCTAATAATTTAGATAAGAATAAAGGACTGGTTCTTGATAAAACAATTACTGGTGAATTGTTTTTCATGTCTACTCGTGCAATTACTGCGCGAACATTTTCTCCTTTCTTAAAATAATCTTGTGGAATTTGTTCTGTTTTAGGAAGAATCAATTCATTGCCTTCTTCATCTAATAACAAGACTTCTTTTTTCCAAACTTGGTACACTTCTGCACTCAATATTTCTCCGATTCTATCTTCATATTTCTTTACCAAAGCATTTTTCTTCAAATCGCTGATACGGCTTGCTAGCGTTTGTTTTGCGGCAAGAATGGCTCTGCGACCGAAGTCTAGAATATCTACTTCTTGGTACAATTCTTCACCCACTTCAAAATCGGGTTCAATTTTAGCAGCATCGGTGTAAGCAATCTCTGCCAAAGGATCCATCACTTCTCCATCTTCAACAATCATACGTCTACGGATAATTTCCAAATCGCCTTTTTCCGCATTTACAATTACATCGAAGTTTTCGTCGCTTCCGAATTTTTTACGAAGCAATGTTTTGAAAACATCTTCTACCACTTTCATCATCGTAGGACGATCTATACTTTCTGCGTCTTTGAATTCCTGAAACGCTTCTATCAGATTGATACTTGCCATAAAGCTGTTTTTTTTCTGCTAAAATTTAATTTGAACGATTGTTGATTGTATATTTTCAAAAGGAATAACCAATTGCTCGGTGATGGCCTTTTTACCTTTACCAGTTATTGTTTTAATAATAATATCTGCTGCTGCCACTGTTTCTAGCTCACCTTCTTTTTCTGTTCCGTCGATCAATTTTACTTCTATTGTTCTTCCAATATTTTTTACATATTGTCGGTGCAATTTCAATGGCTCTTCTATTCCTGGAGAAGATACTTCCAAAGAAAAATCTTCTTCAGGATAAATGGCTGCTTCTTCAATGAGCTTATACAATCTTCGATTGTAAGAAACACATCTTTCAATTTTAACACCTTCGTCTCCATCCACAAACACCTTGATATTATTACCCGGTTTGATGGTTAAAGACACCAAAAAATAAGCAGGTTCATCGGCCAAAATGCTTTCCAGCATCTGCTCAATTGTAGAAGTATTTGGATCTGTTGCCATATTAAAAAAGGAGAAGGGAACGATAGTCGTTCCCTTCTGTTGATTCTTTTGCTGCTGCAAATATAGGAAAAGAAGGCTTTAACGCCCAAATTTTTACCGTTCCTCCGATTTTAGGTCATTTTAACAAGGAATTGACCCCTTTTTGGGTAATTTCACACCCTTATGTTTAAGATTATTCTGTGGGGTTTATTTATTTATATGGCTTACCGATTCATTTTTGAGTTTGTGGTACCCGTTACAAAAACAGCCAGTCAGTTAAAGCGTAAAATGTCGGAAATGCAGCAAAATCAAGCATTTCAACAGAGTCAACAGGCAGCTTCCCCTGCTCCCGAGGCAAAATCTGCTCCTTCAGCCCCTAAAAAGGATGATTATATTGAGTTTGAGGAAGTTAAATAGGAATTAAGAAAGATGAATTAAGAATTAGGAGATAAGAGAGATGAATTAAGAGAGATAAATTAAGAAAGATGAATTAAGAGTATCTCAATAACCAAAAACTGTGGTTAAGCGATTAAGCATTTTATAATGTCATATTTATCTCTTTTTGATGTTTATAATGTTCGCTATTCATACATTTTAATTTTTCTGCAGCAGCTTCGGCAGTGATATCCCTTTGCGGATTCGCCAGCATTTCATATCCTACCATGAACTTTTTTACAGTTGCACTTCTTAATAATGGAGGATAAAAATGCATATGCCAATGCCAACCAGCATACTCACCATCATTCACTGGCATTTGATGCATACCAGCAGAATATGGAAATGACACTTCAAATAAATTATCATACTTGGTAGTTAGCCTTTTTAATATATCGGCAAATGCAACGACTTCCGCTTTATTAAACTGGGTAATTTGTTGAATATGTCTTTTAGAAATAATCATTGTTTCATAAGGCCATACCGCCCAAAATGGTACTAATGCAACAAAATAATCATTCTCTATAATGATGCGTTCCGCTTTTTCTAGTTCCAAATCTAAATACGCACTCAATAGACTTTTGCCATTTTGCTGATAGTATTTTTCTTGCTCGTTTGTTTCTTTTGTTAATTCTGCAGGAATAGAAGAAGAAGCCCAAATTTGTCCATGAGGATGTGGATTACTACATCCCATAATTTCACCTTTGTTCTCAAATATTTGAATGTATTTGATTGATTCATTTGCTGCTAATGCAATAAATTCATCTTTCCATAATTGAATTAGATTTTTGATATCAGGTATAGACATTAATGGAAGTGTAAGATTGTGATCTGGTGAAAAACAAATCACTCTACAGATACCCGTTTCACTTTTACTCACTAATAAATTTTGAATATTTTCACTACCAATTGGAGTAGAAGGCATTAATGCAGAAAAGTCGTTGGTAAAAACAAAAGGGCCTGTGTAAGCTGGATTAACTGTTCCATCAGATCGCTTATTTCCCGGACATAAATTACATCCTGAATCATAAGCAGTTAAATTTTCAATCGGAACGGTCTCTACTTTACCTTGCCAAGGTCTTTTCATTCGATGTGGTGATACCAAAACCCATTCTCCTGTTAAAATATTCTGCCGCGTATGTGGATGCTCTTTGCTGTTAAACATAATTAAATAATTTCTGTGCCATTTTGTATAGATGCTATATAATAATCTACCGTTAAACCCATGGCAGATTCATAAGCTGGTTTAACTTCTTGAAGGAGTGCTTCAATAGCAGATTCTTTAACTAAATTAATTGTACAACCACCAAAGCCTCCTCCCATCATTCTTGCTCCTATAACTTCAGGTCTGGATCTTACAAAATCAACTAAAAAATCTAGCTCTTTGCAGCTTACTTGGTACTGCTTACTCAATCCATCATGAGTTTGATACATACAATTACCCAAGCCAGCTATATTTCCTACTTTTAAAAATTGACATGCTTGTAATAGACGATCCATTTCGTCTACTATATATCTGCTTCGTTGATACACTAAATTATTATAAGGCAAAACATATTGATCCAACATTTCTACTGTAGCATCTCTTAATGAAAGTACTTCGGGATGATGCGCTTGAATCAGTTCAACTGCTTGTGTACATTCCATGCGGCGAGTATTGTATTCGGAAGAAGCCAAAGAATGTTTTACATTGGTATTTAGTAAAAGAATTTTAATGCCATCTAAATTAAAGGGAACATACTCATATTCAAGTGACCTACAATCTAATTTAATTACCTGATTGGCCTTGCCCATCATAGAAGCAAACTGATCCATAATTCCACACATTACTCCAGCATATTCATGCTCTGCTTTCTGTGCCATTGTAACCATTTCAATTCTGGGTATATTCGAATTCAGTAAATGGTTTAAAGCAAAAACTGTTGCACATTCCACTGCTGCAGAAGAAGATAGTCCGGCACCAATTGGAACATCACTGGAAAGCACTGCATTAAACCCCGGCATTGGAATAGATCGATTTATAAATTGAGCAACCCCGCCTAAAATATAATTAGGCCAACTTATATCTCCTATTGGTTGTAAATTGGATACAGTTGTTGAAAATGTTTCATTTAGATCTAGTGCAGATAAATGAATTTCATTATCGTCTCTTAAAGAAACCGCAATGTAAGCGGCTTTATCTATTGCCGCAGGTAATACAAATCCATTGTTATAATCAGAATGTTCGCCAATTATATTTACTCTGCCTGGAGAACGCACAATAACCGATGGCAATTGATGGTATGTGTTAATAAAATATGATTCGAGTTGCTTTTTCATAGTTTACTTTATTTGGAATAATGGATTGGTTGATACAGTTCTTTCCCTATCCATCAAAGCTTCTAATGATTTTACTAATTGAGCGTTTTCACTTGCAAGATTATTGGCTTCGGCTCTATCTGTATCTAGGTTATATAATTCTGTTCTAATTGGAATTGACCCCTTAAAAAATCGAATGGCTTTCCAATTATTTTTCAACACCGCTTGCTTAAAGCCGCCTTCATAAAACTCCCAGTACAAACAATCGTGTGTTGATTGTTTTTTATCTTTTAGCGAAGCTAAAAAAGAAATACCATCTGTTTTAGGGAGCTTTTTAACTCCAGCAATTTCACAAAAACTTGGCAGTACGTCCCATATAGCACCAATAAAAGAATTGGTTGAACCCGACTTTGTTTTTCCATTCCAACTAACTATAAACGGAACCCTAATTCCTCCTTCATACAAATCTCTTTTTACTCCTCTTAATCCTCCACTACTGTTAAAAAAATCTATATCTGCTTTTGCTCTTCCTCCCTCTATATGTGTACCATTATCGCTCGAGAATACTATGATTGTATTATTGTATACATTTTGATCTTTTAAGTAAGCAATTAATTGGCCAATATAATTATCCATTTGAGAAACCATTGCTGCATAAGCAGCCCTAGGAAAGGGTTGGGGCCCATAGTGCTGTCCGGGCAATTGGGCTTTTTCTGGGCTAAACTTACTAGTGCCATCCATTGCTAAATATTGTTGCAAAGACGAATTGGGTACTACTAATTCTGCATGTGGTAAAGTATATGCCACATATAAAAAAAATGGATTTGCTTTCTGTGTTGAAATAAAATTTTTTGCTTGATTGGTAAACCATTCATTGCTGTATTGCCCATCAGGAATTTTTATTTTAGTGCTTTTCCCATTCAATAATTGCCACGCTGAATCTGGTTTTTGATAATGCCCTTCTACATGGTGTAATAATCCAGCAAAAAAATCCCATCCTTTTTTTTCTGGAACACCTGTTGTTTCCGATTGTCCCAAACCCCATTTTCCAACCATACCATTTTTGTATCCTGCTTTATGCAAATACTGTGGTAAAATGCTATCGGATTCAGATAAAGGAACTTCTCCATTGCCGCGTATTGAGACATGTCCTGTATGTTGTCCGGTCATTAAACTTGCTCGTGAAGGAGCGCAAACAGTGCTTCCCGAATAAAACTGAGTAAACCTTGTACCTGATTTTGCAAGCAAATCTATATTGGGTGTATTAATTTTTGTTGACCCATAACAACCTACATCGCCATAACCCAAATCATCCCCTAAAATAAAAACGATGTTGGGTTTTTTATGTTGAGCGAAGGTATCATTTATAGTAAGTAAAATAAATAAGACAGTAAGCGCTCGTTTCATTACTATGAATTTTTCTATAAACTTACTGATGAATAACTACTCAATATTCAAGGGAAATACAATGGGACTAGAAATATTATTCCAATAAATAGCTAAATCATTTAAAAATCCGTTTGTATCAACCGCATCAGCCCGTTGTTGAAAATATGCGTAACGCTCAATATAAGCAGTAGAATTCATCCAATCAGTAGAAAGTTTCATAAAATATTTAATCACTACCGGGCGAGCATTTCTACTCGGATTGCAGTTGTATTCGGTTAGCCAAATTTTTTGTTCTGGATATGCTGCACGTACTCTTTCAACAAATGTTTTGAACCTAGTAAAAACGGCTTCAGCAGTAAGAGAATCGGTAGGTCGATTGTTGGTTTCATTTCCCCAATCATACCAATGCAAACAAATATAATCAACTCTTAGTTTTTGTGCTCGTGCAGCTTCCATAAAGGTAGGCAACCATCTTCCTGCTACAACAGAATTATCTTGTTCTACTGCCGGAGAGCCCAATCTTAAGCCTGTTTGCATCATTATACGATATCTATTAATAGCAGTATCTACGGGCATATTTGACTGACCCGGATTATCCGGTTCATTGAAAGACAATAAATGATTGACATCTTTTCGGTCTAGGAAATAATTAACATTTGCAGAAGTTGCACTGGCTTTCCCCCAAGTCATAGGAATATAGTTCATAGATCCAAATGAAGGTCTATTCAAACTCCATCCATAATACCAGGAAGCATTGAACTGTTTAACTACATTACTATCTACAAATGCAACCCCTTTTTTTGTAGGATTACCAATAGCCGTGTAACGAACAAATGAAATTTTATTGGCCAGATTGGTCGAAAAATTTATTTTAATTGGAGCTTGTGAAGCAACATAATAAGATGATTCACCTGTTCCATCGCTATTTTCTGCAAAAACAGCCATGTAACCTTTAGGCAAATAAAAGGAAGCTATCTTATCTTCAAATCCTGTAGGAATTGCTTTAAACATGGGCCCAGTTGCAATACTTGAATACACCGTATCTGGGCTCAGGAGAGTTCTTGGTTCTGCTATGTCCTTGCCTGAGGATAAAGCCAACATGTTTCCTGCTTGAAAAGTTTGACCAGTATTTATATTGCTATTGTTACTATCTTTTTTGCATGAAGCTAGAAAGAGAGTAACCGATGCGATAATTATGAATTTGCATTTCATATACTAAAGATTATACAGTAAGTATGTTTTATTCAATTAAAAACTACCAACCAGTATTTTGAACTAATTTATTGTTTACGTTTAATTCCGATTGAGGGATTGGAAATGTTTCAGATTTTACACCTCTATAGGTTGGAACATACCCTGGAACTACATCGCCAGCAATTCGTACAAATGCCTCTTGCATAGTACCCCATCTTTTTAGGTCCATAAATCTTAACCCCTCTACAGCTAACTCTACACGTCTTTCTCTTCTTAATATAGTTCTCAATGCTGATTGTGACAAACTCGCACCATCAACTGATTGAACGGTAGGCATACTAACTCTTGCTCTGACTTGATTAATTAAGGTATATACCTCTGGTAATTGATTGGTTTCTAATAATGCCTCGGCACGCATTAACAAAACATCCGCATAACGAACTACAATAAAATCTTGTCCGCCAGGAGAACTTACCGCAATTCCAGTAGAAGCCGCCGCTCTTCTTACATATTTACGTTGTCCAAATTTTGTTGCCGTATTTCCTGTAAAAGCCCTGTTTAAATCTGTAAGGAATATATCTCCAGTAAAATAAATAGTTGCTGTACAACGTGGATCTCGATTATTTCTCGGATTAGCTGCACTATACAAAGGAGAAGTGGTTATTGGCCTACCATCTGTACATAAATAATCATCCACTAAATTTTTCATTGGTGCCGACTCCACACGGGGAATGGTTAAAAAAGTTGCAGAAAATAATTCATTGTTCGCTGATACATCTTGATTAAACCTTACAGAAAATAATATTTCTCTTGACAACTCCCCAGCTTCGGTAAATAATTGCGCATAATTTGGCTCTAAAGAATATCCTAAAGTCATTAAGGTAGTTGTAGCATCTAATACCCCTTGATAATTTTTATTATATAAATAAAATCTTGCTAATATTCCCAAAGCTGCCCCTCTTGTAGCATAACCATATTGAGAAGCTGGATAAGAAGTAGGTAAATTATCTGCAGCAAATTTTAAATCTTTAACAACTTGGTCTGAAACTTCCTGATAGGTATTTTTAGCAACATAGGCTTCTTCTAATGATTGTACTTTTAAAATAACAGGAGCATCTTGAAAGTAAACTGCAATTTGTGAATAAAATAATCCTCTGAGGAAATAAGCCTGAGCTAACAATTGATTTTTTTTCTGCGCACTAATGATAGTGGTTGGCATTTTTTCTATGTTTTCAATAGCCAAATTAGCCCTTCCTATACCCTTGTAAAGTGATGACCATAGTGTAGCAAACAGTTGATAACTTGGATCTACATTTCCCAACATATAATTACCAGGACCTACAAACAACCATCCAGTTGCATTAAATACATTGTCGCCAAAACAATCATACATTGGAAACCCTGCAGCGGCAAAGCCATTTAAGTTTCCACTATATTGTATGCGGTCTTGTAACACGTCATAAATAGCATGAATACCCAATAATGCGTCATTTTCTGTTTTCCAAAAATTTTCAGCAGCTAAATTGTTGAGCGAAGGCTGCTCTAAATAATCCTTTGAACAACTGGTAAAAATTATAAATAAACTAGCAATTAATATTTTTCTCATTGTAATTAAAATTTAACGTTTAAACCAAAAGTGTATACTTTATATAATGGTGTATTTTGATCAGAATTTCCACCTCTTTGTCTTTCAGGATCAAAGTTTTTGAATTTAGTAATTGTCAGCAAATTCTGTCCGCCAACATAAAACCTTAATTTAGAAAGGCCAAACTTATTGGTTAATTTACTAGGTAATGTATATCCAATCTCTAGATTTCTTAATCTGGTATAAGAAACATCTTCTACAAAAAATGTAGAAACTACTGCATTATTCTGCCCACCTGCACGAGGGTATTTAGTTGATGGATTTGTTGGAGTCCAACGATCTATTAAATAAGATAAAACATTATTTCTGCTATCTTCCATCACACGTTGCCCATTATCATTCATTACTCTTTCTAATCTGCCTACACCTTCAATTGAAAGTGCAAGATCAAATCCATTATAATCAAGTGATCCATTAAAACTATATACAGTTTTTGGAAATGGATTTCCAATTACAGTTCTGTCGCTTTCATTAATTAGTCCATCACCATTAAGATCTTCGTATTTCATATCGCCAGGTGCCGTTCGGGTATTCCCAAATTGTCGAGGCGAAGTAGTTACTTCGTTGGTTGTTTGAAAAATACCTAGTACTTTATAACCAAACAATGCATTAAATGGAACTCCAACACGAACTATTGTTTCACCACCAATACTTTCTAACCCACCTTGACCCAATCCTGTTACTTTATTGTCTGCAAACAGACTCAGGTTTGCTCCAAGACTATAATTCAGTTTCTTTATTCTGTTTCTATAATTTAAGCTAATCTCTGTGCCGGCATTAACCATATCAGCTGCATTTTGCGCTCCAAGACTAGATATACCAATAGTTGCAGGAATTGGATAATTACTATATAACAAGTCTGTACTTTTACGATTAAAATATCCTGCAGTTAACTGTAATTTATTACCAAAAAATCCTGCATCAATACCAATATCTAGCTGCTCCACTTTTTCCCATCTAATTCTAGGATTGGCAAGACCACCAGTTAAGGCTACTGCACTTACAATATTATTACCAATATAATAATCTCCACTTAATGAGTAATTTTGAGAGTACAGATTATTTCCAATATTATCATTACCTGTTATACCCCAACTACCTCTCAATTTTAACTCAGAAATCCAATTAACATTGCGCAAGAATTTCTCTTCACTTATTCTCCATCCTGCAGATAGTGAAGGGAATGTTCCATATTTATTTTCAGGTCCAAACTTAGAAGAGCCATCCCTTCTTACATTGGCTTCAAAAAGATATTTGCCATCTAATATATAATTTATTCTTCCAAAAAAAGATTGTAAAGTTTCTACACTAGCGCTACCTGAAACATTTGGATTTAGTACACCACCACCATTAAATTCTTGTAGATTATTAGTAGGAAACCCATCTAAATTACCGGTAAATCCATCGTTGCGATTATAAACAAGTGAATGACCAGCTAATACCGATAAGTCATGTTTATTGCCCCCAAATTTTTTAGTGTATCGAAGAATATTTTCATTTAGTAATCGATAGTTAAATCGAGTACTATTTCTTAGTGAGTTAACTAAATTTTGTGAAACTATATTTCCAGCCCAGTCTTTTATATCGCTGGTAGGAGTAAATTGAGAAGTACTTCCAAATAAAGCACTAATACTTCCACTTGTTTCAAATGATAAATCTTTTGTGATTTCCGCTTTTATACCCAAGCGGTCTGCAATATTAATTTCATCGTCACTATAATCACCCAACACCCCCCTTCTTAGTGGATTGGTAATTGGAGGGCCTGCATTTACTTTTAAGTAAGTACCATCAACAAAACCATATTCTCCATTAGAATAATAAGTAGGTACTACAGGATGTGAACGTTGAAATTGGTTAATAATTCCAGTTTCGCCAGTAATTGCATCTGCTCCACCTGTAGGTCCTTTAAACTTACTCCAATAAGCATTGGTTACATTGCTTACAGTAAGCCAATTTTTAACTTTAGAATTAAGATTTAAGTTCAAAGTAAAACGCTCTGATTTAAACTTCCCTCTAACGATAGCCTCCTGGTTTAAATAACCAACAGAAACACGGTAAGTTGTTTTATCATTGCCCCCAGAAAATGCCAAATAATGACTTTGCAATGGCGCTTTTCGTAAGATTTCATTAGCCCAGTTTGTATTACTAAATTGATCGGTATTAGTACCATCCCTGATTGCTTGAATATCAGCAGGAGAATACCTTAAACTAGTTGTTGGTCCAGTTTGATTAATATCTCTTTCATTGATCAAATTTGCGTAGTCAATAGCACCTAAGTATTTAGCTACTACAGTTGCTTCTTGAAAACCGATATAGCTATTGTATACAACGCTATTTGAACCACTTTTGCCTTTTTTAGTAGTTACAATAATTACTCCATTTGCACCTCTAGCACCATAAATTGCACTTGCAGAAGCATCTTTTAACACTGAAATTGTTTCTATATCAGAAGGAGACAAATTATTGAATTCATTCAATCCCGAAAACTGAATATTATCAATAACTACCAATGGATTGGAGTTACCAAAAGTTCCTAACCCTCTAATAAGAACACTTGATGCATCTGCACCAGGTAATCCACTTGCTTGAGTAATTTGAACTCCAGAAAACTTCCCATACATCAATTGGGCTGTATTGGTAACAGGCTGATTTACGGCATCATCAAACTTTACTGTTTGTGTAGAACCGGTTTGATTAATTTTTTTCTGTGTGCCATAACCAACTACAACTACATCTTGCAAGTTTGAAGGCAAAAGTTCCAATTTTACGGCAACAGTTGCTGATCGATCCCAATTGATAGTGTAGGGTTGATAACCAACCATACTTGCAACTAATACAGGTTTAGCACCAGTTACTTTTAAGCTAAAAAAACCCTTGGAGTCAGTCTCTGTTCCTTTTGTAGAACCTTTTTGTACAATAGATACTCCAAGTAATGGAGCATTGTCAACAGCACTTATTACAGTTCCACTAACGGTAGTTGTTTGTGAAAATGACTGGAGGCTCATTAAAAGCAAAAAGCAAAAAAAGCCAATTTTGGCAAGTAAATTCCTTTTTAAGGCAAGCATCGTTTCGGTTTTAGATTAAGTAACAAATACAAAGACTAAGTAATGAACAATTTCTTAAACTACAGGTGCCTAAACATTTCAAAAATGAGGTGCATTCAGTTCAACTGCTCCAGATTTTTTCAGCCATTTCAGTAATTGCTGTTTTAGCTTAGCAGATAATGACTTATTGTTGGCTGCAATATCAATATTTTCGGAAATATCATTTGCAAGATTATATAATTCAGAGGAACCATCTTCGTAGTTGTAGATAAGTTTATATTTCCCTTGACGAATTGCTGCACTTGGTTTTCCGCCTTGGTTACTATAATGCGGATAGTGCCAATATATAGATCTGTTGATACTAGTATTCGGTTTACTTAACCAAGGAAAAATATTTTCTCCATCAATATTAATGTCTTTTTTGTATTGTGTATTTATTACGCTTGCAATGGTTGGATATAAATCTGCAATTGTAACGGGTATATCGGTTTGAGTACCTGATTTTAATTTGCCTTTATAATACATTATTAATGGAACCCTAATACCACCTTCATATAACCAACCTTTTCCAGCTCTTAATGGCCCATTTACAGTATTGCTTCCTTCTGCAGTACTTAATCCTCCATTATCCGAAGTAAATATTATTAAGGTATTATCATCTAATCCAAGCGCTTTTAGTTTATTTAATAATCTTCCAATATTCCAATCCATATTTTCAATCATAGCAGCATAAATTGGATTGTCTTGAATTAATCTTCGTTTCCATCCTAATTCATTTTGCATCCATTTTTCATCTTTGGTAAATCTATTCGAATCTTGTAATCCTAATAGTTTTTGTTTGGCCTGGTACTTTTGTATTAATGCCTTAGGAGCTTGCATGGGATTATGCACCGCATACATAGCATACATTAAGAAAAAAGGAGTATTATTTTTGTGCTCCAAAAATTTGATACACTCATCCGTTAATCGATCTGTAAGATATTCACCTTTGGGCCCATCTATTAAAAGTGGATTTTGATAGGGCGTAAAAAAACCTCCTATACTATCATTCACTTTACCAGTAGGTCCTCCTTTACTCCAACCAGCTTTATTTGTTTGAAATCCTTGGTATTGTGGCCAATATTTTTCTTCTTCTCCTAAATGCCATTTGCCTGCAAAAAATGTTTGATATCCATTTTCCAATGCCAATTCTGCAATAGTTTTTTCTTCTAAAGCCAATTGAAAGGCCGTTGATGGCGTTTTTATTTTTTCATAATTTCTGTTTTTACCGTCTTCGCTTCTACCTGGAATCCAATCGGTAACTCCAGTTTTTGTAGGATATTTACCTGTCATCATACTGGCACGAGTAGGACTGCATACTGGGCTAGTTGCATAACTATTGGTGAATTTTATTCCATTCTTTGCAAGTTGATCTAAATTCGGTGTTTCATAAAAACTACTTCCATAAGAACCTAAATCGGCCCAACCAAGATCATCGGCAAGTATTACAATTACATTGGGTGATGCTTGTTTATTTTGTGCATTTACATCAAAAAAAACAATTGACACGAGTAGAAAGGTTAATATATTTTTGAACATAATGATCTTTTACTGCAACAATTTATTTTTGTTTGATCTTTTCTAGCAATGTTTTCATTTCATTTACTCTTTCAGGAAAAATAATTGCAAGATTTTTAGTTTCCCCAGGATCATCTACTAAATTATACAATTGAGGCTCTTGTGAATTACCCAATTCGGTATTAGTATCTTTATTTACTTTAGGCCCTTTTGAAGGTTCAATGTATTTCCAATTACCTACTAATATTGAAAGTGTAGAATTAATTGACTGTTCAATAAGAAAATCCCTTGGCTGTGCGCTTTGATTCAATAAAACAGGCAAACAATTTTTACTATCTGGAGCTTGCCCAACTTCAATTGTCACTCCTGCCAAACTAGCAAAAGATGCATACAAATCAATTTGACTAAATAGAGCATCATTTATGGTAGTCGGCTTTATTTTTCCAGGCCAACTAATAATCATGGGTACTCTAGTACCTGCTTCGAAAGCACTGTATTTGCCACCTCTATAAATACCATTGGGTTGGTGGATACCTAATTTTTCAACCGCCTCATCTTTATATCCATCATCAATTACTTGTCCATTATCACTGGTAAACACAATCATTGTATTTTCTAATAACCCATTCTTTTTTAAAATGGCTTCTATTTGTCCTACAGTCCAATCTAATTGCAATAATACATCCCCTCTTGCACCCATTCCACTCTTTCCTACAAAGCGTTGATTTGCTATTCGGGGAACATGTATATCATGGGTTGAGAAGTAAAGAAAAAATGGATTCTTTTTTTGTTGTGAAATATATTTATTTGCTTTTTGAACCAATATATCTGCGAATTCTTCGTCTTTCCATAGGGCTGTATTTCCTCCTATCATATAGCCTATTCTACTAATTCCATTTACGATAGTCATATCGTGTCCGTGGGAAGGAAGTAATTTTAATAATTCAGGATTCTTTTTTCCGGTGGGAGCATTCGGATCAATTGGTTCTCTATAACTAACTTTTATTGGATCGTTTTTATCTAAATTAACGACATGGTGATTTTCAACAAATACACAAGGAACTCTATCTCCTGTTGCTGGTATTAAGAAAGAATAATTAAACCCAATTTCAAGAGGACCAGGGGCTATTTTACTATTCCAATCTGCCCCTTTTTCATCTCCTAATCCAAGATGCCATTTGCCAATAACAGCAGTATTATAGCCGGCTTTTTGCAACATACCTGGCAGTGTAACCGTTGAAATAGGGATCAGTAAAGTTGCATCACCTGGTGCAATGCCTGTTCCTTCTTTACGCCAAGCGTATTTTCCTGTAAGCAAGGAGAATCTGGATGGGGTACAAGTAGCAGATGTTGCATGCGCATTGGTGAACCTAACCCCATTTTTTGCCAAACGATCTATATTTGGAGTGGATATTGCGGATGTTCCATAAGCACTTACATCACCATAGCCCAAATCGTCTGTATATATTAAAATAATATTAGGTTTTTTATTAGACTGTGCATTCATACTTGAGTTTGCTCCTAAAACAAGTAAAGCGAACAAGATCAGGTTAAAGTTTTTAATCATTATCCTTATTTTAAATAGGTTTAATATTACAAAGAGAATACAGTAATCAATTTTAAGTCCAAGTAATTTATAGCAAAATTCATGAAAACGTAGTTTTAGCAAGTAAATAATACTTGCTAAATTATTATACATAAGTAATTCAATTTGTCCAAAAAGAGGGGCCAATCGTAGCAATCCTTTTGAATATTAGTTCTTTATTTTCTAAATTCTGATGGATTAACACCAAATTGATCTTGAAATCTTTTTCTAAAATATTTAATATCGTTAAACCCTGCTTCAAAAGCCGCTTCAGTAACTGAATAATTACCACTTTCTAATAATTTAGAAGCAAAATTTAAGCGAGCAGTTCTAATAAACTCATTGCCTGACATTCCAGTAACTGCTTTTAATTTTCGATAAAAAGTAGACCTACTCATAAACATCAGATTCGCAAGATCATCATTATTAAAATTACTATTTGAAATATTCTCTTCTACTAATTTCATCAGCTTCACCAAGAACTCTTCTTCAAATGTTTTAATTTCAAAATTTCCTGTTCCAAGAAATATTCTTTTAGCGTAAAAGTCTTTTAAGGTGTTTCTAGAATTAATCAAATTATGAATATGCACCAACAATAGCTGTGAATTAAAAGGTTTGGGTAAATATACATCTGCCCCTTCTCTAATCCCCTGAAGATGGTGTTCCATATCCGATAAAGCTGTTAACAATATTATGGGAATATGAGATGTGTCTTTATCAGATTTTAATCTTCTACATAATTCTATTCCATCCACTTCGGGCATCATCACATCACTTACAATTAAATCAGGAATGGTTTCAAATGCTTTTTCAATACCTTCTTTTCCGTTAGTTGCCGTAACAACTTTAAACGATGGAGATAATATTTCATAAACGTATTGTAACATATCAGACTCATCCTCTACCACTAAAATGATAGGCTGATCTTGTTCTTGATTAAGCTGATCATTTTCTTCGTTCATATTATCGTAATTTATATTAGTATCAATAGATTGAATAGCTTGATGCATGATATCAGCCGACATGTTGAGTATTGCATCAGTAACTACCAATGAAGGTAAGACAACTGTAAATACACTCCCATTCACTCCATCACTTTCTGCCACAATCGAACCGCCATGTAATTCGGTTAATTCTTTTACAAATGAAAGTCCTATGCCTGTTCCAGAAATAGTAGTGGCATCTTCTTCTCTACCTCTGTAAAATCGTTCAAATATTTTTTCTAGTTCATTTATAGGAATCCCTTTCCCAGTATCGAGAACACGAATTTCACACTGTTGGTTAATATATTTTTTTACTGTAAAATGAATACTGCCTCCATTGGGAGTAAATTTGAATGCATTGGACAAAATATTAAAAACAATAATTTCTAATTTATTATGATCAAAATTAAAAGAAAGATATTTTTCTTCTGCTTTAAATGTGTACTCGATATTCCTTCTATTTGCTTCATCCATAAATAGAATATAAATATCATGGCAAAAAGAAACAATTTCACCAGGCTGCAATGAAAGTTTTATGCTTCCTGCTTCTGCCTTTTGAAAATCTAATAATTGATTGACCATTCGCAACATTCGCTTAGACTGCTTTTGGACCAATCGCAAACTTTTTTCTACTGTGTTTTCCAGTTTTTTTCTTTGAAGTAAATCATCTAATGGACCAAGAATAAGGGTAAGCGGCGTTCTGAATTCATGAGAAATATTAGTGAATAACCTTTCTTTAAAATTGGATAATTTGTTTTCTTGAATCCGTTCAAATTGACTTAAGGTCAACTGATTTTTTAGGGCTACTTGTCTCAAACCTAAATGACGCGTTAACCAAAGCAGAAAAATAAAAATTGCAATATAAATACTATACGCCCACCAAGTTTTCCATGGCGGCGGATATATATGAATAGTTAATTCTTGTGCAACTGGATTCCATGTTTTATCGCTATTGGTTGCTTTTACTTTTAACTGATAAGTAGCTGGTGAAAGATTTGTAAACGAAACCAAGCGATTATTTCCCGCATATACCCAATCTTTATTAAAGCCCTCTAATTTGTACATATATTCATTCTTATCGGGGGCATGATAGTCTAGAGCTGCAAATTCTAATGAGAAAATATTCTCTTTATGGTTTAAGTAAATACTACTGGCTTCGTACAATGGTTTATTTAAAATAGAAGTATCCGTTTTATCGGTGCCAAATTTATAAGGGATATTATTGATTGTTAAATTAGTAAAATATACTGGGGGATTAAATTGATTGATTTTAATACTATCGGGTAGAAAAAAAGTGAGCCCCTCTAATCCACCAAAAAAGAAACGACCATTGGCATCAACATAAGATGCATTTTCCGAAAAAACAACAGATTGAACTCCATCCCTTTTATCAAATACTGCAAATGTATTTTTCAATTGATTAAATCGAATGATTCCTTTATTGGTACTTACCCATATATTACCTTTATTGTCTGGAATGATGGCATGAATATAATCGCTAGGTAAACCTTGTTTAGTAGTGAATACTTCCACTTTTAAATTGGCTCCTACAACTCCTTCTATTTTATTTAACCCAAATTGAGTTCCAGCCCAAATATTCCCAAATTTATCTTCTGATAAACATAAAATGGTATTATTACTGATTGAATTAGGATTGCCATCCATTTGTGTATACACTTTAAACAGATTAGTTGCAGGTTGATACAAATGCAATCCTTTATATGTTCCAACCCAAAGTCTTTTTTTCGAATCTACCAATAAGCAACTTATTCGTTCATTTTGTAAGGCTCCTGTGACTCCAATTGCAGGTAAATATTTTTTAAATATGGGTTGATTTTTGTTGTTATAACCAGTTATATTACAAAGTCCATTTTCTTGCGTACCCACCCATATTTTTCCACTGGAATCCTTTGCCAGAGCAGTTGTTTTTAAATCGCTGATTGAATTAGAGTCATTTGGAATTGGTAAATAAACTTCAAAGCCTTTGGTTCCAGATTTTTCATTTTTAATTCGGATTAACCCCTTGTCTGTAGCAGACCATAAATAATTTCCATCTGACAAAAAAGATCTACTTACTTTTCTATATCTAAAGGCGGTATCAGTTTTGTTTTCCGATAACAAAGTAAAATTCTTCCAGTCACTTGAATACTGAATACCGCCGCCTTTTGTTCCCACCCAAAGTTTTTTGAACTTGTCTACAAATACAGAAATAATATGTGTGCTTCCAATTAAAGATGTTGAATTACCATCATATCCTATATTTTGAAATTTTTTCTGATTCAAATCAAATTTAAATACACCTGAACCATCTGTCCCTACCCATAATAAACCAGAAGGGTCTTCTTGAATTGTCAAAATAATTTGATTGTCGTTAGTATAAAGGCCAGGAATATTTAAATTAATTTTTTCAAATTTTGCACTAGATCTGTCGAATTTATTCAATCCGCCACCCCATGTTCCAACCCATAAGTTACCCTTTACATCTAAGAAAATACGATAGGTATTATTGGAACTTAATGAATTTCGATCCTCCTTTTTATAACGATAATTAATAAATTTTTTTGTACTAAGATTCATTTGATACATCCCATTATTCCAAGTTCCCAACCATAAGCAATTGTATTGTTTGTCTAGTACAATAGAAGTGATATTGATATCGGGTATACCAAAATTGTATGTGTAATCATTCTCGAAGTTTTTGTTCAGATGCCTTAATCCACTATTGGTGGCTAACCAATAGCCTGCTTCACCGTCTGACTGTAAATCAAAAGTTTTCCAAACACTATTGAGTATAGTAAATTTGCCTGTTTCTTTATTGAGGTATTGAAACCCTTTCCATGTTCCAATTAATAATTTTTCAGTATCAGTATCTAAAATTGAAAGTATATAATCGGCATTAAAACCAGCACTACTTTGATTGATATTGTTGTAGTTGCTGGTTTTTCCTGTTTTAAGATTGTAGCCGCTTAAGCCTCCGGACTTTGTTCCAATCCAAATATTGTTCTGCTTTCCATTTCGTAAAACTTCAATAGATTGACTCAATAAATTACTCCCACTCCCAAAATCATTATTGAGCAATTTCATTTCATAGCCATCAAAACGCTGCAAACCTCCACGAGTTCCAAACCAAACAAACCCATTTTTGTCGTGAATAATTGAAGTGACTTCATTATTAACCAATCCATTTGTTATACTTATAAATGAACTAGTTTGTTGGGCAAAACAAAATTTGTTTATTCCCATCAATAGCAGCAAGCAAATATATTTAGATACCTTGGAAAACAATGTTTTCTGAATTAGTCGTTAGTTCTATTATACAATGTAGCTGAATTTCACCTTAGTCGGAACTATTTTCAAAGCTTAGTCCGGAAAACTATAGATATATTAACAACAAGATAAATAAGAGCACCAATAAAAAGTAACTAAATCCTAGTTTTATATTCAATCGATGTTTATTCTTTTCCATATCGCCTACTTTTTATTTATAAAACATACTGTTGAGCTATATAAGCAGTTACCGTTGACTATTTTTTAGACGAAATTGTTCTAACTCTTTGGGATCATGGACCCTAACTTTACGGTTATTCATTAAATCGTCGTGAATCATTAACGTAATAGTATCCCAAACTGAACCTTCTGTCCATATAGGCTTCATTTTATCTTTTTCCCAATTAATTAATTGCTGTTTAAGCTGTGTGAAAATCAATGGCTCTATTTCGCGAAGGTCTTTTGTTTCTCCAGGATCTTTATCCAAATTGTACAATCGTTCTCCTAATCCTTTGACCCGAATCATTTTATATTGATTAAATCGTATAGCTGCTTCTGCATCTTTTCTCCAAACCAATTGCTGATGGGGAGAATTTCTTTTTTCGCCTTTTAAGATTGGCAAAAGGCTAACGCCATCTAAACCATAAGAAGAATTTAGTTGAATACCTGCTGCCTCCAATACTGTTGGAAAGATATCTAAGGAAGAACTAAGTCCATCATATTTACGTTGAATAAACTGTTTTGGCCAGCTCACCAAAAAAGGTACCCGATGACCTGCTTCGTATTTATTCCCCTTAAACCCTTTTAATGGAAAATTAATAGACTGATTATTATTGGCGCCTCCATTGTCGCTTAAAAAAAAGATAAGTGTATTTTCAAACAAATTTTGTTGCTTTAATTCGTTAATGATATTTCCTATTGCTCTATCCAATGCATAAGTCATTGCTGCCAATTTTTGCCTTGGATGATTGGCAAATTTTTTCATATCATCTTCACTTGCATCCATAGGGGTATGCACTGCATTGGGAGCCCAATACATAAAAAATGGTTGTTGCTTATTTTTTTTAATATATTCAACTGCCTTATTGCCCAAGACATCAGTTAGGTAGCCGTTAAAAGCAACTGGTTGAAGGTTTTCTAATAATGCATTTTTTGCTCCTTTACTATCATCTTTATCGGGCTGATAAAAATAACTTCTTCCCCCACTTAAAAAACCGTAATAATATTGAAAGCCTTTCTGCAATGGATGTTGATTAGGATTAAAACCCAAATGCCATTTTCCAAAAGCAGCAGTTGCATATCCTTGTTCTTGCAATAGCTTAGGTAAAAGAACCTGAGTTGAGTCCATTCCCGTATAACCATCTCCTTCGTTGCACTCGTAACCAAATCTTTGTTGGTATTTCCCTGTTAATAATCCTGCTCTAGAGGGGCTACAAACAGATGCACTAACATGTGCATCAGAAAACACAACAGAATTTGCTGCTAATAAATCTACATTAGGCGTTAGCAAATCTTTTGAACCCATGAAACCAAAATCTGCATATCCTGCATCATCTATTAATATGACTATTATGTTTGGCTTAGTACTTTTTTCTACTTTTTTAAAAGCTGTACTACCTATAAAAATAAACATTAAGGAAATAGAAATGATGGTAGTTGCTACATAAAACACTTTTGTGTTCAATGGCTTTTTACTAATTCGCTTCATCATTATTTAGGTAATTTTTTCACTTTATTGTATTGCTCTTCTTGATTCAGTCCAAAGAAAATAGGCGCAATTGTATTCGCTTCCCATTTTTTTCTTTGGATTTCAAAACTGTTTAACACCTGCTTTCTTTGCTCAGTAATATTATTATCTTCCCCAATATCTACTTTCAAATTATACAATTGCATGCTGGTATCTTTTATGATAACTTCTTTTAAACCACACTGGTGTAACACAGCATAATTTTTTTGGTCAAACTGGCGCCAAAATAAATATTCATGTGGCGAACCTTTTTGTTCTCCAGTTAAAAAAGGCATTAGGTTAACACCATCTAAATTGTTTTTAGGAGTAATTTGCTCCTTTATACTTGCTGCAATTGTGGCAAAAATATCTAATGATATAACTGGCTGCTCAAAACGAGTGTTAGGCTTAATTTTATTAGGCCATTGCATTGCAAATGGCACACGAATACCTCCTTCATACAAAGAACCCTTCCCTCCTCTTAAAACTCCATTATTGCTTGCATTGTCTTGTTCTGGGCCACCATTATCCGACAAAAAAATGACTATCGTATTTTCGGTTAAGTGAAGCTCTTCCAATTTATTTAATATTGCTCCTACTCCATCATCTACTGCACTAACCATTGCTGCATAGGTTTTTCGCTTAGTATCCTTAATTTGCTCAAACCGATTCAAATATTTTGGTGTGGCTTGTAGTGGAGCATGTGGGGCATTATATGCTAGGTATAGAAAAAAGGGGTGATCTTTATTTTTCTCAACAAAAGAAACTGCTTCTCTTGAAAATACATCTGTTAAATAATCTGACTCTTCAACTACTGTTTCATTTCTAATTAATTTAGTTCGATAACTCTGTGCTTCATTTTTTGCACTGTCCTGATTGGCAATATCATATTCATTGGGGAAATATCGATGTCCGCCACCCAAAAAACCAAAAAACTGATTAAACCCTCTTTTCCATGGTCGGAATTGTTCATGCACACCTAAATGCCATTTGCCTATACCCATGGTATTGTAACCTGCTTGTTGTAAATATTCTGGTAAGGTTTGTTCGGGTAATGGTAACCCAATTGTAGAATCAAATGGTTTATAGAGTGGATTTCTACTATAACCAAATCGATCTTGGTATCTTCCTGTTATTAAACCTGCTCTGCTGGGAGCACATACTGCATAACTAACATAACCTTGACTAAAAACTACGCCATTTTTTGCAATTCGATCTAAATGAGGCGTTGGAATATCGGAAGATCCATTAAATCCAACATCTGCATATCCTTGATCATCTGTAACAATAAGTATTACGTTCGGGTTTGATTTAGGCAATTCTATAGCACCCAAATCGGGTTTGTTAATTATAGAGTTGCCTAGAATATCTTTCTCTACTTTTAATCCGATTCTAATCCCTATTGAATCATTGGGAATTCGCTCTATATCTATTCCCTTATTTTGAATTAAGTTTATATTAAGTGGGTTATAGTCTTTTATGAATAGACCTCCTTTTTTATTAAATAAAGGATCGCCATAAAATGGTGACCCATCTTTTAACCCAATATCAGTAGGCCAATTATTGGGGCTTAAAAAAAGATTGTTCGTAAATACTACATTCGGTATACCAACTGCATCTATTTCCTTTTTCTTTTGGTCGCCAGCAACTGTTTGAGCTGCAGATTCAAAATAAAAAATATTATTGGCAATCAACACACCAACTGCGCTACTACTTACGGCAATTTTAGGTACTATATTTTTGGCAACATAGATAGTATTATTATAGAAATAACTATTGTAAGGGCCGGCATTTTTCTTTTGATCACCTTGATAACCACTTAACCAAAATATTTTTCCTTCTTGAAATGCACCATTACTTCCCTTTACTCTGTAGCCATCATTAATGCTAATATTATAACGGTAGGCACAATTATAATTATTCCCTAATATTTCGCAAAATCCACCTGCATTATTAGCACTAACATTATACTGTACAATAATATCACTGCAATTATAATCAATGTGAATACCTGCTGAATCGCCTGGTCCATTTGCATTTTCAAAACGATTGTGTTCAATAATCATATTAGAACAACTCCAAGTCCATAAGCCACTTCCTCTTCCCCAGTTTCTACTATCAGTAGTAGAACCAGAATGATCAATGGTATTGTGATGAATATGCCCATTGGTAATTCCAGAAAACTGCATTCCAGGCCCACCAGTATTATATACATTACAATTGGCAATTTCTAATTTATTAATTCCATTCACAGTTGCCGTAGCTTTTAGTCCTGTATGACAAACATTGAATATGGTAGACTTTAGTACTCGTATATTATTTAACTTACCTGTTTTGGTATTATTAATAAAACGAATTCCCCAACCATAGCTTTGTGTACCATTGGCAGATTTGGTCTCGGCTGCTGAACGAGTAAATCCAGGTTCATTAAAATAGACATCATGAACTAATACATCAGTTATTACAATATTCTCATTGATTTCGTTGTTGGTAACTTCTACGAAAATTCCACAACGCATGGCGCCTTTTTTTGTAGAATCGGTTAAAGGATAAGGTACTGTACCTGTGAATTCAATTCCTTTAATAAGAATATGCGAACTGTTTTGTACCCAAAGTGCATTTAATTGATCGCCTGCATCTAAAACTGGCTTTTGCGTATTGCCTTTATATGCATAATAAGCAATTACTATTGGTTGCTTTAGCAATCCGCTGGTATTTTTAATGGCCAACATACCCCTAAACTTTTGACCATTTGCAAAAAGAATAGAATCTCCTGGTTTTAATTGAATCAGATTGACAGGTTCTATTGATTTAAAAGATTGAGCAATACTTGTGCCTTTATTAGAATCCTTTCCTATTTCGGAATTAATATAGTAATTGGTAGCTTTTGATGAAAAAACAAAGCCCCAGCAAAATACAAAAGATAAAAAAAGCTTGGTCTTCATTAATACTATTGTTTTATACTCAGATGATTTTATGGCCCAGGCATTGATATAGTCAATCTCCTAAAGCTAAAATCATTCTTCAAAATTGCAAGTAAGGCACTTTTCAAAAAAGGGGGGTAATCCATTCAAAAAATCATTACCAATTATCCGTTCTAAAAGAAGACGCTGGTAAGCCTTGTGTATTATACAAACAACCTTCTACCCAGTTTTTAAAAGCATACCTAACACTAATAGGATTTTTAACACTATCACTCCAAACGGTAATACAAGTTCTTCGGTCCTTTGTAAATATTGCTTTTGCAGGGTAAAATACTTTGTCTTCTCCTGCAATTTCAAAATCAGTTAACGGCTTGCCAAAAGTATTTAACCCCATTTCGGCATAGTCGAAAATTACAATCAAACTATCTCCTTTTGTTTTTTCCATACGATTATATGCCGGCCCACCAAATGCAACACCTTGAATATTGTAATCTTTTGCCAATGCCCAATATGCTAATCTATTCCCTACTAATTCTTTTTGAGCCGGATGAATCATGTTTTTCTCGCCAATATCCATAGTAACGGCCATACCCGTTTTTTCAACTGCTTGCATCGTTTTAAGTTGTGCTTCTCTCAATAAAGCACCGCTGATTGTGCCAGTACCTGCGTGAGGGGCTATTTGTACAAAATAAAATGGAAATATTTCTTGTTGCCATTGTTTTCTCCATGAATTTATTAAAAGTGTAAAAAGTTGCTGGTATTCTTGCGAATTTTCTCTATTTGATTCACCTTGATACCAAAGTATGCCTTTAATGGTATATCCAACATAAGGATGTAGCATAGAATTATACATCATAGTATGTGTTGTATTAGCTACATTATTGGTAACCATTTCTGGTATTTTCACTTGTTTAAAAGAAGCTAAAGTGGCACTATCCATCCAACTTTCAACTGTAGAAGCACCCCATGAAGTTTGTATAATTCCTATCGGAATACCCAAAATAGAATTTATTTTTTTAGCGAAAAAATATGCTACAGCACTAAAGTTGCCTGTTGTAGCAGGTGTTGCAAATTTCCACTTTCCATTAACATCGTTTAAAGGCGATTTACTTACTGAATGAGGTGTATGAAATACCCTAATATTAGGGTTGGTTGAATTTAAAATAGCTTCATTACTACCAATAATAGGCTGACTTGCATTTCCTCTCACAGTCATCTCCATATTTGATTGACCAGAACATAACCACACTTCTCCAATTAGTACATTGTTATAAATAATTTTATCGCTTCCTCTAATTACTAATGTAAAAGGACCGCCAGCTGTTGGAGTTAAGATTTTCAGTTTCCATTTGCCTGTTTCGTCTGTTATAGTACTGCTACTTTTTCCCCAGCTTCCTTTAACTACTATAGTAGTTTTGGGTTTATCGTTGCCCCAAATAGCTGCTTCTGTTTGTTGTTGCAGTACCATACTATCGCTAAAGAATGCTGGTAGTTTCGTTTGTGAAAATGATTTAAGAATAATGAATAAACAAAGTGTTGAAACGAAAGTGAATTTTGACATTTTTATTAATTTTAGAATTAAAATAACCCTTTAATTGGGCACATCATTTAGTGCTTTTAAACACTCTTATATAATCGATATATGCTTTGTCTGTATTTCCATTTTGTATAAAAACATTTTTTCGAATATCGCCATCAAGCCAATTATTTTCTCCAAAACAACTTCCAGAAACATAAATAAAATGAGCAACATGAGGAATTAATTTAGGGTCTGTCATTTCTGCTACTACTTTACCATCAAAGTAAAATTTCAAATGAGTTGGCGTCCATTCAAAACCATAAATGTGATATTCATTTTCATGCATATTAAGTGCTTTTATTAATCTTCCATTTGATTTATGAGCTGGTTTAACATACCCATCCCAGTGTAATCCCAATGAGTACGCATCTTTCTTTGTTCCTTCCACTATATCAATCTCAGCTCCATCGTTTGCGGTACCATCTACTCCTTCTGGTGTTTTCATTCCGATACCTCCCTGAGGCATCATCCAAAATGCAGTTTGATGTCCATTCGGTTTTACTACATGCATACGACATTCAAGAAAACCATAAATGGGTGCAAATTTATTTCTTGAATTAAATCTACCTGCATTATAAGCTGTATCGCTTATGTTTGATTTTCGATAATAGATAAAAATATTGCCATTTTTTTCTTCTACTTGATTGCTATCAGCATAAAGAGTTAAATCAATTCTTTTCTTTATTGTATTTTCTACACTCCATTTAATTGTATCAATTTGATTATCATTAAATTCATCCGAGAACGCTAGTTTCCAATTTTTTTTAAGTTCTTTCCTCGAAACGGAATCGGTATTTACGAAAGGAATAGAACCCTTTGGAGTTTTGATATCAATTAGTTTTTTTATTTGCGCTTCGCTATCATTAGGTTTAATAGTTAATATTGAAGTAATCATTAGAAAAAGTAAACTTATTTTCATAACATGCCTTTAATTTGAAATTACCAATCGTCAGTTCTAAAAGAAGAAGCAGGCAGTCCTGCTGTATTGTATAAAGTACCCTCAACCCAATTTTTAAACGCATACCTAACACTAATTGGATTTTTAACATTATCATTCCAAATGGTGATACAGGTTCTTCTGTCTTTTGTAAACACTGCTTTTGCAGGATAAAACACTTTGTCTTCACCAGCAATTTCAAAATCAGTTAGCGGCTTGCCAAAAGTATTTAATCCCATTTCAGCATAATCGAAAGTTACAATCAAGCTATCTCCTTTTGTTTTTTCCAAACTCTTATATACGGGCCCACTAAAAACAATACCAGGTATATTATAATCTTTTGCTAATGCCCAATAAGCCAACCTATTGCCTACTAATTCTTTTTGCGGTGGATGAACACCATTTTGATCTCCAATATCTAAAGTAACAGCCATGCCAGTTTTTTCTACTGTTTGCATTGTTTTTAATTGCGCTTCTCTAACTATAGCTCCAGAGAGATTTACATTACCGCCAAAGGGCGCAATTTGTGCGAAATAAAATGGGAAAATTGCTTGTTGCCATTGTTTTCTCCACGTATTGATCATTAAAGTAAAAAGGGCTTGATATTCGTTTGGATATTTTCTATTGCCTTCTCCTTGATACCAAATTACTCCTTTAATGGTATAGCCAATATAAGGATGCAACATCGTATTGTACATCATGGTAGGGGTGATATGTGCTTCTTTAATGGTGAAGTTATCGGGTATCTCCACTTTTTTATAAGAAGCCAAAGTAGTGCTATCCATCCAGCTTTCAACATTCGAACCACCCCATGCATTTACTATAAGCCCAATTGGTACACCCAAAATGGAATGAATCTTTTTGGCAAAATAGTAAGCTGCTGCACTAAAGTTTCCAGCTGTTTCAGGCGATGCATGTTTCCATTTACTTTTAGCATTATTAGAAGGCTTTTTGCTTAAATAACGTGGTGTAGTATAAAATCTAATACTAGCATTAGATGAATTTAAAATTGTTTCATTACTACCAATGGTAGGTTGATTTGCATATCCTTTTATTGGCATCTCCATATTAGATTGACCTGAGCATAACCACACTTCGCCAATTAGTACATTTTTTAATGTAATGGTTTCACTCCCTTTAATTACTAAAGTATAAGGACCGCCAGCTGATGGAGTTGTTAGTTTAAGCCGCCAATTTCCATTTTCATCAGTTATTACTTTCTTACTATTACCCCAGCTGCCCTTAACTATTACTTTTGTTTTAGGTTTATCAGTTCCCCAAATAGCTGCTTCTACCTGTTGTTGAAGTACCATGCTATCGCTAAAAAAAGCAGGTAATTGAGTTTGAGAAAATGATGGAAGCGTAAATAAAAATAATACAAAAAAGGAGCAGATAAATTTTACCATAATATTCAAATATTAACGAATGAATTAAGTTCTATTTTTTATTGTTGAAAGACGATATATTCCGCCAAATTTTAATAAAAGCCATCCTATTGGATGCAAAAAAGCCATAATTAAAAACCATTGTCCATAACCAGTGCCCTGCACCAAATTTAGTAATGGATCTAGTACAACATGAAAACCACGATCTAAAAAGCCAGTGGGTTTGTTTGATGGGCCAGTTACCATTGAAGCAACAATCATATTCATTACAATTCCACCTAAAGTACTTCCTGCAGCCACCACACTAAATACTGTTCCTAATGAATGTTTTGGTACAATATCAACAACCAAAGAACTAATATTAATTAGCCAGGCCAAAGATGCCAATACAGTGAAGGCTGTAAGTAATATAGAAATATCTAAATCAGTTGCCGAAGCAATAAAGGGCGATAATGGCATCAATAATGCAGATCCTAGCATAACCCACATTCTACTTGCAATAGGTGTTTTTCCATTTTTTACTAATTTTCCAGAGATCAACCCTCCCAGTAAGCTTCCTATACCAGCTGCTGCATATACAGTCCACGTAACTTTTAATTGCTCTTGCGAAAGATGTCTATCAGCACTTAAGTATTTAGGAAACCAAAATTGATAAAAATACCAAACCGGATCGGTAATTAAACGGCCAACTAATAATAACCAAGTGCCACGAAATAAAAATACTTGCTTCCATGTCCAGGCTTTTCCTTTTTCTGTATCAGCTGAATTTTCTAATGCTGATGCGGTTGCAAGCATACCTAATTCTGAAGGAGTAATAAGTTTGCTTTTTTCAGGACGACGATACACTAATAACCAAGGAATCAACCAAACCAACCCAACTAATCCGGTTAATATAAATGCAATTCGCCAGCCAGTTCCATTGCCTAACCAATTAGCTATTATAGGAATTGTTTCTGCATAATTTTGAGTTGCTAATCTTATTACAATATATGGTGCAATAGTTGCGCCTATAGTTGCTCCCATAGTATATATTCCAATTGCTATTGCACGTTCTTTAGCTGGAAACCACTCAGAAACGGCTTTTGATGCTGCTGGCCAAATTCCGGCTTCACCTAAACCTAAAGCAAACCTATAAATACCCAATGATGTTACACCTCTTGATGCTGCAGTTAGCATATTAGCTATAGACCACCAAGCAACAAAGAAAAACAAACTTGCACGAGTGCCAATTTTATCTGCAATTCTTCCAGAAATAAGATATGCAATAGTGTAAGCAATTAAAAATATATTGATCACATTGGCATATTGCTGGTCGTCCATTACCAAGTCCTTTTGTATGGTTGGTGCCAAAGCAGATAATGTTTGCCTATCAATATAATTTAGAACAGCTGCTGCAAATAATAATACAACAATCCACCATCGCATTCCCTTAATTTTCATTGCGCTTTGGATTTATTTGATTGAATGCTTCCATATTCCATTTATCCATCCAATTAACAGATAGCTTATTTTGCTTCATCGATATTGGCAACCAAATATATCGTCCTTCTATAGCCTGTTCTGGCTTCCATATATCAAACATTGCTATATAAGCATCCTTTGATCCAATCACTTTAAAGATAAAAGAAGATTGTCCGCCAAAAGTTTTTTCACTTCCAATAAGATCAACTGCATTTGTTCCAGTGCAAGGATTACCTTGATCTACCCATGGACCGTAAATAGTAGAACTTGTATAATGCCTAGCAGTATTTGGTTTCCATCCGGTTGAACCCGAACCCAATAAATGATACACCCCATATATTTTTATAATCGCTGGTGCTTCTGTATGTAATTCTATTCCCTTACTGGGTTCGTATTCCGAAACAGGTAATAAATAATCTTCTCTCATTTTGCTTATTACAAAAACCTTGTCTGGTTTTCTTACTGCTAAATGATATAGGCTTCCATCATCATCAATAAACATAGAAAAATCACCAGAACCTTTTTCAGAGCTGCCGCCTAAAAATTTATGACTATACTTAAAAGGACCTGCAGGACTTTCGGATATAGCCACTCCAACATATGCAACATCATAACCATTCCCTTTAGGATAAAATTTAAAATAAGCAATAAACTTTCCAGTCTTTTTATTATGAACAACCTTTGGTCTTTCAATCAAGCATCCGTAAACCAAATCACTAGTTGTAGTAGCATTTTCAACACTTAATACCAATCCTGCATCTGTCCAATTTATCAGGTCTTTAGAAGTATAACAATGAATTCCCCCATCGGCAAAATCTTTTTCAGCCTTACCTTCAATTTTATGTTCTCCATACCAATAATAAATACCATTGTAAAATAAAATTCCACCGCCATGAGCATTAATAGGTTTGCCTTTATTGTCTAGCCATTCTTTTGCTGGGTAAATATATTTTTCTACTACTTTCGACTGTGCTTTTAGCTGAAAAGAAGCTAATAATATGGAAAGTAATACGATTAATCTTTTTGGTTGAGCAGTTATTATTATTTTAAAAAGCATAAATAAACTATTTTAAAATTTAAGTTTATATAAATGAATATTGATGAATCAAATTTTACTTCAATGCAGCATCATAAATGATTATCCCCCCTTTATTCTCAATTACAATTCTTGCATTTTTTGGAAATTTTTCTACTTTTATTTCAACTGTTTTTCCTGGCTTAATAACAGGTAATTGATAAGTTGAAAATAGCTTATCAATTGATATTATCTTTAATACATGATTAATTAATGTATAAGAGGGAAAATCATTTACTCCTGAAATCAACACTTTATCTTTTTCGGTTGAAACAACTACTGGCGATAACTTAACCCGAAAAGCATTATATAAATCTTTCCGTTTTCTATTTTCATCTACAATACCCCATGGCCTGTAACCGTTCTTATTGGTACTAGAATAACGGCTTAAGTAATCGTTGAATGTCCAGTATGCAAAACCTACAGTATAAGGATGTGTTTTAACTACATTAATAACACCATCTAAATGTTTAATTCTATCTTCTTCACTTTTTACTTGATCTGATCTTACACCTACTTCACTAATAAAAATTGGTTTATCAGGAAATTGGTTATGTATATTTTCTAGGTTTTTGCTCAACCCATCAGCATTGCTGTAATTATTAAAATTTAAAAAGTCGCAGTAGCGAAAAGAATTATGAGCCAATTGTAAGTTATTCATTTGCGCTGCTGTACCTATTGCAACAAACGTCATCAATCTAGTAGTATCTATTTCGCGAAACTTTTCCATTTGATATCTAGTCCATTCGTCACCTTCTGGTGTCCAGCTTGGATATTCATTGCCAGTACTGTAAGCAACAATGGATGGACTGTTCCAGAAATTTTCCACCATTTCCTTCATTTGTGCTTCAAAAGCATCTTTAATTCGCTGACTAGTCATTAACACAGCTGACATTTGCCAATTGGTTACTTCTGCAATAATCAAATACCCATGCTCATCCGCCCATTTATAAAAATGTCTACTAAGTGGGGTATGACTAATCCTAGAAAAAATCATATTACCATTGCGCATCAACATCATATCAAGCTTTGCTAAAGTATCAGGATCTGTTGAGCCATATAAAGGATGGTCTGAAGGTCTGTTTGCCCCCGCTACTCGCATAGGGTTTCCATTCAATAATAATTGAGTGCCCGCAACTTTAAATTCTCTAATCCCAAAATAGGCATCATAGTCGTTAATAGTTTTCCCTGATTGAACTATAGATGTATGAATATCATAAAGGTTAGGATTATCGCAATCCCACAATAAAACTTCTTCTTTTTGTATTGATATATTGGACTCTACTAATTGCTTGGTATATGCTTTTATAAAAACTTCTTGCTCCTTTTTATAGTTTGATAAAAGTTTACCTGTGGTTCTATTGGTTATCTCGTATTTTAAATTAACCTTTTTATCTTCATTGTATTTATTTTCTATCCAAGTAAATACTTTTACAGAAGCGTTCCCGGTATTGAAATCTGGCTTAGATTCTACTTTTTGATTGGCTGTAAAAATCTTATCTGTAAAAAACAAACTAACATCTCTTATAATACCACCAAATTCATACCAAGGAAAAAGCTGGGCATTGCTATTTTCTCCTATTCTTGATCCAGGGATTGTAAATTCGTCCCAGCTATTGTCTACTTCAACACTAATAAAGTTTACGTCTAAAGGCTTAATGTATTTTGTGATATTAATGGTAAAAGGAGTGTACCCCCCTTCATGAAAGCCTGCTAAAGAACCGTTAATGAATATTCTAGCTTTATTAAATACAGCTTCGAAATGAAGCCTAACTTCTTTATCCTTAAAATTATTTGAAACTTGGAAAGCCTTTCTATACCAAGCTTTTCCAATGATATTATATCTAGAGTCTGTACTCCAAGTATGGGGTACAGAAACCTGATCAAAGCCATCAACCAAAAAAGTAGAATCGCCACTTTTAACTTTCCAGGGTTTTTGCCATCCCATAATCTCCCCCTTTTGTAAAGGATCAATACTAAACGTCCAATCGCCATTTAATGAAATAGTTTGAGCATTTATAGAAATGATCATTATTAAAAAAAATAACGAAAACCCTGTTTTTTTTAAATCCAATTTCATTGTAGTTAAATTATGATTAATAACACCTTATTTCGAATAGAGAAGCCAATGTGTTTTCTTTTGAGTTCAATAATATTATTTTTAATTGTTGCGTATTAACAGGTTCTTTGAATTCAATTCTTCTGTGGCTTAAATAGTTACTAGTTATAGATGCTATCTCTTCATTTTTATCATTAAACATTTTTACACTATCAGTGCAAAAAATCATTGTTGTTTCGGGGTTAGCCATTAACACTGTTTCTAAGGGATGGTCAAAATCAGTATCAAAAAACAATTCTACCATACTAATTGAAACTTGTTCTTCCCAAATGATGTTTAAGCTAGGGCTAGTGTCACCTATATCAGCAACCCATGCATTTGTAGAGGAAACTGGTCTTTGTATACCATTTCTTAAAAAGTCTGATGAGAAAGCATCTAAGGCAGGTTCAATTTGCATAGCGATATTCATACCTCCAGGTCTTCGCTTAGGACACCAAAATTCAAAAGATTCTATGCCAATATTTTCTGGTGGCGTTTGTTTGCCGTAGTTGGAAACGGCCGGGTTGATCGCATTAAAAACCGAGAGTAGTCCTGTAATACGCATTTCACTAAAACACAACATCACTAAATCGTTTTTCATAAAACATACAAATGCATAGCATGTATCATTTATGAATGTATCGAAGGAAACAGTATACGTATCAACACCTGGAACAATTTCAACAGTAATTTTTGAAAGGGTTAGATCAGGAGTATGATTAAATGACTTACTACTTTTTCTAAGCTCTAGACTTAGGGTAGTAGGTTGTGCTGCCTTAGCATAAAACGTAATACTTGGCATTTGTTGCTTGGATATTGGTAATATTTGGGCTACAGAATTTTCTAAATTTTGCCAAGTATCCGACGAAGGAATTTCATTTAAACAGAAAGTAGATGAAGCTGTAATTGACGTTGCCTTTTGAACTAAGTCATTTTTATCCTTTAAAGCTAGGCCCGGAATATGTTGGCCAGTTTTTAGTAGTTCTTGTTGGAGTTCTTGTATATAAAACTTCCCGATTTCTCCGGGTAACTTTTGATATTTTTTGCATAATGAAGCTGCAATTGCAACAGCTTGTCCGCCATGTGCACAGGTTGCCATTACTCTAGTAGAACCAAATGCTACATGCGAAGCACTAATGATTCTACCTGCTAAAAATAAATTAGTGATATTTTTGCTATAATAACAACGATAAGGAATTCCATATACCCCTTTAGAGTGCCATTGATTACATCCTGGTAACTCACTAAATACTCCATCTGATGGATGCAAGTCAACGCTCCATCCACCAAAGGCAACTGAATCATCAAAGGCTGTTTGTTCAATTATATCTTGTTGTTTAATTATATAATCTCCTTCAAACCTTCTGCTTTCTCTTTTGCCCGGAATTGTTCCAACCCACTCTAATGTTAGGTTTTCAGCTTCGGGGAATAGTCCGGAATTTTTTATATGATTCCATACGCCATATACCACTTTCCACAATTCCCATTTTATATTTTCAGTTTCATGTATGGTATCCAATCTTCCACCATATTCAATCCACCATAACCTACATCCAAAGTCACTAGAATTAAAACTTTTATACCTTGGAATCTTCGTTATATCATTCAATGCAAAGGATGGTGGAATATACTTTACTGGCTTGCCTGTATTTTTGCTATAGAAGTAAAGAGAATGGCCTAATAATTCTCCATATTCCTTTTTTGGTGCAAACCCCTCGTTAAACTCGTCCTTTGATTCTGCTCCCATCCTAAATGATGCTCCCGCTAAAAAACCAACAATACCATCTCCTGATGCATCACAAAACAATGGAGCTGTTAATAAATATTCAGTTGAATTTTGACTACAAAAAGCTTTAACTGATTGTATAGTATCGTCGTCTTTTTTTTCAATATCATAAACTGCTGTATTTAATAGCAGAGTGATGCTTTTTTCGTTTACTATTTTTTCAAGTAATATAGTGTCATAAATTAATGAATTGCCCTCTGGGTTACGATAGGCATTATCTAATAAAATTTCATCTATCAAACCACCTTCTCTAGCCCAACGATTATTATTCCCCATATGCGAAGTTGCACCCAACACCCATAATCTAACCTCACTAGATGAATTACCTCCAAGTACAGGTCTATCTTGAACTAATATTACATTTAGTCCAGCTCTTGCTGCGGTAATTGCTGCACATGAACCAGCAAGACCACCACCAATTATCACAAGATCGTTGCTGATTTCAACTAATTTTAGTGCTCGTTTTGAAGAATTTTGCTCGATTATCATTTTTTATTTTTGATAAAGTCTAACATAATCAATGTAATATTTAGAAGGTAATTGGGTATTTACTAAACTACCCCCACTATTACCACCCATCGCCAAATTCAAGAGTAAATAATGTGGTTGCCGAAATGGATTTTTTCCATCAGACCTATTAATGGTGGTATTAAGATCTATTGTATTTAACAGAACTCCGTCAAGCAATATGTACATATTATTTTCATTCCACTCTAATGTCCAAACATGAAATTGTTCTGCCCAATTTGCTCCCCCTAAAGAATCAATTGTTTTGGAAGCACCATCCCAAATAGGTTTATAACGGGCCGTGTCGGAATAAGCATAGTTGGCCAGTATCCGATTGTCATAATATTCCATAATATCCACTTCTCCATTGGAAGGCCATTCACCGGAAACGCCTACAGTCCAAATAGCAGGCCACAATCCCTTTTGAGCATCTATCTTGGCTCGTACCTCTAATTTACCATATTGAAAAGCATGTATTTTTTGCATGACAACACTGGATGAAGTATAATCAATAAATGCTCTTTTTGTTTTCCAGTTGGTACTGCCTTCTACATAATTAGGATTGAGTTTGTATTCTTTTTTTCCGGTAATCACCAAATTGCCTGCATAGCAAATTGCATTTTCTTTTTGGTACCATTGCGCTTCATTATTTCTTACAAAGCCATTTTCGTATCGCCATTTAGTAGAATCGAGCAAGCCATCTTTATTGAATTCATCAGACCATACTAAAGTGTAATTAGTGGATATTATTTGAGCTGTTAATACATTATTAGAAGCACAAGAAAATAAACACAATACAAAAAACAGTTTCATTTAGTATCAATTATTGTTTGTTAAATATATTATCTACAATTTAAAATACTGATATATCCCATTTGTCAAACCAACGAAGCACCGGCTTATTATTTTCAAATTGAATTGGCAACCATACATACCTTCCGTCAATAGCATTTTCAGGAGTCCATCTGTCGCCCATGTAGATATAAGCATCTTTTTTCCCAATAACAGGAAGAATATATGTGCTCTGTGACCAAAATGTTGTTTTCACTTGTTTTTCGTCGCCTCTACTCGGATCACCCAATTCTTGCCAAGGTCCAAATAAATGGTCCGCTACAGCTAACCTAGCTGGATTGGGTTTCCAGCCAGTTGTGCCAGAACTTATCAGATAGTACTTTCCTTCTTTTTTTAAAATGGCAGGTGCTTCATTGGCTTTCCCTTCTAATACGCGAGTATATTTTCCTGTAAAGCTTTGATAATCGTCGGTTAACTCAGCAAAATGTAAGGTTTGATTATTTTCAGAGGAATGAATATGGTAAGCTTTTCCATCATCATCTACAAACAAAGTCATGTCTCTTGCCATTTGCCCTTTTTCAAAATCCCTACGAACAAAGAAACCCTCACGTACTATTTTTTGCCCTTCTGGCGATTGAATTTTTACTCCTTCCATCTTAGGTTCCTGATCAACTTTTTTGTATTCCTCCCGAAAGTTTATAGGCCATTTACCTGCATTAGGGTTCACACTTTTTATGTATTTATATGGGCCCGTTATTTTATTACTGATGGCTAATCCTGTTAATGCAGCTTTATAGCCTTGCCCTTTAAGTTCATGATGAAACCACATGACAAATGTTTTTGTCTTTTTGTTGTAAATCACTTTTGGACGTTCAACAATGCTTCCTTTTACAAGTAAACTAGTGGTATCATCATCCATTGATAAGGCAATTCCTTCATCTTTCCAGCTGGTTAGGTTCTTTGATGAGTAAACATGCACACCAACATTAGAGACATTGCCCGCTTCCCCTTCGGTTTTATGCTCACCAAACCAATAATACGTTTTATTAAAAATTAAAACGCCACCACCGTGTGCATTAATATGAACACCTTTGTTATCCAACCAAATATTCCCAGGTTCAAAACTGTTTGTATTCTGTGCAGAAACAAACATGCAGTTCAACATAATTATACAACCTAATAAGATTTTACGCATAGTTCAAATATCATCTAGTGAATAATGGATGGAGCATTTACATACTAGTGATTAAACCAGTGCAACCAATCCTCCTTACTAAATTATGTTAATGAAAAACGGAAAAAAAGTGTAAAACTAAGTATGATCCAAAAAGCCCTCATCATTGACATTGATGATAGACTAAATCATACACTTACAATTCCAAATCCAATACCGTTTGAGGTGCCACCAGGTGAATGGTTTGCAGCCCCGCTAATTTTGCGCCTTCAATATTTTTGATGGTATCATCTATGAAAAGGGTTTCAGCAGGATCGAGTTGCTGCTCTATCAAAATCTGCTGATAAGATTCTATATATGGCTTTCTTAAACCCAGGGTCTGGGAATAATAGGCTTTAATAAAATGACTATTGAAATCTTTCCCCGGAAATGCATGGGAAAAATCAACAATGAATTGATCGTAATGAATTTCGTTGGTGTTGGAAAATAAAAACACATTGTAGCGTTTTTTGATTTGCTTCAACCATTCAATTCTTTCTTCAGGAAAGTCGAGTAAAAGTGCATTCCATGCAGTTTGAATTTGTTCGTTACTTAGATCGGTTTGACTTTCTTTTCTGAATGCATCATAAAATTCAGTGGGGCTCAATTTTCCAGTTTCTAATAATTCAAATAAATCATTGGAATGATGTTGATTAAACATCGATTCAAAACGATCTACTCCTAAATCTTTAAAAGCCTGATTGGTTAACTGAAAATTGATATTAAGAAATACGCCTCCTAAATCGAAGATGATGTTTTTGATGGGTTGCATTAGGCAAAACTAAGGCTTATGTAAATACGCAACAACAGATCCCAACATACTGGATTGTTCAGGATTGGCTGATGGTTTAATTACACATTCATTTTGTGTATTTGTAAATACTTGTTTCATTGAAGGATAAAAATAATCCCATGCCCCAACAATACTTCCACCAATAACAATGGCTTTAATGCCACATTGATTGGACCAATGCAGTAAAAAGATTCCCAAGGCTTTTCCAAAATCAGAAAATAAACTGATTGCTTGTTGCTCCTGATTATCTGCATGCTCTTTAATGGCTTTTACCCCATCGGTTTGAATACCAGTATGCTCAACATATTGACGCAACAAGGCTTTTGAAGAAAAATAATCTTCGGCAACTCCCTCTTTGTATGGCCAATTGTAGAGCTCACCATTATTGGGAATAGAAGTATCCGTTAGACTCAACAATTGATAATTATTAATAAATGATGATCCTAAACCTGATCCTAAAGTAATCGCCATCATATTGATACTTGCATTATTCAATTGTTCGTATTCACCTAATGAAAAAGACAAAGCATCGTTACAAAAAAAGATGGGGATATTGGTTTGCAATTCATTTTCGAGGGATTCGCGAATATTCAAACCATATAATTTTTCAAATTTTTTATTGGAGCCATCATACAATCCAATGCCATTTTCATAATCAAATGCTCCGGGAAATGCCAAACAAATCGCAGCGATCTTTTTTTCTAGCAAGGATGCTGAACATTGTTCTATTAAACTGATGAGCACTTCAATAAAATTTTGCGCATCAATTTCTGTATTGATTTTGGTACGGAAAGTATTCCCGATTATTTGCATAGTATCTCCATCAACTGCCGCTATTGAGATATGTGAGCCGCCTATATCTGCTCCAATAAAAAAGGTATTGTTCATAACAGAATAATTGAAACTAAATTGCTATTAAGATTGAATTCGAGTAACGCTAATAAGCCAAACTTACAAATCAATCACAATTTTAGCTTTTTATTGGTTCAAAATGTAAGTTTATTCCTTCATCTTCGTTAATATCTTAAAAGGCATTTATGAAATATCTAGTAGTTAGTTTGTTAAGTGTGTGTTTAATCGGCATTTTATCTTTTAAACCGATTGAAAAATTTGCCAATAAAAATGGGGAAGTTAAAGCCGCAGCTGGTGGTATTAGCTTTATAGAAGGAGACTGGAAAAAAGCGCTTTCCAAAGCCAAAGCAGAAAAGAAACTCATTTTTGTAGATGCTTATGCTACATGGTGTGGACCATGCAAAAAATTACAAAACGAGGTGTTCCCTGATGCTGTAGTAGGTACCTATTTCAACAAAAATTATATCAATATTACCATTGATGTAGAGAAAGGACAAGGCGTTGAATTTGCCCAAAAATATGGGGTTGAAGTACTACCAACACTCTATATAACTGATGAGAATGGTAACCCGATCACTTATACAAAGGGTTATATGAGCGCATCCGATCTATTGAAGTTTGGGCAGTTCGGCATACAGAAAGCGGCTAAAAAGTAAAATACTTTCAAAACTAATAATATGAAAAAAATAATCAGCGGTCTGCTGTTTTTTGTAATGCCATTTTTTGTTGATGCCCAAGGATTTCCCAATGGTTTATCCGAAAACACTAAAGCACCCAATTTTTCTGCTATAGATCAATCTGGAAACAAATTTGAGCTGTCAAAAGCATTAAAAAAGGGCAATGTTATTGTTGTTTTTTACCGGGGCCAATGGTGCCCATATTGTAATAAGCAGCTAAAAGCCATGCAAGATTCTTTGAGTATGATTCTAGCAAAAGGTGCTACTGTTGTAGCAATTTCTCCTGAAAAACCAGATAATATTGCTAAGACAGTCGAAAAAACAAAAGTGAGTTTCCCCATATTGATGGATGACGGAATGCGTATAATGAGTGAATATCAGGTAAAATTTGCGGTAGATACTGCCACCCAAACTCGATACAAAAAATTTGGGATCGATTTTGCAGAAGCCAATGGTTCAAATGGCGCCAATCTTCCGGTTCCTGCTGTATATATTATTAATAATAAAGGAGAAATTACTTTTAGGTATTTTGATACAGATTACAGAAAACGAGTTTCTGTAGCAGAATTACTATCTCATTTGTAACTTCTCTCATTTTTCATTATTTTCGCCCCCCTTAAAGAACAGCGATGTTCTTCGGGCCTATAGCTCAGTTGGTTAGAGCATCCCGACATAGTCGGGAGGGTCCC
>JANOZT010000069.1:0-7578 GCA_031429515.1 Sphingobacteriia bacterium
AACGGGCTTCGATCAGGTATAAATACCTGATTAGTTTCTTCACTCTTTTCTTCCCCTGATGAGGTTTTTTGAATTCTTTTGTACTGTTAAAATTCATTCATCCGTCTTTAAACCTCGGAATGTCTACAATATTCCCAGACCCTTTTGTAATGCTTTAATCCAATCCATCACTTCATTCACGTTAGTTTTTGTTTCCTCTGTCATCTGCCTCACAAATGGGCTGTTTTCCTTTTTCTCCATTTTATCAGCCAGAATTTCTCGCAGCCTAATAAATAAATTTTCATTTCCAACAATGATCTTTTTAATCTCTCTTCCTATGATGACTGCACTTGCACTTTGCATGCTATGGGTTTCAATATAGGGATTATCTCCTGCATATATATCCAGGTTTTCATCTGCATAGATCAAGTCCGGTTCTAGGTCTTCAAAATGCTTGATGATGTTGCCGATGTCGCCCGCGTCTTTTAGTCTGTGTTCCGGGCGGTCATCGTATGAGATCAGTTTCAGCAGCACTATCGCTGAAACTGTGGCGACTTCGAATATGTGCCCTGTGTCCATCTCAACACTTTGCGTCCCGCTGTCATATACTTCTTTGAAACCATTGAGCTTAATCGTCGTTAGGCCAGTTCCTTCTATTTTGATTCCGCCATCTATCTCGATTTCTCCGAAAGGCAGTATATCCACTTGCATTCCTGAAGGAGCCATCATTACAAAAGCATTTCCTTTTTTATCCTGGAATTGCTTATGGTCTTTTAAATATTGTTTCACTTGTTCATATTCCGCGTTGCTGCCTACAAGTGCTGCGAAGTCTACATCAAAAGTTTTGCGGGGTTCTTTTTTTGCACGCGCATACCATGTGTCCCTAGCAATTGCGCCTATCAGGTAATAATCTATTCCCAAAGCTTTGAACGCTTCTTCTACAGCGTCAAATATTTCTTTTAAATCGCCGTCCTTAGCGTTGTTCAAATTCATGCTTCAGGTATTTGTTATAAATCATTTCGGCAGTTTCTATGCACCTTGGATCATCCGTAATCACCAGGTCGGCATAGATCAGTAGCGGGTGTGCAAGATGCGTATCCATTGTTAATGGGTAATCCTTGTTCCAGAATTTTTTGAACACATGTAATTTCCCGTTGTTGTCAGGGATCAGCTTCGCGTTTTGAGCCAGATCTGTTTTCGTAAGATCTGTATATAGTGTATATATCTCAGGCCTGAGGTAACCTGTAATGATCTCGGCCGCAGGCTCACCGCCAAAAGCATTGCCCGGACCCAGCCCGATCCTGTTCTTCAGGGTTGTTGTTGTGGTGTCAGGGGGAAGTTTAAAATTTGCGATATGGAGCTTGGGTTTCAAAGTTTCCCGAAAACCGGCGATCCATCTATCCAGCAAACCCTTTTTGTTCTTCAGTACGCAGTTCCTCTCATTCAATTGCAGAATGTAGCCCGTTTCTTTCAAGCCTTCTACGATCAGCCCAATGTTTCCTAATGCAACCCCAGTCATGAGAGCTGTTTCCCGGTAGGGCCTGTTTAGTGCGCCTTCGTCCAGCAGGAAATAAAAGACCACTTTTAAGCCTGTTTTTGTAAACGCTCGGTTGGTGGTCACTTTATTTTCATCCCCCGTCTTATTTCCGTCTACCTGTATCATATATACCCCATGCTTGTAATAGATATTCCCGGCCATGTCCAAGTAATTGATCTTTTTTTCCCTCAACGCCGCTTTTGTCGCGCCAAATAACTTCTGGGCGACAAGTATAAAATGCTTGCCCTGGGCTTGCTTTATAATATCCGGCAACTGGTAAGGTTTAACTTCTCCCTTGATCTCTATTGCAATTCTTTGTTTTGTTTCAAGCAGTACCAGTTCAACCTGCCCATCGCCCATTTGCCTGCCCTTTGGGGGAAGGAATTTCCCCTTAATGCCAGTATGCTCTTTCAGGTTGGCCAGTGCGGTCTCGATTATTTTCTGTTCATTCATTTGTTTGCGTTCATTTTCAGTGAACAGTCAAAATTAATGAACATTTTGGTAAAAACAATAAAAACTCTTCTTTTTTTAGTTTGTTCATTTTAAGTGAACAGCCGAATCTAGTGAACAGAGCTAGGGAAGTAATGAATGGTGGCATAAATGTTTTGTAAGCCTCAAACATTAACGGCAGGGCAGATTTTATATTATTAGCTGAGCCCCAAGGTGCCATATACCTCCGAATTAGGTTTTCAAAAACAAAATTTTGGATGTTCCTAACTTAAGTATAAATTTATACTGTTAAACGTAAAAAATGATACTATGTCAAAAGTAAAGTCATATAAAACTAATGCGATCATTCTTTCTGGGAAATTCAAGAAGCCTGAAAGTAAAATGAGCCCTATAGAAAAAATGGAAAGGCTACATGTTGGTATCAGTAAAAAAGAACTAGAAACACTTAAGTTGAGAACAGCGCTAGATTACGACAAATTGGCAAAGCTGCTTTTGGTTACAAGAGCAACGCTTATAAATAAGCCTAGTGCTGAAAAATTCAATAGTGCTTTAAGCGAACGAATTCTGGGATTGGCAGATATATATTCTTACGGTTATGAAGTATTTGAAGATGAAGAAAAATTTAATCAATGGATGTTTAAGCAAAACAGCGCCTTAGGAGGAAAGACACCGTACGAGGTATGCAACAATCAATTTGGTCGTGAAGAGGTTAAAAACATTATTGGAAGAATTGATTATGGTGTGTATTCATAAATAGACAAAGATGATTGTTTATAGAGTCGGAAAAACAAAATTTAGTAAAGATCTATCAGGAGAAGGAGCGAGATTATATGGTGGGCGATGGAATCATGTTTTAACTCCTTGCATTTACACTTCTGAAAGCAGAGCGCTAGCTGTATTAGAATATACAGTGAATGTGAATATAGATGATATTCCAAGATCACTCAGTATCACAGTAATTGACATACCAGATGATGGTATTCATGACTTATCTATTGCAGCGCTTCCTATTAATTGGATGGGATCTCCAGCACCAGCTTCAACTAAAGACTTTGGAACAAATCTTTTAACGTTAATGATTGCTCCTATAATAAAAATTCCATCAGCAGTAATAAAGCAAGAATTTAACTATATACTTAATCCTAAACATGTTGCCGCAAAATCCTTTAAAATTGTTGATGTTGAAGATTTTGTTTATGACGGTAGAATCAAACTACTTTAGTATAAACTGTTTATAACAAAAGGCTTTTCACAATTCGGGCTTCCGACCAGGTATAAACACCTGATCTAGTATTACGTAATTTTTAAATTGGTATATTTAATTATTAATCTATCCAATGACTAGGCAAGCAATTATTGAAAAAACCCTCAAAGCAATCAGTCTGCTTCCTGAAAATAAAGCAGAAGAAATTGCTGATTTCGCTGATTCTATAATTAAAAAATACGAAGACCAACAACTTACAGATGCTATTCAACAAATAGTAACTGATGGAAATACTTTTGTATTTCTTGAATCTGAAGAAGAATTGTATACTGTTGCAGATTTAAAAGAAGTTTTCGTTTACTAAAAAACATATTTAAGCAGAAATAGGGAAGAATAGTTCTTGCTGAATACAAGCTTGGAGATAAGTAAAAACAGCCCTTAAAGATTCAGCAGAAAGAGTTGGATAAGATTCTAAGATTTGTTTCTCCGTCCAGCCTGCTGAAAATAATTCTAAAACCAATTCTACGGAAATTCTAGTTCCTTTTATAGTAGGCTTTCCTTGTAAAACTTGATAGTCAGAAACGATATGCTCTTGCCAGTTCATATTGCAATATATAAAAATTATAAACAATTTAATAATTCCAAAATTTTCAGTAAATTGGTTTAAAACAGCATATGATATCACCTATTAATATAGACCCAGAAATTCTAGACGGTACTCCTGTATTCAGTGGTACACGTGTTCCAATTGAAAATCTTTTTGACTAACTAAAATCAGGGGAGTCAATAGACTATTTTCTGGATGATTTCGAGACAGTAAAGCGAGAACAAGTGATTGCACTTTTAGAAATGTCACAACAGCTTTTAGGAACATCATCAAACATTACAGCACTTCGTATGGCCATTGATGAGGGTTTTGAAAGTGGGTTTGTTAAAAACTTTAAACCCAAGAAGCATCTGGCCAAATTAAAATCCGTTAAAAGAAAAAATAGCTAAGTACACGATTACACATAAAGCAGGGCAACTTTTCACTAACTTTAAATCACATCATTTTTTAAAAAATAAAACCATCACCATGACAAACATTGAACTAGTAAAGCAGGCATACGCTCATTTTTCTACCGGCAATGTACCGGCCGTATTAGCATTATTCGATCAGGCTATTGAATGGCACGAATGCAAGGGCATGCCATTTGAAAAAGGTGATGGTGTACACATAGGCCCCGAAGCTATAGTAACGAATGTTTTTATGCATCTACCGGTTTATTTTGATGGATTCAATATTGCAGTGAATGAAATATTTGGCGCAGATAATAAAGTAGTAATGGTAGGTTATTACCAGGGAACCAATAAAGCAACGGGTAATTCATTCAAAGCCAATGCCACGCATGTATGGACAGTTAACAATGGAAAGATGACCCATTTCTTCCAGGCGGTTGATACGGCAACTATAAATAGTTAAGAGGCATTTATTCTGCCAATAAATCCACTTTTAATATGTTTTATATATTTGTATTATGAATCTGGATAATTCAAAAATATACGCTTTAAAAGCTTTTTTTAAAACACAACCTGTTTTGAGGGCCTATGTATTTGGATCATATCTCACTGGATTGGCAGATGAAAAAAGCGATATTGATATTCTTGTAGATTTAGATTATAGTAATTCAATTGGATTGCAATTCATTCAAATGCAATTAGATTTAGAAAAATTATTGAATAATAAAGTGGATTTGGTTTCTTCCAATGGAATTTCAAAACACATTAAACCCATAATTGACAAAGAAAAATTGTTGATTTATGCGAGGTGTTTATAAATGATACTTTCGCAAAAGTTCTTTATGTAGTATGCTTTTTATTATGGGAAAGAGATTTTATCACTTCAAAATGCTCTTCCGTTAGTCCTATATGTGAACTAGTTAATACTAAATTAGCTTTTAAAAATGCAGGTAAATCATTTAATGATTTATCATCATCGATGATTACAAAATCATCATTAATAATATTGGTATTAAACCAATTAATAATCTCATCCTTTCTAGTCAAACTTTTAATATTCTCAGGAAGCGATTGAATATTTTTAATATTTAAACCCCTGGTTTTAAAAATGTTTCCCCATTCTTTAATACTAAACTTAGATGTATGAGATGTAGTAAGCATAATAGTATCTTCTTCAGAAAGTAATCGCTGAAGTATGCTAATTGCTTTATTACTAAAATCAGGAAAGCCGTCATTTAATAACTCAGGATTTTTCCAAGCTTTAGCAGATACTACAACACCATCTATATCTAAGAAGTAAAACATAACAAACAAAATTACTTCTTATTTCAATAATATTCCATTAGGTATAAATACGGTATTTAATAATCACGTGTTTCGTCCCTAATATTCATTAAATTTGGGACGAAATTAAATGTAATGGAAAAGCAAACCTTCAACACCGACAAAGCCCCACGCATGAGTCAGGTATTTCCGCAAGCAGTGATTGCTGATCAATTTATTTTTTTGTCAGGCACACCAGGTCTTGATATCATTACAGGGCAGATTGTTAGCGATAGTTTTGAAGATCAGGCAAGGCAGAGCTTTCAAAACATTAAAAATATTTTAGAAGCTGCAGGTTCTGATATGAGTAAAGTAGTAAAGACTACTGTATTTATGGTAACAGGAAATGACTTTGCATTATTGAATAAAGTGTACACCGAATTCTTTGGTACCAATGCTCCTGCACGAAGCACTCCCCAAGTAATGCCTTTTCCTGCAGGGATGTTGATTTCTGTGGAGTGTATTGCACTTCTTTGATGTTCAATATTTGGAGTATATCCTAAAAGTATATACCTTTACAAAAATGAGACATGAAAATACTATCACTTAAATTAGACGACAGCGTTTTTGAAGAAACAGAAAAAGTAGTCTCAGAATTAAAACTTGCTAGGAATCGTTATATAAATGAAGCCCTTACATTGTATAACCGATATAACAATAGAAGAGTAATTAAAAACAAGCTTTCTAAAGAAAGTAAACTTGTACATCAAAGCTCAGCAGAGATTTTAGCTGAATTTGAAAAACTGGCTGATGAAATATAAGCAGTTTGATATTTGGCTTGCAGATTTAAATCCAACTATTGGAACAGAACCTGGTAAAACAAGGCCAGTAGTAATCATTCAAACAAATTTGTTGAATGAATCGCATTTATCTACCATTATTTGTCCTATCACAACTAACATTATTCCGGAGGCTGAAATTTTAAGAATTCATCTTAAAAAAAATCAGTTACCTAAACTGAGTGATATACTTGTTGACCAACCTAGAGCCATCGACAACAAACGTTTCATTAAAAAACTTGGCAAATTAACCCCACAACAGGTATATGCCTTAAAGAATAGCTTGAAAATTGTTTTAGATCTTTAGAAAGGTACTTTAGATAAAATAGGATTGTTCAATTTCAATTCTTTGATAGTCAATATCATACAATTTTTCTATTTTTGATAGTATCATATGATACTATCACATGAAGCCGCCATATAACTTAACTTCAGATATCCTCAAACTAGTTAGTGAGGTCTCCCATAAAATAGGAGCCGTCAACGATACCTTTATTACTCAACAATCTCCCGAATTAAGAAAACGAAATAGAATACGAACAATACAGGCTTCATTAGCTGTAGAAGGAAATACGCTTTCTCTTGATCAGGTAACAGCAATACTTGAAAACAAAAGGGTAATTGGCCCTACTAAAGATGTAAAAGAGGTTACAAATGCCATTGATGTATATAAGCAACTAAACAAGTTCAATCCTTTCAATGAAAAATCCTTTTTAGCCGCTCATAAAACACTGATGCATGGTTTAATGAATAATGCAGGACAATATCGAAAATCTGGAGTAGGTATTGTAAAAGGAGCAAAGCTTACTCATTTAGCGCCACCTGCGAGTAATGTCTCTTTCTTAATGAAAGATCTGTTTAATTATCTTAAAAAAAGCAATGAAATAGTTCTAATTAAAAGCTGTGTATTTCATTATGAAATGGAATTTATTCATCCCTTCAGTGATGGCAATGGAAGGATGGGCCGGCTTTGGCAAACGCTACTTTTAATGCAGCAATATCCTTTTTTTGAGTTTTTACCTTTTGAAACCCTGATTAGTAAAAATCAAAAAAAATATTATCAAGCACTTTCTAACAGCGATAAACAAGGTGAGTCAACCATTTTCATTGAATTCATGCTTGCAATTTTAAGTGATTCCTTGGATGAATTATTGGCTGAGCGATCTGGCCCAATTTCCAAAACAGAAAGAGTTCGTATTTTCCTGGCATGTGGAGTAATAAGATTCACTCGAAAAGATTACATGAATTACTTTAAAACTATTTCATCTGCTACTGCCAGCAGAGATTTACTGTTTGCTGTTAATGAA
>JANOZT010000070.1:0-1554 GCA_031429515.1 Sphingobacteriia bacterium
AAAAATTGGCCTAAACATTGGTTAAATATAACGTGTAAGCAATACACATAAATGGATGGATAATCATGAAACCCCCTACTTTTGTATCCTAACTAACGATTGTTCGTATATGATATCACCCACCATTCAATTGGATGCAAAGAAACTATTGCAATTAGGATTATCAACTAATATTGGTATACATTACCAACTTTCACCAGAGGAATTAGTTGAACAAACGGTTTTAAGAGGTCAGGGTGTATTAAATAACACAGGAGCCCTTTGTATCAAAACGGGCAAATTTACAGGAAGAAGTCCGCAGGATAAATTCATTGTAAAAGATGAAGTTACTAATGATACTGTTCATTGGAATAATTTCAATAATTCTATTGAGGAGCAATACTTCATACAATTAAAAAGTAAATTATTAAAATACTTAGGCCAACAGGAAGAGGTTTGGGTTAGAGATGCATATGCTTGTGCTGACCAACAATATCGATTAAATATTCGCGTGATCAATGAGAACCCTTGGAGTAATTTATTTGCTTATAACATGTTTTTGCGTCCAGCAGAAAATGAATTAGTAGAGTTTCAACCTGATTGGCATATTATTCAAGCTCCAGGCTTTAAAGCAGACCCTGCAGTTGATGGAACTCGACAAGAAAATTTTGCCATTGTATCTTTTAAGCATAAAACTATTTTGATCGGAGGAACAGGGTATACTGGGGAAATGAAAAAAGGAATTTTTTCTGTGCTTAATTATATTCTACCTCAGGAGAAAAATGTATTAAGCATGCATTGCAGTGCCAATATGGGAAATGATGGTGATGTGGCAGTTTTTTTTGGATTGAGTGGTACAGGAAAAACTACACTAAGTGCAGATCCTGAAAGAAAATTAATTGGAGATGACGAGCATGGATGGACCAATGATGCTGTATTTAATTTCGAAGGTGGTTGTTATGCAAAAACCATTGATTTAAGTGAAGACAAAGAGCCCGAAATTTATAGGGCCATTAAACCAGGAGCGTTAGTAGAAAATATTGGATTTATAGAAGGGACTAATGAGATTGATTTTAGTTTTAAAGGAATTACTGAAAATACGAGAGTAAGTTATCCTTTGCATTTTATTTCTAATGCCTTAGAGCCAAGTATTGGTGGTCTTCCAAAAAATTTATTCTTCTTAACCTGCGATGCATATGGAGTTTTACCTCCAATTAGTAAATTGAGTCCTGGCCAAGCCATGTACCAATTCATCAGTGGTTATACAGCTAGAGTAGCAGGAACTGAAGCCGGTGTAACTGAACCTAAATCTACTTTTAGTGCTTGTTTTGGTGCACCATTTCTACCCTTACATCCAGGTAAATATGCTGCTATGTTGGGAGAAAAAATGAAAGCACATAATGTGAATGTTTGGATGATTAATACAGGTTGGAGTGGTGGAAGTTATGGAGTAGGAAATCGCATGAAACTAAGTTATACAAGGGCAATGATAACTGCAGCATTAAACGGAGATTTGGATAGGGTTGAAATGAATGCACACCCCATTTTTGGAATGCTCATGCCTACAAGTTGCCC
>JANOZT010000071.1:0-47979 GCA_031429515.1 Sphingobacteriia bacterium
ATCGGTTCCTACATGAATTAATAGGATAGCACCATAGAGTTTATCTGGCTGCTTAGCTAATTCAGTAAGTTTTTCCATCAAAAACGAATTCGATCGGTATTGCTTGCCCATTTCGGGCCAGGTATAATCTGCATTAGTAAAAGTACCAGGAGTAAAACTGAATAATTGCATACCTCGCCATTGCGTCCAAGTAGCAACAGAATCGTTCCACCATTCATAAGGAGGAATAAATAGTTTGACATTTTTTATATCAATACCTACATCATCCATAGCATTTAAATTATTATTGAGGTCATCGCTAAACTCCTGAAAGCTCACTAATAAGCTGTCCCTCTTTGTCCAATCATTGTATAATAAATGATCATTGCTATGCGGTCCCATATAATGACCTGCTTTAATTAATTGTTGAATAGCTGGTTGAAATTGAGGGTTCCTATACATTCTTCCAGTAAAAAAGAAGCCTGCATTTATTTTTTCTTTCGATAAAAGGGAATCAATAAAACTTAGACCTTCGCCAAATTCATCGCCCGTAAAAACAAGGGCAATTGATTTTTCTGCTGTTGGAGCTGCTTTTATAATTGCACCATGATCAACAACATGTGATGCATTGTACTTAAAAGGAATATCGACAGTGCTCGATCGTGTTGATTCTTGTGCTGCCAACAAATAAACTAAACTGGCTGTTCCATCCATCGTTGGTTCATTAGTACTATAATCGCCATAATCATCATGATACACCGCTAAATCGCTTTGAAAAGCAGCGTATTCATCAGCATCTTTCAATTGAATGCCAATTAAGTTTTTATAAATATTGGTGTACACAGGTCCATCAACTAAACCGCCGTTGATGGGATAATTTTTTAAATGCGTAAATGCCGAGTGAGGATCTACAGGTGTATCTCCATTAAAAGGCAATCCATATACCATACTAGTGCCCCAAGGGTTACATCCAAATAACCAATCCATATTCGCTTGCTCCAATTCTTCATATTGATGATTACCAGACAACAAAGCATACCACTTGCATTGCATAGCAAAAGCCACTGTTAAATTATTGCTGCACCAAATAAACGGTACCCCTCTATAAAATGCATTTTGTTTCGCTTTTTGCCAAACTGCATCAATACCTTTTTTGTAAAAGCCAATGATCGAATCTTTTTTAGAGCCCGATAATTGTTTAGCCAACTCATAATGGCCTAAATTGATAAATGGATACCATTGATAATGGCTTGCTGTATCTTTTCCTAACCATGGTGTAATTGGTTCTTGCTTCGCATAGGCAAATGACGTTTCTAATCTTTGTTCTTTATTTTTCCAAAAAGCGGTTACATTGGCCAATTCCATGTCATCCACCCAATTGTCTTCGGCATAGATATAAGGTGAAACAACAGACACTGTTTGTGTAACACCTGGCATTTGATTAGCAAATTGATAGGCAGTTTTTGCTTTTGATTGATACAATGCTTTTTCTTTTTCAAACATAGTGGCCGCCAAAGAAAATGCCGAACTAAACTTAGCAGCAGTAGAACTTGTACCTGTAGTATTATTCAAAAATTTTCCTCTTTGCTGTGGCTTACCATCAATAAAATATACAGGTCGTTCAAAGCCTTTACCATAATAGGTATCTTCTTTTGGAATGCGCATTCCTCTATGATCTCTATCATCGCCCAATTGATTGAACAATAATGAAGGGCTTGGATGCATTTTAACCAACCAATCCAATCCCCATTTTGCTTCATCTAATATATCTGCTCTTCCATTACTACCCAATATTCCATTGGTTGAATAACGGTCGGTAAATGCAGTAGGAAAATCTCGATAAGCCATTAACAAATGATAAGTAGCGTTTGCAGAAGTTGAGCTGTATTGCAAATAATCACTGGCATCATGCCAACCTCCAGTGGCGTCTAAATAAGTACTATCCTTTATTCCAACAGAAAAAGCATATTTAGTATATCCATCATGGGTATGGCAACTATCTTTTAGAAAGGGATTAAAACCGCTTCTTTGTTGTCGCATATATTGCAAACAAAAATCAGCAGTTCCTATATATACATTGTTATTAATATCAAAGCTGGCCGATTTTATTTTACCGACTTGCAAATAATATTTTCCTGGCTTTGTGAATGAAGAAAAATTCAAACGAGCAGTTTCATTAAATGGCCCGTATTTGCCAAAAAACTTTATGATAGTGTTTGAAAATACTTTTTGATTGGTGAAAGCATCTACCAAAATAAATAGATTGGTGTTTTCATTTCCCTTGGAACACCAAACAGCCACTTTTGTTCCTTTTGGCAAATAACCCAATTGATTAATTCTTATCCAAGCACTATCATTCGCCAAACTGGCGATAACAATGATCGAAGCCAATAAAAGACAATACAATTTTTTATCCATGCCAATAATTAATGTTTAAATATACAAACGATAATGCTGCCAATTCACCTAATTTCGTATGATAAAATACATAACGATGAAGCTTGTTTCTTATATGTCTGAAGGGAGAGACCAATTGGCCTTTTTAGTAGATGGTTTATTATTCGATTGCGATTTAATGCATCCCGAATTACCCAATAGTATGAATATGTTTTTACAATATTGGGAGGATTTATTTCCTATTGCAAAAGAAACAGAAGCAGCTATAAAATCTGGAAGAATTAGTAAAGACAATGGTATCACTATCGAAGAAGTAGCATTATTGGCACCAGTACCTTTTCCTACATCATGTAGGGATGGATATGCTTTTCGTCAACACGTTGCAGCTGCTCGTAGAAATAGAAAAGTAGACATGATTCCTGAGTTTGATCAATACCCCATATTTTATTTTACCAATCATCACAGTATTCAAGGACCGGGAGAAATTAAATGTATGCCCGATCATTTCGAAAAATTAGATTTTGAATTAGAAGCAGCGATTGTTATTTGCAAACATGGAAGAAATATACCTGCAGAAGAAGCAGATAGTTATATAGGTGGATTAATGATCATGAACGATTTGAGTGCTCGCAGATTACAAATGGAAGAAATGTTACTCAACTTGGGGCCCGCTAAAGGAAAAGATTTCTCTACCGTAATCGGACCATGTTTGGTAACGCTAGATGAATTAGAAGCATTTGAAGTGCCATGCAAAGAAGGACATACCGGAAAAGCATGGAACTTATCAATGAAGTGTTGGGTGAATGGTATTCAAGTAAGTGAGGGTAATGTAGCCCAGATGGATTGGACATTTGCTGAAATAATTGAACGCTGCGCATATGGAGTAGATATTCATGCTGGAGATGTTATTGGAAGCGGAACAGTAGGCACAGGTTGTTTTTTAGAGTTGAATGGAACTGGTAAACTCAACGACCCGAATTATACCGAGCAATGGTTACAGGCGGGAGACACAGTAGTTATGGAAATAGAAGGCATTGGTAAATTAAGTAATACCATAGTTAAAGATGATACTGAATTTTCTATCCTAGCAAAAAAGAAAATATGATCATTCGTTTAGCAGATTTAAAAATAATGGAAAAACAAGCTTGGCTGCAGCATGCAATTGCACCAAGGCCAATCTGTTTTGCCAGCACCATCGATGCAAAAGGGAATGTAAACCTTAGCCCTTTTAGTTTTTTCAATTTATTTTCTTCTAATCCGCCAATCGTTATTTTTTCTCCATCACGAAAAGGCAGAGACAATACTTTAAAGCACAGTTTAGAAAATGTATTGGAAGTGCCAGAATGTGTGATCAATATGGTGGATTATGATATGGTACAACAAATGAGTTTATCGAGTTGTGAATTTCCAAAAGGAGTAGATGAATTTATTAAAGCTGGTTTTACCAAAGAAGCTTCAACTATGGTGAAGCCCCCAATGGTGAAAGAGGCGAAAATAAAATTAGAGTGCAGGGTAAATGAAGTTAAGTCTTTGGGAGATCAAGGTGGGGCTGGGCAATTGGTGATTGCTGAAGTTTTGTGTATGCATATAGATGACTCGATTTTAAATGAAGAAGGCACAATGATCGATCAAACTAAAATGCACCATGTGGCCCGATTAGGAGGAGATTGGTATAGTAGAATAGACAGTAGTAATTTATTCAAAGTAGCCAAGCCAAATACAGAATTAGGAATTGGAATATACGCTTTACCAGAAAGTATTCGTAATAGTAAGTTTTTAACAGGAAACCATTTAGGACAATTGGCGAATATTACATCCATACCAGATGTGGATCCCGCTTTTCACGATGATCGATTAAAAAATATTTTTCAATACTATTCCATCAACCCAAATGAAATGGAAAAAGAGCTACATACTTATGCTGCCGAATTATTGAATGAAAATAAAGTTCAATCGGCTTGGCAAATATTACTAGCTGGAGAAGTTTAATTCATTGCTAATAGATCATTCTCTGATAAGCTCAATTTAGTAATTGATAAGTCCTTAGTTTTTCGAGCTAGTTCAATGGTATGTTGAACTATATCATAAGTAGAATAGGCCAAATGCAAAGGCTTGGGAGATACGCCATTCAACCAGCATTTAATAGTCCAAGCAAATTGATCATTTATAGAATCAATAATTGGAACACCAAACGATTCAAGTGCAGCAGCATTGCAGAGTTGTTCGTATTGACCTCTGATGGGTAAACACAATAATTTTTTTCCTAAATACAATGCTTCGGCAGGAGTTTCAAAACCGGCTCCAGTAATAACGCCTGCACAATGAATCATGCTTTGGGTAAAAGCTTCATTGTTAATTGGAATGAATGTGATGTTTCCTTCAGTTATTGGTACTGAAACTTTTTTAGAAAACACTTCAAAACGAATATCCTTAATTGGAGCTAATGCTTTTTTTATTACAGCATCATTATAATGAGAAAGATAAACTGTTACATGCCCTTGGTTAGAAGGTTCAGCATTAATGATGCTGTGTTTCAAAACTGGTGAGAGAATAAAATCATCATATTGTTTAAAATGCAAACCCACATAAGCAGAGGCTGGTGCATAATGATTCAACACCCAATCTCCTGCTAAATCTTTTTTGCCAGCTCTTGGTGTAGATCTACTTTGAAAACTTGCCTGATGACCAAATCCAACACTGGGTATGTTTTTAATTGCACAAGCCAATGAAGTGATACTATCAAAATCATTCAGAACAATATCGTATTGATCAACAGGTAAACTATTGGCTTCTTTCCAAATTCTTCGTAAACTAAAATCTTTAACCATTTTCCAATAATCCAATCCACCTTTATTGCCATAGAACAAACTCACTCCTTTACTCCTGTATTTTACAGGAAGTTGCGAATCCAAATTACAATTGTTGCCACTTAAAAAAATATCTACTGTACCATATTGTTCAATGAAAGGCAATAATTCTATTGCCCTACTGATATGCCCGTTGCCGGTTGCTTGTACAGCGTATAAAATTTTCATGATTGAAATGCTAGTGAGTGAATAAATAGCGCTATCTCATCAGTAACAACATTGAGTTGAGGTAATTTTCTTTCCATTGCTACAACAGGAGCTGTAGAAGCAACAAAATCTTTCTCATCGTATTGAAAAATGGTCCACTCGTTTTGAGTATACTCTAAAGATGTTAAATTTTCTATCCAGTCCCCACTATTTAAATAGGTAACCGATCCATTCTTAGTAACTACTTCTCTTTTCTGCGGTTGATGAATATGCCCACAGATTACATAATCGTATTTTTTTTCGATGGCTAATTCTGCGGCAGTTTGTTCAAAATCTCCGATCCAGGAAACTGCTTTTTTAACACCGTTCTTTACTTTCTTACTGAAACTCATTTTCTCTCTACCCATTACTTTCAAACCCCAATTCAAAAAGCTATTGATAAGAATGAGTAAGTCATATCCATGCCCTCCTAGTTTAGCTAGAATTTTTGCGCTACCTTTTGTAGTTGCATCAAATACGTCGCCATGAAAAATCCAGGTCATTTTACCATTGATTTCCATAACTACTTTATCGGTCAATTGAAAATTGCCCATATGCATATCACTGTACCTTCGTAAAGATTCATCATGATTACCAGTGATATAAATGACCCTTGTACCTTTAGAAAGCAGGTTCATGATTTCTTTGATCACCTGCATGTGAGCTGTAGGAAAATATCTTTTATTGAATTGCCAGATATCAATGATGTCGCCATTCAACACCAAAATTTGTGGTTGGATGCTTTTAAGATAATTGACGATCTCTGTAGCATGACAACCATAAGTGCCTAAATGTAGGTCGCTCATTACTACAACATCGAGCTGGCGTTTTTCCATTGATAGGAGTTTAGCAAAACTCCCAACAGCATGTAACTTAAATGTTACGAAATGATTACGGAAATGTTATGTTATAAATTATAAATCACCTAATTGAGGTCTCATAATGATGTCTTCTACAACGGCCATTAGTGAAAGATGTGCTGCTGTATATATCATTTTGGCAATATCATTTACTTCCATAATGCGAGCAGGGTCTATATCAAAACCATCCCAACTGGCGCTGAGCGTGGCCCCAGGACAAACAGCAGTTACCTTGATGCCTTTGGGTTTCAGTTCTTCTCTAAGATTTTTACTAAACCCTAATAATGCAAATTTACTAATACTATAACTACCACCATTCGCATAGGCATTTAACGAAGCGATAGAACAGATATTAAAAATATGGCCCTGTGAGACAGTTATCATTGAAGGTAAAACTGCTCTAGTAAAATGATAGGCACTGTATAGATTAGCAGTCATCATATCTTCTAAAACACCATCTTCTTCGCTATGAACAGAACCAGGAATAAAGTTTCCTGCATTATTCACCACAATATCTGGAGTGCCTTGGTATAAACACCAAGCAGCAAATTCGAGGACCTGCAATTTTTCGCTCATATCACAAACTTTTCCTTTAATGGTGGATTGAGGAAACCTGGTTTGCAAATCGGCAACCGTATCATAGAGCGATTTTTCTCCTCTACTGCACAATAAAATAGTATTCGAATCAACTGCAAATTGTTCTGCAATTGCTTTACCTATACCTTTTGAAGCCCCGGTTATAATGATATTCATACTTTAAAAATACAACTTATCCAATTCAATTAGTCACCTGACTATTAACTACAAACTCCTAATTTCGCTCCATGCAATACGAACACCTTTTCTTTGACCTCGATCATACCATCTGGGATTTTGAAACCAATTCAAAAGAAGCTATGCTAGATGTATTTACTAGTAATCAATTACACGAAAAGGGTATACCTAGTTTTGATGCTTTTTTTGATCGATACAGTTATCACAACCATCGGTTATGGGATAAATATTCCAAAGGGCAATTGAAACAAGAAGAACTGAGGTGGAAGAGAATGTGGTTATCATTGGTTGATTTTAAAATTGCAGACGAAACAATTTCACGCAAAATGGGTTTGGAATTTTTGGAGATCTTGCCTAATAAAAACAAGCTATTCCCTTATACGTTGGAAATTCTTTCTTATTTGAAAAACAAAGGCTATCAAATGCATTTAATTACCAATGGATTTGAGAAAGTACAATACAATAAACTCGAAAAAAGTAATATCAGTAATTATTTTATAGAAGTAATTACTTCAGAAGGCAGCAATAGCTTAAAACCCAATAGAGAAATATTTGAACATGCTTTAGAAAAAGCTGGAGCAACCATCAACAAAAGCATTATGATTGGTGATAATATTGAAGCAGATATTAAAGGAGCGATGAATATTGGAATGGATACTATTTTTGTAAACCATATTAATGCAAAAACAGATGTTCAACCTACCTACACAATATACCATCTAAAAGAATTGGAAACAATCTTATAAATAAAAACCCGTCCAACCAAGGGTCAGACGGGCTATATATTTTACTAATTTACTATGCTTTCTTAGCTGTAGACTTAGTAGTTGTTTTTGAAGCTGTTTCTTTCTTGCAACAATCTTTCATCTCTTTACCTTCTTTCATTTTACAATCTTTCATGTCTTTCATACCAGAATCTTTAGATTTGGCACATTTTTTTCCGTCTCCACCAGCAAATGCTACTCCAGTAAATAAAAAAGCTGCTGTTGCTAATACCAATACTTTTTTCATATAAATCGTTTTTTTAATTAATAATTGAAGTTATTGAATTTCAAGAAACAATGAGCTTCTTGGATGTTAAAATTTACAATCGATTGATTACCAAGTAGCTAAAACAGTAACCCCACCCTTAACTACCTCATTTAATGTTACATTTATTGTAGTTCCAACAGGCAATAATATATCTACCCTACTTCCAAATTTAATAAAGCCGTACTCTTCGGTTTGTTTAACTGTTTGCCCTACAGAAGTATAATTACAAATTCTCTTGGCCAATGCACCAGCAATTTGCTTGTACAAAATTTCTCCATGATTATTTTTAACTACAACACTCCAACGTTCGTTTTCGGTAGAAGATTTTGGATGCCAGGCAACTAAATATTTTCCTTTATGGTATTGATTATAAGTAACCACTCCATCCATCGGATTGCGATTCACATGCACATTGGCAGGACTCATGAAAATACTCACCTGAATTCTTTGGTCTTTAAAATATTCTACATCCGTGATTTCTTCTATTACCACCACTTTGCCATCGGCCGGACAAATGATTTGATTATCATTGATAGTGTGAACTCTGTTTGGTATCCTAAAAAATGAAACTAAGAATAAAAACAATCCTAAAGTAGCAATGAACAATGCAATGGCCAACCAAGGCAAATGGCTGCTCAAAAAACTAAAAGAAATCATATTGATTAACCCAAACAAAAAAGCGCTAATGGCAATTGTTCTGTATCCTTCTCTGTGTATGGTCATTGGCTTGTATTGAAGAGCAAATGTAAATCCTAAAACGCAGAATGCTTATAAAAAAAGCTTTAAAACCAACCAAACGGCTGGAGCTGCCAGTAAAAGTGAGTCGAAACGATCTAAAAAACCACCATGACCAGGCATAATATTACCACTGTCTTTTACATCTGCCATTCTTTTGATTTTACTTTCCAATAAATCACCTAAAGTGCCAGCTATAGCTGCAGTAGCTGCAATTAATACCAAAGTATTGATCGAAAAATTCCAAATGAAATGACCGCCAATACCGACCACCAAAACAGCTAACACTGCACCTCCAATAGTTCCTTCCCATGTTTTTTTTGGAGAAATGGGAGAAAGCGGCGTCTTGCCAATAAGTGATCCAACAAAATAAGCCATGGTATCATTTACCCAAATAGAAGCAATGATTAACATAGGTAATAACCAATTTGGTCCTGTAAAAAAATCAGCACTATGCTTATACATATCTCTCAAAGCGCCAAATGGAAAGGAAAGATAAATAATTCCAAAAGTCAAGTATTTTAAAACGGGCATCGGAAATTTAGTGTAATTGGGATCAATAAAACTAATAAGCTTAACCAATTCTGCAATACAACCAATTTGAATAACAAACATCAACAACATAAAACTCCATTCATTCCATATAATACCACCTAACATAATCACTACAAAAAAAATTGCGGTGATTGCTCTAGTTCTAAGTGTAGTAAGGTTTAAAGCCATTGAATAAGAATTGTTGGCTGTAAAGATAAGCAGATCAATTCAACAAACTTTGCTCTACCAATTGAGCAGCAGTAAGTTTAAATTGTTGAGGAACATACAATTCAATCTCTCCAAAATTTACATAACTACTGTCTTGCTTATTGAGTTGTTGTACGGGAATTTGATTTTCTTCTAACATGCCTTGTATAATACTCGCTTCTGCAATATTTCGAGTGGAGAAAATTTTAGTCCATGAGTTCATAGGAATTATTTGTTGGATGGTTTGCTTGAACTTGTTGAGCTGTTTGTTGGAATAAACGAAAGATAATCATTAATCCCATTATTGCAAGTACACCAAACCAAATAGGCATGCTTTCATCCATTGCATCTTTGATTGGCTTTCCCATTTTTGTTAAATAATAAATTTGAGTAACTACTACAGCATTGTTTAAGAAATGCATGATTATAGAAAGCCATAAATTCTTACTGAAATAATACACTAAGCCCAATATAATTCCCAAACCAATTCTAGGTAATAAACCAAAATAAGAACCATGTATAGCACTGAAAATAATGGCTGTAAAAATGATTCCAATCCAAGGACTTTTGAACCAATTAATCAAAATACTTTGCATACTTCCTCTGAATAATACTTCCTCAAAAATGGCAGGAGCCAAACCAATTACAAGTAAAGTCAATAAATAGTCACCAAAATTTTTCATGGTGGCCATTGTGAGCATCGCCGATTGATAAGTGGCTTCTAGTTCACGCGCTTTTTTTAGGAAGGAAGCTGGCATGGGTATCATTTCATTCAAAGCAGCTAGAGAACCACTTAAAAATAACCCACCCAATGTAATAAACAGTACTAAAATGATCTGCTTAAATGAAATAACTCGATTAAAACCCAATGATTCGAAAGGTTTTGCACTACTTATTTTAGCTACAATCAAGGCCGGTAAAAAGAAAGAAATGGCAGTTGCAGCTGTATTTAGCAACCTTGCCATTTGCACGTTTTGGGGCTTGAGTAATTCATTTCCTGCCTGTAATAAAGGCACATTAAAAACCTGGGATGCAATAAAACCCATCAATAAACTGCCCAAAATGAGTAAAACTCCTAATAATGCAAGTAATAAAGCAAACTGACTTCCATATCCAACTAAAGGCTTCTGACTCATCGTTTTAAAAATAAGATTGTAATTTCGCAAATTCCTTTTAGGGAAATACCCTAAAAAGGATAAAAGGTATACACTGCAATATGGTAAAAATTGATCAAATAGTACTTCCTGATTTTCCTTTGCTACTCGCACCAATGGAAGATGTAAGCGATCCTCCATTTCGTGCTGTATGTAAAGACAATGGTGCAGACCTAATGTATACTGAATTTATCAGTAGTGAGGGATTAATAAGAGATGCCATCAAAAGCCGTCAAAAGCTCGATATTTTCGATTATGAGCGCCCAGTTGGTATACAAATTTTTGGAGGAGATGAAGAAGCACTCTCATTAAGTGCAAAAATTGTAGAAACGGTAAATCCAGATTTACTCGATATCAATTTTGGGTGCCCAGTAAAAAAAGTGGCACTAAAAGGTGCAGGAGCGGGCGTTTTGAAAGATATCGACTTGATGGTTCGATTAACGGAGGCTGTCGTAAAAAGCACTTCATTGCCTGTAACAGTAAAAACACGTTTGGGCTGGGATGATTCCAATAGAAATATTGAAGAAGTAGCAGAGCGCTTACAGGATGTAGGTATCAAAGCATTGGCAATTCATGGAAGAACAAGGGCTCAAATGTATAAAGGAGAAGCCGATTGGACCCTTATTGCCAAAGTGAAAAATAATCCACGAATTCATATTCCCATTTTTGGGAATGGAGATATTGATAGCCCACAAAAAGCGGTGGAATATAAAAATCGCTATGGTGTAGATGGAATAATGATTGGAAGAGCTGCGATTGGCTACCCATGGATTTTCAGAGAGATCAAACATTATATAGCAACAGGTGAAATAATGCCTTCCCCAACTTTAATAGAACGAGTGGCAGTTTGCAAAAAACATTTGCAACGATCTGTTGAATGGAAAGGGCCTAAAGTGGGCATATTCGAAATGCGCCGTCACTATACAAATTACTTAAAAGGTTTGCCAGGAATAAAAGATTATCGTGCACGCTTAGTTACCTTAATGGACCCATCAGAGATTGAAGGGGTGTTAGATGAAGTGGCTGTAGCTTATGCAGGATATGGCTTTGAGCGAACGCCTATTGAGTTGATTAATTACCACGAGAATTGCCCCGTTTAGAATTAAGAATTATGAATTATGAGATACCTTTTGGAATTATGAATTATGAATTATGAATTAAGAATTATGAATTACTCAAAATCCCAATAACTTAATAACTCAGTAATTTAATAACTGCTCCGTCTAGCGGCGAAACGTCTTGTGTAAAAAATCCTTGGAGTACTCCTTTTTCGTCTATAATATATTTACTAAAATTCCAAGTAGGCTGGAATTTACTCCAACCATTTTCAGCAGGGTCAGACAGCCATTTAAATACGCTGTTTTGATTCGGAGATTTTATAACGCTCGATTTTTTCATTAATTGAAAACTAACTCCATAATTCACTTTGCAGAAACTGGCAATATCGGTATCGGATTTTTTTTCTTGCTCTTTAAAATCATTGGCGGGAAAACCAAGTACCACTAATCGATCTCCATACTCTTTATGCAATTGTTCTAATTGTTCATATTGACCTGTATAGCCACAATCACTGGCAGTGTTTACAATCAATACTTTTTTCCCTTTCAATGTTGCAAACTGAAGCGTATCGCCATTATTTTTTATGGCCGATAAATCGTAAAAAGACGTAGTAGGTAGAATCGATACACTGTTTAGTTTAATTGCTTTATCATTTCCAGCAATTTTTCCTTTCAACATAATCAAAGGGTAAATAGCTTTTAAGATGGATTGTTTCCAGGTCATGTTTTTTTGTTTTACAAATACAATTGCAGTGATGAATAAAGCGAATATTATTAGAATAAATTTTTTCATCCTACCATCCATTTTAATAATTTCAATTTGCCGTTGAATGGGGGATATTTTAATGCAGGATCAAACCAAGTAGGCGATTTCATTACCGATTTTTTATGACTAAAGGTATCGAAACTGTATTTTCCATGATAAGCCCCGGTTCCGCTGAAACCCCTACCACCAAAGGGAAGATGCGGATTCATTAAATGCACACTTGCCGCATTTACACATACCCCACCCGCCGGAACTGCATCAACCCATGCTTTTTCTTTTTCGTTAGAAGAAGTGAAAATATAAAAAGCTAACGGATTAGGATTATGTGCAATAATTGTTTTTGCTTCTTCCATAGTATTGAAAGTTAGTATTGGAAGAATTGGTCCAAAAATTTCTTCCTGCATTATTTTCGAATCGATATTTACTCCATCTAATATTGTAGGTTCAATGTATAAATCAGCTGCATTGTATTTTCCTCCATACACTATTGTACCATCCGACAAATAAGTAATAATTCTGTTGAATTGTTTTTCGTTAATGATTTTTCCATACCCATCAGTGTTTGAAGCGTCTACTCCATACATAGAAGGAATGGCTTTTTTTAATTCAGCAATCAGCTCATTTTTTTTGCTTTCATGCACCAACACATAATCAGGAGCTACACACATCTGACCAGCATTAGAATATTTTGGCATAGCTATTCTTTTCGCAGCAACAGAAATATTGGCATCGGCTTCCACTACACAAGGGCTTTTACCACCAAGTTCTAATGTAACTGGAGTTAATTTTTCGGCAGCCATTTTATAAATGATCTTTCCTACCGAAGTACTACCAGTATAAAAAACATGATCGAAACTAAAATGATTCATCATCTCCGGAATAACCGTTGCACCATCCCCCGGAACATAGAGCACCTGTTCTGGTGTAAAACATGCTTCAATAATTTTTTGCATGATCGCAGCAGTTGCAGGTGCAAATTCACTGGGTTTTAATACTACGCAATTACCGGCTGCAATAGCTCCCATTAATGGAGTGAATAATAATTGAAAAGGATAATTCCATGGACCAATTACCAATACTACGCCCAAAGGTTCTTGCACAATTTTACTGCTAGATGGAAGATTTAATAAATTAGTTGGTACTGCTTGAGGCTCCATCCAGTTTTTTAAATTGGAAAGGGTATCTTTTAACTCAGTCATAAAAAATCCATTCTCCGTAACCCAACTCTCTTCTTTACTCTTTTTTAGATCTCCATATAAAGCATCATAAATAGCTTGTTCATTTTCTTCAACGGCGTTTTTTAAAGCCAGTAATTGTTGTTTTCGGAATGCATATGGTTTAGTTGCACCAGTTTCGAAATAACGGCGCATTGCTTGGAGTCGTTCTAATAAGGAGCTCATCAGGGAAATTTTTAGTGACTCAAGTTAAGGAAATAAAAAATACCTCCTCTGTACATTTTAGTTTTACTCAATGATCTTTTTCAATGCATCCCCTTTTGTTTCTTCGTTGAAACGCCCATTGTCATACACCAAATTTCCATTTACAAATGTATGCGTCACTTTAGTTTGAAAATGGGTTCCTTCTAAAGGAGACCAACCGCATTTATATAATATATTTTCTTTGCTAACTGTCCAATCAGAATAAAGATCTACAATGGTTAAATCCGCAGCATAGCCTTCCCTGATAAAACCTCTATTTGCAATTCGATACAATATGGCTGGGTTATGGCACATTTTTTCCGCAATGACCTCTAAAGAAATAAGCCCTTGTTTGAAAAACTCCAACATAATATTCAAAGAGTGTTGCACCATTGGTGCTCCAGACATAGACTTAAAATAAGGCTTTTGTTTTTCTTCTAACGTGTGAGGAGCATGGTCGGTTGTTACTATATCGATCCTATTATCTAATAAAGCTTTTAAAAGACCAGTTTTGTCTTTTTCGGTTTTAATTGCTGGATTCCATTTTATGAGTGTTCCTAACTGATGATAATCTTTATCGGAAAACCACAAATGATGAACCGATACTTCAGTGGTAATATTTTTTTCTTCTAATGGAATATCGTTGCGAAATAAATGCGTTTCTGCTTCAGTAGTTAGGTGAAGAATATGGAGTTTAGCATGGTGCTTGTTGGCCAATTCAATGGCTCTTTTAGTTGCTTCATAACATGCTTTTTCACTTCTTATCAAAGGATGAAATTCCACCGGTACATTTTCACCATATTTTTCTCTGTATACATTTTCGTTCTCCTCAACTATTTGTTCTTTTTCGGAATGAATGGCAATGATCGATTTGCAATTGGCAAACAATTTCTCCATTATTTCAGGATTGTCTGCCAACAAATTTCCTTTTTTTGTAAAATAAAGTCCATCATCAGAAACAGCTAAGAGTTTAGAAGTATCCAATTTAATTACTTCATCAATATTGTCTCTATTTACGCCTAGAAAAAAACCAAAATTCGCCAAGGATTTTTCTGCAGCGATTTTGTATTTCTCCTCAAATAACTCCATGGTTAATACATTAGGGACGGTATTGGGCATATCTATAAAAGAAGTTACACCACCAGCAATAGCAGCTTTAGATTCTGAATACAGGTCACCTTTATGTGTTAGGCCAGGTTCTCGAAAATGAACTTGCCCATCTATAATACCAGGAAAAAGAAATTTTCCGGTTCCGTTAATGATAGTTGCATTGCCGATATGATTGATTTGACCAATTTGTTGAATGAGTCCATTTTCTATAAGAAGATCGGCAATGGTGATTTTGCCTTCATTTACGATGCTGATATTTTGAATGATGATTCTTTGAGACATTGAAAATTGAATGATTAAAAAAGTTGTGAAAGATCTAATTAATTTTGTTTCTTATTATTGTCTGACTTCTGATTTCTGTTAGTCAACCATTTATCTAAATATTTCAAACCAATATTAACTGCTAGAATTAGCGTTGTTGCAATAGCTGTTTCAACAAAATATCCGGCAGCTGCTAAACAGCCAATTGCAGAACTACACCAAATAGTAACAGAAGTAGTAAGACCATGAACACTCAATCCTTCTTTGAAAATTACTCCAGCACACAAAAAGCCAATTCCGGTAACTACTTGTCCGATGATTCTTGTTACATCGCCTTCAGTTTGAGTGATATTAATAGACAACAAAACATAAATAGCAGAACCAAGTGCCACTAAAGTGGTTGTTCTCAGACCTACAGACTTGTGATTCCATTGCCGTTCAAAGCCAATAACCATACCAGCTATTACTGCCAAGGAAACTCTTAAGGTAAACTCAGAATAGGTCATTTATTTATAATAAAGGTAAATATTGAATTTAAAGTATTTGTTGATAGAAATGATCATTTTCCCTATCCTCTATCCAATCATATTCAATTTCAAATGCTACATTTCGAGCAAATTCAATTCCATGAAGATCATTCAAAAATCCTAAAGTCATATCCATTCCAGCACTTACGCCAGCGGAAGTGTAAAACTTTCCATCTTTCACCCATCGAGCTTTTTTAATCCATTGAACTTCTTTTCCTTGCGTTATTACCCAATCAAATGCTTTCTTATTTGATGTAGCTTTTCTTCCATCCAATAATCCGGTCTTTGCTAGTAAAGCACTTCCTGTGCAGACCGAAAGTACATATTTGCTTAAATTGGAAATTTTTCTGATTTTATCAATCAAAAAAATATTTTCTACTTCTTGTCTAGTACCATATCCTCCTGGGATAAGAAATATGTCTGTTCCATTGTTTATTTCATCAAGATTTTTTGTCTGGATAGAAACTCCATGATTATTATCTACTATCCCACCTGAAGCAGAATAAAACGACACTTGATAATATTGCTTGAGTCTTCCAAATATTTCTACAGGACCAAATACATCGAGTGTTTCAAAATCGTCAAATAATAAAACAGCAACATTCATTTTTAAAATATTTTTATTACAACATTACCGATTTTTTGTCCGGATTCAACATATTTATAGGTCTCTACAATTTGGTCTAATTGATATTCTCTTTCAATCACTGGATTGTATTCCCTTTTTGAACAAATCTTGTTAAAAATAGTACGCCCTTTTTTGTTATCGATGGAATTGGAAATAAAAGTTTCAAATCAACTTTAACAATACGCCGGCAACTTAAAGGGTTTCTTCGGACTAGATAAATCATAAAATTCGTTTACATACTTTCCACATAAATGCTCCATATTTAACCGAAAGGTTTTATTTTTTTCTGTATATTCATCTTTCATAATTGCCATACATGAAAAAAGAAAATGCTTCTCGTCGTTCCTTCCTCCGAAACGCAGGTATTGCTGCAGCAGGTTTTTACATTGTTCCTCGCCATGTATTAGGCAGAGGATTTATTGCACCAAGTGATAAATTACAAGTGGCTGGAATTGGCGCTGGCGGAAAAGGAGAGAGTGATTTGTGGAATTTTTTCCAAAGTGGCAAAGCTGATATTGCTTTTTTATGTGATGTTGATGATCGTCAAACAGCTAAAAGCAGAAGCAGATATCCAAATGCTAAAGTATACAAAGACTATCGAGAAATGCTCGATAAAGAGCATAAAAAAATAGATGCAGTTTCTGTATCAACCCCCGATCATATGCATGCCCCACAGGCATTAGCGGCCATGCAACTAAAAAAGCATGTCTATGTTCAAAAACCGCTTTCACATGATATTTATGAAGCAAGAACCATGACCGAAGCTGCTCATAAATACAAAGTAGTTACACAGATGGGCAATCAAGGCGCATCCGGAGATGGTGTTCGTCAATTAATAGATTGGTACAATGCTGGTACCATTGGAGATGTTCATACTATCTATTGTTATACCGATCGTCCTGTGTGGCCTCAAGGAATTGGATGGCCCATTGCTACTGGCCCCATACCTGCAGGATTAGATTGGAATTTATGGTTAGGAACAGCACCTCAAAAAGATTATGTAGAAGGACTACTCCCTTTTAACTGGCGCGGTTGGTGGGATTATGGTACGGGCGCATTGGGAGATATGGCTTGTCATATCATGGCACCTGCTTTTGCAGTATTAGGATTAGGTTATCCTGTTTCAGCTGAATGTAGTGTCGCAACCAGATATCTTCAACCTTGGACAAGAGCTTACTATCCTGAAAGTTGCCCAACTGCTTCTCATATTATTTTAACTTTCAAAGGCCAAAACGGAAAACCCGATGTAAAACTACATTGGATGGACGGGGGCATTCGCCCAGATCGTCCGGAAGAATTAGGACCTAATGAATTAATGGGTGATGGAGGAAATGGTACCATCTTCTTGGGTTCAAAAGGAAAAATGATTTGCGGTACTTATGGTGCATTACCTAATTTATTACCTACATCAATGAGTAAACAAACCATCGTTCCACAATCAATTACTCGTGTACCAAATGGTGATAACGGCCATTATGCCGCATGGGTAGAAGCTGCTATTGCAGGATATGGTTCTGATAAAGCGAAAAACTTAAGTTCTCATTTTGATATTGCAGGTCCTCTTACAGAAAGTGTATTGATGGGTAACCTAGCAATTCGAAGCAATGATTTGCAAAAGAAAAGCGCAAGTGGAAATACATCTTATCCTGGCAGAAACATCAAATTATTGTGGGATGGACCAAATATGAAGATCACCAACTTTGATGAAGCTAATCAGTTTATCAAACGCGAGTACCGAAGTTTTTAACTAGCGTCTGCACCAGACGAAGCTCGCGTCTGCACCAGGTGAAGCTCGCGTCTGCACCAGGCGAAGCCGGTCTGACGCGGGCGAAGTCTGTCTGACGCGGGTTAAAAAGAAAGTTTCTTCAAATAAGCCGCATCTATCTCAGCGCTTTGAATCGGCGAAGATCCAGTAAATGCTTCTTGCTCTGCAATATAATATTTCATGCCATGCTTTTTAGCAGTGGCTAAAATGGTTTTAAAATCAATAGTTCCTTTCCCTAAATGGCAAGACTCAATTCCGGTGGCTGTTTTAGTCTGGTCTTTTACATGACATAATTTAAATCTGTTAGGGTATTTCTTAAACCATTCTTCAGGATTTTCTTTTGCTGCAACCACCCAATAAATATCCATTTCAAAATCTACCAATGAAGGGTCAGTTCCTTCCATCATAACCGTTTGAGGCAATTGACCATCCACCATTTTAAATGAATAATCATGATTATGATACGCAAAACGAATTCCATTTTTTTTGCAGATCTCTCCACATTTATTAAACTCGTCGTTGAATTTTTTGAAATTTTCAATTGATTTTTGTGGCCCCTTATAGGCGCATATTAAATACTTCACTCCTATTTCAGCCGCCTCTGCAGCCTTGCGTTCAAAATCGACGGAACTATTACAATGAGATGAAACCAGTTTCATCCCTAAATCTTCAATATATTGATTGAACTCAGTATTTTTCATACCCCAAAACATTCCTTTTGGTCCTTCAAAATTTTCAATTTGCTTAAACCCATATGAAGCTAGCTTAGCAAGAGTTCCTTTAGAATCCGCACCCATCTCAGATTTAACAGTCCATAACTGTAAACCAAAAGCAGGCAGTTTTTTGTAAGCTGCAAATTCTTCTAGCAAATTACTTTTACCAGTAAAAGGTAATGTTAAACCTGCAGTTGCTAAACCAATTGTTTTTATAAAATCCCTGCGCTGCTGTGACATATTTTCAATTTTAAACAACCATTAACTCTTATCTCTTAATTCATAACTCTTAATTCATAACTCCTCACTGTATCTCTTATCTCATAATTCATAATTCATAATTCATAATTCTCTAAGTGGCCCACGCTTTATCTCCTTTCTTATAATCAACACAACCTTCATATTTACCAGGTACTGCTACATAACGCAATGCTTTAGTAGCGCCAACTTCAGAGGTAAAGAATCCCCACAAAGTAAGTTCTTTCATCATGCGGAAATAATGAGGCAGGTCTTCTGTTTTCTTTTTTGCCTGAAATGCTTTTTGCTCTGCATCTAATTCCACTAATAATTTATAGCGTTCTTCTGGGGAAGCTTCCATAAATGATTTTCCGATCTTTGCTTTTGCATCTTTAAATTTCAAAGCAGCCATTCCTTCCATAAAAGCTTTTGCTTCAGCTGGCTTATAACAATCTTTTACAATCACCGCCATAAAATCTCCCACTTTGGCTTCTTTAGCGCCTGGTGTATCGGTTTTAGGTAAAATCGTTTCAGCCACTTCATTTAAAAAAGCAATATCATCAGGAGTAAAAGCTACCACATCACTTGATGCGTTTTTACATCCCGATAAAAAAACTTCTGCACCAATCAAAGTGCCGCCCAATAAAACGGCAACGCTGGATAATGCTTCTCGTCTATTCATAATTTTATTTTTAAAATGTCCTAATAATTAATAAAAAACTGCTTCAGCAATTAAATTACAAATTCCCTTTCTTCAATTCGCTCACTGCAAATTCGGCAGCTCTAGCAGTAAATGCCATATACGTTAACGATGGATTCACACATGCTGCAGAAGTCATGAACGATCCATCGGTTACAAATACATTCGGAGCATCCCAAATTTGATTGTGCTTATTCACCACCGATGTTTTAGGATCAGCTCCCATTCTAGCTGTTCCCATTTCGTGAATGCCTCTACCAAGAACACCATTCGCATCATACCCTTTTATGTCTTTAGCGCCAGCATTGGTAAGCATTTCAATAGCATCAGCCTGCATGTCTTTACGCATTTTCAATTCGTTCTCTTTCAACTCTGCGTCAATCTTCAACACATTCAAACCCCATTTATCTTTTACGGTTTTATCGAGTGTAACAAAATTGGCATGGTCTGGCAATACTTCTCCAAAACCCATGATACCCATTTTCCAACCACCTGGTTCAGTTAATGCATCTTTAAAATCTCCCCCAATACTCATTTCTGCAATTTGTCTTCCCCAACCTTCTCTGCTTGCAGAACCTTGATACCCAAAACCTCTTTTGTATTCGCGTTTATCTCCATTTACGTTTTGATAACGAGGTATATAAATGCCATTAGCCCTTCTTCCAAAATAATATTTGTCTTCATAGCCATCCATTTTGCCATTTGCTCCAGCACCTAAATGATGGTCCATAATATTATGTCCTAACTCTCCGCTACTACTTCCTAATCCTCCTTCCCAAACATCGGTGGCTGAGTTCATCAATACCCATGCAGAATTTAAAGTAGATGCGTTCAAGAAAATTATTTTTGCATTGTATACATAGGTTTTGTTAGTTTCCGCATCCAGCACTTCTACACCAGTTGCTTTCTTCTTGTCTTTATCGTACAATATTTTGGTAACAATACTCCAAGGGCGCAATGTGAGATTGCCCGTTTTCATAGCTGCAGGTAAAGTAGAAGACTGTGTGCTGAAATAGGCGCCAAATGGGCATCCTAGCCAACATTTGTTTCTAAACTGACAATTTGTTCTACCTTCTAATGGTTGAGTAATATTGGCTGTTCGTCCAATGATCATCGCACGTTGTCCTTTATAAAAATCTTTAATCCTTTTGGCAACATCTTTTTCTACACAGTTCATATCCATCGGAGGCATGAATTGTCCATCAGGTAAAACAGGAATACCATCTCTGTTTCCACTGATCCCCGCAAATTTTTCTACATAATCATACCATGGTGCAATATCTTTATAACGCACAGGCCAATCAACAGCAATACCATCTTTAGCATTTCCTTCAAAATCCAAATCGCTCCAACGATAAGATTGACGACCCCATAATAAAGAGCGTCCTCCAACATGGTATCCTCTGAACCAATCATATCTTTTTACTTCTGTATAAGGGCTTTCTTTTTCATTGGCCCACATATCAAATGTTGATTCATTTAAAGGATAGTCGCGATTACGAACTGGATTATTGGCGATCATTTCCTGTGTTTTTCTATCGTGGTGCGGATAGTCCCAAGCTTCTTTATTGGCATTCACATAGTCTTTTACATGCTCAATATTTCTACCTCTTTCGAGCATCAACACTTTCAACCCTTTTTCAGTTAACTCTTTAGCAGCCCATCCACCGCTGATTCCAGAGCCAATTACAATTGCATCAAAATTTTGTTCCGCCATATTATTTATTTAAATCGATTAAACAATAAACTCTTCTCTCTTAATTCTTAATTCATAATTCTTCTCTCTTAATTCTTAATTCATATGTCGCATATCGAGATCGCTTTCTTCAACGAATCCAATTTGTTGGTAGCGATCGGAATAAATTCTTGTGCTACGAAATCATTAAACCCAGTTGCTACAATCGCTTTCATTATAGCAGGATAATACAATTCCTGACTTTCATCAATTTCGTGTCTGCCCGGAACTCCAGCTGTATGATAATGTCCTATGTAGGTATGATTATCGCGAATAGTTCTGATCACATCGCCTTCATCAATTTGCATATGATAGATATCGTAGAGTAATTTAAAATTAGGTGAGCCAATACGCTTACAGAGCTCTACACCCCAAGCGGTTCTGTCGCACATATAATCTTTATGATCCACTTTACTATTCAACAATTCCATTTGAATGATGACTCCTTTTTTTTCTGCCGCAGCCATAATTTGCTTCAAGCCAGCAGCTGCATTTTTTAACCCTGTTTCATCATCCATTCCATTTCTATTTCCTGAAAAACAGATCAAGTTTTTATACCCAGCGGTAGCTACTAGATCGATATATTCGGTATAACTTTTTATTAAGGTAGAATGATATTGAGGATCGTTCCAACCCTTAACCAGACTGATTTCCGCGCCATTGCACATGCTCGAAAACAAACCTTGTTGTTGTAATATTGGCCAATCTTTTGGGCCCATTAAATCTATCCCAGTAATACCTATTTTTTTAGCTTCTATACAAAGTTGCTCTACGGTTAAACCACTGAAACACCATCTGCAAACTGCATGGCGAATATTCCCTTTTAACTGCATACTTGATTTTTCATTATTCATTTGGGGATCGGATATTATTGAATCTATTGTAGTTGAATCAGTAATTTTCGCAAAGCTTTGCGATATTGGAGCAATAGCCATTGCGGCAGTTCCTGCAAGTATATTTTTAATAGCAGATCGTCTATTTTCGTTTTTCATTAAATGGCAAATAAGAGACTAAATATAATTATAGTTATCGAAAAAAACTGCTTTTAAATAATTAGCTTTACTACCCTACGAATTATTTACTTTTATTGACAAAAAATATCCAATTAAAATTGATCTTATGGCAAGAAAATTAAGAATGGGAATGGTAGGTGGAGGAAAAGATGCTTTCATTGGCGCCATTCATCGTTTGGCTGCAAATATGGACGGTCAAATTGAATTAGTGTGTGGGGCTTTAAGCATTAATCCAACTATTGCACAAGAATCAGGTGAACTATTATTTCTTCCAAAAGATAGAATATACCTGACTTTCGAAGAAATGATCACCAAGGAAGCCGCTTTGCCATCAGAGCAAAGAATGGACTTTGTTACTATTGTGACTCCCAATTTTGCGCATTTTGCACCTGCAATGATGGCATTAGATAATGGATTTCATGTTGTGATAGAAAAGCCCATCGCATTTAATTTAGATGAAGCTTTACAATTAAAAGCTAAAGTGGATGCCACAGGATTAGTACTTTGTTTAACGCATACTTATTCGGGCTATCCAATGGTAAAACAAGCCAAAGCCATGGTGGCTGATGGAGTGTTCGGGAAAGTCAGAAAAATTTGGGTGGAGTATCCACAAGGTTGGCTCAGTAAATTAAGTGAGCGTGAAGGAAATGCACAAGCCGCCTGGAGAACCGATCCAAAAAAATCGGGAAAGAGTGGGAGTATGGGAGATATAGGAACACATGCTGCACATTTAGCGGAATACATCAGTGGAGCAAAAATCTCCAAACTTTGTGCCGATTTAAATACAGTTGTTACAGGTAGGGCGCTAGACGATGATGGAGCAGTTTTATTGCATTTTGATAACGGAGCTACTGGAGTATTAATGGCATCTCAAGTGGCTGCAGGTGAGGAAAACGCTTTAAAAATAAGGATTTACGGAGAAAAAGGCGGATTGGAATGGGCACAGATGGAACCTAATACATTAATAGTAAAATGGCTGGACGCACCCACTCAAATATTGCGAGCAGGAACTAATTATACCGATCGATTATCTAGTTATGCAACATCCAACTGCAGAACACCAGGCGGACATCCGGAAGGATATTTAGAAGCATTTGCCAATATTTATAAAAATTTTGCAGCTACCTTAATGGCTAAATTGGATGGAACTACGCCAAGCAAAGAAGCCTTAGATTTTCCTTCGGTAGAAGATGGAATTCGTGGAATGGCGTTTATTGATAATGTAGTAGCATCAGCAAATTCGAATGAGAAATGGACCACTTACAAAATCAATAACTCATAATTCTTATCTCATAATTCTAATAATGTATCTCTTAATTCTTATCTCCTAATTCATAATTCTAGATATGACAACTCTAAAAGGCCCCGGTATATTTTTAGCTCAGTTTATGGGAGATACTGCCCCATTTAATAGCTTGGAATCTATTTGTAAATGGGCAGCATCATTGGGTTTTGTTGGAGTACAAATTCCTTCATGGGATGCTCGATGCATCGATTTACAGAAAGCTGCAGAAAGCAAAACCTATGCTGATGAAATAAGAGGAATAGTAGAATCAACCGGAATGCAAATCACCGAATTGTGTTCTCACTTACAAGGTCAATTAATTGCAGTGAACCCAGCATACGATGCATTGTTTGATGGATTTGCGCCAGAAGCAATAAGAGGAAATACAACAGCAAGAACTGCATGGGCAGTGCAGCAATTAAAATATGCAGCAAAAGCATCAGCTAACTTAGGCCTCAATGCACATGCCACTTTTAGTGGAGCATTGTTATGGCAAACAGTTTATCCTTGGCCGCAACGTCCGGCAGGATTAGTGGAAACAGGTTTTACCGAATTAGCCAAAAGATGGTTGCCCATATTAGATGAATTTGATAAACATGGAATTGATCTATGCTACGAAATACATCCAGGAGAAGATTTACATGATGGCGTTTCGTATGAACTATTTTTAGAAAATGTAAATAATCATTCTCGCGCTTGTTTATTGTACGATCCCTCTCATTTTGTATTACAGTGCCTCGATTACAAAACCTATATAGATCATTACCATGAACGCATTAAAATGTTTCATGTAAAAGATGCTGAATTTAATCCAACAGGTAAACAAGGTGTGTATGGTGGTTATCAAAGTTGGATAAACAGGGCAGGTAGGTTCCGTTCATTAGGAGATGGACAGGTAGATTTTAAAACCATCTTTAGTAAGTTGGCGCAATACGATTATACAGGTTGGGCTGTAATGGAATGGGAATGTGCTATCAAACATCCTGAAACAGGCGCAGCTGAAGGTGCTCCATTTATTAAAAATCATATAATCAGCGTAACCGATAAAGCATTTGATGATTTTGCGGCTACTGGAACGGATGACCAATTAAACAAAAAGATATTAGGCATAAAATGAATTAAGAAAGATGAATTATGAATTAAGAGATACATTAATCAAGTTATAAGATAAGAATTATGAATTTTGAGTTAATTAGAAAAGCGTATTTTTAGAACCATAAAATAAATCAAATTGAAAAAGTATTTTGTACTAATTGCATTTACAGCTGCTATTGCAGCATGTGGAGGCGGAGAAAAAAAAGAAACTGTATCTAATCAAACTGCACTGGGTTCTGCTGCTCCAACTAAGGAAGATGCAAATAGCAATCCCGATTATCAAAAAGGATTAGAGCTTATCGGAAAATCAGATTGCTTGACCTGTCATAAAGTAAGAGAGAAATTAATCGGACCTGCTTATGCCGATGTTGCAGCTAAATATGAAAATACAGAAGCTAATATTCAATTACTCGCAGGAAAAATTATCAAGGGAGGAAAAGGAGTTTGGGGCGAAGTGCCAATGACACCTCATCCACAGATATCAGAAGCCGATGCAGAACAAATGGTGAAGTATATTTTTCTGCTAAAAAAATAATTTATTTACTTTAAATAATTACCAATGTATCCATTTCTTTTAGGCACAATAGCATTCATCAATAGTTTTTTTACTGCCCCTACACCAAAACCCAATGATTGGGTAAATTTATTTGATGGAAAAACCACCAAGGGATGGCATAGTTACGGAAAAGCCAAAGCAGGTAGCGCTTGGAAAGTTGAAGAAGGAGTTTTATTTTTTGATGCTGCATCGAAAAAATCAAATGCAGGAAGCGGAGGCGATTTAGTATCTGAAGGAAGTTTTTCTAATTTTCATTTGAAATTAGAATGGAAGATTTCTAAGAATGGCAATAGCGGAATTATTTTTTGGGTACAGGACGATACTACCAAATACAAGCAAGTGTGGTTTACCGGGCCTGAAATGCAAGTACTAGATAACGATGGCCACCTCGATGGAAAAATAAAAAAACACAGAGCAGGGAATTTGTATGATTTAGTAGAAGGAAAAGAAGGCGCGGTGAATAAAGTGGGAGAATGGAACTTGGCTGAAATTATCAGTTACAACGGAAAGCTCGATTTTTATTTAAATGGAATAAATGTTGTTTCAACTACTTATGGCGATGCAGATTGGAAAAATTTAATTGCTGGTAGTAAGTTTAAAGACAAAGCCGATTTTGGAAGAGTCTTTAGCGGTCATATAGCATTACAAGATCATGGCGATAATGTGTGGTACAGAAATATCATGATCAAAAAATTATAATATGCAATTGTTGAATGATGATTATTTCATGCAACAAGCATTGAAAGAGGCACAGCTAGCTTACGATTCAGATGAAGTTCCTGTTGGCGCATTAGTGGTAATGAATAATAAAATAATTGCCAGAGCACATAATCAAGTAGAATTATTAAACGACTCAACTGCACATGCAGAAATACTGGCATTAACTACTGCTTATAGTTCATTAGGTGCAAAATACCTTCCCGAAGCAACACTATACGTTACACTCGAACCTTGCATCATGTGTTGCGGTGCTATTTATTGGGGGAAGATCGGCAGAATTGTTTTTGGCGCATCCGACGAAAAAAATGGATATCGCCGATTACTGCAAGAACAATGGCCTTTTCATCCGAAAGCGGAATTGGTAAATGGAGTGCTCGAAAATGAATGCACTTTTTTAATGAAATCATTTTTTAGATCGAAGCGATAAATACATTTCATCATTTTTCTATTCCTTTATATTTATCGTTTCAAACAAATACATCGTTCGCTGCCGAGAAATGCGTGTCCTAAACTTTAGAGAAAACCAAGTTCAGCATTTCTCAAAGGCTCACTCTTGTATTTGTTTGAAACTTCTTTTTTAAGGCATATAATAATTGTACTTCTTAACAGCTTACTCTTGTGATAGATTCCACCTTATTTATAAATAATTTATTGCTTCATCGCTTAACTGTTACTGAATCATAAACGTAATCCAATAAAAGTTTTAAATCATTCTTTTGCAATAAGCTATCATTTAAATACCCTCCATTTTTTGGTAGTCTTATTCCATTAGGGGAATAAATTACTTGGAAGAAGCAACTATCAATTTTTTTTGCATCATTTAATACCAGTCTGAAAATCAGTTTCTGATAGGTAGCAGGCATTGATCTTATTGTACGCATTGATTCTTCAACTATATTTTCAGAAGTAATGGATTTTTTTGTGCTAAACTTTACATACCGTTCAACTTCAGATTTCGTTAATTCTATTGCATTTTCCAAAGTTGTTGTTGTGTAATAATTTTTTTTTAATTTATCATTTAAGTAATATTCAATGGCTTTAACTTCTGAATTATTTTTGAGCCCCCTTGCAATTAACACTACGGGAATCTGTTTATCTAAATAGGACCTGTTTTTCTTGTTAATATACTTTGAGCCATCGCTTTGAAGAGTTAACAGAGTATACAATAGAAACATAAATAAATTCATAAAGCGATTTTATTGATAGGACTCATGAAGATAAATATAGATAGTAATAATGTAATATACTTAGATAATACTATGTATTATCACTCAATATAGTAAAAGTTAAATCCTGACCATCAAAAAATAAAATCGAAATGAAATAAAAGCTAGAAATGATAAGTTAGAGTCGGAGTTAAAGTAATTGCTTCCAATGTATTAGTTGATACTAAATAGTAAATTCTAGAACGAATCCCTATATCAAATTTTGTATCCAACTTCTTCAAATATTGTAAGCCAAATCCTACACCTCCTTCTTCTAAGTTACTGTTCTTAAAATTTCTTTGTAAAATATCTATATTGTTTCTTAAGCTATTTCCTATAATAATCTCTTGTTGTTGTGATCGAAGATAAAAAATACCAAACTCATATTTTAAATTGGGAGTTTTCTTTGAAAAGTTTCTTTGATAAAAGAGTTGATAAAAACGATTTTCATGTCTAATATCAAAATCATTAATTGACAGTCTAATACCATTAATTACTGTACTATAATTTACACTTCTTTTATTAGAACTTTGAGCATACCCTAAACTCCAAGCCGCCCTTTTGGTGGATTGATACTTTAATTCAATTCCACCAATACTTCCAATGAAATTTTTATTTAAAAATGCTGTGCCATCTGGCCTCCCAATTTCATTATAGCTTCTTACAAAGTAATTACCTTGTATGCCATAGTTTACTTCTAATGAAATTTTGCTTTTAGATTGAGCGTTAATTTGCAAAGTAGAAACTAATACCAAAATATATATAGTAAATTTCATTTATTAAGTTTAAGAGATTTAAATTAAGGAGGTTTTATATAAATACCAAAACCTCCTTAATATTTTAATATATATTATAAGGCCAAGTCCAGCCAACATTTGCACCTATTCCAGTTGTTGCATCATAAAAAGGCCACCCAGTTGTTGGAGGTGGTGGCAAGAAAGAAAAATTACCACTAAATCCTAATCCTTGGTTTTGGAATGCTCCTAAAAAATACGAATTACGGGATATCTTTAATTCTCTAATAATATCATCTTGTGACTGAATTGTAACAGTATAACCAATTGTTCCAGTAGAATTACCCCCTGGTATAGTAGGTGTTGAAGGAACTGTAATAGTAGTTGCTAACGAGCCATTAAATGTTTTTGAATTAGTATTGTCTTCTTCATAAATAGCAAATACTTGTTCGAGATCTGTATTGACCCAATCATCATCCCAAATTGCTGAAAGCAATTTCCAATTCTGATTTCTTATTTCCGTTCTTGAAAAATCTGCAGATATAATATCTTGAAAACTTGTTACTTGTCCATTAACTGGTTGTAAATAACCCGATAATCTACAATATTTAATTTCGGAACCGCCTCCATTCCCTGTAAAACTAATTAATCGATCATACTGCACTTTACAAATTCCATCTCCCACATAAACTCTGTTAACGCCGGGAGGAGCAACTGGTGGAGGTGGAGCAGCATTTGTTATAATATTATATGGTTCAACACCATTTAATCCAATTATATGAGAAGGATTTGTATATGCAAAGTCGTCATTTACAATTACCGTCATATAATATTGAAAAATTCCATTTAAATAATAAGGAAGGTTTCCCCAACCTTCATCAGCATCAGCTGTTGCAGTAACAATGCTTGTAATTGGTGCATAGTAAGCACCTCCATTATCAGGAGAGAAATTATCAGAATACGGAAAGTAGATTGTTACTTGTTCGCCATTGTTATTCCCATATTCCGAATTGGAATTTATGCTATTACTTTGAATATTGCTTGAATTTAACTTAATTGAATTCAATTCTTTTAAAAACTGATTAAAATCAGGATTATTCAATTTTTCTGCTTCTTTCCAAAATTGATTCGAAAAATTTTCAAGACTAATTCCCCATTCTGAAGTATACTTTTTAAATTTTTCACTTTTATTTAGTCTGCTAGTACTTGGATAAATTAATTCCTTTAATAACACTGATTCATCAGTATAAATCTTTGAAAAAATGGCAGCATTTACAACTTTAATATTTGAATTATTCTTGTATAATTCCTTAAACAAAGTTGTAACATTTTCTAAATTTTTTACTAAGCTTTTTTCCTTTTCTGTTTCAGGTATTCTATAAACTTTTGATTGGTCGATTTCTTTTTTGCCTTCGATAGGAACTTCTAAGTTTTCTTTTTTACAAGAAACCATTACTATCCCAAAAATAGCAATCAAGACGATTAAATATTTATTAGATTTCATTGTTTAGATTTTTAATTTATTACCTCTTTTTAACGCCTAGAGTTTAATTTTCAGCGGTTTGTATACTTGCTTATACTGCAAGGTTTCCAGTTTTGATTTCGCCTGGCTGTCATATTATACCCAGAGTAATATCGTATTTACCAACGTCCATTTTTTTCTCTGTGGCCACAGAACCGATTATTATGGATTAACAGTGAATTAATTCTTATCTAAAATAAAACTCAAAAAATAAAAATGGTATAGCCATATGGTCATTTTTTAAGTATTTACCCCCCCCCCCCCCGATTTTTTGAATTTTTCTTATTATATTCAATTTAAATCCAATATTACATGATGCTATTTGCACTTGCGGAAGATGATGTTCGGTACCGATTGTTAATTAAAGAAGAACTAAAACTGTATAAAAAAAATCAACTCATTATAGATGCACATGATGGTTTAGAGTTACTGCTTGGGCTAAATAAGGCAAAAAAAATGCCTGATTGCATTTTACTTGATATTCAAATGCCCAAAATTGATGGGCTACTTTTAGCACAATACATTAGCTATAAATATCCTGAGTTGAAAATGATTGGTATCTCTACTCATTCCAATCTAGAAATAGTTACAGAAGTATTAAGTGAAGGAGCAATAGTTTTTATTTCGAAACATTTTACACATAGAGATTCTGTTATTTATGCCTCTTGCTTTGGTGAAAGGAATATTTTTTTTGAAGCAATAGAATCTGCAACTAATAGCAAGCAATACATCGATTTGTTACTTATCAACAAACCTAAGGAAATGAAACTTTCTAAATCTACTGCTACTATTAGAAAAAACCATTATCCTGACTTAACCGAAAATCAAATTGAATTTATCATTTTAAATGCTGCTGATCTTTCTTATGATGAAATTGCGGATATTATGCAATTAAGTAGATCATCAATCAAAAGTTTCTACAATCAGTTAGCCAGACTTTTTGATATTCATTCTAGAGCGGAACTAGTTACTTATTGTGTGAAAAGAGGATTAGTAAAACTCCCTTCTTATTATGATAAGAAGATTAGTTAATAAATAGTTTATTTATCGACTTTATAAATGAATGGTGAAGCAAATACATAAGTGAGCCTTTGAGAAATGCAAACATTAGTAGGCTAAGAGTTTAGTAAATGCATTTCTCAGCAGCGAACGTTGTATTTGTTTGAAACTAAAAATTCTAAAAAGAAGAAGAAAGATGAATTTCTCAGCTATGAATGTTCTATTTGTTTGAAACCATATCTTTTTGCAAATAAGCCGAGGAATCATGTAATTCTCAGCATCAGACCATGTATTAACTTCATCTTTTATTAGCAATTTCGATTTCGGAAACAAATCATTCACATAACACCAAGTTTATCCTTTGCTCCTTAAATTTGCAGTACCTTAGTAACAAACCAATAACTTAATAATTAAATAAAAGAAACCATGTCATTTACACTCGCACCCTTACCTTATGCGCACGAAGCATTAGAACCACATATCGACACTTTAACCATGCAAATTCACCATGGTAAGCACCATCAGGCCTATGTAGACAACTTAAACAAAGCTGTTGCAGGTACACCTAATGAAGGAAAGTCTTTGGAAGAACTGGTAAAAGTTGCAGTAACAATAAGCCCTGCAGTTCGTAATAACGGTGGTGGTCATTGGAACCATACATTCTTCTGGGAAAGCTTGGCTCCAAATGCTGGCGGAACACCTACTGGTGCTTTGGCTGATGCAATCACGGCAGCTTTTGGCTCATTTGATGCATTCAAAGAAAAATTTGCAGCAGCAGGCATGACTCGTTTTGGTAGCGGTTGGGCTTGGTTGATTGTAAAAGATGGTAAATTAGAAGTATCATCAACTCCTAATCAAGACAATCCTTTGATGGATGTTGCCGAAGTAAAAGGCACACCAATTTTAGGCGCTGATGTTTGGGAACATGCTTATTACCTGAAATACCAAAACAAAAGAGCTGATTATTTGGCCGCTTTTTGGAATGTGGTAAATTGGAATAAAGTAGCAGAACGTTTCGGAGCAGCTAAATAAACTCCTATTAATATTGTATTTTTATCCCGCAGTAAATATTTACTGCGGGATTTTTTTTAAACTATTTATATGAAAAGTTACTTTACTGGTATTTGTTTAGCCATCTTGTTTACTGCTTGTTCTGGTGATCAAAAAACAGTGATTGTAATGAGTAAAGGTGCAGCAGATATCGATTTAAATGCAGGTACTATCAAATCGAAAGACGGCGCAGGACATGAAGAAAAAAAGCTCAACATGAATAGTAAGAAAGTTAGTTTTAAACTGAGTACCCCTGCCGGAGAAGCAACAGTAGAAATGCTCGACAATGGTTTGTATATAGTGAATGTAAAGAACGACACCATCATAGGAAGTTATCAAAAATACAGCAGTCCTAAATTGCAACAGAATATGATCACACAAGAATCATTGAAACAAAAAATCGATTCTTTGAATTTATTGATTGAGGGCAAAAATGTTTCCGCTGCTAATCGCAATTATTTTATTCTTCCGAACCAAGCTACCAAAATATCTGCCAATCCTGAAGCAGAAGTAGTAGGACCATATCATCAAATGCGCTCTGCAGAAATGATTGATGGAAAAGAACCGGAGATCTATCGCTTCTACAGCATCAAAGAAATTAGAGAAATGATTGCTAAAATGCAAGCCCTCACTGTAGCGCCTAAGCAATAAAGAATTATTATTCAATGAAGGAATAAAAATAAGCATCAGAGAAAAGCCGTTAAATAATTTTCGAATGAGGCGATGGCAATGAAAACTGTTTGAGCCCCGATTTATTGGGGCGAGTTTTTTCATTGCAGCCGAAATGAAGAAAATTGTAGGCTTTTATCGTAAGCGCATTTTTGTCCTTATTTGAATAAAGAAATTATTTATGGCACCGGGTCCCATCCAGAACCGCCGCCTGGTCTGCATTTGCTGAATCTTTTGATGAATAACCATCCGCCTTTAAATAGTCCGTACTTCTTTAGTGCTTCTTCTCCGTATTGAGAACAGGTAGGAACAAATCGGCATTTAGGGCCCATCACTGGCGAAATGATGTATTGGTAAATTTTGATGAAGGGTATGAATAAATAACCCAACCCTTTAGCAATGGAAAAGGAATTTCGTTGATTGTATATTTCACATTGATCACACATACAGTTTACTACTTTGTTGTTTCGCCAATTCTTCCGATCAATTTCTCCAATGTTTTTTCCATCGAAATTTTTAGATCTGTGTATTCTGGTAATTCTTTTCCAATGAATAAAAAGAAAACGTTCAATTCCGAAATTTGCAGCGCAACTGTACTGATCAAATCTTGCTTTTGAGTTCTATAAACTTCTCGTAATAATCTTTTGATCCTATTTCGATCTACTGCTTTTTTAAAATTTCGAGAACTAACACCAACGCCAGCATGTACTAAATTCTCAGGAGCAATTTTATCGAGCGTATTTTTTTCAGCAATCGGATCTAATGTATAAAAAACTTTGATTGGAAAAGCATTAAAGGATTTTCCGCTAGCAAATAAAGCTTCCATAGCCTTTTGACTTTTTAACTTTTGCGTTTTACTATATCCGTTTAATTTACTCATCTACTACAAAACTAAAAAAGCCCCGTCAAAGAGACGGAGCTTATATTTTTATCCCTAGCATATAATTCTCCAATAAATTAGAAAATCAAACAGCTACCCGAGGGTTGGGCTTATTTTAAACCTTTTTCGCTAGAAACAGATAGTTTCTTGCGACCTTTCGCTCTGCGGCTTGCCAATACTTTACGGCCGTTAGCAGATTCCATACGTTTGCGGAAACCATGCACGGTTTTTCTGCGACGTTTGTGTGGTTGGAATGTACGTTTCATTATTAACTTTTTTTACTAACCCTAAAATATAGTTTCTTTTCATTGCTGCAGTCACCATACCGCCGCTTGTGAAAGGACGGCAAAATTAGGAAAAAAAATCTAATGACCCAACTGAATATACTCCGATTTTAGGGGTTTTCCAAAGAAAATGGCCCCATTTGCATCAAAATGGGCAGTTGAGTCGGTGGTACAGAACCGGATTTGGCCATTATCAGCACATTTATTGGCCATTTCTGGGTGTCTTTCTAAATAATCAACCAGACTTTGGGCAACGATAGTTCCTTGAGAAATTACCTTAACTCCTTTAGGAACAAACTGCTCGATCTTAGGAATTAACAATGGATAATGGGTACATGCCAATAATAAAGTATCAATAGTTGGTCCTTTTTGCATGATCTGTTGCAAATGTTGCTGCACAAAATAATTGGCACCTGGGCTATCAAATTCATTGTTTTCAATAAGAGGCACCCACAACGGGCATGCTTCCTGAACAACTTTTATTGTTGGAAAAAAATGAGCAATCTCTAATAAATAACTCTCGCTTTCTACAGTACCCTTAGTAGCCAAAATACCTATTTCACCAGAAGTCGAGTAATTACCAATCACTTCTGCGGTTGGGCGAATTACACCCAATACTCTTTTATGAGCATCTATTAAAGGAAGGTTTTTCTGCTGAATAGTTCGCAAGGCTTTTGCTGAAGCTGTGTTACAAGCAAGTATCACCAATTCACAACCTTGCGAAAAAAACCATTGCACAGCTTCCCAAGTATATTGGTACACTGTTTCAAAACTCCTTGTACCATAAGGCGCTCGTGCATTATCACCTAAATACAAATAATCATATTGAGGCAAAGCATTTACAACATCTTTCAATATCGTCAATCCTCCATATCCACTATCAAAAATTCCTATGGGTCCCTTTTGTATTTGCATTTTTTTGATTGAATTTTTCCTACTCATTTTATTTTATGATCTTGCAAATTTGATCAATGGTTCAATATCTCCTTTATCAGCCAATTTTAGCGCACTTAAGTATCTCATTCGTGCATCACTTAAATTTTCTTTTAGTGCTGATCCCCAAGTGAAATGGGGTAGTTTAAAATAATGCTCAATAACTATATCTGCCATTAACCTACTATGTCTCCCGTTACCATTTGCAAAACAATGTATACTAACCAACCTATGTTTAAAACGAACAGCCGTTTCATCCGAACCGAAAATATTGTTTGCATTCCAAAATTGTGCGTCTCCCAACAAAACAGATAGGTCTGTTGCTATTTGCCATTTATCTACACCAATATTTTTATTGGTTTTACGAAACTCGCCTGCCCAGGCCCAAACATTACCATACATGCGTTTGTGCAATTCACAAATAAAATCTTCTGTAAAAAGATTATCCTTTTTAAAATTACGCTTTAAGGACCACATAAGGGCTTCCTCTATATTCTGTTGCTCAAATTCATCTAATTCACCACGAGTTGAAATACTTGAAATTAGCAGTCCTTCTTTCTCCTCTTCAGAAAGTGGGGTTTGACCATCATTATACTTTATGTCTAATCCCATAAAGCTTTAGGTATTTCATTTTTGATTGCATTTGTTCTTTCCGAAATGGCTTTTTCGATGCGTTCTTTTGAATTTTCTTGATCCTCTAATTTCATTGTATTACTGGTACGCATAACAATTTGAGTAGCAAGTTCTTTGGCTTTTCGATCTATTAACAATGCCAGGCTTTCATCCTTGGGCACAAAACCATATACCAATTGCATATCCATAGCATTTGCTACCTCTTTTAAAGCTTTGATTGTAACCGATCCTTTTTTTTCTCTTCTTTCTATATCCTGTATACTTTGTTTTGTAATAGCCATTCGAGCACCCAATTGAAGCATACTCATTCCAATAGCATTACGGATGGCTTTAACCCATCCATTTGAAGGAGGAGATACATTTTTTAATCCATCAAAAGCCTTTATCTTTTCATCCAACTGTTGGATTTGTAATTGTTGCTTACTCATAATAGTAATATTATCACTTGACTAAGAAAAACAAAAGTAATATTATAATATGACAAAATAAAATAAAAGTAAAATTATATTTTGACTAAAAATCAAAGCCTGTCAATTGAAAGGTTTGCAAATAAAAAAGACCCGCCTTTACAGACAGGTCTTTTTCAAAATAATTTATAGAAGTATTATCCTTTACCAGCTGGTTTAGCAGCAGGCTTAGCACCAGGAGCAGAAGGCATAGAACCACCGCCAGATGCAGCTCTCCAAGCATCTTCAATTTCTTTTGGTAATGGTAATTTCAACTTCATTGCAACTCTAATGGTTAGGTTGTCTAATAAGTTTGGCTGTACATATGGAGATATAGATTCCGACTTCAATACAATTGTGTATTTCTGATCAGCTACAATACCAGCTAAAGCTTCTGCAATTTTAATACGGTAAGGATTTACCAATTGCTCATACTTTGCTTCTTCCATTTGCTGTTGGTACTGTTGCCAGTTTACTAATTTATAGCGCAATTGCAATAATTCTCTGGTAGCTATTTCACGAGCTTTTGCAGGCATAGTAGCAGAATCTTTTTTAAAGATGCTATCTCTACGCTGAAAATCACCTACTGAATATTTATATTCTTCTTGCAAAGAATCTATACGATAGCTATTCATCAAGGTATCTACTTTGCTGATTCCAGGAAACAAAGACAATGCAGCTTGCTCATCAAAGTATCCAATCTTGGTATTCTGTGCGCTTGCACTGTTGGTGAAAAGCACGCTCACTGCAAATGCCACACACGTTAAAAGAAATTTGTTCATTTTACTTAAAAATTGATTGTTGAAATTTATTGTTTGTTGTTTATTGACTAGTTTTTAATACCCATTTCCCTTAGCACTTCATCGCTCTTGTCCAGCTTTGGGTCGGCAAATATAACGGTAATTCCTTCACTTTTATCGAGTACAAAATCATAAAATCGGGCAACTGCAATCTTTTGGATGGCATTGTACACCTTATCCTGTATGGGTTTTACCAATTTTTGGCGTTCTTTAAACAAATCCCCCTCATAACCAAAGCGTTTTTTTTGCAAATCACGCACTTCTTTCTCCTTTACAAATAATTCATCTTCTCTTTTTTTCTTCAAATCTTCTGTTAACATGAACTGTTCGGCTTCGTAGTTCTTGTACATTTTATCTAAAGCCAACTGCTTATCGTCTATTTCTTTCTGCCATTGCTCCCCTACCAACTGTAATTTCTTGTCGGCATCCTTATACTCTGGAATCTTACTTAAAATATACTTGGTATCGATAATGGCATAACGCTGTTGTGCATGAGCACCTAACGAAATAAGGCTTAATACAAATAAAAAAAATACCGTTTTTTTCATACAAATTTTTTTAAGAGTTGATTATTCTGGTTCAAAACCTAGCATAAAGGTAAAGCGTGCCGCATCCTTCATGCTATTGGTTCCATTAAACCTATCCAATCCTATGCCATAATCAAATCCAAGCAATCCAAACATGGGTAAAAAGAAACGCATACCCACTCCAACCGATCTTCTTAATTGGAAAGGATTGTAATCTTTCATGTTATACCATCCATTGGCAGCTTCAAAAAAGGCCAAGGCAAAAATAGTACTGCTTGGGTTTAAGCTCAATGGATAGCGCATTTCCATTGTGTATTTATTGAATATCGTAAAATACTGACTGGCTCTTTGTTGATCGGGGTTGATTCTTGGATTAGAATTATCGTATACCGGGTATCCTCTATGTGCAATGATATCAAATCCCAACAATGCAAACTGGTTACTCAAGCCCGCATCTCCCACTTGAAAACGTTCGAAAGGAGAAACTTGTAGATCGGTATTGAATCTACCTAAGAAACCAAACTTAGCCGCAAAACGCATTACAAACTGTTTGTTTCTGTCTTCACCATGTGGCTTACCCAATGGAACAAACCATTCTGCATTAAAGCGCCATTTATGGTATTCGATCCACTTATAAGGATTATCAGCAGGATTGATGTTTTTATCGAACAAAGAGAATGGAGGTGTAATTGCCAAACTTGCCAAAAAATTAGACCCAGATTTAGGGAAAGTAGGCTGATCAACTGAAGATCGTTGTAAAGCAATTCTAAAGTTTAGGTTATTTACATTTCCATTATCCAACCCTGGTAAATTCACTGGGTCGATGGCATAATTACTCAACTTATATCGTGTATAGTTAACACCCATTGTTAAGGAGAAATAATCATCCGGCCATTTCAATTGTTTGGCAATACTCACTGTTGCTCCTGTAGTTGAAATGTATCGCTCGTCGGCAACATTAGGATTATAAGCGCCAGTTATCGGATCATAAGTTTGTCCAAACTTGGTATTGAAAATGCTGAATGTAAGGGCATTTCTTTTTTTCCCTCCCAACCAAGGTTCGGTAAAAGAGAAGTTATAAGAACGGAATGCTTTACCATTACTTTGAACACGTAAACTCAATTTCTGTCCATCTCCCATTGGCAAAGGATCCCAAGCTTCTTTGTGAAAAATATTTTTGATAGAGAAATTATTAAATGAAACACCCAGTGTTCCTGTCAAACCAATTAACCCACCCCAACCTGCACTCAATTCTAATTGATCACTCGATTTTTCTTCTACACTATAATTAATATCCACCGTTCCATCTTCCTGATTCGGTACCGGATTTGGCGTAATTTTTTCTTGATTGAAATAATTCAATTGCGCTAATTCTCGAACCGAACGAATGAGTAACTGTCGGCTAAATTTTTCTCCGGGAATGGTTCTGATCTCTCTTCTAATTACATATTCTTTTGTGCGATCATTTCCAGTAATGCGAACATTTTTAATAGTTGCTTGCGGACCCTCAATTACCCTGATTTCGAAATCGATGGTATCGTTGTATACAGCGGTTTCAATCGGATCTGTTCTAAAGAATAGATACCCATCATCTTGGTACAAGCCACTGATGTCGCCACCGTCTGGGGAGGATGATTTTCCTAATTTCTTGTTGAGTATTTCTTGATTATAAATATCTCCTTTTCTAATGCCCAATACTTGGCTTAATAAAGAATCGGAATATTTCGAATTTCCTCTCCAGATAATATTTCCGAAATAATATCTTCTTCCTTCATTTACTTTAATGTCGATATTTAAATTGCCATTGCCTGTTGCATACACTGTATCATTATCAATCACCGCATCTCTATAACCCAAAGTGTTATAAAAATTCAATAGGCTTTCTTTGTCTTCTGTATATTTTTTCTCATCAAACTTTGCAGAAGAGAATTTGATTCGTGCGTAAGGATCCAATACTTTCTTTGTTCTTGAGAGTGTGAGATATCCCTTCTCCTTCATGTATTGATCAAATGTATAGTGCTGTGGAATTACAATCTTACCACTATCATATGAAGGATATAGTGTAAGCCTTGATTTTTCTTTGGAGCCTTTTAATTGTTTTTTTAATTTGGCTTCGTCAATTGTATTATTCCCAAAATTGATATTACTGATTTTTACCTTTGGTCCTTTATCGATAATAAAATCTAAGGATAAAGTATTATCAATTGATGAATCTTTTCTTTCAGCAACTTTTACAGATGTTTCGCGATAGCCTTTTTCTGCATAGAATTTTTTAATTACTTCCGTAGCAGTAATTTTCATATTCTCTGTAACTACTCTGTTTGGCACTAATCCTGTTTTCCCACGCAAATCATCTGCTTGACCTTTAGGTACTCCTTTAAAATAAAAATTAGCCAATCTTGGTCTTTCGGTAACTACGATTTCTAATTCAATTTCTTTACCAGTTACTTTGGTTACATAGATCTCTACATTGCTGAAATAATTCTGTGCCCAGAGTTTGGTAATTGCTTTAGAAAATTGATCTCCTCCCGGAATAGCAATTTCATCTCCAATACTTATACTTGAAATGGAGATCAATAAATTCTCATCAAAAAATCGATTGCCCGTTACCTTAATATTGGCTACTTTATATTTTTTCTGTGTTTTCTGATTGAATAAATTGATCAGGTCTGCTTCAATAGAAGTAATAGTAGTATCCTGCCCAGTTGTCTGCTGTGCATAAGCCGATTGAGAAGAAGATAAAACAACTACAGCGAACAATAATAATTTAAACACTTTCTGCATCCCTTTTCTGTTTGTTCTGTTGCCGGCCTAATACAATCCGTGCATTCAGCAATTAATTTGGTTATTAGCTGGGCAAATTAGCCCGAATAATGAAAAGGCTTTGTTAAACCTGTATTTGATGGCCTGTTTTTCCAAATCTCCTTTCTCGAGATTGGTAGTTAATAATTGCTTCGTACAGGTTTTCTTTTCTGAAATCAGGCCATCTGGTATTGGTAAAATACAACTCAGCATAGGCCAATTGATACAATAAAAAATTACTGATTCTATACTCACCACTGGTTCTGATCATTAATTCAGGATCAGGAAATTCACTGGTTGTCAAGTATTGTTCCAATGTTTCAGCATTAATAGTTGTTGGGTCTATTTTACCTTCTTTTACATCAATTCCAATATTTTTTACCGCATTCACTAATTCCCATCTACTGCTATAGCTCAATGCCATTATGAGGTTCAGCCCGGTATTCTTTTGAGTTAAATCCAATGCTTCTGCTAATTCTTTAGCGGCAAATTCAGGCAACATATCGAGGTTTCCGATTACATGTAACCGAATATTATTCTTATTAAGTATAGGAACTTCTTTGTGTATAGTATCAACCAATAGACTCATTAACCCATCCACTTCCTGACGAGGCCTATCCCAATTTTCGGTACTAAAAGCATATAGGGTGAGGTATTGAATACCTAATTCAGCAGCACCTTCTACTATATCACGAACACTCTCCACGCCATGAAAATGACCATATAAACGCTCCTCCCCTTTTTCTTCTGCCCAACGACCATTTCCATCCATAATGATGGCAATGTGTTTAGGCAGTTGTTGCTTGTTTATTTTTGGCAAAAGGTTTTCCTGTTGAACCATGCACTCGATTTAGGGGGCAAAATTAACAAAATCAATGGTTTCTGAGGATTTAAATACAATAAAAGAGAGAGAAATTAATTAGTTGGGCAACGGTAGGTCTGTAAATTGAAAGAAAGACCCACTTTTAGAGTGATAAATGAGTCACTTTTAAGGCTATTCCCTCTTTGTTTGCCTTTTACACCAATAGAAGAACCTGTTTCATAACTTCTATCTTGTAATAAAAAAGCTGGTGATAATGAGCCGTCTGGCAATGGAGGAAAGGCATCGGGTGCATATAATCCGCTTACATCATCCAAATAATCGGTATTGGTAAAGCGATAAATGACCTCAGCAAAAAAATTAGTTCTTGTATTCAATGCATATTTAACCCCAAAAGTGAAGGGTATGCTCAAAGCTGTAACCGAATAGGGATTTGAATTTGGATACAAAGCACTCCCCTGACCTTCGGTTCCCAAAGGCCTCAATAAGTATTTTTCGCCATTCAAATAAGTAAAAGGATCATACGTAAATACGCCTACCCCCAAGCCCATATATGGAGTGAAATTATAGCCTTCAAAGCCAGGTTGAAAGCGAAAAAAATTGAAATCACCAGCTACACCTAATTCCCAAACATTGGTATTAAAACTGAGGTTTCTTTTTCGGTCAACAGGGTTATTACTATAAATATCAGAATATCCTAAAAAAGAATATTCGCCTGTTACCCTTATGCCTATGTAATTGGAAATTTGTTTCCGATAAAAAATACCAAAAGCCATTTTAGGGGCATTGATTCTCGCGTCTGGATTTAAATCTCCAAAATAATGACCAACACCAACCCCAATACCCAATTCGCCTGTATGAACAAAACTCTCCATCAGCTGCGCTTTCGAGCTAATCCATGAGCTCAAAATAAAAAAAATAAGGATGGTTTTTTGTCGCATAGATATGGTTACTGCTATGTAAAATAGCATCAAATTTCAATACAAAAAATGTTAATTTCTTTTATCTAGACCCCAAGTAAGCTTGGTTCGCAGCGTGGACAGAAAAGTATTTTCATTTAATCGTACCAGATTCACTCCAAAATTTTCTTTTCGAATTGCTAGTTGAACTGTTTTAGGTACAATTTCCCTTCTTGCATCCATTGCACAAATAAATTGATCCGCCCTGCCCTCTACTTCAAAAGAAATCACATTATTATCTGGTATAACGATGGATCGAACGTTCAAATTGTGAGGGGCTACAGGGGTGATGACCAAACTGGACGAATCTGGAAATACAATCGGTCCATTACAACTTAAATTATATCCGGTTGATCCAGTGGGTGTGGCTACAATTAATCCATCTGCCCAATAAGTATTTAAAAATTCACCATTCATATAAGTGTGAATCTTAATCATAGGTGATGTGTCTCTTTTGTAAATCGCGAATTCATTCAATGCAAAAGGAGCATCCATGAATAATGGCATATTCGAATCTAAATGAATCAAGGTTCTTTTATCAATTAAAAAAGTATGATTCACTAATGCATCTACGGCAATAGCGAGATCTTCTCTACTAATACTTGCTAAAAAACCCAATCGTCCAAAATTGATACCAAGCAATGGAATGTTTTTTTCTTTCACCAATGTTACTGCGTCAAGCATGGTGCCATCTCCACCTAAACTAATTAAGCAATTGATCGAATCATCTAAATCTTCGGAACCTCCAAAGGAAATTAATGAACGCGACAAATGTTCGGGAATATGAAACTGCTCCATCAAAGTATTAAACAAAAGCACTTCTGTTTGATGTTTAGCCAATTCTTCTAATAAAATGAGTAATGGATTCTCCTGTTCAATATCTAATCCGCGACTGTATATAGCAACCTTCATAATTACATGTTGAGATAAGAAATAAGGTGTTGATAATTCTCTTGTAATTCATTGGCATATTGTTCTTCACCAAAAAAGTACCTTACTACATAATCATATCGTTGAAAAGTAGCAACAATATCAGATACCTCTATTTTGTTGATTTTAATGGTAATTATTACTAAACCAGAACTTGGTTCTGTATAAGTGTTTAACTGAGTAATATATGCATCATTGGTTTCTACCAATCTACTCAACTCACCGAATGAATAATTTCTTTTATCGGTCTCTAGAACAATGATTGCACCCTTTTCTTCAATTCCTAAAAACAAAGAAACTGATTTGATCAGTTCTTTTGCTAATATAACTCCTACCAATTCCATTTGATCGTTCACAACTGCTAATAAAGACAAGTCGAACTGAGATACAAGTTTTAAAGCACTCAAGAAATGCTCTTCTGTTTTAACTGATCGGTTTTGTAATAAATGAGGAGAAGATAAATGAGTTTCTGTTTCTTCAGCATCTAGTAAATCATCTTTAGCTACTAATCCAACAAATTTATCTTCACTCAATACTGGCAAATGCAATACATCATAATCATCCATTAGCTGCAATGCAAAAGATGCTTTGTCGGCTATGTTAAGCGAAGGGAAACCGGTGTTTAATATTTGATTTACAAGCATAACCGGAAAAACAATTTATTACTCTACAAATTAACCATTGAATGTGTTGTGTGTTTCTGCAAAAAACCATCTAAAATTTGGTTAAATTCTGCTGGAACTTCCATCATTGGAGCATGTCCGCATTTATCTACAAAATGTAGTTCGGAATTAGGAATTAATTTATTGAATTCTTTTCCAACAAATGGTGGAGTAATGATATCGTTATTGCCCCAGATCAACAAAGTTGGTTGTTTAATTTGATTTAATTCTTCTCCTAAATTATTACGGATAGCACTTTTAGCCAAAGCAATAATTTTAATTACTTTAACCCTGCTATTGGTGATCTCAAAAACCTCATCTACTAATTCTTTAGTAGCCGTTTCGGGATCATAAAAAGTAAGTTGCGTTTTCTTTTTTATGTATTCGTAGTCTCCCCTTTTTGGATAACTATCTCCCATTCCATTTTCGAATAATCCACTGCTTCCGGTTAGCGTAAGTGTCTTAATTAACTCAGGATGTTTTAACACATGAACCAAAGCAACATGCCCACCCAATGAGTTACCCAATAAATGAATATTAGTATACCCTCTTGCCTCAACAAATTTTTGAACATATTTTTCAAGACCACCAACAGAAGTATGAAAAATATCCAAATCAAACAATGGTAAAATGGGTACTACAACTTTAAATTGCTTGCTAAAATGACCTACCAAATGTTCAAAATTGCTCATTGCGCCAAATAATCCATGCAACAACAATAGCGTTTCGCCTTCTCCTTCCTCAACAAACTTATATTTATCGTACTGTTTTATGGTATAATTCATGCAATCCTATTGAAACTATTCAGGCTAAATTACTGAAAATACAGCAAATAGAAGCAGTTCTGATGCCCTTTATCAGTTTATCAAGCCAAGTTCTTTCTTATGGCATCAAAAAACTGGGTGAGTTCTTCAAACATGCCTTTAAAAAAGGGTACCAATTTGCCAAATATATCAATGGCTTTGGGTCCCCAAAAATGGATGTATTGATAGGTTTTTGAAGATGCAATTACTGGTTCTTTCAATAAATGCAATTGTTCCATATAAAAAATCAACACACTAAAAACGGTAACATAAATACAACAATACAAAACAATTCCTCCCAATGAATTTAACCAACCCAATAGGGTTAATTGCAAAGTAGTTTCAATGATTGCAGCACAAATTCGAACAACGATTGATACTGCAATCATAATAAGTATGAATGCTAGAAAAGGCAACCAAGCTGCTTTAATATTGACCGTTTCAGATAACCATCCTGCAACCAGTGTACTCATTTTTACTGCAGCAGCTAATCCTAAAAAAATAGCGAAAAATGAAAAAGCAGCAACTACTAAGCCCTTCTTCATTCCTTTAAAAATGGCCAAAACGATTAATGCGAGTAAACAAATGTCAATAAACATGTAGGAGGTTATTGATTCAATAACGCTTTTACCAATACTGCAATTGCTTTGCCGTCTGCTTTACCTGCTAATTGTTTGGAAGCAACGCCCATTACTTTTCCTAAATCTTGAATGGAGACTGCTCCAACTGAAACAATAATAGCAGCAATTTCTTTGGCTAATTCTTCTTCAGATAACTGAGCAGGTAAAAACTTTTCTATTACAGCAATCTCCTCTATTTCTTTTTGAGCAAGATCTGCACGATTTTGCTGTTGGAAAATTTCCAATGAATCTTTTCGTTGCTTAACCAACTTTTGCAATAATTTCAATTCAGTATCTTCATTGATAATACCATTTGCACCAGGCTCTGTTTTTGCTTTAATAATTTCTGCTTTTATGGCCCTAACTCCTCTTAATAAAGGTTCGTCTTTGGCTTTCATGGCTTCTTTCATTAACTGCATTACTTTTTCTTCTAAGCTCATAGTTGTTTTATTTTGGGTCTTTTAATTGTGATGCCCTGAATTTTTTATAAAAATCTTTTGCAAATGTTTTCATATCATCGGTTTGTTCCTGATTTTGAGTTGCTCTCAAAAAAGTATCAGCCATACCCATGAAGGTTTGATAATAAAAATCAGCCATCTCATCTACCATCATGTCTTTGGTCCAAAGATCAATTCTCAATGCGCTTTTATCAGCAGCATCCCAAAAAGCCAACATCATAGCTCTTGCATCTTGTTTGATGTCTGCCGTGCTATCCGAAGCCGACCATTGTATATTTTGAGGAACCTTATGTTCGTCTAAAATAATATCAACAGATATACTCGATTGTTTCATATAAATAATTTAAGGGGGCAAAATTACTACGAAACACTAAGTATTGCTTCAATTTCCTTCAAAAATGCTACAGCTGAATGATCCCAGTTGTAATTTTTCGCTCTTACCAAGCCCTTTTCAATTTGAAGTTGACGCAATTTTTCGTCTTTGTAGAGCATTTGCATTTGCTCGGCGATTGTTTTTGGGTTTTGCGGATCGGCATATAATGCAGCCTCTCCTCCTACTTCTGGCATACTTGATAGATTGGAAGTAATCACAGGAACCCCAGATTGCATGGCTTCTACAATTGGCAATCCAAAGCCTTCATATGCAGACATATACAAAGAAGCATAAGCAGCTGCAGTGATCTGATTGAGTTTTTCTTCCTTCAAATATCCTGTTAAAACAATATCTTCTCTGTATTTATAGGTTTTTAGTTTTTCTTCAAAATCAGCGAATTGCCAAGCCATTCTACCAGTAAAAACCAATTTCATATTGCTTTTATTCCATTTTTTGAATAATGAAAATGCTTTAAGCAGGTTCATCATGTTCTTTCGTGGATGTATGGAGCCTACACAAATAAAATACTCATCCCCATTGGTGAACTCATTTTTTATGGCCGATTTCAGTTCCCAATCGATGGGTTGAAATGAGCTGCGGGCTGCACCTGGTATGATTTGTATCCGATTTTTGGTGAAAGGATACATTGTTTCTATACTATTTTTAGAAAACATAGAAACGGTAATTATAGAGCTTGCTTTCTGTAAAAAACGAGGCGTGAATATTTTATAGAACCAACGATGATGCCAGGAAACCGATTCCGGAAATGCATGAAATGCCAAATCATGAACAACCAATATTTGAGGAATAGCAGTTGTTAAACTACAAAAACCATATGGTTGAATCCAAATATCAGGCTTGAATTTTTTCAATGCCAATACCGCACTTATATTATACCAATATAAAAACGCAGGAATATGTCGGGCAGCTGGTTTTACAAGAATGGGAACAATATTAGAAGAACTAATAAAATGATTGCTATAGGGCCGATCGAAGATTACTACAAATTGATGGTCGGGTTGGGTGGCAGCTAAACGTTGAAGAATTGAAGCAGCATAGTGGCCATAACCCTCCATTGAGTTGTCTTGCAAAAAAATACCGTTAACTGCGATTACCATTATTGTTCATGTATATGGGCCACACCCCCTGAAACAGTATACTTCATGGCATCTGCAGCACTGATATTCTTTAATAATCTTACTCTTTCTCTTGGCACCATATAAGTGATTCCAGAAATCGCATAAGAATGAGGCACATAAACAGTTACATGATCTATCAAATTAAAATCAATACTACTCTGTTGTGTAATAAAACCTATTCTCCAAACATCAGGAGCATCAACATTCACCAAAACAGGTTTATCGAATTTCTTTTTATTTCCCGCAAAGGCTTCTAAAAAGTCTTTGACTGAGGAATAGATGAACTTAATCCCAGGAGTTTTTTCTAAAATAGTATCTAATAGAGCAACTAAACGGCCAACAGCAAATAAAGAAGACAACCAACCAACCAATAAAACCAGTGAAATAACTACCAGAAAGCCCAAACCAGGCATTTTAATCAAATTGCCTTCCAAATCTTTTTTAATTAAAGAAGGTGCAATAGCATGAATGATATTGGGTAAAATATCATCTACCAGATTAAATAAGCTGATGACCACCCAAATAGTAATGCCTATAGGTGCCAAAACAATCAGCCCTTGAAAAAAGTATTGCAATAAACGTCTAAGAAAGCTCCGGAAAGTCATTGGTTAGGTTATACCTGTTTTATTGAATGCAAGATGCTATAAAAAATTGAAAGAATTAGACTTGAATAACTGAATAGGGTTATAAATTGGAATAATAGGCTAAACTGGTAATACCATTTATCCTCGATTTGGATCGTTAATGAAAAATTAATGCAAAAAAACCGCGGAAACTTTGGTTACGAAAATAGTTTCCTTAGTTTTGCACCAGAAATTGGGCATTATGGAGCAAAGAATAACCGAAAAAGCGCAAGAACTCTTCTTCCGATACGGACTGAAGAACGTGACCATGGACGATATTGCTACTCATTTGGGTATGAGCAAAAAAACAATTTATCAATATTATACAGATAAAGATGCCCTTATAGATGCAGTGGTGCAAAAAGAGATAGATAATGATGTGGTGGAATGTGCGGTACACCGACAGAAATGCGAAAATGCAGTTCATGAAGTTTTTTTAGCACTCGACATGATGCAGGAAATGATGAGCACCATGAATCCAGTGATCATTTTTGAAATGCAGAAATACTATCCTTCCGCATTCAAGAAAATGAATGATCATAAAAATAAATTTCTCTATAAAGTTATTAAGGAAAATCTCGAACTAGGTATAAAAGAAGAAATGTATCGCCAAGATATTAACCCCGATATTCTTGCCAAGTTTAGAATAGAAAGTATTTTCATTGCATTCAACCCAGAATTATTCCCATCTAATAAATACACTGTATTCCAAATTGAAACCCATATGATGGAGCACTTTTTACATGGAATATGTACAACAAAAGGACAAAAACAACTCATCAAATACAAAAAACAA
>JANOZT010000072.1:0-61843 GCA_031429515.1 Sphingobacteriia bacterium
TCACTTTTTGAAAGATGGCAATGAATTCAAGGGATATTTTGATTTTATTTATCAACCAATATTTGACTACAATAAAAATGTTTCTGGAGTAATTAATGTTGCCATTGATGTAACTGATAAAGTGCTCGCAAGAAAAAAAATAGAAGAAAGTGATAAGCGGTATAACCTGATGCTTATGCATTCCCCATTTACTTTTGCCGTGCTAAAAGGTAAAGACTTGGTTATAGACCTTGCCAACGACCAGATTAAAAAAGTGTGGGGAGTAGGGAATGAAATTGAAGGCAAATCGCTGCTTGAAATTATGCCCGATCTTAAAAACACAACCTTCCCAGCTTTGCTTGATGAGGTACGTGCCACCGGTATCCCTTTTCATGGTATTGAAGTACAGAGCCCCAAAAGTCTTCATGGGGACTTAAAGGAAGAGTATTTTTTCAATTTTGTTTTCCAGCCTTATTTGGAAGCAGACCATACTATATCGGGTATTACTATTATTGGTAGTGATGTAACCGAGCAGGTAATTGCAAAAAGGAAGGTTGAAGAAAGCGAACTTAAATTTAAATTACTGACAAATTCTATGCCTCAAAAAATAACAAACACTGATAAAGATGGCAATGTTATTTTCTTTAACAAACAATGGCTCGATGATACAGGCCTTACATTTGAAGAACTTAGAGATTGGGGCTGGGAAAAAGCCATGCACCCCGATGATTTAGAACCCACGCTAAATAATTGGAAACATTCTGTTGCTACTGGTGAAGTCTTTGATTTGGAGTGTCGCATTCAAAATAAAGAAGGCGACTATAGATGGCATTTGAGCAGGGCTGTACCCATTAAAGATGAAACAGGTAAAATATTGATGTGGGTGGGTAGCAATACAGATATTCATGAGCTGAAGGAAGCGAAGAACAAGGCAGAAGAAGTCACGAAGGCGAAGCAGCAATTTCTTTCAAACATGAGTCACGAAATTCGAACGCCTTTAAACTCTATTCTAGGATTTACAAATGTGTTGTTGAAAACCGAATTAGGACGGGAACAAAAAGAATTTTTGAATGCAATACAATTAAGTGGTACTTCTTTAAATGCACTCATAAACGATATACTTGATTTAGCAAAAGTAGATGCAGGTAAAATGACATTTGAAAAGCAATCATTTGAAATTCGTAAATCAATATCAGCTATTCTACATTTATTTGATCTTAAAATTAAAGAAAAGAATTTAGAACTTATAACAGAATTCGATAGTGAAATACCATCCATATTATTGGGTGATTCAATAAGATTAAATCAGGTTATTTTAAATCTCATGAGTAATTCGGTAAAATTTACTCATAAAGGAAAAATCGTACTAACGGTAAAATTAATTAACCAAGACGAAAATAATGTAACTGTTGAGTTTACTGTTACCGATTCTGGAATTGGTATTCCAGCGAATAAAATAAATTCAATTTTTAATCTTTTTGAACAGGCTGAAATTGGTACTGCTAACTCTTATGGCGGAACAGGGCTTGGGCTTGCCATTGTAAAACAATTAATAGAAGCGCAAGGAGGAAGTGTTAGCTTAAAGAGTAAGATTGGTGAGGGATCAACATTTAGTTTTGTACTGGCTTTTGCAAAATCAAATCTGAAACCAGCAGAAGAAATAGAAATACTAAATCCGGAATTGAGTATTAATAAGCTGCGTGTTTTAGTAGCCGAAGATGTTGCACTTAATCAACTATTGATCAAAATTATTTTAAGTGATTATGGTTTTGAATTTGACATAGTCGACAATGGTAAAACGGCAATTGAAAAATTAATAATGAATTCCTACGATATTATTTTGATGGATCTACAAATGCCTGAAATGAATGGCTTTGAATCAACAGATTACATTCGAAAAACAATGAATTCTTCCATTCCAATCATTGCACTAACAGCTGATGTTACTACGGTAGATATTGAAAAATGCAAAAATTTTGGAATGGACGATTATGTTTCCAAACCAATTAACGAAAAAATATTGTACAATAAGATACTGGAGTTAGTTAAAAGAAATCAATAATTATGTAACACAAAAGTAAAATTGTGTAATACAAATTATATTAAAGTGCAGCACTTTTACATTTAGCAATTCATCAATAAATTGCTTAAACTCTGTAAAACCTGTTCTTCTTATGGCATATATTAAAACAAATTCAACAAGTGAACATAATTCCATTAATATTTTTTATCAGGAGTACGGGGCAGGACAAACAGTAATATTTATTCATGGATGGCCACTTAATCACGAAATGTGGGAATACCAATTAACCGAACTGCCAAAACACAATATCCGTTGCATTGCTTATGATAGAAGAGGGTTTGGTAAATCGGATCGATCTTGGGAGGGTTACGATTACAATACCCTTGCCAGTGATTTAAATGATTTGATCACTCAATTAAATTTAATTGATGTAGTGCTTGTTGGATTTTCGATGGGTGGTGGGGAGATTGCACGTTATATTGGAATGTATGGGAGTGATAAAATTTCAAAAATAGTTTTCATTAGTTCTATAACTCCCTTCAGACTAAAAACTGCTGATAATCCAGAAGGTACAGAAAAAGCAGTTTTTGATGAAACTATTAATAAAATTAAAGCTGACCGACCTGCATTTCTTGCCGAATTTGGAAAAAAATTCTATGGAGTAGATATTTCAAATGAGGCTGTTAGCTCATCCATTCTCGAATGGAATCAACTGCTTTGTTTGATGAGCTCTGCTAAGGCAACAATTGATTGTGTACGCTCTTTTTCAGAAACAGATTTCAGAGATGATATAAAAAAAATTACTCAGCCAGTTTTAATTATTCATGGTGATGCTGATAAAACTGTTCCTATCAAAGTATCAGGAGATAAAACAGCAGAATTACTTCCACACGCAAATTATATTATCTATAAGAATGCACCACACGGATTATTTATTACTGAAAAAGAAAAGCTTAACTCAGATTTAATCAATTTTATCAGTGAAAAATAGTTGAATTAATTTTAATATAGAGGATTTAGTTCGGATCAGATTTGTAGATTAATCTCTATGTTTTCATATCTTTCGGCCTAAATTTCACTTCATGTTGTCGCTTTTTAGGGAAAAAATATTTTTTGTTATTTTAATATTTGGCTTTCATCAGATACACGCACAAACTACTATATCCGGAATAGTAAAAGATAAAAAAACTAAATCAGGTCTACCATTTGTAAATGTGTTTTTAAAGACATCAAAAGACAGCACTTTTATAAGTGGAACTGTTGCCAACGAAGAAGGTAGATTTATCATAACAAAAGTTAAATCAGGTAATTACTATGTAGAAATTAGCTATTTGGGTTACACTACAATTAAACAAAACTTATTTGTAGGAAATCTAACTGATTTTCTAGACCTCAAAACAATTGAATTAGCAGATAATCCAACTGCACTAAGCAATGTTACAGTAACAAGTAATACGAGTATAATCAATGAGAAGATGGATAAAAAAACATTTTCTTTAAAAGACAATATTAGCCAAACTGGAGGTTCGGTATTACAAGCAATGCAAAACTTGCCTAGTGTTACAGTTCAAGACGGTAAAGTGCAATTGAGAGGGAATGATAAAGTAACTGTATTGATTGATGGAAAACAAACTGCATTAACAGGTTTTGGAAGTCAAACCGGATTAGATAATATTCCAGCTTCTGCTATCGAAAAAATTGAAATCATCAATAACCCTTCTGCCAAATACGATGCCAATGGTAATGGAGGAATCATCAATATTATTTATAAAAAAAATAAGCAAGAAGGGTTCAATGGAAAACTAGGATTAACTACCGGACTTGGTTCACTTTGGGTTAGAAAAGAAAATTTACCCAATATCCGCCCCCAGTATACACTTACGCCCAAAATCAATCCTAATGTAGCGCTCAACTATCGGCAAAAAAAAGTGAATGTTTTTTTTCAGGGTGATTATTTGTATACTGAAACATTGAATAAAAATGAATTTGTAACTAGGTATTACAATAATGGCGAAATAATCAACTCTCAATTAAAAAGAAATCGCAACACCCATTTTACAACCATTAAATCGGGTATCGATTACACCATTGACGAGCAGAATACATTGAGCATTTCTGGTCTTTTCGGTAGCGAAAAAATTATTGATCGTGGAGATCAACCTTTTTTTAACGCAGACCTTTCTCAGCAGAAGAGGCTTTGGCAGTTTTTAGAAGATGAATTAAAAACCACCTATATGGCTACTGCCAGCTATCAGCATAAATTTAAAGAAGCAGGGAGATTACTCAATTTTGGTTTCAATTATACTTTTCATAGAGAAGATGAAAAATATTTTTATGATAATTATTTGCCTAGTTCAAAAGGCACTGATGCTTTTAAGTTATTATCTGATGAACAAGTGTTCGACTTCAATTTCGATTATATACAGCCTTTACGTTATGGACGAATTGAAACAGGAATAAAACTTCGAAACAGAAGCATCCCTACTAATATGCAATTTATTCCTGGTGCTAATTCGGTATTGGATTCAAGTGCTGGTGGATGGGCCACTTATAAAGAATGGATTCCGGCTATTTATAGTAATTATATTTTTGAAAATAAAAGATGGGAAGTTGAATTAGGTTTAAGGTTAGAATATGTAAAGATTCAATATGATGTAAATCCAAATCATGTTGTGTATAAAAGCGATGGGTATAATTATACACAACCATTTCCAAATTTCAGATTCGCATATAAAATAAACGACTACAATAAATTTACCCTATTTTTTAATCGGAGAGTGGACAGACCCAATGAAGTAGATATTCGAATATTTCCAAAATATGACGATGCGGAAATTATTAAAGTAGGTAACCCTGCTTTACGCCCTCAGTTTACCAATTCAATAGAAATGGGCTATAAAACAAATCGGGAAAATGGCAACTTTTATTCCGCTTTTTATCATCGTTTTGCCGACGCAACAATTACCCGAATTTCAACTACTGTTCCAGGAAGCAATTTAATTTATGCAACATTTCAAAACGTAAATAAAAGTTACAATACTGGGTTTGAATTTATTTTAGCAGAAGAGATATCAAAAAAATACGCTTTCAATATCAACTTAAATGTATACCGCAATCAAATCAATGCATTTACAGTGATTAATAAGTATCCAATCACCCATACTTTTTCAGTACCTACACAAACCTTACTATCTGGTAACATTAAAATAAACAACACTTTTCATTTTGCTAAAAAGATCGACGCTCAGTTAACGGCCATCTATTTAGCACCAGACATTATTCCGCAAGGAAAAATTAAATCTCGGTTGTCCATCGACTTTGGAGTTAAAAAATCAATTCAAGAAGGAAAAGGCGAACTTTTTTTTAACGCCACCGATCTACTCAATACAATGATCATACGTAAAGAAATTACTGGGCAAGGATTTTACTATTTCAGCAATGACTATTATGAAACCCAGTTATTTAGATTGGGATACAGTTATAAATTCTAATCTTTCCTTATCTTTCAACAATAAATTATACTCATGTCTTCTCTATTTAGAAAGAAATCTTTAGATAAAATTATTGCCGATGCTGCAGCTGGTGAGTCAGATGGTCATGGTGCTGGGCTCAATAAAGTATTAGGCGTTCGCGATTTAACCTTTATGGGTATTGCCGCAGTTATTGGTGCTGGAATATTTTCTACCATTGGTACAGCAGCATTCAATGGTGGTCCTGGAATTGCCATTTTATTTGTAATTACAGCCGTTACCTGCGGATTTAGTGCGCTTTGTTATGCAGAATTTGCTAGTAGAATTCCTATTTCTGGAAGTGCATACACTTATGCTTATGTTTCTTTTGGGGAAGTAGTAGCATGGATAATAGGCTGGGCACTTATACTTGAATATTCTATCGGTAATATTGTGGTGGCCATTAGTTGGAGCGGTTATTTTAATAACCTACTGGCGGGCTTTCATATTAATTTACCAGGTTGGTTAGCAACCAATACAAGCAATGCACAATTAGGTTATGAAGAAGCTGTGAAAGCCCTTGCAGCAGGGCAAACAATTGAAACACTTACCAACCATGCTCGCATGGGATACGATGCCATTACCAATGCACCAGTAATAGGAGGGTGGAAAGTAATTTTAAATATTCCCGCATTTATTATAGTAGTACTGATTACGTCATTGGCATATATAGGTATTAGAGAAAGTAAAAAAACCACTAATGCCATGGTTATTTTTAAAATAGCCGTGATTGTTTTTGTGATAGCAGTTGGTTTTTTTTATGTAGATACCAGCAATTGGACGCCCTTTATGCCCAACGGATTTGGAGGTGTATTGGCAGGTGTTTCGGCAGTATTTTATGCCTATATAGGTTTTGATGCCATATCAACTACAGCAGAAGAATGTAAAAACCCACAAAAAGATTTGCCTAAAGGAATGATCTATTCATTGCTCATCTGTACCGTATTATACATTCTTATAGCATTGGTGTTAACAGGTATGGTTAATTACAGTGAGTTAAAAGTAGACGATCCATTGGCTTATGTATTCGATAAATTGAAGCTAAGTAAAATAAGTTATATTATTTCTATTAGTGCAGTTGTAGCAACTACTAGTGTATTGTTGGTATTTACTTTAGGTCAGCCTAGAATTTGGATGAGCATGAGCCGCGACGGATTATTGCCTAAAAAGTTTGCACAAGTGCATCCTAAATATCAAACCCCTTCCTTCTCTACCATTATTACTGGGCTTATGAGTGCAATACCTGTTTTATTTGTAGGAAGTGGGTTAATGACCGACCTTACAAGTATAGGCACCCTCTTTGCATTTGTTTTGGTATGTTTTGGTGTGTTGGTACTACCCAAGCTCGATAAAAACAATACCAAATCATTTAAGCTGCCTTATATTAATGGCAAGTTTATCATACCAGCGATAGTAATTGCTATTATTTACTTGTTTAACCAAAGAATTAATGGTGCTTTCGCCAACCTAGGTAATGAAGGGTATCAAGAAATTCTGTTCTTGGTATTTATGCTCATTGCTATTATTACAGCGGTGTTAAGTTTTATAAGGTCGTACTCCTTTATACCAGTAGCGGGTGCTTTATGTTGTCTTTATTTAATGATAGAAATACCAGCTATCAGTTGGGTATGGTTTTTTGTATGGATGGCACTCGGTTTAATTATTTATTTCTTGTACGGAAAAAATAAAAGTAAATTAAGTTAACAGCTATTTCAATCTTACTTTTGCACAAATAGAAAAATGAAGTACCAGGTAGGTGACGATATTCTCGTATTGCTTAGCAACGAAGAAGGCAAAGTAATAGAAATCATTAACGATAAAATGGTACTCATTGAAGTAAGGGGTGTGAGATTTCCTGCTTATATGGATCAGATCGATTTCCCTTATTTTAAACGCTTTACCGAAAAGAAATTAATTCCTTCTAAAAAACTAGAACCTAAATTATATATAGACCAAATTCCTAAAGAAAAGCCTCAACCTAATCAAATAAAAGTAGCCACTGGAGTATGGTTAAGTTTCATTCCTAAATTTGAATTAGACGATTTTAATGATGAAGTAGTGGATGTATTAAAAATACATTTGGTCAACAAAACAGCCAATGCATTAAAGTTCATTTATAAACAACAATTCAATGTTGAAGAAAATTTTTCGTTGGTAAATGAAATTCAAGCATTTCATGATTTCTATTTACATGATATTGATTTTGCGTCTGTAAACGATAGCCCCAATTTTGCATTTGATTTTAGTCTTCAACAACCACTAAAAAATAAAGCAACTCATTTTGAGACCAATTTGAAATTAAAAGCCAAACAAGTTTTTCAAAAAGTGGAGTTATTAAAAGAAAATAATGAACATGTATTCTCTTATTTATTGTTCGAGCATTATCCCGATAAGGAAGCGGATTATTTTCCACTGGATAGTTTAGCAGCCAAAGGCTATAAAATTTATGATGCTGGTAAAGCTCGTGAGCATTTGCCTCCATCCAGAACTGTCATCGATTTGCATATAGAAAAGCTGACCAACAATTATAGTTCCATGAGTAATTTTGAAATGCTCACCTTGCAATTAAGTGAACTGGAAAAATGGCTGGATATTGCAGTAGCACATCATCAACATGAATTAACCATCATTCATGGGGTAGGGTCTGGTAAATTAAGAGAAGAAATTCATGAAATTTTGAAGACTAGAAGAGCGGTCAAGCACTTCATCAATCAATATGATTCTCGGTTTGGATATGGCGCAACCCAGGTTTATTTTCAGTATGACTAAATTATAGCTACCAACTGCATGGTATTTTGCTTCCCCTACATCAGAAACCAAGCATTTCTTCGTTACATCGCTTTCTCTTGCTGTATCTTTATTGCTTACAAACCCGAGCCATCGCCCCAACCAGTTGGGGAGGAAAGTCCGGACAGTATAGAGCAACCCACCGGTTAAGCGCCGGCTTCCCCCTAAAAAGGGAAAGAGAAAGTGCCACAGAAAATAACTACCCGCTTCGGCGTGGAAAAGGTGAAAACGTGAGGTAAAAGCTCACGGCTACAAATGGTAACATTGGTAGGGGGTAAACCTTGGGTACTGTAATGCCATGTAAAGGAATGTTGAGGGCTGCTCGCCCGAGCTTTGCGAAAGCAAACACATTCCAGGGTAGGCAGCAAGATCAGTTCAGTAATGATCTGACTAGATAAATGATGGAGTTGAAACAGAATCCGGCTTACGAGGTTTGTATTTTTTTTTCCGCACCCGTAACTATGCAACATACTTGCAGCATAGAATGAAAACTATTGTCATTATTGTATTGAATATGTATAGAATAAATAAAAACATATTTCGTTTTTTATACTGTGCCATTTTGGTGCTTTCTTTTGCATTTCAGCAATTGAATGCTCAATGTGTTTTTGTTTCTATTAGCGGTCCAAAATGTACTAGTGACGGAAATATCATTGGTAGTTTTAGCAGAAATCCTTTTCAGATTGAATGGAATTATGAGGGGAATGTAGTAAGAACCAATACTGCCATCTGGACAACATTGGCAACAACTCCTATTAGCGGAAACATCACTGGATCTTCAACGCTCAAAAGAGTGAATGGAACAGGAGGAATTGCCATCGATGCAAATGGTGCAATTTTGATTTCAGATACTTTGAACAATCGAATCAATAGTTTTAGCAAAACTACCATTGATGGAGTGCCAGTTGCTGGAGGAAATGGACAAGGTTCAGGATCCAATCAATTGAATAAGCCCGCAGGAATTTTTATTGATGGATTTGGCAATTTATTTGTTACCGATCAAAACAATCATCGAGTGATCAGATTTGCTCCAGGCTCCAATACAGGATTTGTAGTTGCAGGAGGTAATGGTGCAGGGTCTGGTCCAGGACAATTGAATAATCCCAAAGATGTTTTTGTTGATGCTTCAGGTGGAGTTTATATTGCTGATGCAGGCAACCATAGAATTCAACGATGGGCGCAAGGAGGAACGGCTGGAACTACTGTTGCCGGAGGCAATGGTGCAGGTTCAGATTCTACAAGATTGAATGGTCCGCAAGGTGTTTGTGTGGATCAATATTTTAATGTGTATGTGGCCGATTCTGGTAATCACCGTATTCAAAAATTTTTCTTAGGCAATCCAAAAGGGGCAACTGTTGCTGGTGGAAATGGGAAAGGTTCTTCCCCACAGCAATTGAATCAGCCAATAGATGTAATAGTAGATGCTCAAGGAAATATTTATGTATTAGATGCGGGCAATCACAGAGTACAAAGATGGACTGCCAATAGCGGAGCTCAATCTACGCTCGCAGGAAATAAAGATGGTTTTGGTGGATCGTTAAATGATCAATTACAATCTCCATCGGCAATAGGATTTGACCCTTCTGGAAATTTATTTATTTTAGATGAACAGAATAGCCGCGTTCAACAATATGCTATTATTCCTATCTCCACTACATTTGCACCAACCTTTCAAGGAACCTATACTGCAACTGCTTATTCATTCACAGGCTGTAAACAAATATCAAACGGTCTTTTTATTTTAGCCAATCTCCCCATTCAAGTTTACGGTAATACCAATGCATGTAAAGGTGATCCAACATTTGTAAAAATAACTGGTGGAGGAAATTATACTTTTACACCATCGGCTTCTGTAACTAAATTGAACGATAGCATTTATCGATTTACGCCTGATGTATCAACGAATTACACTGTAAGCTCAAGTAATAGCAATGGTTGTGTAGCAACTACCAATGTTACTGTTACCATTGGAGATAAGATAACGCCAACCATAAAAGGCAGTGCTGAATGTGTAGCACCTAATGCTGCTAAATTAAGCGTAAAATTAACTGGAGGTACTCCAAGTCTATTAACTTGGGGTAGCAATAATACTATTGAAGGAATGTCTTTTCCTTCATGGGAAAATAGTGGCACATCAGTTGCTGGTGGAAATGGTACCGGAAATTCCAATGCACAATTGAATTTACCATCAGCTATTGCTCTAGATTCAAAAGGAAATATGTATGTAGTAGATCCTGTAAATCATCGAGTACAATTATGGAAACCAGGAGAATTGGTAGGTACTACTATTGTTGGTGGAAATGGAGCAGGAGCAAATGCAAATCAATTGAATTATCCAACGGGTATTTTTGTAGACCCATTCAATAATATTTATGTTGTTGACCAAAATAATCAAAGAGTCCAATATTTTGAATCAGGCTCAACCGTAGGAAAAACAGTTGCTGGAGGAAATGGTGCAGGGTCTACTGATTTTCAATTGAATTTTCCATCAAGTGTAATTGTAGATGGATCAGGAAATATTTTTGTAAGTGACGCTGGAAATCATCGAGTACAGAAATGGTCGGCCAATGGCAAAACAGTAAGTACTGTTGCAGGGAATGGACAGGTTGGAGATTCTAGTTATAATCTAAATAATCCACAAGGACTGTTCATTGATAGAAATGGATATTTGTATGTTGCAGATGCAGGCAATCATCGCGTGATGCAATATTACCCTAATAGTTATTTTGGAACACCAATTGCAGGGAATAGAGGCGTAGGATTTGATTTGCGTCAATTGAATAATCCTTCAGCTGTTATTGCTGATGCAGTAGGAAATTTATATATCGCAGATAGAGGCAATAATAGAATACAACGCTGGGTTGCATATGATACAATTGGTAATACTATCGCTGGAAGTCAAGCAGGTGGTGGTGGATCTTCACCTGTTCAATTGAATTTACCATCGGGCATTGCTTTTAATAATGCGGGAAGTTTATTAGTAGTTGATTCTAGAAATAATCGTGTACAACAATTTCTTGTAAATAATAATAGTGTAGATACCAATTTTAGTCCTCGAAAATCTGGAACTTATACAGCAGTAGCTTATGCATTTAGTGGTTGTGCTAGTGCATCTGCCAATCAGGTGGTAAAAATTAATACCCCAATAAAATTAAGCGCTGCAAAACAGGCAATTTGTGAAGGTGAATCAGTTTCAATGATTGCTAAAGCAGATTCTGCGGCTTCTTTTACTTGGAGCCCTTCAACTGGTTTGAATATTACAAATAAAGACAGCGTAGTTGCTAATCCGATAGTCACAACTAAGTATACAGTTTCTTATTTGGATACCAATGGTTGTAAAGCAAACGGATTTGTAACGCTTAAAGTCAATCCTACACCTAAACTGTTCATCGAAGGGGCTAATTGTATTGGTGCTGGAGATTTAAAAGTGAATGCGTCAACTAAATTAAATTATGCCATTTGGAATAGTTTGAATAAACCAACGAATGTCACCATTAATACTGGTTGGAGAAGGTCTGGAGCTACAATTGCAGGATCAACAGGAATAGGTGGTGTAGACTCTAGTAAATTAGGAAGACCCAATTTTGTTTTTGTTGATTCTAGGGGTGATTTATATGTAAGTGATCAATGGAATCATAGAATTGTCAAATGGGTACAAGGCGATAAAGCTGGTGTTGTTGTAGCTGGTGGTAAGGGGCCAGGCACTAGATTGAGTCAATTAAATAATCCGAATGGAGTCTATGTTGATAGTAAAGGCATCATGTATATTGCGGATACAGATAATGATCGAGTGATTAAATGGGTACAAGGCGATTCAACTGGTACTGTTGTTGCAGGTGGAAATGGAAAAGGATCTGGGCCTAGTCAATTGTCTTTTCCTGCAAGTGTTTATTTGGATGGATTCGATAATATTTATATTGCCGATGCACTTAATTCTAGGATTCAAAAATGGTCTGCCGGTGCTGGAGTTGGACAGACTGTAGCAGGTGGTAAATCTACCGGAAACGATTCCACACAATTGAATACACCTTTAGGGGTATTTGTAGATGGTGTTGGAAATATTTATGTGGCAGATACACAGAATGATCGAATACAACAATTTGCACCTGATTCACTTAAAGCTATTACTGTAGCTGGTGGTAAAGGACGCGGAAATAATACCAATCAAACATCTTTGCCTTTGAATATTCATGTAGCAAATTCAAAATTGTTTATTACAGAAGGAGGTACTGCTAATAGAATTAAAACTTGGAATATTGGTGATGCGGTTGGTGAAGTAATTATTGGAGGTAGTACTCTCGGCAGTTTAAGTGATCAATTAAATGCACCTGGAAATGCCATGATAGATGCCAATGGCACTTTGTACGTATCAGACATGAACAATTATCGTGTACAACGATATTCATTAACAGATACTAGCTTTGCTTTTCCTGCTAATCAGAAAGATACCTATAGGGTGAGGGGTTGGAGTTTTGATGGATGTGTATCTAATTTTGCAACACAAAAAATGGATAGTGGCTTTGTTCCAACTGCCCCAATTGTAGCGGATAAAAAATATTGCTTGAATGATTCTAGTTTTCCTTTAACTGCTGGTCCACCAAGCGATAGTTTATTGTGGTATACTGTTGGAAATGGTGGTACTGGTTCCGTTGTTGCACCAACGCCATCTACCAATTTAGTTGCTAGCACAGATTATTGGGTTGCTAGAGTAAATGCACTAAAAACATGCGAAAGCAAAAGACAAAAGTTAACTGTGAAGGTGAATCCCTTACCTGGTGCTAATTTGCGTATTGTAGCTAAATCTAGTTTATTGCCTGGCGACACTGCATTGCTGCAAGTAAAACCGGATTCATTAAGAATGATTAATAAAACACTTTGGTACAGAAATGGTAATCTCCAAACAGCCATTTCTGATACCACAAAAACATTAAAAGTATTTTATAATAATGTTGGAACATTTTATGTTCAGTTGAATGACTCCAATTTTTGTAGATCTACTTCAAATACCGTAGAAGTAAAAGGAGAAATTGCCCAACAACAAAGCATGTATGTTTTCCCTAATCCAGTAAAAGATATTACAAGAATTATTTTTGCAGCAGTTCCTAATAGTACCACTTATTTAAAAATAATTTCTTCAAATGGTATAGTACTAAGTAACCAAAAAATTCCTACATCAAACGTAGGTAATACAGTTTATGATTTGGATATGTCTAATTTAATTCCTGGAACATATGATATACAATTATATACAGGTACAGGAAAAGTAATTGATACAAAAAGAATAATTAGAATGTAATGTGAACAACTAATTATTCATTGGGGCTGATTTAAAAGAAGTTGATTTGAATGTATATCCTTTACGCTGAGAATAGGAGGGTTCTGTTAAAGTAACTAATAAATAAGGGAGAACCCCTACAGCAAATACTCCTACAGCAGTTAAAGCTGATACATCAGGAAAAAATGCTGCATCTTTTGATAATACATCAACTAAAATAAAAGCACTGGTTGTAGCGCTCAACGAAGCCAGGATGCCTGTTGTAGTTCTAGCACCAGTATAAATGTTTTTAATTTTCTCAATATCTTTTATTGCAATGACTGCGATTCTATCTTTTGTTCTTTTTCTTAAGCCTCTAACATAAATACTATCTTCAAAAACGGCATCTATCCTTCCAACAATAATTTCATTGGATCCATTATAATTGAATTTTACTTTTACTCTTTCATTGGAATCAAATACTTTGCTGTACTTTCCTTTTTGAGCAATAATGACTAATGCATTTTGACTAAATGCAATTTCGTAACTACAAATAATGCAAAAGAAGAGAATAATGGGTTTCATACTATCTAATAACGTCATTTCGTGAAGGTTTCGTATTTTTACCGCTATGACACAAGAACAAATTAAGCGTATGAGGGATCGTACTATGGTCCTGAGGAGGTTTCTTTGACGTTGATAACCGCATATATAAGGTAGAAACAGACCGCCAACTCTCACTTTCAGCCGGTTTTTGGGATGATAATGCCCGGGCTACAAACGTGATGAAAGAAATCAAAGTAAATGAATACTGGCTTAAGCTTTTCAAACAAGTAGATAATGCTGTTGAAGATTTTGCCTTATTATTCGATTTTTGGAAATCAAGTGATGCTTCGGAAGAAGAAACCCGTGAATCGCATGATTTAGCTATTCAACTCATTGAAGAAGCGGAGTTCAAAAGTACACTTAACAAACCAGAAGATGAATTACCAGCTGTACTACAAATTAACGCAGGAGCAGGTGGTACTGAAAGCCAAGACTGGGCTGAAATGTTATTGAGAATGTATAGAATGTATGGAGAAAAGCAAGGTTGGAAACTGACCGAAATTGATTTTCAAGATGGCGATGGTGCTGGTATTAAATCTGCAACCATACAATTTGATGGAGATTTTGCTTATGGGTTTTTAAAAGCAGAAAGTGGAGTACATCGATTGGTAAGAATTTCGCCTTTTGATAGCAATGCCAGAAGGCATACTTCATTTGCCTCTGTTTTTGTTTATCCCCTGATCGATGATAGTATTGAAATAAATGTTAATCCTGCAGATGTAGAATGGGCTTTCTATAGAAGTGGTGGTAGTGGTGGACAAAACGTAAATAAAGTAGAAACAGCAGTAAGATTAAAGCATATTCCAAGTGGATTTATTGTAGAATGCCAACAAGCTAGAACACAGGGAGAGAACAGAGAATTGGCCATGAAAATGTTGAAGAGTAGGTTATACGAAGAAGAATTACGAAAAAGACAGGAAGCATTAAATGCAACTAATGCGGGCAAGAAAAAAATCGAATGGGGTAGTCAAATCAGGAGTTATGTATTTCATCCTTATAAAATGATCAAAGATCACAGAACTGATTTTGAAGTTGGAAATGTAGGTCCTGTAATGGACGGAGATATTGATGGATTTATTAAAGCTTACTTGATGATGGAGAAAGAGTCAAGTAATTGATTCAATTTTTTCGCTACAGCTTCTTGCCTACAATTTTTCCGTTCGGCTACAATGAAAAAACTCGCCCCGACAAGTCGGGGCTCAAACAGTTTTCATTGCTTACGCCTGACTCAAAAATTGCTTCACGGCAATTAGCAGAGGCTTAAATTTGAATCAATCGCTTGACTCTCCAATAACCCAAAAAAGAATTATGAATTATGAATTAAGAATTATGAGATACAATTTAGGTTTATGAATACCTGAATAACCAATAACTCAATAACCAATAATTATAAAAGGAGCCCCTGCAAGAATAAATACGCAAAACTGAAATAAATAATCAACCCTGTTACATCAACTAGCGTTGCAACAAAAGGGGCTGAAGATACCGCAGGATCTGCACCTAATTTTTTTAGAAAAATGGGAAGCATAGACCCACTAATGGTTCCCCACAATACAACTCCTATTAAAGAAAAACCTACAGTGGCTCCAATCATCTTCCAATGAGGCCCATAAATTTGAGGAACAATAGAATGCCAAACAGCAACACGAATAAAACCGATAATTCCCAATACAGTGCCGAGAAGCATTCCGCTGATTAATTCTCTTCTAAATACCCTCCACCAGTCGCTGATAGTAATTTCTCCAATAGCCATTGCTTGAATAATTAAAGTAGATGCTTGCGAGCCACTATTTCCACCACTTGAAATAATCAATGGTACAAAAAGTGCTAAAACAACTGCTTTGGCAATTTCATCTTCAAAATAACCCATTGCTGTGGCGGTGAGCATTTCTCCTAAAAACAATACCACCAACCAACTCACTCTTTTTTTGAATAATTTAAATATTGGAATGTCTAAGTAGGGTTCATTCAAAGCTTCGGTTCCCCCCATCTTTTGCATGTCTTCACTGAACTCTTCATTTGCAACCCATAACATATCATCGATAGTAACAATACCTAACAAAATATTATTTTCATCAACAACAGGTAATGCAACTCTATTATTCATTTTAAAAACCTGTTGTGCATTTTCTTGATCATCATTTACATTCAGCGATACAACCCTTCCATCAATAATTTCATCTACTCTTTTGTCTGGAGTTGCCAGTATTACATCCCTAATTCTCAAGTCATCTATCAGTAAACCCGTTTCATCAATTACATAAATTACATCAATCGTTTCACTGTTTCTTGCGTATCTTCTTAATGTGGCAAATACTTCTTCCACTGTATTGTACGCATACACAAATACATAATCGGGTGTCATAAGCCTTCCCACACTGTCTTCAGGGTATCCCAATAATGAGAGGGTGATTTTTCTTTCTTCTGGGTCTAATAATTTTATTAAGTCTCTAATGGCAGCTTTGGGCAATTCTTCTAAAAAATCTGTGCGATCATCCGCTGGAAGTTCATTTAATAATTCTGCCGTTTTTGAAGATGGTAATTCTTTTACTATGTCTTTTTGTTGAGATATATCTAGAATCTTAAAAACACTGGCAGCTCTATGAATGGCCATATTGGCAATGATACGTGCCTCGTATTCGGGATATTCATTGATTAAGTCAGCTACATCACTAATGTTCTGGTCATTTAGAAATTCCCTGATTGCTAGTTTGTCATCTTGTGTAATAAGCAAATCAAATTGCTCAAATAAGTTAGGTTGTTCTAATTCTAGTGACATAATAACAAAATTAACTACATTTTTTTAAAGAAAGCCATTGCGCATCATACGCTAGTCATTTCTTCGATCCCTACCTACTTTGCAGATTTTTAGCGCCTATTTGGTTATTTTTTTTAACTTTAGTTAGATGAACATGAAAAATAGAATTAACCCTATATTAATTTGGATTGGGCTTATTATTATTATTCTATCAATTGGTACAATTGGTTTTGTTGTTATTGAAAACTATCCTTTTTTTGATGCGTTTTACATGACTGTAACCACTATTTCTACCATTGGATACGGTGAGCTTCATCCTTTGTCAAATGCCGGTCGAATATTCAATATTTTTCTTATTATAGGTTCATTCACTACGTTTACATATGCATTGGCAAAACTAACTCAACTAATAGCCAATGGAGAACTTAAACGATATTTTAAAAACAAAAAACTTATGCAAGAAATTAATTTGATGGATCAGCATGTAATTATTTGTGGCTTTGGCAGAAACGGTCAACAAGCTGCTAAAACATTAAAAGGGCATAAGGAAAAGTTTATTGTGATAGATCAATCGGATGAGCACATAGATAGTTATTTACATGATGATCCATCACTGATATACATTAAAGGAGATGCAACCGATGATGCTGTATTGCTAAAAGCCGGCATTAGAACAGCACGTTGTTTAATATCAGCCTTACCAACCGATGCTGATAACGTTTTTATTGTACTCTCGGCCAAGTATTTAAATCCCAAATTACATATTATTAGTCGCGCTTCATTTAATAATTCTGTTATTAAACTGAAGAAAGCGGGTGCAGACAATGTAATTATGCCTGATAGAATAGGAGGTACTCATATGGCTACTTTGGTGAGTAAGCCAGATGTAGTAGAATTTATCGACTACCTGAGTGGAGAAGAGGGTGAGAGTATTAATATTGAATCAGTTGAATATGATAAGCTACCACCAGAAATTAGAAATAAAAGTTTATCGGTAATTATGGATTGGAAAAAGACAGGTGTTAATTGTATAGGAGTTAAAGATGAGGAGGGAAGGTTTATTATTAATCCTCCTGGCTCCATAATAATTAAAGAAGGAATGAAGGTAATTGTTTTAGGAAATAAGCAACAAATTTATGATATGAAGCATAATGTAGAAAGAGAATAATGCTGCTTTCTGTATTATATATTAATCAAACCTCAACCAAAGGTCGAGGTGTTTTTACTGCAGCTGATATCCCGGCTAATACAACTATAGAAATTGCGCCTGTATTGGTTTTAAGTGAAGCTGATAGGATATTGGTTGAGCAAACAATGTTGTACAATTACATTTTTGAATGGGGCGATGGATCAACTCAAGCCATTGTTGCTTTGGGTTATGTATCTATTTATAATCATGCCATAGATTTCAACTGTACTTATGAAATGGACTATGATGCACTCACCATTTCAATTAAAACTATCAGAGCCATTCTGCCAGAAGAAGAACTCTTTATTAATTACAATCCTGTTGGTGAAGAAAAAGCACCTGTTTGGTTTGAATTAGGGTAATGATTGTTTTAAAACATAACAATTGCATAATAATGACTTAATAAGGAAACCCTTCAACTTTGTATAAAATTTTGTATTGTCATTTCAGCATTTACTTAAAGCAAGCGAATTCGGTAAACATTTTGAATGGGGTGTGGCTATTTCTGCATTACAAAATGAGGGAGCTTATTTAGCTGATGGCAAAGGCTTATCTAATTGGGATGTATTTGCAAGAAGAGTAGGTAAAATAAAGGGCGGTGCAAAACCTTCTATTGCCAATGATTTTTATTATCGTTTTAAAGACGATTTAATGTTGGTAAAAGCATTGGGATTTAAAGTGTTTCGCTTTTCCATTGCTTGGAGTAGAATTCTGCCTGAAGGAACTGGAAGAATCAATAAAGAGGGTATAGCTTTTTACCATAGATTAATTGACGAGTGTTTACTATTGGGCCTGACTCCATATATAACCCTATATCATTGGGACTTACCGCAAGAGTTAGAAAAAGAGGGGGGTTGGGCAAGTCATCAAATGCTCAAATGGTTTTCTCGATTCACCAAAATTTGTGCGGAAGAATATGGAGCTAAAGTAAAGAATTGGATTATTTTAAATGAGCCTATGGGCTTCACTTCTTTGGGATATATGCTTGGGAAACATGCACCTGGAAAAACAAGCTTGAATCTTTTTATGTCGGCCATTCATAATGCTGCCCTCTGCACAGCTGAAGGAGGAAGGATTGTAAGGGCAGAAGTGAGTAATGCACATATTGGTACTTGTTTTTCATGCAGTGAAGTAATGCCTTATAAAGATACCCCACTCGATATTTCTGCAGCTAAGCGAGCTGATATATTATTGAATAGATTATTTGTTGAACCAGTTTTAGGAAGAGGTTATCCTGAAGATCCTCAGTTTTCATTTTTGGAAAAATTGCATTTGCACACTAAGGCATGGAAATACAAAGAACGCATGCAGTTTAATTTTGATTTTATCGGTATTCAAAATTATTTTGCTTTAACTGTAAAGCACAATCCATTAATTCCTTATTTAAGTGCTTCTGAAGTAAAAGCAGCATCTCGAAAAGTTCCACATACTGCAATGGGTTGGGAAATCAATGCTGACAGCTTTTATAGGATGATCAAACGGTTTTGGCATTATGGAAGTATCAAAGAAATTATTGTAACAGAGGGAGGAGCAGCATTTAAAGATATTTTACATAAAGGAAGGGTAGCAGACGATCAACGCACTGACTATTTCAAGAAATATATTGCCGCAGCATTAAGGGCTAAAAAAGAGGGAGTAAATCTAAGTGGATATTTTGCTTGGACGCTTACCGATAATTTTGAATGGTCAGAAGGGTTTGAAGCTAAGTTCGGTCTTACCCACGTAGATATCGAAACACAATCTAGAACCATTAAAGATTCTGGATATTGGTTCAGGGATTTCTTAAAAACCTGAAATCAATTCGCTAAGTTTGGGAGTATAAACTACTGCTATGCGAAAATTAGGGTTAGCTACATTGTTTTTTTTCGTCTTTTTGATTGTTCATGCTCAAACTTTTTTAATCCCCGGGAATACTGGATATGCTGTTCCAGCCGAATCGTATAGAGATAGTTTGTTATCAGGAGAAAACAGGTTACAAAATTGGATCAATACAAAACAGCAATTCAATTATTTCTTTCATATTAGTAATCCGGGCATTTTGCAAATAAAAATCAATGCAAAGAATGCATATCTCGGATCAATCATCAATCTGTCAATTATAGGAAAAGATTTTAAAGTAGCTATACCAAAATCAAACACGTATAAATTATTAAGTGTAGGATCTCTTTCCATTAAAGACACTGGATTTTATCAAATTAGTATTTCTGGAACCAAACAAACCATCAATACCATCGCAGATATTCAATCGATCGAGTTGTTGGGTACTGCTGCAAAAGGAATTCATGCTAACCAGAAACCAAGAAGAAATGCAGCATCAGTTCATTTAAAATATCCTTTAGACGATAGTATTAAAGCAACGACTTTCTATAATGAAATCACGGTGCCCATTGGGGCTGATATTGTTCACAGCTATTATATGGCATGTGGCTTTTCAAGAGGCTATTTTGGTATACAGGTAAATAGTGAATTCGAAAGAAGGATTATTTTTTCTGTTTGGGATGCTGGTAAAGAAGCAGTCGATAGAAATAAAGTGGCAGATTCAAATAAAGTTCAATTACTAGCAAAAGGTGAAAATGTTTTTGCTGATGGGTTTGGTAATGAAGGCACTGGTGGACATAGTCATTTGGTATACAATTGGAAAGCTGGAGAAAAATATCAATTAATGGTTACCGCATTACCAGATAGTGCTTCTTCATCAACCATTTATACAGGCTATTTTTTCATGCCAGAATTACAAAAATGGAAATTGATTGCCAGTTTTAAAGCCCCACATGATGGAGAAACATTGCGCAAACTGTATTCGTTCAATGAAAATTTTGTAGGAGTAAATGGACAGTTAGAAAGAAAAGCATTGTTTGGAAATCAATGGATACAACAAGATAATGGAAGATGGTTGGAACTCACAAAAGCTAATTTTTCTTATGATGCAACAGGAAGAGCGAGGGATAGAATTGATTATGGAGGTGGAGTGGAGAACGGACAGTTTTATTTAAGGAATGGAGGCTTTAAAGAACCGAATGCGCAATTAGGTGATCTGTTTGAAAGAACAGCAACCAAACAAAGACCCGTAATTGATTGGTTTAAAAATGCTGATTCTTTAGCTCAATCAACAAAGGATAATGACCTTATTCAAGATTATATAAAAAGAACAAATTGGAAACCCACAGGTTCAAAAGACGGTGTTTATAATGAAATATTAAAAGAGGGGTCTGGTGCAAACGTAAAAGTTACAGATACTGTTACTGTTTATTATAAAGGGAGTTTGTTATCTGATGGAACCGTTTTTGATCAAACAAAAGAAAAGCCTGCAACATTTCCATTAAGTAGATTAATTAAAGGTTGGCAAATTGCAGTTCCTATGTGTAAAGTTGGAGGAACAATAAGAATTGTAATCCCATCAGCAATGGCTTATACTATTAGAAGTAGAAGCAAATTAATTCCACCGAATAGTGTACTTATATTTGATATTGAGGTTTTGGGAGTTAAGAATTAGGAGATATGAATTAAGAGATATGAATTATGAGTTATTAAGTATATTTAAATCTTAAAGTAAATGAATATGAGGAAATTATTTCTTTTTTTAATAATTACAATTGCTTCGTTCAATGTTTTTTCGCAGAAACAAACTGTAAGTACACCAACAATACAGGAACTGGTTCCAGCAGGAGTAACAACTACAATTACTAAAAACTCAGTTACAATTGGGGGTAAAAAAATTGATTATACTACAAATACTGGTTATTTGAATTTAAAAAATGATACGGGTAAAATAATTGCAAAAGTATTTTTTACTTATTACAAAAAAGATAGTGAGGATGCTGGTAAACGACCGGTAACTTTTACTTTCAATGGCGGACCTGGTTCTTCTTCAGTTTGGTTGCATATGGGCGGATTAGGGCCAAAAAGGGTTTTGCTGAATGATGAAGGTGTTTCTGTTGGCCCTCCTTATCAATACATCAATAATGAATACAGTTGGTTAGATAAAACAGATTTGGTATTTATTGATCCAGTTTCTACTGGATACAGTAGAGCTGCTCCTGGCGAATCTCCAAAACAATTTCATGGTTATGTAGAAGACATTTCTTCAATGGGTTCTTTTATCAGGCATTTCTTGGCTCGTTACGAAAGGTGGGGTTCTCCAAAATTCTTAGCTGGCGAAAGTTATGGAACTACAAGAGCTGCTGGCTTATCTAAATTTTTACAAGATCGATATCGAATTTATCTAAATGGCATCTTTCTTATTTCAGCTGTCTTAAATTTTGGCACCAATGATTATTATGTTGGAAATGATTTGCCAAGAGCACTATACATTCCTTCTTATACTGCTGCTGCCTGGTACCATAAAAAATTAGCACCTGCTTTACAAGCAGATTTGCAAAAAGCATTAAAAGAATCCGAAGAGTTTGCATTAGGCGCTTATGCAACTGCTTTACTCAAAGGAGGATGGATGTCTCAAGCAGAAAAAGAAGCCATTGCAGAAAAAATGAGTTACTATACTGGATTATCTAAAGAATATATTTTACAAAGTAATTTGAGGGTAGAAGAAAGTAGGTTTTATAAAGAACTTAGAAGGAAAGACGGTTTGAGCATTGGTAGATTAGATGCACGTTTTACTGGAAGAGATATTGATGATGTAGGGGAGAGCAATAGTTTTGATCCTTCATTTGCAAATATCGATGGCCCTTTTACTGCTACCATAAATGATTATTTTCAAAAAGAATTGAATTTCAAAGAAGAAGCTGGATACAATATTTTTGGCGACGTTGGCCCTTGGAATTACAACAATGTTCAAAACCAATTCTTAAATGTGGCAGAAAGTTTAAGAGATGCAATGGCTAAGAATCCTGCGTTAAAAGTGTATGTAGGATTTGGATACTATGATTTTGCTACTCCTTATTTTACTGCGAAATATGATATAGAACATATGTTTCTGAGACCAGAACAAAGAAAGAATGTGCATTCTTATTTTTATGAATCTGGGCATATGTATTATATCCATAAACCATCTTTAATCAAGTTTAAAAAAGATGTAGACGATTTCTTTGAATTGAGTAAGGGGAATTAGTTTAGTTTTTTCGTTTCTTCTTATTGGTATCGAAAGCTTTCAAATTAAAATCAGGGATCAATAAACTATCGTCAAATGGCCGGGTCAATGGGATTTGAGAATAGTCGAAGAATTGTGGAGTAATGATGTATGCTTTATTCTTTGATTTTAATTGATTCATTCCCAAACTGCTTTTGTTGGCAGAGTCAGGACTGATAATGAGCATTTTATCAAGTGGTGATTCATATATATCGAACCCTTGTTGGTTATTTCCCTTGAATTTCATTTTTAAATTCGGGTCATTCTTTTTTAAGGCATTGGGCATAGACCCATTTGGATGATAATTAATGGTGTCAAGAATATTTTTATTTAATAATACAATTGACTTTTCCTGAGCATCACAAACTTTAGTGATAAAAAATAATAAAAGCAATAAATAAGCATTTTTCATAGACTAAATTTATATAAAAATATTAATTATTCAAAAGGCAATGGGGGAATTAATGTTAAATTTGTTCCATGACAATGGCCATATTACTCCAATCATTTTTACAAGATATTTGGAATTGGGTAAACCATTATGATCAGGCTTTATTGCTGAAAATCAATACTGTTTGGACCAATCGTTTTCTCGATGCAGTATTTCCTTGGTATAGAGAAGGGAATGCATGGGTTCCTTTGTATTTATTTTTAATTGTTTTTAGTTTGCTCAATTTTAAACAGAAAGCCTTTTCTTGGATATTGTTTATTGTGGCAACCTTGGTTTTAACAGATCAATTAAGCAGCTCATGGGTTAAATCTTTTTTTGAAAGACCAAGGCCATGTAGAGATCCTTTTATAATGAGTCAGGTTAGAATGTTGCTCAATGGCTGTTCTGGAGGATATAGTTTCACATCATCTCATGCCACCAATCATTTTGGTTTTGCGGTTTTTGTGTTTTGTACTTTGGGTCATTTGATCGGGAGGTGGAAATATGTATTATTGTTTTGGGCAGCTAGTATTTGTTATGGTCAAATTTATGTGGGAGTTCATTACCCATTAGATGTCATATGTGGTGCTCTATTAGGAACTTTAATTGGATGGATAATGAGTCGATTTTATAATAGCAAAATAGGTGTCATTCAATATGATCTCCAATAAACAATTTTATTCGGTTATTTTTTTATGCATTTCCACTTATTTGCTGGGAATGTTTTTAGTCCCTTTAATGGATGTAGATGCTGCTCAATACGCATCTATTAGTAGAGAAATGCTTGCGAGAAATAGTTTTTTACAGGTATTCGATCTAGGTAAGGATTATTTAGACAAACCTCCCATGCTATTTTGGTTGTCTGCATTGAGTATGAAAATATTCGGCGTTTATGATTGGGCTTACAGACTTCCTTCTATTCTTTTAATGATAATTGCCATTTATGCAACTTATCAGTTAGCTATTTTATATTATGAAAAAACAGTTGCACAACTAAGTGTAATGGTGTTGGCGAGTTTGCAGGCATTGTTTTTGATGTCACACGATGTAAGAACAGATACCATGTTAATGAGTTGGGTCATTTTAAGTATTTGGCAATTGGCTAAATGGTATCAATTAAAGAAATGGATTCATTTCTTTGCGGCATTCATTTTCATAGGATGTGGAATGATGACCAAAGGCCCAATCGCACTCATGGTGCCGGGTTTCGCATTTCTAAGTCATTTTTTGGTACAACGTAATTGGAAGCAACTGTTTAGATGGGAGTATTTACTGGGTGTGCTTGTTATTGCCATTATGCTTATTCCAATGAGTATTGGCTTATATCAACAATTTGATTTGCATCCAGGAAAATTAATCAATAATGTCCCCATACAATCTGGTTTGCGTTTTTACTATTGGACACAAAGTTTTGGAAGGTATACAGGAGAGAATGTATATCACGAAATGAGTTATTTCAGTTTTCTTTTAGAAAATATGCTTTGGAGTTTTTTGCCTTGGATAGTATTTTTCCTGTTAGGAATAATTTTTAGTATTAGAGAATTGATCATTCAAAAATTGGTACTTAGATCAGATCAAGAATTTATTACTACAGGAGGATTTTTATTAACCTATTTTATTTTAGCAAAGAGCCAAGCGCAATTGCCGCATTATATTTTTGTAGTTTTTCCATTAGCTGCTATAACCACAGCGCGAATTTTATTCGGCTTATTTTTTACAGACCGTTTGCTGGCTTGGAGAAAACCATTGCATTTTTTTCATGTTGGAATTTTTGCCTTATTATGGATTGCACTGATCGGATTGATGTTTATCCCATTTTCTGAAATCCCAATATTTGTAAAATTGCTAAGCATCATCGGGTTGTTTGTATTTATTATTTTAATATTTTATCAATTAAAGGGATTTCCGAAAATCATCGCTTTAGGCCTTTATACAGTGATTAGCATAAATATTTTTTTAAGCACCTCGTTTTATCCAAATCTACTCAAATTTCAAATGGGCAATGACGCCAATGCATTCATCAATAAAAATGCCATCGATAAGAAATCAGTGTATTTATATGGCATCAATAATAGCAATGCTTTGCATTTCTATGGAAAACATATTTTTGTTAATTTATCTACTACAAAAGCATTTGAATCTAATCAAATCATTCTTACGGAAAAAGACAGCACTCGATTCTTTAAAACCATTTTCCCATCAAGCAAAGTGATTCATGAAGGGAATCAATATCCAGTATCCGTGTTAACTGGTTCATTTCTAAATCCATCTACTAGAATGAAGGAAATGCCCCGTTTTGTTATGATTGATCTAGACGGTAAACCATAGAGTCCTCATTTTTACCTATTTTTACAAGAATGACTGAGGTTTTAATCATTTTATTTCTAGTTGTTTTGAATGGTCTATTCTCCATGGCAGAAATAGCCCTTGTGTCTGCAAGAAAATCAAGACTGGAAGCCCAAGCAGCTAAAGGCGATGAAGATGCTGCAAAAGCATTGGATTTAGCCAATCATCCAGATACGTTTTTATCAACTGTTCAAATTGGTATTACATTAATTGGCATATTAACGGGTATTTATTCTGGAGATAGTTTTAAGCAACCTTTAACCGATTGGCTTCATCAGTTTAGTGCGATTGCTAAATACAGCAGCACAATAGCAACCATCATCATAGTAATTATAATTACTTATTTGTCATTGGTATTAGGAGAGTTGGTTCCCAAAAGAATTGGACTAAGCGATCCAGAAGGCATTGCAAAATCTGTAGCTAAGCCAATGCGGTTTTTAAGTTGGCTTACACATCCTATAATTTGGTTATTGAGTAAATCATCGCACTTGATTGTTCGGTTATTAAATATTAAAACCAATGAAAGTCAGGTAACCGAAGAAGAAATAAAAGCCATTATTAGTGAAGGCACTGAGCAAGGAACAATAGAAGAAGCAGAACAAGAAATTATTGAACGTGTATTTCATTTAAGTGATCGAAATATTACTTCATTAATGACCCATCGATCCGATATTGAATGGATTGATGGCAATAAAAAAATTCATTCTATTCGAGAAGAATTGAAAGACTTGATACACTCGGTGTACCCAGTTTGCGAAGAGGATATTGATCATATTAAAGGGGTAGTGTCTATTAAAGATTTATTTTCTGCCAATGGAGATGATACGGTGTTTTCAATTATGAAAGAAGCCATGTATGTACCAGAAAATAACAGTGCATACCAGGTTTTGGAGAAATTCAAGCAAACCAAAATACATCAATGTTTTATTGTGGATGAATATGGCTCTGTACAAGGTTTAATGACACTGAATGATATTCTAGAAGCCATTGTGGGCGATATCCCTCAAGAAGAAGATGAAGATTATGAAATTGTTCGCAGAGAAGATGGAAGCTTTTTGGTAGATGCCCAAATTCCTTTTTATGATTTCCTTAGTCATTTTGATAAAACAGAATGGATGGAAAAATGGGAACAAGATTTTAATACTTTAGCGGGTTTTATCATTCACCATCTAGAACGGATTCCCCGTACTGGAGACATTTTAAAATGGGAGTCCTTCCAATTCGAAATTGTTGATATGGACAATAATCGAGTAGATAAAGTACTAGTAACTTCATCAGAGCCCATTATTGATGAAGAAAATTAAAATTGAAAACTGGTTGTTCTATTTGGGTTTTCTAGTTTGTAACTTTTTTCTTGTCCCATACTTTTAACATGAAAAATATTGGTTTGCGATTTTTCAAAATCGTATAAAAAATTACAATCAATTTCAATTTTTTTCAACTCCTTAATACCTTCTATTTCAAAATAGGTCCAAGTACTTTCTTTGATAATTTCATAGCCTATATATTTAGCATTAACAGTTTGTCCATTGATTTTTAAATGAAGCGTTTTACCAATATAAGCAATGATCTGTTTATCTACAATGGCTTTGTCGGTAGGGTGAATAATGTCAATTTTTGACGTAGTACTTTTTTGTAATGTTTTTTCTAAATCATCGGTATAGACGCGGATACTAATTTCGGTAGTGGCCTCTTTTGCATTGTGATTAAAATCTATTACAGAAACAAAAAAAGGGTGATATATTGCCATTGTTGCAGTAATCAACCATTGAACCAAGATATTTGCCATTCAACAAAGATTTTGTTAGAATACAAATGTCGTATTTAATTTAACTACTTAATTATGAATGATTTTTGGCTTTATTTTCAAATCGGTTTTCATCATATTGCCGATATAAGGGGGATAGATCATATCCTTTTTATTGTTGCCTTATGTATTAGGTACCAGTTTTCAGATTGGAGAAAATTGTTGGTTTTGGTGACCGCTTTTACCATTGGACATTCCATTACGCTGGCTTTAAGTGTTTTTGATATCATTGATTATCCTATGCGTTGGATAGAATTTTTGATACCCGTAACCATCGTTATTACTGCTATTAGTAACATTTTTGTCAAGAAATTTGTTTTCAAGGCAAAATTCCCGGTCATCTATTTTCTAGCTTTATTTTTTGGCCTAATTCATGGAATGGGATTTAGTAATTACCTGAAAAGCCTATTAGGTAAAGGGGAGTCGGTAATTGGGCAATTATTGGCCTTTAATCTAGGGCTCGAAGCTGGACAAATCTTAATTGTATTGATAATTTTATTGATAACCCTTATATTCGTAAACCTTTTTAAAGTGAATCGCAGAGAGTATTTGTTGTTTATTTCAGCAATTGCGTTCGCCCTAGCTTTACAAATGGCTTTTGAAAGATTACCTATACATATATAAACCAAAACAACATGCAGAAAATTTTACTGGTGGCTTTGTTTTTCAATCTTAGTCTGGGCCTTCAAGCACAGAATATCATGAACAATCCAACCTCTAACCATGGTAACAAATTCGAAGAATTGGGTACCATTTTACCAACGCCCAATGAGTACAGAACAGCAAGTGGTGCACCTGGGCCGAAATATTGGCAGCAACGTGCAGACTATGTAATTAAATGCGAATTGGATGAAGCTAATCTTAAATTGAAAGGAGCTGAAACAGTTACTTATTTCAATAATTCTCCAGACGTATTAACCTATATCTGGTTGCAATTAGATGAAAATGAGCATAGCTCTATCAACAATGCCAATTATCAAGATGCTTCGGGTATGGGAAGAGGATTTTCTAGTGCTCAATTAGACCAAATGGCCAATAGTAAAGCAGATAATGGCAATGGACATATTATATCCAAATTGACCGATGCTACTGGTAAGTCTTTGAAATATATCATCAACAAAACAATGATGCGTATTGATTTACCAACTGCTTTAAAACCTGGTCAAAAATTTGTTTTCAACATCGATTGGAGTTATAAAATCACCAATAGAATGACTGTAGGTGGAAGAGGTGGTTATGAAACATTGGAAGATGGTAATAATCTTTTCACAATGGCTCAGTGGTTCCCAAGATTATGTGTATACAGCGATTTTCAAGGATGGCAAAATCGCCAGTTTACTGGTAGAGGGGAATTTGCTTTGGCTTTTGGAAATTATGATGTTACCATCACATTACCTGCTGATCATATTGTACTAGGTACTGGCGTTTGTCAGAATTATGCACAAGTATTATCTGCTGCTCAAATGGCTCGTTGGAACCAAGCGCAAACTGCTAAAGAGCCCGTTGAAATTGCTACTTTAGAAGAAGCCAACAAAGCAGAAAAAACCAAAAGTGCTCAAAAGAAAACTTGGGTATTCAAAGCAGAAAATGTGCGTGATTTTGCATGGACTTCTAGCCGAAGATATATTTGGGATGCTATGCCTGCCTATGTAGAAGGTAAGAAAATCATGTGTATGAGTGGATACCCGAAAGAAGCTTATGGTTTATATCGCAAGTTTTCTACAAAAGCAGTTGCACATACCATTAAATCTTATTCTAAGTTCTCTATTCCTTATCCTTATCCTGTTGCACAAAGTATTGAAGCATCTAATGGAATGGAATATCCAATGATCTGTTTCAATAATGGAAGAACCAATAAAGATGGCTCTTATAGTGAAAGCACCAAGTACGGTATGCTCGGTGTGATCATTCATGAAGTAGGTCATAATTTCTTCCCAATGATTGTAAATAGCGATGAGCGCCAATGGAGTTGGATGGATGAAGGCTTGAATAGCTTTGTTCAATATTTAACTGAAGAGTTGTTCGATAATAAATATCCTACACGTGGTGGACCAGCATGGACAATTACCAATTATATGAAGTTGCCTAAAGAGCAATTAGAGCCAATTATGACCAATAGCGAGAATATTATCAATTTTGGTCCTAATGCATATACTAAGCCTGCTACTGGTTTAAACATTTTGCGTGAAACCATCATGGGAAGAGAATTATTTGATTATGCATTTCGTGAATATGCAAGAAGATGGGCTTTTAAACATCCAACACCTGCTGATTTATTTCGTACCATGGAAGACGCTAGTGCAGAAGACTTAGACTGGTTTTGGAGAGGATGGTTCTATGGAATTGAGCCTTGCGATATTGCTATTGATACCGTGAAATATGCTGTTGTAGATATGGGAGCCGCTACAGCTGCTGCTAATGATGGTGCTGGAAGAGGACAATTTGGTGGAGCTGCTAGCGCTGGCTTAGCTAAGCCATTGTTTAGTGGTACTGCAGCATTTGATGATATTTCAAAACTTAGAAACAGGGCTGATAAAAACATACAGTTCTTAGTAGATGTAGATACTACTTTACGTGATTTTTATTGGAGATATACCCGTGGTTTTGAACCTTATGATTCAACTGTAAAAGTAGCACCTGCTAGTTTCCCTGTTCCTGAGCAATTGAGTGCAGAAGAGAAAACAAAATACAAAGATGTAAATATGTATGAAGTTAGTTTCTCCAATAAAGGCGGATTAGTGATGCCAATTATTCTTGAATTTACTTTTGAAGATGGAACCAAGCAAGTTGAAAAAATTCCTGCTCAAATTTGGAGAAAAAATGAATTAAAAGTTACTAAGCTTTTCATGACTTCTAAAAAAGCGGTAAAGATTCAGTTAGATCCAATGAGAGAAACAGCTGATATCAATGAATCTAATAATAGTTGGCCTAAAAATGGTACTATGGAGCCGAGTAAATTTAGTTTGTTTAAAGCAGGGGCTGCAAGAGGAAGAGGCCAGTCATCTGGTACCAACCCTATGCAGAATGCGATGCAAAAAATGAAGTAATCCAAAATAATGAATATAATAAATTGCCACTTGTAGAAATACGGGTGGCATTTTGTATTTTAGCAGTCAATGAAAAAATACTTGTTAATTTTCTTGCTTTCAATTGCTGTAGTCAATACAAATGCCGCTGTTGATACAGTGCTGGTTTATAGTAAGCAAATGAATAGATCCATTAAGGTGATAATTATAAAGCCTAATAAAATGGAATCTTCTATTAAGTATCCAGTAGTTTATTTGTTGCATGGGCATAGTGCAAATTACCGTCAATGGCTAATTGAAGCACCCTCAATTGTGCAACAAGGAAATGATATGCAAGCTATTTTGGTTTTGCCAGATGGGGGATACAATAGTTGGTATTTTGATAGCCCTATCAATCCTTCCATACGTTACGAATCATTTATTGTAAAAGAGTTGGTGCCATATATCGATTCAGCATATTCCACCAACGCAGATAGAAATCACCGAGCCATTACTGGTTTGAGTATGGGTGGGCATGGGGCTTTTTATATTGCTATGCGCAATCAATCTATTTTTGGAAGTGCTGGTAGTGTTTGTGGTGGACTAGACATTCGCCCCTTTCCTAATAATTGGCAAATCAATCAAGTGCTAGGCCCCTTTAATCAAACCCCTGAAAATTGGGAGAAGAATTCAGTAATTAATTTAATGGATTCAATAGACATAAAGGATTTGAACCTCATTTTTGATTGTGGCTTGTCCGACTTCTTTTTGAATGTGAATAGAGCCATGCACCAAAAATTATTAACCAAAAAAATACCTCACGATTATACAGAAAGACCAGGTACACATAACACGGCTTATTGGAGCAATAGCATCAATTTCCAATTATTGTATTTTCAACATCAATTTGCTAAAAATTAAAAAGATCTATATGAAGAATGGTATGCTTGTTTTAATGTTATTATTTGTTTTCAGTTTAAACGCAGCAACTGTAGATTCTATAGCAGTGCCGAGTGCTTCAATGCATAGGACAATTAAAACAGTGATCATCAAACCCAACTCTTACAAAGAAAATAAACAATTTCCTGTAGTGTATTTATTGCATGGAGCATTTGGGAGTTACAGTAATTGGATATTGAAAGTTCCTCATATCCAACAATTGGCAGATGAAATGCAATTAATAATAGTATGCCCTGATGGCGCTAGAACAAGTTGGTATTTTGATAGCCCGATCGATAGTAGTTTTAAATTTGAAACATTTATTGGAACAGAGTTGCCAAAATATATCGATGCCAATTACAAGACCATTGCTAACAGGAAAGCAAGAGCAATAACAGGTCTGAGCATGGGTGGGCATGGAAGTATTTTCATTGGGTTTAGACATGCTGATACTTTTAGTGGTTGCGGTAGTATGAGCGGTGCATTACATGTAACAGTAATTACAAGAGGTTATGAAGTAGAAAAACGATTAGGGGATACTGGCATTAATAAAAAATACTGGAATGATTGGAGCGCTTTAAATGTCATTGAAAAAAAGCCCTCAGATTCTTTGAGTATTATTATTGATTGCGGAACTGAAGATAGGGTAATGCCTATGAATAGAGCAATACACGAAAAAATGTTGAAATTAAATATTGCCCACGATTATACAGAACGTCCAGGAAACCATGACTGGCGTTATTGGGAAAATGCTATTGATTTTCAACTAATGTATTTCAGTAAGCTTTTTAAGAAGCAAGCTTCTCAACCTTAAGTATCATCACTACATTATAATCAATATCGCAATTGCTGATAAATAATTCAGTGAAACGAATATTAGGTACCTCCTTTAATCTGTTAAGCATTAGCTCGTATCCCATATTGGCATGAACATGATAAGGATTCATGGCTAAGCCAATATTTTTACAATAGACTTCATATTTGGGCTGATCTGGAAATACTAAGATCAAAGTACCATTGCTTTTAAGAATTCTAATAAATTTTTTTAAAGCATCTGTAGTGTCTGTAAAGTCTTCAATTAAATGACTGGTATAAACATAATCATAGGTATTGTCTTCAACTGGAATTTCACCATTGATCACATCACAACCAATATCCACTTTATCCTTACCAGCAAAAGCATATGGTTGAGGGAAATCAATCCCATCACAATTGCTTTTTACTACTTTATCTCCGCCAAAACCAATATCGCAACCTTTACCAATGCAATAGGGTAGAACCCATCTTCTAACTTTAGATGTTTCTGAAGGGTGTTGAAATTTAATACCAAACCATTTACTTAAGCTTCCTTTAATTTTTCGGTCTACGATATAATGATACAATTGCATGTTGTTTAATTAATGGTTTAATAATCCTTTTAATGCATCGATTCGAAATTGAATGACTGGCCACATTTTTGCCGGACTTCCTTGGAATAGATAACTAATTGCTAAAATAATGGCACCACCGAATTTATAAAAGTATTCAATCACTTTTTTAATAAAAACCCATTCGCTAATAGCTTTAGTTCTTACCCTTTCTCCTCTTCCAATACCGCTAGCCACTCTGTACATATATTCTGGAGTAAGCTTTTGTGTTTCTACAATATGTTCTACAATCACTGAAGGGTCATAGTAAATAATTCTTCCCAATGCCTTTAGCTTCAAAAAGAATTCTTTCCCTTCACCCCCAATTCTCAATGTTCCTTGAACTCCAGGAAGTGCAGTATTGAATCCATTGACAGCATCAAAATCGGTTTTACGAATGATCATATTTGATTCTAATGGATATTTATTAGGACTAAACACAGTGATCTGATCACTGTAATCAAAATTGCCCACTAATGAAGACACAAAATGGCTCATCCAAATAGGTTCTGATGGAATATATCTTGGGATAATTCTTCCACCTAGTCCACCTGCATCTTTGTATAAGTTGAAAAATGAAACAATTCTTTCGAGATAATCTTTATTGGCAACAGCATCGTCATCCATAAAACAAAGTAAAGGGGCAACTGCTTTTGCCGCACCCGTATTTCTAGCGAAAGAAGCACCTTGTCTAGTTTCTTTCAGATAGATAAAAGAGGAATCTGTATGTGCTGTAATATATGCATTGCAAACTGCTTCGGTTTGATCTGTAGAATTGTTATCTACTATGATCACTTCAAATTGATCTTTTGGCAATGATTGATGATAAAGACTTTGCATTGCTTCGCCAATATAATCTGCCCGATTATAAGTGCATATAACAATTGATATGGCCGGCCTTGTAGAACTCATTAATGCAAAGATAAAATGGATTCTTTAACAATATTGTTCCAGTTAAAATAGGCGTAAAATGATGCTGGCGTTTGTACAACTGTATTGATATTGATGGCCATCATGGCTTCTGCGAAAGCAGTCCAGTTATAGTTTTCTATTAATTGTAGTTGATTTCCCAACAGTTTTTGGTTAAAACCTACCCCCGATTTTTTACAGGAAATCACTTGTTGCCCGTTTGCCAATGCTTCTACTATTTTGGTTTTGATTCCCGTCCCAAGTGTAACCGGACAAATAAAACAATCCGTTCCTTCATAGTATTTATTAATATCATCTACATATCCTTTAAATATGATCTGCGGTTTCTGTAATAATAATTTTTCCCAATCTGGTGTTATTCGGTTGCCACAAATAAAAATTTTGTAGGGCTGATTAAATGGATCAAGTCTTTTGAGTAATTCTTGTACAATTATATAAAGCGCGTCTGTATTAGGCAAATAATCCAATGTGCCATTGAAAAAGAATAATTTTGTATTGGTCGGCAAATGGTGTTCTTGCAATAGTGCTTTCCTGCTTTGTTGCTTTTGATCTACAGTGGGTTGATTAATTGTTGAAGAACCATATGCGATGGTTCCGCATTTACTTGCGTCTAAATTCCAACGTTGAATGGCAAAATGCTTTTCGGCTTCAGTGATAAAAAAGCTAAAATCTGCTTTGCGGTGAACCCATCCTTCATACCAGTCATATAATTGCCAACCGACTCTTTGCATGTCTTTAAAACGAAGTGCTTCAATATTGGCTGATTTAATAACAAACTTCTTCTTTGTAAAATACCTTAGTACAATTCCGATCCACCCAACATAACTATGATCTATCAATATGATATCAATCCCCTTTTTTTTGATGATTTTATTCAATTTAAAAAGATAGACCAAATTAAATAAGGAGTTCCAATGATTAAATAAAAAAGGCAGCACTTCATATGGTTTATCGGATACATTTCCATTGTTTTTGGAAACACATAAAACCACTTTACAATGTTTGGCCAATTCATCATAATAATTCACTACATATTGTTGTCCTCCCATCTGTGCCGGAAATACTTTAAATGCAACGATTCCCAGAACATTTGGCTGCTGCATGATTAAGCATTATTATTTTTTCGAAAGCTCGACGCAACTGCTGCAAACAAAAGAAGCCAAATAATTACAGAAGATCCAATTGAAGCTTTATTGCCTGTATAGAAAGAAGCAGGTTTAAAACTGAATACAATTTGATGCTTACCTGAAGGAACAACCAATCCTCTTAAAACATAATTCGTTTGAAGAATAGGAGACTCTTTTCCATCGATAGTGGCGATCCATCCTGCATCATAAAAGATTTCACTAAATACGGCAAAGTTGGTAGTTCTAGAATTAGATTGATAGTTTATTTCATCATTGTTATTATTAATTAAAACAATGGAAGCTAAACTGTCTTTCGTTTTATCAATTTGAATATTGGTAATGTTTTTCTGCTCTAAAACCGCCGTATCTTTTGGATTGAAATTTGTTAAAGCATTCATTATTGCTGCAGGTCCTTTCTCAGCACGAATTCCATTTACAAACCAACAAGCACCTAATGCATTGGAGTTTTGTTGAACCTGTGGAGCTCCTGATTGTTGGTCAGGAAGAATTAAATATTTTGTATTGAGCATATTCAATACTGGCAAACAATTCGGGAAATTGTATAATTGCTTTTCAATCAAATCCTGATAAATGCTCAATTTAGCAGGATGGTATCCACCAACCGATTTATGGTAATAGGCTGTGAGTGCTCCTGAATTAAATGCAGCTGAAATTCCCTCACTTAAATTAAGTACACGGTAATAACCAGTGTCTTTTAAAATTTGTGTATCAGCTGCAGAAGGGGTAAAAGTACTTTCATATTCTGCTGCATCTTGGTAATTATTGCTATTGAGGTATTTATTGCTAATAGAAAATACGTCAATCAAAGAAAAAACACCAATCACCGCAATGACATATAAATAATTGACTTTTGTTTTAATGGCTACAAATACTGCTCCAGCAGCAACTGCACAAAATAATAAACTGCGTAATAAATCGCCCAAGAATAAACTTTTTCTATCTTCTTTTAAGCCATCAATAAAAGGCTTTGTTGAAGCACTAATTGATTCTTTTTGAGCGGCATCAGGAATACTATTTAATTGCTTCATCAGCATTTTATCTCCTTCTCCTGAAAAATCAGCACTTAAATAAAGTAAAGCTGCTATAGCAAATACCCCAGCTACTAGCATTAAGCCTTTTTTATATTGAGCAAATATCAAGGCTTTATTTTCTTCTGCAATAATTTTTTGAAGGGCTAATGATGCTAGTAAGCAAAACAAAAAAGTCGGCACAACTAAAATCATACTGGGCGCACGAAATTTATCGTACATCGGTAAATACTTTAACATGGCAAGATTGAATCCATCAAAATATTTCCCCCAACTCAACATCAATGTAAATAGAATGGCGGCTCCCATCCAATAAGTATATTTTTTATCTACCAAAACCAAACCCATCAATGCTAAAAAACAAATAATAGCTCCTACATAAGGGGGGCCTGAAGTGCCTACACCATCTATGCCACCCCAGTAAAATTGTAAATATCTTTGTAATTGCTGACCTAACTGTTGAGGCATTTGTTGCAATGCTTCTATGGCCTTGGATTTATCGTCAGCTACCTCTAAATTGTAACTGCTCCCTCCATATATTCTAGGGAACATCATTACCAGAGGTTCTGTTTTAAAAACACTATAGCTCAAGGCATAATCGGTACTTAACCCAGTCTTAGTGGCACTCGTTGTACCATCAGCTAATACACTTCCACCTCTAATGGTTCTTTTTGAATATTCATAGGTAGTTAATAGTGTTGTAGCATTGATCATGATACCTAAGAAAGCTGCAACAATGGCAATTCCTGCAGATTGTATCAAATGCTTAATATCCTTTTCCTGAATGCATTTGATGGCAAATCCAACACTCATGAAAAGAATAATGATTAAACTATAATAAGTTATTTGTAAGTGATTTGCACCTAAAAGCAAAGCAGTAAATAGGGCAGTGCATGCAGCCCCCCATAAATACTTTCTTTCATAAATTAAAAGTAGGGAAGCTATAACTGCAGGCAAATACGCAATGGCGTTCATTTTAGTATCATGCCCAGCTGCAATAATGATAGGGTTATAGGTTGCATAAGTGTATGCCAATGCGCCTACAATACCGATATAAGAATTAATACGAAGCACCTGCGTTAAAAAGTAAAAACATATACAGGCCAAAAAGAATACGCCTGCTGGTTTGGGAAGTCCACCGTTTAGAATATTGCCAATATATCCAACCGATATTGGATTATCACTGATACCAGTAATCTGATAAGCGGGCATACCACTGAAAATTCCATTGGTCCATAAAGGGAAGTGACCGTTTTTATCTTTGTATTGAAAAGAGTTTTGAGCCATTCCCTTCCATTGGGTTACGTCATGTTGTTGCAATACTTTCCCTTCCAAAGCAGGTTTTGAATAAATCAGGGCAACAATTAAAAAAATTACCACTGCGATGAAATGGGGTAAAAGGGCTTTCCAATTTATACGATTCATATGGTTATTTATGAGTAGCAAACCTAGTGAAAAAAGGTGGAAGCTGAGCCTGAACCATTTACCTTTGAAGCATGAAATCGATACATTTTACAGCTAGGCTGGCATTGATTTGCAATTGCCTGTTTTTAGTTTGTATACTCATCCAAAGAATGCATGATTTTATTCATCAAAAGGATATTAGTAATATGGTTATTATCCTAGGTTGGATGGTAGCCCCATTTTTGAATTTGGTGGTGAACATTTGGTATGGGCTATTGTTATTGATTAAATCGGGCATTAAAATACCTATTTGGTTGGCTTTAGTCAATTTATTGATACTACAACTACAAATTTATATTTACTTAATTTTACCTGCATGATCCATCAAATTCTAAAAGATAAACCCACCAAACTTTTTCTGGGGATAACTGCTTTTTTTGTTGCCAATGCACTTATTGCCGAATGTATTGGGGGTAAAATATTTTCATTAGAAAAGTTGCTTGGGTTAAATGCTTCCAATTTTACCCTATTTGGTCAAAGTGGATTAGCTTTTAATTTAACCTGTGGAGTGTTGTTATGGCCCTTAGAATTCATTATCACCGATATAGTAAATGAATATTATGGCCCAAAAGCGGTAAGAAGAATCAGTTATACAGCCATTGTATTGATATCCTATGCATTCATCATGTTTTATGCTGCAATGTCTATTCCCCCAGCAGATTTTTGGATCGGTTCAAAAAAGGAAATTGGTATTGATAATATGCAAGTTGCATTTGGAGGAATTTTCGGTCAAGGGATGTGGATTATTTTAGGCAGTTTAACTGCATTTTTAGTGAGCCAAATTGTAGACGTAACTGTTTTTCATAAGATCAAACAATTAACAGGTGAAAAATGGATATGGTTGAGGGCAACTGGCTCAACCGTTGTTTCGCAATTAGTAGATAGTTTTGTAGTGCTGTTTATTGCCTTTAAAATAGGGAATGGATGGTCTTGGCAATTGGTTTTAGCCATATGTTTGGTAAACTATTTGTATAAGTTTACAATGGCAATTCTACTCACCCCATTAATTTATTTATTGGAAAAGCAGATTGAACGATATTTAGGAAAAGACACTGCCCATAGTATGAAGCAAGCTGCGATGGGCAAAACCAGCGAATGATTTTTATCCGGTCATTTGCATGACTAGTTCATTCTCATAATTGTTTTGGTTATAATCCTCACTAGCCATTCTTCTTTTCATTATTCCATGACTGATAATCGTTTTTGCTCCATACAAACAATAAGCAACTTGAATTATGATAAAAAATTGGAATAAAGAAATAGCCATTTCGTTATAGTAGTTCCATTTAGTAAATGTAGTAAGCTCACCAGCACTATTCACCCATTCTATTTTAATAGGCAAGTTGACACTAAAAATAAATAGTATACTTACAACTGTAACTAATGAAAAAGCTATATGTGCATATGAAATGATTGGGTTTCTCACCTCAATTTTTCTTAAAGTGGATTGAATGTAAAATGGGATTCCCAAGATCAATAAAAAAATAATTGTTGCGCTAAAGAAGCCTAGAAGGTAGAATACATTATTGTAATACATCATAATCACTTCGGAGTACGATGAGTAATATGCCATACATCCATAAAGTATAGGCACAATCCAGAGCATGTGCTCTGCACGTGATAATTTTGCTGTCATAGGGTTGACTAACGGGTACAATACAAAAATATAGTAAAAATTCAATACTAATCCTCATTTTTGTTCATATTGTTTTAAAATACAAATTGGTTGGTAGAGCTTATGACACCTGAAAGAAAAAATAAAATTGAAACAGTTTTGCTAAATCGACAGCATCACTTAGCATTGGTAATGGAGAATGTTCATGACCATCATAATATTTCTGCTGTAATGCGAACCTGCGATGCTGTTGGGATACAAGATATTTATGTGTTGAATACTAAAATTCCAAGGCACGAATATTTTGGCGTAAAAAGTAGTAGTAGCGCGGCTAAATGGTTAACAGTTCATCATTTTGATGATACAACAAAATGTTTCGAACAATTAAGACAGCGATATAAATATATATATGCAACTCATTTAGGAGATAATGCTCAATCCGTTTATGATATTGATTTCAGCCAAAGTATTGCGCTTGTTTTTGGAAATGAACATGAGGGAGTGACCAAAGAAGCTGTGGCACTTTGCGATGGTTGTTTTATCATTCCGCAAGTAGGCATGATACAGAGTTTAAATATATCAGTTGCGTGTGCAATCACTATTTATGAAGCATATCGGCAAAAAAAATTAGCTGGTCATTATGATCAAACAGTTTTATTACATCCTGAATATAAGTTGCTTGCCGAACAATGGGCCAAGAAAAAAACTAAGTAAGTTTTTGTTTCGTTGTTGCTATCTTTTCTTTTTGCTTTCTTTCTGCAGCATGTTTAGTGAGGTAAGTAATACTAACATTCAATTCGAATCCGATTAACAATATCAATACATTGATGTAAATCAATAACATGATAATTAGAACGGTGCCGATCGACCCATAAATTTTATTGTAAGCAGCAAAATTATTCACCCAATAAGAAAAAATAATGGTCGTTCCTAAAGTAAGTGCGGTTGCAAGCAATGATCCAGGTGATACCAGTTTCCATCTTTCTTTAACTGATGGGGCATATTTGTAAATAAATGCAATGCCATAAAAAAATAAACCCACAATAATAAACCATCTAATAGCATTAAACCAAGGCAAGAACGTTTTTCTTTTAATATCAAAAATTTTTCTAATTAGTGATGTTAATTGTTCTTGCCCGAGCATGATTAATGTAGTAGATAAAATCAACACAATGAGAATAGTAGTTAATTTAATCGCCCTCCATCTTTGGTGTAAAAAGTAGACTTTATTTTCCTGAATTGATTTATCGAAAGTTCTGATAAAAGCCATCATTGCGTTAGACGCATACAAGACCAATAATATAAAACCAAATGAAAAGACGCCCACATTTTTATCCATTAAATCGTTTAATAAGCCTTCAATAAACTTTCTTGTTCCAGAACTTGGGCTAAGTTCTTTTATTAAGCTAAGCACTTGAAATCTCAAATCTAAAAATTCCGGAAAATAGGGGAGTATAGAAAAAATGAATAGTATGGTGGCTGGTAATGCCATTATTAAGTTAAATGATATAGCAGCGGCTCGGTCATTGAATCCAATTTTTTTTACCTGATCAATAAAAAACACGACAACATCAAATAATGGGATACCTCTGAATCCTGGCAATTGTATTTCCTTACTTTTTCGAATCACAAAAGCAACAGGAGGTAGTGTAATGATTATTTTTTCTAATCGGGTCAATGCGTTATTGATTTGCTGCTTTTTTTTTCAACATATATGCATCTAATGCATTTTGATATTCATTCGCGTACTTATTGTGCTCAGGATAATTATTGCTAAAATGATGATAACCACTAAAATCACTTTTTGCAACAAAATAAATATAGTCAGTTTGAGGTGCATTCAATACAATATCTATTGTTTTAGGGGAGGGTGTGCAAATGGGTCCCGGAGGTAATCCTTTGAATTTATAAGTATTATAAGGGGAGGGGTTGGTTAAATATTTCTCATAAATCCTTGTAATGGTAAAATCATTCATGGCATATTTAATCGTTGGGCAGGCTTGTAAAGGCATTTGTTTTTTCAAACGGTTTATGTAAACGCTTGCAATTTTGTATTTGTCGGAATCGTAATTGGTTTCTTCTTCTACAATGGAAGCGAGTGTGTATACTTGCTCAGGACTCATGTTTAATTGTTGCACTTTTCGCATGCGATCATTTTTCAACCAAAATGCATTGCCTTCATTGGTTAGTTTTTGAAAAATTTTGTGCAAAGAAGCGTCATAATAAAAGCTATATGTATTAGGGATCAATTGGGTAAATAATTGAGCTGAGTTGGTTTGAAATCCTTTTAATGAGTCATTGCTATTGATATATTGCAAAACAACCAATGAATCTAATGGGAAGGTTTTGCTGATCAATCGGGCTAATTCTTCCTTTGTTCTCACTTTATTTAAAACCAATTTCACTTCAGCAAATCTCCCGTTTTTGAGCATTCTCATGATATCTATAATGCTCTGTCCCTTCTTGATTTCATATTTACCAGGTTTCATTTTATCCCATAAGTTTATAGATGCGCCAGCCAATCCTAAAGTAGCAGAAAAACGAAGTATTTCCGCCTTATCAAATGCTTCTAGCACAGTTGATTTATTGGTTTCTACAATCATTACAATCTTAGATTTCTCTGAAAATGTAGTAGCAGATCCTAAAAAAAGCCATGCGATTAATACAATACTTGCAATAAAAATCCCTAGAAAAATGAGAATGATAGTGGGTTTCTTACTAGTCTTTTGCTTTGTTGCTTTTTTCATATTGCATTGTAAAATAAATAAAAACCCCTGTCAGCCAAGGGAAGACAGGGGTTTTATGTAATCATTAAGGAATTATTTTTGTGTTGGAGCCGGCGTTGGTGTAGCTGGCACTGTATTAGCAGGTTGTTGTTTTACAGGTGCTGGAGCACTTGTATTGGTGTTGATTTTTTGAATAATTGAATTGTCTACACTATCAGTTCCGCCTTTTAAGAAAAAAGTAGAGAACAACGCCAATAAAGCGATAATTCCGGCAAACATCCATGTTCCTTTTTCCAAAACATCTGTTGTTTGTTTGACACCCATGAACTGGTTGCCAATACCCCCTACATTACCTGTTAAGCCGCCACCTTTTGGGTTTTGAACTAATACCATAAAACCGAGCCCTACAGCTGCAATTACAATTAGAACCAAGAAAAGAATGATCATGTTAAATACCTTTTAGTTGTTGAATTTTGGCAGCAAAATAAGCTGATTTTTCAGGATTTGAGAAACTTAATTTTATAAAGAGCTGAATTGCTTTATCAATTTGCCCTTGTTTCACCAATACTTCGGCCATTGTTTCGGTTAATATTTCTTTGGATTCATTAGATACCAGCGCTGTTTCAGCTACTTTTTTCTCTAATTCAGGGCTAGTTCCTAAGTCGGTTGGGTTAGGATGATGGTTTTTCATATCCTTTAGCCAATCGGTGAATTTTCTGAGCTTAGTGGTCAATTTATCCTGCGGAATCTTGCTTAGGTCTATCTGGATGCCTTGAGAAGCAAAGTAATCGATCGTATGTAATTTCTCCTGTTGCGTATCTATTTCAAGTTGAGCTTCCTGGTCAATCGGTTTTTTAAATTCGGCCAATTGAGCAGACAATATGCTAGCAATTTTAGCATCGCTTTTAGCCTGATCAGGTAAGGGGGTATTATTTTCTGGTTGTTCGCTAAAATCTTGTTCAGGTTGAAGCTCTGCAGCAGCTATTGCACTAAAAACAGGCAAAAATTCGATAGACTCGTTGCTTGGTGTCGGTTCAACCAAATTTTCGGGAATTGTTTCAAATGGAGTTGAAGCAGCTATCGGTTCTTCTATATCTACAGTCTTTTCTATTTCATTGTTAGTGCCGTCTATTCCCCTCATTAAGCGACGAACGGTTTCTATAGTTGGTATAGTTATTTCACTGGTCGGAATTGGGGTAAGATTGGGCTCCTGTTCATTTGCTGGAGACATTTCAGCTGGATGCCAATAATTTTCCGTTGAAATGGACTCTTTTTCTTCTTCTATTGATTGTATTTGGGGCTCAGAAGGATCTTCAGGGAATACTTCATTGGAAGTATTGATGTTTTCTTCTATTGGAGAAGGGTTAATCATTTCATCCCATGATTTATCTTTCTGATGGATAGATCTAAGTAATGCTGTATCCATTTCTAGTTTCGGGGCTTCATCAATACGCGTTTCATTGATTGAATCTAATTGAAACTGTAGCCAATGAGGGTTGCTAAAAAAAAGGGCCGTTTTTATTGCTTGGGCTGCTGCCAATGGATGGTCTTCTTTTCTGAGCTTTGCTGAAAATAAATATTGCCCAGGGGAGAAAAAAGGGTATTCACTCACCAATTTCTCGATGGACTCCATTTTCAAATCATCTAATGTTGATTTGCCTGTTAAATGCAATAAAGCTTTTTCTTGCGTAAACTTCATAGTTTTTAAATATACAACTCAATTACCAGTTAGAGAAAATACGGTTAAAAATTTCATCCGTTAAGGTTCTGATCACTTCTTCAGCTAACTGGCCCTCAGCTTGTTGCAAGGTAAGATTTGCTGAATAATCAAAACTACGGGATACATCAAATTCTTCCACTTTATTATCCAATGTTTTTTTGAAGATCACATGAACAGTTACGGTTAATCGATTGGTGCTTGCTTGCTGTGCAGAAACACCTACAGTTTGACTAGGATCGTAATTAGTTATGGTACCATTAATGATATAATGCGCATCATCATTATTGGTTCTAGTAAGTTTGGTATTGGACGTTATTTTTACTTGTAGTTTATCAGTTAGCTTAGGCGCCAATTGAGGGTTTACATACCTTGCTCTATTTTCGAAAAATCCAATTTTTACTGTTTTTACATCAGTAGGAATAACAGCGTCTTTAAAAGAATACACTTTGCATCCAGAGAATACTGTTACTACAATGATGGCTACAAAAAAAATAATTTTCGCCATATGTTTATTCATCAATGTCATATTCTTTTAATTTACGGTATAAAGTTCTTTCACTAATGCCTAAATCTGTGGATGCGTCTTTTCTTTTTCCCTTGTGCTTTTTCAAGGCTTTGATGATCAATTCTTTTTCCTTATCCATGATGTTTAAAGATTCCTCTATTTCTTCATGTAAATGAATTTCTTCATTCGTTAAAAGTACTGGTTGACCATTCGAACTATTCCCTTGCAATAAATTGGTATGCCCACCTGAATGTACCGAAGCCATTGTATTGTTTCCTACAATAGTATCTCCATTGTCTTGATTATTATAATCGTTTAATATGGATTCTTTGGTAAAATTAGAAGCAGTATTTGCTAAACTAGGATTTTGTAAAATTTCAACAAACATTTTTTTCAACTCTGTAACATCTTTTTTCATATCGAAAAAAAGTTTGTACAAAATTTCTCTTTCATTGGCAAATTCTCCAGTAGGAGTGTGGCCTGCTAAAACTGGGAATCGATTTTCTTTTTTCTCCGGTAAAAAAATGCGCATCTCTTTACTGCTAACCTGAGGATTAGGGCTCAGTACCGAAATTTGTTCTGCTATATTTTTCAACTCGCGCACATTGCCAGGCCATTGATGATTCAACAATAATTGCTTGGCTTCTTCATCTAATTGAACCGGTGTTGTTTTGTATTTTTCGGCAAAGTCCACAACGAATTTTCTGAACAATAATAGAATGTCTTCTTTGCGGTCTCTTAAGGATGGAACCCTTATAGGAACGGTACTCAATCGATAATACAAGTCTTCTCTAAAACGTCCCTTCTGGGTAAATTCTAACAATTCTCTATTTGTAGCCGCAATAACACGAACATCAGTTTTTTGTACTTTAGATGATCCAACTCTGATAAATTCACCTGTTTCTAAAACGCGTAACAAACGGGCTTGTGTGCCTAATGGCATTTCTCCAATTTCATCCATGAAAATGGTACCACCATTAACTGTTTCAAAATAACCTTTACGGCTATCAACAGCTCCTGTAAATGAACCTTTTTCATGACCAAATAATTCGGAATCAATGGTGCCTTCTGGTATTGCTCCGCAGTTTACTGCAATAAAAGGATTGTGTTTTCTGGAAGAAAGTGAATGAATGATTTGAGAGAAAACTTCTTTTCCTACTCCACTTTCTCCTACAATTAAGACGGTCAAATCTGTACCAGCCACTTGAACAGCTGTGTTGAGTGCATGATTTAGACCAGGTGAATTGCCTATTATGCCAAACCTATTTTTTATACTTTGTAAATCCATACTACAATTTTTTAATGGGCTTCAATAATTTCACCCAATAAGGTGGCTCTGGTGCAATTATTAATTTTTACCCATACATAAGATCCGAGTTGGTGCTTGCCTTCCATTTTTGGGAATACAGTTATTTTGTTTTGGCTAGTTCTACCTTGCCAATCTTTTTCGTTTTTTCTGCTACTGCTTTCTATCAACACTTTAAACGTCTTTCCAATATCGCTGTGATTACTTTTAGTAGATAAAATTCCTTGTTGATCAATCACTTCTTGTAAACGTCTTTTCTTTACATCTAATGGAACATCGTCGGTATATCTTTTTGCTGCCAAAGTTCCCGGACGTTCACTATAATAATACATATAGCTCATATCATATTTACTGTATTCCATCAAACTCAAAGTGTCTTGATGATCTTCATCGGATTCTGTACAAAACCCAGTAATTAAATCTGAAGTGATGCTGCAATCGGGCATGATACTGCGAATACGATCTATTTTAGCCATATACCATTCTCTGGTATAAGTTCTATTCATCAATTGTAATATTCTAGTACTACCACTTTGAACTGGGAGGTGTACGCATTTGCAAATATTTTCATATTTGGCCATTACATGTAGAACTTCATCTGTAATGTCTTTAGGATGTGATGTGCTAAATCGAACCCATAGGTCATCACTAATTTGAGCTACTTGCTCCAATAATTGAGCAAATGTTGTGTTCAATCCAGATGTTTCATCATTCCAATAATAACTATCTACATTCTGCCCTAATAAAGTAATTTCTTTATATCCCTGACCAACCAAGGTTTTCACTTCTTCTATAATAGATTGGCTATCTCTGCTTCTTTCTCTTCCTCTGGTAAAAGGCACTACACAAAAACTACACATATTATTGCAACCTCGCATGATAGAAACAAATGCCGTAATACCGTTTGAGTTTAAACGTATTGGGGATATATCTCCATAAGTTTCTTCTCTACTCAACAAAACATTCACTCCTTTTTGTCCACCTTCTGCTTCTTTAATTAGAGCAGGTAAAGTTCTATAAGCATCAGGGCCAATTACAAGGTCAACCAATTTTTCTTGTTCAAGTAAAGTTGATTTTAGTCTTTCAGCCATGCATCCTAAAATGCCAATCAACATACCAGGTTTCGTTCTTTTAACTTTTCTAAATTCGGTAAGCCTTTTTCTAATGGTTAATTCTGCTTTTTCCCTAATTGAACAAGTATTCACTAAAACCAAATCAGCCTCTTCGAAATTTTTGGTAGATCCAAATCCTTCCGCATTCAATATAGATGCTACTACTTCGCTGTCAGCAAAATTCATTGCACAGCCATAGCTTTCAATATAAAATTTTTTACCATGCAAGCCAGTTACTAATGATAAATCAAAAGCTTCGCCTTGGCGTTTTTCATCATGTGTATTAATCGATTCTGCTACCAATTCCATCCAGTTAAAATTTGCTGTGCAAAGGTACGCAAATTGTTCAATTTATGTCAGTTTGTCAGCAGGCCATTCTAAAAAATTAGCCAGTATTCCTATATTTGCACGAAAAATAGAGAGATATGCATAAAATAGTTCTATTCTTAGCAATTATGTTAACTATAAGAACTACATCAGTAGCACAGGATAATGTGGTTAACGCACTTCAAAGGCAACAAAATCGAAATTTTAAAAAAGACAATGATACATCCACCAATTGGAATTGGAAGCATGGTGGGATGATGAGTTTTAATTTAGCCCAGGGTTCATTGAGTAACTGGGCAGCTGGAGGAGATAATTTTTCTTTAACAGTTAATGGCTACTTTAATTATTTTTTATTTTATAAAAAAGATCGGCATAGCTGGGATAATAATGTAGATGTGAACTTAGGCTATGTACAATCTACAAGTTTGGGTAGTAGAAAAAACGATGACCGTTATGATTTTATTAGCAAGTATGGATACAAAATGGATTCATTGGGGAAGTGGTATTTAACAGGATTATTTAACTTTCGTTCGCAGTTCTTTGATGGGTATAATTACAATAATAATGTGATTGATTTTACATCATCTTTTTTGTCTCCTGCTTATTTTATTTTATCAGCAGGTTTTGATTATAAACCCGATACCAAATTGTCCGTTTTCTTATCACCGCTTACTTCTAGATGGATTGTTGTACTCAATCAAAAATTGTCCGATAAAGGGGTTTATGGAGTTCCTGCAGGATCTAAGTCTTTTAATGAAATTGGATCATTCATAACAGTCAATTACAACAACACAATTGCCAAAAACATTAATTATAAAGGGAGGATTGATTTATTTTCGAATTACAAAAAGAATCCTCAAAATGTTGATTTATTTATGACCAATTTGTTTTCATTTAAAATCAATAAATATTTTTCTGCAACTTATAGCTTAGATTTAATTTATGACGATGATGTGCGATTATTTGGAGTTAATAAAAATGCCCCTGGTTTGCAATCTAAAAGCTTAATTGGTATCGGATTTTTAAAGCAAATTGAATTTAAAAAAAGAAAAATATAATTAGCATTTAACCTTCAATAAATTTTTGATCTTATTGGCTTTATGAGTAAGATCTTGATAACTGCTATGCATAATAGTAACATGTCCCATTTTTCTTCCAGGCTTTGTTTGCTTTTTGCCATATAAATGCACAAATGCATTGTCGATCTTTAGCACTTCTTCCAAACCTTCATATATGGCTTCACCGCTGTAATTATCTTCGCCAATTATATTAATGATAGCTGCTGGCAAAATAGGTGCAGTGTTGCCTAATGGATAGCCCAACATAATTCGCCATAACATATCAAATTGGCTGCAATGATTGGCTTCAATGGTATGGTGCCCACTATTGTGAACACGTGGTGCAGTTTCGTTTACCCAAACTTCATTATTCTTGTCGATGAATAATTCAACTGCAAATAAGCCAGGGCTATTCAATGCTTTTACTAATTTTATGGAAATGGCTTCAACAACCCAAAGCACTTTTTCTGGGATTAATGCAGGGCTAATTTGGTAATCTAGAAGATTTAATGAAGGATTTACCATCATCTCAGATATAGGATAAATTGCAGTAGCGCCTGTAGAATCCATAGCAACAATAAGCGCAATTTCTTTTTGGATGGCCACTTTTCGTTCTAAAACACTTGGAGCATCAAATGCTTTATTTAAATCTTCAAGCGTATTAATAATTTGAACACCTTTGCCATCGTATCCACCTTCAGCAATTTTATGAACTGCGGGTAACAGATGTTCATGTAAAGCTACTTCATCTTTAGATTTTGTAATTTTAAATGTAGCGCTTGGAATTCCATGATCTTTATAAAATTGTTTTTGAACTATTTTATTCTTAATGATTCTTATTGCAGCAGGAGTTGGATAAATTTTCACACCTTCTTTTTCCAGTTGATCCAATGCATCTACATTTACTGATTCAATTTCTATTGTAATTGCATCTAGATTTTTTCCAAAATCATATACTGTATCGTAATCAGTAATGTCCCCTTTTGTAAAATGATGGCATAAATGAGCCGAAGGGCAATGTTGGTCATTTTCCAATACATGCGTTTCCACGGTATAGTTAGCTGCAGCTTGCAGCAGCATTCTTCCTAATTGGCCACCTCCTAATATTCCTACTTTCATATACAATTACTATTTAGCGAAGATAATATACCAGTAAGCAGGTTTAATCAAAACTCGAAACAAATCCTTAATTTTGTTAAAATGACCCCAGATTACCCTCATAAAATTTTCAACGACACCAGAATGGGGTATTGCTTATTAATGGAGGCCCTCGCCATGCGATCGCATTGATTTGTACATTTTTCATTTGCTGATTAGTAAATTTTGTTTGATACCGAATCTACATTTTAGCAATAATTTGAATTAATTGCTGGTTTTTTCTTAATTCTTAATTCTTAATTCTTAATTCTTAATTCATTATATGATTTCAACAGCCATACAATCCAAAATAGATAACCCTATAGACTTTCTCCCTTTGCAGGGAACTGATTACGTTGAGTTTTATGTGGGCAATGCTAAACAAGCAGCTCATTTTTATAAAACAGCTTTTGGATTCCAGAGTTTGGCATATGCAGGTCCAGAAACTGGTGTTAAAGATAGAGCCAGTTATGCAGTTCGTCAACACAAACTCACTTTTGTGTTTACCACCCCATTAAAAAAGGATAATGAAATTGCCGATCATATTAACAAACATGGAGATGGAGTAAAAATGCTTGCATTAAAAGTAGATGATGCTACAGATGCTTGGGAACAAACTACAAAAAGAGGAGCTGTTTCTTATATGGAGCCATTACGTTTACAAGATGCAAATGGTGAGTTGGTAATGAGCGGGATTAAAACCTATGGCGATACTGTTCATTTATTCATAGAGCGTGGAAATTATAATGGTGCATTTATGCCAGGTTATAGAGCTTGGAATTCTTCATACAATCCAGCAGATACTGGATTATTATATGTTGATCATTGTGTTGGAAATGTTGGTTGGAATCAAATGAATAAATGGGTGAGTTTCTATGAAAATGTAATGGGATTCAGAAATATTCTCAGCTTTGATGATAATGATATTTCTACAGAATATTCTGCATTGATGAGCAAAGTAATGAGTAATGGGAATGGATATGTAAAGTTTCCAATTAATGAACCTGCAGAAGGAAAAAAGAAATCTCAGGTAGAAGAGTATTTAGAATTTTATGATGGGGAAGGATGTCAACATGTAGCTTTAGCTACTTTAGACATATTAAAAACAGTAACTGAATTACAAAATAGAGGGATTGAATTTTTAAAAGTTCCCACAACCTATTATGACGATTTATTAGATAGAGTTGGAAAAATCGATGAAGACCTCCAACCGCTCAAAGAATTAGGTATTTTGGTAGATAGAGATGAAGAAGGCTATCTGTTGCAAATATTTACTAAACCAGTTGAAGATCGCCCAACACTATTCTTCGAAATTATTCAGAGAAAAGGTGCCAAGAGTTTTGGGAAAGGCAATTTCAAAACGTTGTTCGAAGCGATTGAAAGAGAACAGGAGAGTAGAGGAAATTTATAATTGGTTGATAAAATAATTTTTTACAAATGCCAATTTTTGGTTTTCGGTTAACTTATCTGTTTGTTCAATTTGTATATCTATTGAGGCAAACAAATGATTTTTTTTCAACAGGTTCAACAATTCTGTCTTAGCGTTAGTTGGGCCAAATAGGATTACTTCATCGTATTGTCTAATCTCATCTCCAATTTTTTGATAAAACTCATTTTGCTGGTGTTGTTCCTTATTATGGGTAAGCTGCTCGCTTTTTTCTAAACTGTCATGTTCTTCTGTTTTTGTAAATGAAGAAAACAGCGTATGATTGGATGCTTCATCAATGGGGAAATTGATGAAAAGGGCACTTGCATGATCCATGAAAATGCCCAGTTTATGATTAATTTTCATAACCTTTATTTTATAGGTGAAACAACTATTACAAACCTCTACAAAGGTACTACCGATTAACTTGTTAAGCTTACATCTTTTTCTTTATTTCATACATTCTTTACTAGTAAATACACTCATTCCACCTGCCATATTGGTAACGTTAGTAAATCCATTTTGAGTTAATAGATAGCTGGCCCTTGGGCTTCTATGGCTGTGTGAACAATAAACAATTATTGCTTTATTCTTTATTGCCTGAATGGTAGCAATTTTAGCTTCTAATTCCTGAACTGGTATATTGATGGAATTTTTTAAAGTTCCAAAATTGGGCTCTGCTTTTCCAGCAAACTCTTCATTAGTTCTTACGTCAAGCAATACAACATTTGGATGTGTTTTTATATAGTTGCAAACATCATTTGGTTGTATTGTTTTAAATACGATCGATTTTGTTTTGACCAATTCCATATTACAAGACTTGCATACTCCTGGTTGTTGATAAGTTGCTTTGTCGCATTCATATCCGCAAGGAATACATTGATAAGTGGCTTTCTTGTTCGAATTGGTCTGAGCGAAACTAAAATTAAAACTTGTAATGATGATTATTGATGCTACGATTAATTTGTTCTTCATGATCTTATTTATTGATTTTCCAATCTGCTTTTTTTATTTCGTAAACGTAATTCAGTGAACTTGCTTCGCCATAGTATTCATGCACTTCTTCCGCTATTTTTATTGCACCTACTTTTTCAATGGCTTTTTGGGATCGGATATTTCCAGCACCAATATGAAAAATGATACTATCTACATACTGAAAAGCATAATTGATCATTAAATGTTTAGCTGAAAAATTGTATGGCTTCCCCCAGCAATCTCTTGAAAAAAAAGTATAACCAATTTCTATTGAATTGGCTATTGGATCGTAATTGCAAAAACGGCTGCTGCCAATGGGTTCTCCGTTTGAAGTATCAATAAATAGAAATGCACCTTTCGATTCAATGGCGCCTTGAAAATAATTTTCAAATACCTCTTTTTTGTACCGGTTTTTGTTAGGGTGTTGTTCCCAAATCAATGGGTCAGCAGCAACAGCATATAATTTATCAAAATCAGTTGATTGCAGGGGCATTAACGTAACCCATTCATTGGTTATATGCGTTGGTTGAATATCGAACATTATAATTTGTTTAAAATCTAGCATAAAGTTATGTTATATTGAAATTTAAATATATATTGTATTTATTACTTTGTTTTATTAGTGAGGTAGGCTAGTGGGATTGATTTTAACCATTTATTAAAAACCTATCTACATGGATACAAATTCCCTTAAAAAGGCTTTATTGTTAATGTTGGTAATTGTTACCATTGCATTGGTTAGTTGGGAAATACGATTGCGGAAAATCGGAGTTCAACCCACTTTTGATGCAGGAGAAGTACTTTGGTCCGATAAAAGAGCCATGGTATATGAGCCAAAAGATAAAGCGACCGTTTTTATTGGTTCTTCTAGAATTCACTTTGATATTGATATACCTACCTGGCAAGCTGCTACTGGTAATCAAGTAGTCCAGTTAGGCATGGATGGAAGTTCGCCAATGCCTGTACTCACTAATTTGGCGGATGATCCCAATTTCAAGGGCAATTTAATTGTTGATATTACAGAAGGCTTATTTTTTTCTACTTCTCCATTTAATATGGAAGAGCCCAATAAAGGACTAAAATATTTTAAAGACAGGACCTATGCTCAAAAAGCAAGTTTTCAAATAAATAAAGTACTGGAGAGGAATATTGCGTTTTTAGATAAAGAGAATTTTTCAATGAATGCATATTTGGGTGAATTGCATCTTAAAAATAGACCTAAAGTTTTTGAAATGCCTATTTGGCCTTGGCAATTTTCTGGAGTTTCATTTGAAAATCAAGCAATGATGTACCCTGTATTTGTAAGCGATACCAATTTACAAGTTAAGGTTAGAAATATATGGGGCATGTTTGCAAAAATGGGAGAGAAAGATGTACCCATGCATGGAAAAGAATTAGATTCTTTAATAAACGTAGTTAAAGTTTCGGTGGACAAAATTAAATCTAGGGGTGGAAATGTGTTTTTCACAAGAACACCTTCAAGCGGGCCTTACTTAATGGGAGAGCAAATGGGTTTTCCAAGAGACAAATATTATGAAAGGGTTTTAGCAACAACAGGTTGCCAAGGAATGCATTTTCAGGATTATGCTCCCACAAAAAATATGATATGCCCTGAATGGTCTCATTTAGACCAACCACAAGCAAGTATTTTTACTAAAGAATTGATCCGGGTATTAAGAGAAGAAAAAGGATGGAAACTCTAATTAATCATTAACAAATTTTTTCTATGATATTTAATTCTTACACATTCGTTGTATTTTTTATCATCGTAATGATATTGCATAATCTTCCTTTATCGTGGAAGACCAAGAAAATCAATTTATTGCTAGCAAGTTATATTTTTTATGCTGCTTGGAATCCTGTTTTTATTTTACTGTTATGGTTGTCTACCATTATTGATTTTTATGTGGGTAAGGCACTCTATGTTCAAGAAGATAAAAGAAAGAAAAACATATTATTGGTAGTGAGTTTAATAGGTAATTTATGCATGTTGATCTTCTTTAAATATGGTACTTTCTTATTAGATAATTTCGTGACTTTGGTAAATACTTTTGGTGTTGATTTTCATCCAGCAAAACCCAATATTATATTACCTGCAGGTATTTCCTTTTATACTTTTACTACATTATGTTATACCATTGATATGTATAAAAAGGAGAGTAAACCAGTAGATTCTTTATTGGATTTTTCTTTATTTGTTACATTCTTTCCGCATTTGGTTGCAGGACCAATCGTACGCCCACCTCAATTAGTACCACAATTTGAGAACGAAAGAAAAGCCAGTCAAGATCAAATTATACAAGGATTGTTTTTGTTGAGTTTAGGTTTGTTCATGAAAGTTGTTCTAGCGGATAGCATGCTTTCTGTTGCAGCAAATGCAGTGTTCAATGCACATCAACCTTTGGCATCATTAGATGCATGGATGGGAGTACTCGCGTTCTCTGGGCAAATATTTTTTGACTTTGCAGGATATTCTACATGTGCAATAGGAGTGGCAGCCTGTCTGGGTTTTGCGCTACCACAAAATTTTTTGTATCCATATGCAGCAATCGGATTCTCAGATTTTTGGAGGAGATGGCATATTACTTTATCGGCCTGGTTAAGGGATTATTTGTACATCCCATTAGGCGGAAATAGAAATGGAAAATTCAAAACATACCGAAATTTAATGATCACCATGTTACTAGGTGGTTTATGGCATGGAGCTAACTGGACTTTTGTTGCATGGGGTGGTTTACATGGATTTTATCTTTGGGTGGAGAAAGCTATTTTAGATACAAGAAAAGAAACAAGCAAACCAAGTTTTGTTCCAAAGTTTTTGTTAGCAATGGCTACTTTCTTTTTGGTTAATGTTACTTGGGTATTTTTTAGAGCAGGAACATTTACACAGGCAGGCAGCATTTTACAATCAATGTTTGGAATGATGCCCAAGGGAGGCGCAGTATTAACAACATTAGCCATTTGGAAAGTTGGAGTAATTGTAGTGGGAATGGTTGTTGCTCAATGGTTGATGCGCAATCGATTAGTACTCCAAGTAATCCCCAAGCTATCTTGGTGGGCATTTGGCAGCATATGGGCCGTAATGTTATTATTACTGATTTGGAGTCAGGAGAGTGGTAGTTCCTTTATTTATTTTCAGTTTTAATATTAAACTATTAAAAAAGTTTTTCGTTCGGAGGTTTAATACCGAGTAATCTAATATAGATAGTTGCTTGGCCGCGATGATGTGTTTGATGTTCAAATGCTTTCATAAGCCATGCTAATCTGGTTTCATCGAAATTTCCACGTTTTACTTTTTCTTCTAATTTTGAAGGGTCAATTGATTTGATTGATGCAATGGCATACTCATAACTTGCCATTACATAATAGGCAACTGAGTCAGCTGATTGCGCACCTGGGGCTTTCTCTAAATTTCTTCCTGCCCAAGCCAATCTTTCATTTCCAGCGCCATTATTGATCAATCCTACAGTTCCCTGTGACAAATGCAACATTTGTTGTGCAAAGGATCTGATACTGTCTTGAGCTTTAAATCCATATTGATTTTTGGGCATTGCATCCAAATATTCTTTGGTATATGTTTTTGCTCTTTCCCAATCTTTTACAAGTTGTAATTTGATTGATTCTGAGAATTGTGATTCAGCTCTGAAAACTAAACTAGAAAAAATGATCACTGCTATTATCTGTTTCATATACATGATTTTATAAGCCAATTTACTGTTTATTATTTTATGTTCAACAAAATCTTGATGAATAGAAAGTTAATAATAATAATGATTGATGTAAATTATCGATGCTTTACAATATATGCTTTTTTAATTTTATCTAATTTTGGGAATTGCTTAAAAAATAATTCAGGATATTTTTGAAGGGTATCTAATTTACTCATTGTTTTGCCTTCATAGCCTCCATACAAAGAGTCTACTACTTCAATTCCTTTTATTACTTTTCCAAAAGGAGGATATCCTTTAACTCCATTGGCTATTACTGTATCCAAACGTTGATTGTCTTTTAAATTGATAAACAGCGTGCTTCCCCTCGTTTCTTTACCACTTCTGGCATAGCTCATGTAGCCCTTTAAATTACTTTGAATAACTGGCTCGTCAGCCAATTTAAAGGGTTTCCAATATTTTAAAACAGCAGTATCGTTATTTCCCCATTGTGCAACAAAACTTGGAACAACTCTGTAAAAAACAGTGTTGTTATAATAACGGTGTTTAACAGTTTGATAAAAACGATCTGCTGCTAAAGGAGACCATTCTCTAGTAATTTCAACATCAAAAATTCCCTTAGTGGTTTCAAAGCGAGTAATGAAGTGTGAAGGCGCTTCATCTTTTAGCCATTTCGATTTGAAGGCTGGCTTAGAGCATGCACAAAATAAAATCAATAGTGAAATTATTTTTAGAAAGCTAAACTTTGAATTAGAATTATCCACTGTTGTATTAGTTTATAATTAAAGACTAGTCAAGTATGAAGTTACTAATTAATCTTACAAGTTATGCCATGATTTAAATCCAGGCATTTGATTGATTTAAGTGGGCAACTAAAGTTATTTTACATTATAATTAATTAGAGTTGAATTAGGTATAAATTTTCAAAAAAAATCCCCTCAATTATTTGATGGGATTTTTTGAATAGGTGCAATATTTAATTTATTCAACTATGGAATGTAAATTTTTGCTTGCAAAGTTTTTTGTAAGTTGGTGGGTAATTTCGATAGAAGATCATAAGTAGTTGATTTTTCAATCGCATCTACAGTTGTTAGGTATTTTGTCCAATCTGAATTAATTGTATTGTCGTTTGGCGTGTCAATAGCTAGTATTCTTGTATCAGCAGTAACTCTAGACAGATCATTGTTTCCTATTGGCATAATAATGGCAATTTTCCAAACCCTATTAGGTACAACTACTTTTCCTGCATTGATGGTTTCTGCATAACCATTACTTCCGGTTCCACCTTTTCCGTAAGTGCCCATGATGGTATAAACTTCATATCCTTTTTGCATTTCTGCTCTTAAATAGCTTTCTAAGTTGGCCCAAGTTTTTTGGTTATTATTGGGTGCTTGTGGAATCATATTGACCATCAGAAAAGTGGCTGAGTTGGCTTCTGTAGAACTGGTTCTATCGGCAGAAGGACAATTATGGCCTCTATCAAATCCTGAACCACTGTAACTATTGCTTTGTACCTGATAATAGCCAGTTGGTAAATCTAAAAATGGAGCAAAATTATCCAGTCTTGTTGTGCTACCAACATTGCTAGCATCTAAATGCCAGCTCACCCAATTGGGTATTGCTCTTGAGCTACTATAAGATTCGGTATAAAATTTTGCATCAATCAAATAGTTTTCTAATAATACAGCACTTGTAGTTGCATTGGACGGATTGCCAAATAATAAATTACTGTTATCGCCATCTACAGGTGGAACATCTATGCCAGTTCCATTAGGAGTTCCTCTTCCTGGTGCAGGAGTTGAAACAAATCCTGTAGTATCTGCAACATTGTCGGCAGGGTCTGTGAAAGTAATATTTGGATTGCCTTTGCCAATAAAAATGATATCATCTAGATTAACCCGAGTTGTTCCTGTTTTTCTAATTTGAAAACGTAATTTTTTAATGGAAGGAATAGCAATTGAATCTGTGATAAAAGTTCTGCTATTGGTGGAAAGATTAGCGCCTAATTGAGTATAGGTTAATCCCTTGTCTTCGGATACCCAAACACTAATCTCTGAAACTGCATCAGTACCATATTGTGCATGGTTGATTTTGATCATCGATACACTATCAATGTCATAATTCATAGAAATTTTGCCTGTTCTTAATCGAACAGATTGTAAGTCATTTTTAATATCAGCGGTTGTTTTTCCTAGTAAAGCATCTTCAAATGACCAAGATCCGGTTTTTATGGTAACATCTGCAATTGCATATGCCGCTTTTGTGCCCATCTCAAAATCTTCTTTAATGGTAAAAGGAGATGGAACATGTTTGTATACAACAACATCTGGGTTATCTGTATTTTTTTTACAAGCAACTAAGAATAATGCCGCGAAGGCGAAAACTACTATTTTTTTCATTTGCAGGTTTTGGGGTGTTTTAAACGCTGCAAACTAGTATTAATACGCTATAAATTACCGTGTTTTAACGGTATGTGTATAACCTAGTATAACTTTAAGGGGGGCTTAATGAAAATTTAATATTGAGATATTTTTAATCAGAACATCTCAAAAAAGGTACCTATTTCAAATAAAACGTTTTGAACTGAACAAAATACCTGTCGTTTCCGTTTAATTAAAAATATATTAAAATCTATAAAAATGAAACTAATTACACTATTTACTACGGCAATGGTACCGATGCTATTCATTGCTTGTAAAAAAGATACAGTGGTACCTGCCACTGTTGTTAAAGAATGGAATATTGCATTATCTGCAAGAAATGAGAACAATCCTCCAACTGGTAGAACAGAAACTGGAACTGCTTCTCTAAAATTAATGTCAGACAATTCTCTTACTTACACCATTACTGTAAATGGGTTAACATCAGGGGATGTATTAAATGCTGCGCACATTCATGTGGGTGATGTTATTTCGAACGGTGGTGTAATACTAGGGTTAGATCCAGTTTTTACCGGAAATACTACAACAGGTATGATTGCAAATATCCGATCTTCACTAGTAGATAGTTTAAAAGTGAATACCAATGAACTATATCTCAATGTGCATTCAACTCAAGTTGCTAGCGGATTGGTTAGGGGTCAATTAAATAAAACAATTGAAGTTGCTTCATTTGTGAGTTTAACTGGGTCATCAGAAGTTCCTGCAGTAACTACCACTGCTACTGGTACTGCATTAATTAGAGTTACTTCTGATAAAACTTTATATACTAAAGTGATTATTACAGGTTTAGAAACTACTGATATGATAATGGCTGCTCATATTCATTCTGGTGCTGCTGGTGTTAACGGTGGTATTTTAGTAGGTATTTGCGCTACTACTAGTGATTTCGGAATAAACAAAATATTTACACTTACTGATGCACAATATAACTCATTGAAAACAGATGCGCTTTATGTAAATGCACATAGCATGGTTAGAACTGGTGGAGTTGTAAGAGGCCAAATTAGATAATTAGTTAGTTGGTTATTTTAATACAGAACATTTACATCAAATAAAAGCCCCTTGATTTTCAAGGGGCTTTTAACATTCATTAAGTATAAGTATCAATACCTATAGAAACTTCTTTAGTAACGGTACATTTCAGATTTGAAAGGACCATTCTTACTAATGCCTAAATATTCAGCTTGTTCAGTAGTTAATTCATCTAGAACGGCACCTACTTTAGCAAGGTGTAAAAAAGCAACTTTCTCATCTAAATGCTTAGGAAGTACATAAACTTTATTTTCATAATTTTTATGGTTCATCCACAATTCAATCTGAGCCAAAGTTTGGTTAGAGAATGAATTACTCATTACAAATGAAGGGTGACCAGTAGCACAACCTAGGTTTACTAATCTACCTTCAGCCAATACGATTACATCTTTACCATCGATATTGTATAAATCAACTTGAGGCTTGATAGTATCTTTTGTATGTCCGTAGCTAGCATTCAACCAAGCCATATCAATTTCAATATCAAAGTGACCGATATTACAAACAATCGCTTTGTCTTTCATCAAACGGAAATGCTTTTCAGTAATCAAATCTCTACAACCAGAAGCGGTAACGATAATATCTGCTTCTTTAACTGCTTCAGCCATTGGCTTCACTTCAAATCCTTCCATTGCTGCTTGTAAAGCACAAATAGGATCAATTTCAGTTACAATAACTCTGCAACCTGCGCCTTTTAAAGAAAGGGCAGAACCTTTACCTACATCACCATATCCACCAACAACAGCAATTTTACCAGCCATCATAACATCAGTAGCTCTACGAATAGCATCTACTAATGATTCTTGACAACCATATTTGTTATCGAATTTAGATTTAGTAACAGAATCGTTTACATTGATTGCAGGAATTGGTAAAGTACCTTTTGCCATACGCTCATATAAACGGTGAACTCCTGTAGTTGTTTCTTCAGATAATCCTTTGATATGAGAAATCAACTCAGGATATTTATCAAAAACAATATTGGTTAAATCGCCACCATCATCTAGAATCATATTCAATGGACGATCAGCACCACCAAAGAATAAAGTTTGTTCAATACACCAATCAGCTTCTTCTTGGGTTTGACCTTTCCAGGCAAAAACACCAATACCTGCAGCAGCAATTGCAGCAGCAGCTTGATCTTGTGTAGAGAAAATATTACATGAACTCCATTTTACTTCTGCGCCTAATGCAACCAATGTTTCAATTAACACGGCAGTTTGAATGGTCATGTGTAAACAACCAGCAATACGCGCATTTTTCAAAGGTTGAGATGCGCCATACTCAGCACGCAATGCCATCAATCCTGGCATTTCAGCTTCTGCTAAACGAATTTCTTTACGACCCCAGTCTGCTAGGGAGAAATCAGCTACTTTGTATTTTAGGCTGAAATCGATAGATGTTGTAAGTGTTGACATAATAGGTTTTTTATGAAGTGCAAATCTAGTTTTAAAGAATAAATAAACATAATTATTTAATTATTTAGAATAAATAGCTATTTAAACTATCTTTGATAGCATAAAAAACCTGTTTTATATGCCCAAAGCCCCCTTAAAAGCCGAATCCACTATTCAAGTATCTCTGGATAGTAAAGACCTAGCGATCCTCAAATTATTACAAATAAATGCACGCATCACTGTAAAAGAAATTGGAGAGCAAATACATTTAAGTACAACGCCTGTCCATGAACGTATCAAGAGAATGGAAGAGTCTGGCGTAATAAAACAATATGCCACTTTACTCGACCATAGTAAAGTGAAAAAAGGCTTGATGGTAATTTGCTATGTTTCACTCAAACAGCACGATAAAACAGCTGGCGGAAAATTTATCAATCGAATACACCAACTCAATGAAGTGATCGAGTGCTATAATATATCTGGTGAATTTGATTTTATGCTAAAAGTAGTTGCAGAAAGTATGGATGCGTATTACGATTTTCATGTAAACAAATTAAGCCAGGCAGAAAATATTGGTCATGTGCAATCAGTATTTGTGATGGGGGTAATAAAGCAAACACATCAGTTGGTTTATTAGTTAATTTAATCTACAATACGCAACTTATATGAAATTATACATAAAAAACATGGTTTGTAGTAGGTGTAAAATGGTTGTGAAAGCCCAATTGGAAGATTTGCAGCTTCGTCCTTTATCGCTTAATCTGGGAGAGGTAGAATTTGAAGATGACTTATCAAAAGACCAGTTATTGCAGTTGGATAGGTCCTTAAAATCGGTTGGGTTTGAGCTCATCAACAATAAAAAAAGCCAAATTATTGAAAAAATAAAAACCGTAATAATAACATTAATTCATCATTCAAACTATTCATTAACGGTAAACCTTTCTGAATATATTACTTCAAAAATACACCATGATTATAATTATTTAAGCAATCTTTTTTCTGAAGTTGAAGGCATAACCATAGAGAAATATTTCATTAAACAGCGGATTGAAAAAGTGAAAGAATTAATTGTTTATGATGAACTCAGCTTATCTGAAATTGCTTACAAATTAGGGTATAGCAGCGTTGCTTACTTATCTAACCAATTTAAAAAAGTTACCGGGTTTACACCTAGCTATTTTAAAAGCCTAAAAGAGCATAAGAGAAGAAATATAGAAGAACTTTAAATATTATAACTCTTATACAAAATTCCACAGTAGGGCGCTAATAGTCCCAAATTACCTTTGTGTCAAATAATAAAACTATGACACATACTTATAAAGTTACAGGGATGAATTGTAGCAGTTGCGAAGCAAAAGTAAAAAACAGCTTATTGATGTTGCCCAATGTTACTGAAGTGGAAGTATCAAAAGAAAAACAAACTGCTACGATATCAATGGATAAGCATATAGCAATTGCTACTTTTCAAAATGCATTACCCGAAAAATATTCCATTTCTGCAATTGAACATAATGAAGCCGTAGAACAGGCTAAGAGTTGGTTGGGTACCTATAAACCAATATTGCTAATTTTTGCATATATCACTGCTATAGCAGTGATTGCAGCTACAAATCATGGTATATTTCATTGGATGCAAGCCATGAATATTTTTATGGCTGGCTTTTTTCTTACCTTTTCTTTCTTTAAAATGCTCGATCTGAAAGGCTT
>JANOZT010000073.1:0-3363 GCA_031429515.1 Sphingobacteriia bacterium
CCTACGCACCCTTTAAACCCAGTGAATCCGGATAACGCTTGCACCCTCCGTATTACCGCGGCTGCTGGCACGGAGTTAGCCGGTGCTTATTCATAGGGTACCGTCAAGTGAGCAAGAATGCCCTTTTTTCGTCCCCTATAAAAGAAGTTTACAATCCAGAGGACCTTAATCCTTCACGCGGCATGGCTGGATCAGGCTTGCGCCCATTGTCCAATATTCCTTACTGCTGCCTCCCGTAGGAGTCGGGCCCGTGTCTCAGTGCCCGTGTGGCTGATCATGCTCTCACATCAGCTACTGATCGAAGGCTTGGTGGGCCGTTACCCCGCCAACTACCTAATCAGCCGCACACCCATCAACAAGCGCCGAAGCTATAATAACAATGTGATGCCACATCGTTATGTTACGGGGTATTAATCCAAATTTCTCTGGGCTATTCCCCACTTGTAGGAAGGTTGTGTACGTGTTCCGCACCCGTTTGCCGGTCGCCAGCCTCTGTATTGCTACAAAGCTGCTGCCCCACGACTTGCATGTATTAAGCCTGCCGCTAGCGTTCATCCTGAGCCAGGATCAAACTCTCCATTGTAAATGTTTTGTTTGATCTGACTGTTAGTCTCAATTAATCGAAATTAACGTCTGATATGTTATTTATTTTATGATGCTGTTAACCTTAGCCTGAATTTTAAATCCAAGTTACTGTTGCTTCCAAACTTTCAAAGATCTTTTAGCGTTACTTCCGCTACCCATTTGATTGGGGTTGCAAAGGTAAGAGGCTTATTTTATTCAACCAAATATTTTGAAATAAAATTTCAATTTATTTTGTTGGTAAAAAGCGATTTAAAGAACTGTTATTCAACTACTTGTAGAAGGTTTGCCTGTGTAAAGAATCGAGGCATTTCGTTTGAATGAACTTCCGTTTTTATCGAACGGGCGGCGAAGATACGAGTCTTATTTTAACCACCAAATCTTTTTACAAAAATTAGTGATTTTTTTTGCCATTCATTTCAAATCAACCTTCAAAGAACATCCCCTTTTTTGTAAAGCGGGTTGCAAAGATAAGCAGCGAATCCATCCTACCAAATATTTTTGAAATTTATTTTACCGAAAATTACAAAAGTGTATATACAGTATGGGTTTCAGCCCGAAAAAAAATTTAAGGAAAGATCACTTTTGCTAGAAATAACCCTTGAGGTGGGGTGCTGAAATCGGCTTTTGAGGCATCTTTTGCTTGTATAATTAATTCAAATTCTTGTATAGTTATCTTTGATCTTCCTACTTTTATCATTGTTCCAACTAATCCACGCACCATTCCTCGCAAAAAACGATTGGCCCTCACGGTGAATTTGATCTGATTAGGCGCAATCCTTTCCCAATAAGCAGTTTGTATGCTACATTCATGCGTATAAACCTGGGTATTGCGCTTGGCAAAACTGGTATAATCAGTATAATTCTTTAATACAGCTGCCGCTTGATTCAATAAATCAAAGTCCAAGGAATATGGATAGTGCCATCCCCTTTCATGCATAAATGGATCTTTCAGTGTGTATATATAGTAATGATACTCTCTAGCTATAGCATCAAACCTGCAATGCATAGTAGGTTCAACTTGTTTTATAGAATGAACTGCAATATCAGTAGGCAGGATGGCATTTAGATTATATACATGCTTTTGTTCCACTAATAGTTCTGTATCAAAATGAAAATAGTTCTGCAAAGCATGCACACCAGCATCGGTTCTTGATGATCCTGTAAGATCGATTGGTGATTTCATTAAAATTTTCAAAGCATTCTCTACTGCAGCTTGAATAGTAGGCGCATTTTCTTGAACCTGAAATCCATGATATGCTGTACCCTTATAACTCAATTCCAAAAAATACCTTGGCATTGATTATTGTTTAGTGGTCTTCTGTCTGGTGGAAGTGGAATTCGTTTCGATGGACAATGGAAACAATACATCTACTTTATCTGTTTTCAATCCATTCTTCACAGAATAAATTTGCTCTATTCCTTTGGAAGTTGTTTTCTCGGAGATTTTTTGGATTTGCTTATTAGTAGATTTACTAGCAACGGCTCCCGTTTTTTGTGGACTAAAATCAGAGCTGATACCCCTGATGATTTCTAAACTAACCATATCCATCAGTATCCACTCTCCTTCTTGCGATAATTTTAATGAGTATCCTTTTGGCCTGTCAGAAATAGTGAAACTATATGTATAGATAGATTCTTGTGCTCCACCAAAACTAATATTAATGGAGTAATCTCCATTTTGCAATTGTGGTATCATTAAGTATCCTTTAGAATTGGATGGATAGTTGCTCCCTTTTAACTCCAATGCATATGGTTGATTGTTTTCCGTTTGTACGTAGAGGAAATTAGACTGGGCTTTAACAGCCAATATTACCATTAACAAAAAAAAAGTTAATGTTAAACGGTAAATTGTTTTTTGTTTAAACATGTAATATTGCTTTGTACAAATTTATCTATTTTAGTTCTTTCACTACCATTTAATCTCTACAAAATTATTAATTAATCGATTTATCATGAAGAAAAGCTTACTCTTTGCTTGCATTCTAATCTCAGGATTTGGATTTGCTCAAACATCTAAAGATGATTGGAAGAAAAATTATCGTGCCGTATCCACTAAAATCAATGATTTAATTCATACTAAATTGAATGCCAAATTCGACTATAGTAAATCTCAACTCAATGGCAATGTATGGATCAGTTTGAAACCTCATTTCTATCCAACCGATTCATTATTGCTAGATGCCAAAGGAATGGACATCAAACAAGTGGCTATTGTAAAAGCAGGTAAGAACAGTCCGCTTAAATATCAATACAATGGAATGGAGTTAAATGTCTATCTCGATAAAACCTATACCAGCAATGAATCTTATACCATTTACATCGATTATACAGCAAAGCCCAATGAATTAGAAGCTCAAGGAAGTGCTGCTATTTCTGATGCAAAGGGTTTGTATTTTATCAATCCAAAAGGAGAAGAAAAAGATAAACCAACTCAGATCTGGACCCAAGGCGAAACGGAAGCTACATCTGTGTGGGTACCCACAATTGATAAAACGAATCAGAAAACAACACAGGAATTCAATTTAACGGTTCCTGCTAAATATGTATCTCTTTCTAATGGCTTGTTAATGAAGCAAACCAAGAATACCGATGGAACAAGAACTGATAATTGGGTAATGAATCAACCACATGCCCCTTACTTATTTTTTATTGGTGTAGGTGATTATGCGATAGTGAAAGATAGTTACAAAGGAAAAGAAGTGAGTTATTATGTAGAAAAAGAATATGAAAAGGTAGCTAGAAAAATATTTGGTAATACCCCAGAGATGATGAAATTTT
>JANOZT010000074.1:0-1971 GCA_031429515.1 Sphingobacteriia bacterium
AATAGAGTACCAAAAAAATCAATAGAAATTTTACTAAAAAAAAGATATCGTTTTGGGAGAATTTCACTTACTGCAAATTACAGATTCTCCTTCCATAAAAACCACAATAATTAGCCAATAAAAACTAACTTCATTGCACAAATTGCTGCCAATGGGAAATAGATATTATTCTTTAGATGTATTTAGAGGTGCTACAGTTGCTTTAATGATATTGGTGAATAATCCAGGAAGCTGGGGGCATATTTTTGGCCCCTTAGAACATGCACCTTGGCATGGATGCACCCCTACCGATCTGGTTTTTCCATTCTTTCTCTTTGCCGTAGGCAATGCAATGGCATTTGTAATGCCACGTTTTGAACAAGCTGGCCCTGCAGTGTTTTGGAAGAAAGTGATCAAAAGAACCTTACTTATTTTTGCAATAGGTCTTTTCTTAAACTGGAGTCCATTTGTTAAATGGAGTGGAGATGAATTGGTGGTAAAAACCTGGGAAAAAATTCGAATCATGGGAGTACTGCAAAGAATAGCGCTCTGCTATTTTTTCGGATCGGTGATCGTATTTTATGGTAAAACCAAGGGAGCTTTTATCATTGGGATGGCACTATTGTTGATCTATTGGTTTATTTGTTTTGCTGGAGGAGCAGCTGGAGATCCTTACAGTTTGGCAGGCTGGTTTGGCACTGCCATTGATTCCAATATTTTAGGTGAACTGCATTTGTATAAAGGGGAAGGCGTTCCATTTGATCCGGAAGGATTAATGAGCACCCCTGCTGCCATTGTTCAAGTGATTTTTGGATTTTTGGTAGGGCAATACATTCAATTAAAAGGTAAGAATTTTGAGATGCTTACTCACTTACTCATTGCAGGTATCATGCTAATTGTGACTGGCTATTTATGGGACATGAGTTTCCCAATCAATAAAAAAATATGGACTAGTAGTTATACTATCTACACTTCAGGCTTGGCTATACTCACTATTGGCGTTTTGATTTATTTAATTGAATTCAAAGAAGTAAAAGGCAATTGGAGTAAATTCTTTGATGTGTTTGGCAAAAACCCTTTATTCATTTTTGTATTGAGTGGATTTTTACCAAGGATTCTTGGACTATTAAGATGGCAAGTTGCTACTGATGAAACTGGAAAGAAAATATACACATCTACCCTTCCATTTATTTATGAAAATATCAAAGTGTTTTTTACCGATGAACGCATTCCTTCATTATTGTATGCATTATTAATGATTGCCTTTTATTGGATGATCGTATATGTTTTAGATAAAAAGAAAATTTACATTAAAGTATAAGCTACATTACACTTTTAAAATGGCTCTATCTAACAATGAAATCTTTCCTGTATAAACTGTTATTGAATAAAGGTTTACTGCTTTTTATTAATGGAATCTTATTAAGCACTTGTTTTTATTTTAAAACAGAATCGAAATACGAAGACACTTTATTTGAAAGTATCGTAGATAAGATTAATAGCCAGGCAGATCAAGATCAAAACATCGATTCCTTTTTTGTAGCAGCTATGCAAATGACCCATACACTGGAATACAATCGAGAAAAAATTTTCGGTGGGAAAAAACTAAATGGATTAAAAGCAGAATTCTTTAGGCCAGCCACCATCGACCTAATGACAGGTAATGGTGCATGCGGATCTTATACAACCGTATTGGCCAGAATTTTAAAATCTGGTGGCTATCAAGTAAGAATTGCCCAAATGACGGTTAATGGCACAATCGGTGGTCATATGGTAGTGGAAGTAAAAAAAAGAAGCAACTGGATTGTGCTCGATCCACTCTTACAACAATACTTTAAAAAACCAGATGGCCGCTTGGCTTCATTTAAAGATGTACATGAGAATTGGGATTATTATCGTAAACAAACTGATACTAATTATGTTACCGCTTACCAATACCAAGATGTGAATTATACCAACTGGAATAAAATCAAGTATTTCGGTCCTGCCGCC
>JANOZT010000075.1:0-2235 GCA_031429515.1 Sphingobacteriia bacterium
GGTGCTACATAGTTGTGTACATTATTAGACAATATTTCATACATGTAAACAATCATCGGGTATTGTTTGCCGGCTTCGTAATTAGAAGGATAATACAAAGCACCTTGCATTTTCTTGCCTAACTTATTGGTGAAGGCAATCAATTTACTCTTGCCCCAATAATAATTTTGTTGTTGAGTATTGGTAGAAGCAGCTTTATGTTCTTTGGTAAAATTATCAGACACATACAATTCTGGAGACAGATCATAGTCTTGTTTAATATAAGTAAATACATTGGCATCAAGTGCTTTTGATAAACGATTTAATTGTAGGTCTTCAAAAAGGAGTTTATCGGTTTTGCCATTTTCATATTTGTAATAGCCAAACTTTTTTGTTTTATCTCCATAGGCAGAAAAATACAATGGAGTGGCATCATCTAAATAAATTTCTTCAAAATCTACCCTAGAAACCCTGAAAGCAATTTCTTCTTTATCGCCCTCAGCAATTTTGCGAGAACTGCTACCATCAGGTGTTACCGCCCAAATATTGTACTCGTCGTACAACAAAACTTCTTTATCTCCTTTGATCCAACCACCGACTCCAAAAGGAGGTTTGGTTGCAGGATGATCATCTCTGGTATTCCAGAAATTGGTTTTGATGTTTGCAGTAATATTGGTGCTTTGCTCTGTGGCAATATTATAAGTAAACCAGTTTTTATCTTTAAAATAAATCAAGAACTTTCCTTGAGGAGAGCTTTGTGGGGAAGTATAAAACCCATCTTGTAATTTTGTAAATAATGATTTGCTCACACCAGTTTTGGTATTGACCAAATTAAAATCGGCATAATCTTCTTTGAAAGCAGGTTTGTATTTTTTATCGGTAGCAGTGATGGCGAATTTTTGATTGCCGGTAATGGATGCATTGGGAAATTCTTCAGTAGCCAATTGTTTGAAGCTATTGTTATCGGTATTCCAAACGGATAAAAAGCTGGCGTTTTTATCTTGAGCGTAAGTGATTTTCTGACGAGGCTGAATCTCCGCATCTTTCCAATGCCAAACATCGGCTAGTTTTGCGTCTGATTTCAAGGCCAGCTTCGCATTTTCCATTTTTAAACTATCGGCGACTTTTGTTTTAGCGCTATCGGTAGGTTTTCTATCTTCTTTTTTAGGTTTAACCGTCCAGGTTTGAATGCCAAAAAATACTGAACTCATATCATCACTCATGCGAAGGTTGGAACCATTGTGAACGCGCATACCAGCAGGGAATCCAGTTGTTTTTAAAGGATCTAAAACGGCTATTTTGGGATTACTTAAATTGGTACAACTATATACCTGAGCATTCTCTTCTTCAAAGCCATCTTTTTTAAATGTTTTGAAAAAACCAAAACCATCACCTTCTTTAGCCCAAGTTAATTTAGAAAATTTGGATGTATCGCTGGCAACAACTTTTAAGGTATAGGTATTTAAATTAAATAATTCAACAGAGTTACCTGCAGCATTAGCCGACTCAACTATATAAGATAAATAATCACTTTTTTTATTGAATGCATATTCAGTAACATTACCAATGGTTCTAGTAGAACTATCGCTTAGGTTCCTTACAAGTAATACACTTCCTTTGTCTTTATTTTCTTTAGGTGGCGCTAAATAAGCAGCTAAAAATTTGCCATTCTTAGAAAAACCAAAACGATTGATATTGGCAATGGTTTCTATTTTACCAGTAGCCAGATTCAATAAACCCATTTTATATTCAATGGGTTTGCTCTGGTCCCTTAATTTTTCGGCTTCCTTAAAGGGTATTCCGATTCTATAAGCCAGCCATTGGTTGTCTTTAGAAAATTCAGGGGTACCAGAGAATGCCAATTTATAGGTTTTATTAGTAGCCCTATTTACTACATACATTGTATCATTATCTTCTTGAACAACAATTTGGTAAGCAACCCAGGCTCCATTAGGAGACAATTCACTGGAACCAATACTTTGCCATTTGCCATAATCTTCAGCGGCAAGGTTCTTTTTCTGGGCATTGGTGGAAGCTCCCCATATGAAGAGGCAGAGCAAGAAGGATACAATTTTTTGCATATTTATATATTTTGGACAAGTTAAATAAAAAATCAGTATCCCAACACCCATCTATATAAATGCCTATTTTTATCAAAATTAATAGCGTGTCGCATCTACCAGAAAGAGAAGAAAAAGTCTGTTTAAATTGCAGTGCAGTTGTAGAAGGCAGATTTTGTCATATTTGTGGGCAAGA
>JANOZT010000076.1:0-27747 GCA_031429515.1 Sphingobacteriia bacterium
AGCCATCGATCAGTCCTTGTTTCTTGAAGCGATTTTTTTGGAAGTTCCCGACGCCGTTAAAGCTTTACAAGCAATTGCAGCTTATCATCGGGCACAATTCAATATTCCTGTAATCGGAATTACAGGTAGTAATGGTAAGACCATCGTAAAAGAATGGTTGAATCAATTGCTTTCTCCAGACTTTACTATTGTTAGAAGCCCAAGAAGTTATAATTCTCAAATAGGCGTTCCATTAAGTGTTTGGCAAATGAATGCGCAACATACATTGGGTATTTTTGAAGCGGGTATTTCTGCTAATGGAGAAATGAATTCACTGGCGGAAATCATTCAACCCAACATTGGCGTATTAACCAATATTGGAGAGGCACATAGCGAAGGTTTTATTGATAAGGAACAAAAGCTGGACGAAAAATTATTATTGTTTATAAATGCATCTACGATTGTTGATGCAAGGGATATTCAACTATTGAGTCAACTAAAACAGGATGGATTAACTCAAGTAAGTGTTGAATATAAAAATGAGCCATTCGGTTTTACTATTCCATTTTTGGATGCTATTTCCATACAGAATACGCTTACTTGTTGTGTTGTGCTATTGCAAATGGGTTATGAACAATCGGTGATTCAAGAAAGAATATTGAAACTACGATCTGTTGAAATGCGCATGCAATTACGCAAAGGAATCAACCAGTGTTTTGTATTGAATGATAGTTATAGCAATGATATTGTTTCTTTAGAGTTGGCATTGAATTTTTTAAATGAACAGTCAGGTGATCAGCCAATGACTGTTATACTTTCTGACATAATTCAATCTAATCAATCAACCCCTATTTTATATCAATCTGTTTTTCAATTACTAGAACATGCGGGGGTTAAAAAATGCTATTTTATAGGTTCTGCATTTGCTGAATTTATTGATCATTTATTGGAGGATCAATTAAGGGCATTGTCATTTGAGTATCATGTATTTACAAGCACTGATCATTTTTTGCAAACATTGAATCATCATTCCTTTCAAAAGGAGTTCATATTATTGAAAGGCGCAAGAATATTTGAATTAGAAAAAATTGCACATTGGTTAGAGCAGCAAGTGCATCAAACCCTGTTGGAAATTAATCTGACGGCCATGGTTCAAAATTTAAAAACCTATCAATCGTTGCTTTCTCCACAAACCAAATTGATGGCCATGGTAAAAGCATTTAGCTATGGTAGTGGAGCTGGGGAAGTAGCCAGAAGATTGCAACAACAGCAAGTAGATTATTTAGCAGTAGCTTATGCTGATGAAGGGGTGGAATTGCGCAAAACAGGAATCAGTTTACCAATCATGGTAATGAGCCCCGATGAAAATACATTCGATACACTGATCAATTATAACCTCGAACCAGAAATTTTTTCAGTTGAGTTGTTTACTTCGTTTTATCAATACATTCAAAAAGAAGGAATGAAACAATTTCCAATTCACCTGAAGTTGAATACAGGCATGAATCGATTGGGTTTTGATTTGATCGAATTGCCAGTATTACTCAATCAGCTAAGTGGGCAAGATCAGTTAATGGTGAAATCGGTAATGAGTCATTTGGTGGCTAGCGAAGATCCTATTCAAGATTCATATACTGCCGATCAAGTTGAACAATTTAATACTGCTTGTGATGCAATCGAAACTGCACTGGGATATTCATTTATCAAACATATTGCCAATACAGCAGCAATAATTCGCAATCCTTCCTATCAATTAGATATGGTGCGTTTGGGTATTGGTTTGTATGGAGTAGATAGTGCCAGTTCAAATCAATTGAATTTGCAGACAGTGGCTACCTTAAAAACAACAGTTGCTCAAGTGAGAAAAGTGCAAGCAGGAGATACAGTAGGCTATGGACGCCGCGGAATTATTAATCGGGATAGCATCATTGCCACGATTCGTATTGGCTATGCAGATGGGTATAGCAGAAAATTAAGTAATGGAGTGGGTAAAGTATTTGTTCGTGGTGCAATGGCGCCTATTGTAGGAAATATTTGTATGGATATGTGTATGATTGAAGTTACCCATATAGCTGGCGTTGCAACAGGAGATGTAGTTGAAATTTTTGGAAGCCATATCAGCGTTCAAACCTTAGCGAAAGAAACAGGAACTATTCCTTATGAAATCATGACGAGTATCAGTCAAAGGGTGAAGCGGGTTTATTTTGAAGAGTGATTAATCTTACGGATCAATGATTTTATTTTTCAAGGCCCACAAAACCAAACCCACCCTGCTTTTGCAACCTGTTTTTTCAAATAAATTTCGACTGTAATTGTCTACACTTCTTACAGCAATATCTAATTGGTCGGCCATTTCTTTATACGTTAGTTCACTTGCACAAAGTTGAAGAAATAATATTTCTTTTTCATTGAGTTTAAACTCATCAGGGCCATTTTTTTCAGTAAGATGAAAAGAGCGAAACATATTACCAGAAACCAAATCGTTGGTATAAAAACCTTTTTCAACTAATTGTAATACAGCTCTGTGTAATTCGCTTATCTCAGCTTCTTTTAAAATATAGCCATTGGCACCTGCTTTGAGCATTTTAATAATAGCTTGCTCATCGTCGTACATACTCAATGCCAACACATGAATATGAGGATAATTTTGTTTTAACCATGCAGTGGCTGTATAGCCATCCATATGCGGCATATTGATATCCATTAAGACTACTTGGGTATCTTTTGCTTGAACAATTTTTGATTGCATATCAAGGCCATTATTGGCTTGAAATACAATATTGATGTCGTTGTATTCGGTTAATAAAGATGCAATGCCAGAGCGAAACATGGCATGATCATCGATCATGGCAATATTTATTTTTGGTGTACTAGTTTTCATAAGGTACTTCTATATAAATGGTGGTACCCATCATAGGTGAAGAATTGATTTCGAGTTTCCCACCAATTAATGCTGCTCTTTTTTTCATATTGCTTAATCCAAGGCCTCTATCTTTTTTGTGATCCATTTCAACTATGTCAAAGCCCTTACCATTATCTTGAATTTTACAATATAATTGGTTATTGACTTCCCCTAGTTCAATGCTTACTTTAGTGGCTTCAGCATGTTTAATAATATTGCTTATGGCTTCTTGTAGAAGCCTAAAAACAAACAATGATTTATTATTTCCATCAGGCAGTTCTCTGTTTAAATAATTAACAAATTCAACACTGAACTGCCCTGTTTTTTCCAGCCAATTTATTTCTTGTTCAATGGCATTGATTAAGCCATTCTGTAATAAATTTTCAGCTTGCAATAGTTTAGCCAATTGACGAAGATCTTTCACAGAACTATTCACAAAGTTTAATGCAGTAGCAATTTTCTGTTCCGATTTAGGTTGGTCTTGTAAATTTATTGAAGAAAGTGTTGCATGGGTTAAACTGAGTAACTGGCCAATATTATCATGTAGATCTGCTGCAATGGTCTGAAGGGTTTGCTCCTTTACTTCCATTTCGGTTTTTAATATTTCTTGATCAAATGCGGATTGCATGGTTTCTTTTTCTTTTTCATTTAAATTTTGACGATTTTGGTAGGCTAGTACAAAGTATACAACTAATCCTGCTAGGAATAGAAATACAACAGCACCAATTACGATTCCTGTAATGATGTATTGGTTGGTTTGAGCCTGCAAAAAAATGAAATGATTAAACAAGAATATAAAATTATATTTATTAAAGTAATGAAAAATTCCCAAATAAGTATAAATGGTTTGAAATTGTTGATGCTTAAAAAATATTGGAAAAAGCTCAATAAAATACTTTGTCCTGTATAAAAAAACAAAAAACCTACACTGATCCAGAAATAGGGGTTCTTAAATAAACTGACTGCTCCAGTAGTATTCATCATTTGCTTGAAGTATTCAAAAATAAAGTAAACACAAATGCAACTTCCCATAATGATTGTATAAGAATTCAGGTATCGAAAACCTTGAAAAAAACAAAAATTAATAGCAGAACTTAATAAGATCAACCAAGTAAGGTATTTTATTCTTTTTTTGATTACTGGATTTCCAATAATTTGAATGTAGAACCATCCGATGAATGCAAATTCAATTGGGTTGCGCAAATTGTAAACCCAATTACTTGCATGATTTATAACAAATAATTTGTAATAACTACCCCATTCTACGATATTTGTTAGAATTAATAAAAATAAAAATCCTTTTAATGCTTTGCTATCTAATCTTTTAAAATTAATGATGCATATTAGCAACGCCATAAATTCTAATATGTGAATTATATATGTCATTAATTATTATTCCGTTTTTTTCATTTTTGCAATCAGTATAAACATTACAATAAAACATGAATACAATATTACATTTGAAGAAGTGTTAATTACTTTGAATAAAGATATTTCCTTAGTGATTTTAATTTGGTAAGTCAATTTGATAAGATTGCTATTGACTATATCGGTTGAATAGAAAAAAAGTAATCCGGTAGAAAACCAAAATTCCGGTATTTCTAATAAGTTTTTCTTTTTTTCTTTTTTAATAATATCTAAGTAGTAACCATTTGACATCAAAATCATGCAAAAACTTCCCAATGTCATTGTGTAAGTATGAAATACATGAAACCCTTGAATAAAGATTATATTAATGAACCAAATAATTGGATAAAGAAGGATAAATAGTTTTATCAATTTATTCAAATTTATTGAAAGGATAATACTTGAAAAGATCCATGCGTAAACAATAAATTCAATAACAGTACTAACATTATACACTTCAGCATTTCGAATATGTAAAAATCTACGTTGATAGATACCGATGCTTTCTGCAATAATTACCAATAATAAGAGCCAAACGAGTTTGCCAAATTGAGTATCTTTTAACTTTTTATAGTTAATCAATCCAACAATAAAAGCAAGTAATTCAAAGAATTGGGTTGTAAACTGCATTGCTTTATTAATTTTCTCCGTAACAATTATCAGGACAAACCTCACCATGGTTATAACCACCTGGATCTTTCTTAATCAGAAAGGGTGATTTGGATCCCCATGCATTGTAATCTACTTTTTTATTCATATCAACTGGCAAAAAAACAATGCTGGTTTGATCGTCTTTATTCTTGCCAGGTATTTTAAATTTAATATCGCTTGCATTAGATTTATAAAATCTATCATATTGGATAAAAGTACACCTAACACCATACATATTTTTACCACTTTCGGTTTGAAAATAATTACCCATAGTAATGAATAATTCTTTTGGAAAAGTAACAAAATTAGAAAATTGGTGGTATTTAAATTCTTGATTATTATCGATAGCTGAAGTAAAATCAACATAATATTGATGTAGTTTTTTTATGTCTTTCTCATCCATTGTGATTGGCTTTGTAAGATTAAATGCTGTATCATTTATTAGTAATTCTTTTTTCACAACTACATCTGATTTAGCGGTTACTAGGTTGTTTTCCTTTTTGTTCCAAATTAGATATCCAGATAATAATCCAATACCTAAACCAATAATTATTGGCACAATCACTTTTTGCATATTTTATTTTTTTTGTTAAGAAATTATTTAAAAGTAATAAGAGTTGAATAGATTGAAATACGTGATTTTACGTTCCAAAGAAGGTAAACTTCCGTTTTAAACTCAACAAATAATTTTCAACTTTTGATTTCAATATACAAAAAATGGGCAATAATCCAAGTTTGTAAGTAAGATTCAACAGCGCAGCTTCGGGGGAGGCTGCGCTAGAATCTAAATTTAGAAAAATTACCTATAAGGGGTATGTGGTTAAAAAACAGATGCAATTAATATTAGCGGAAGGGCACAAAGATTTAAATATTGTATCTCCCTTGGATATTGAATTAGAAACTGTAAAGACTCATTACAAAAATATATTTCGCAAACAAAGCTTTCGTAATAGAACAGAAGCAGTATTGCATATGTTGAATAATCAGTCTGTTCAAATCAAATCAAAAGATCTTGCGTATTGGGTAAGTTCAAAATATGAAGTAGTGGCTAATTTTTGCTTTATGTTCTTTCGATGCGTTTCTACTGTATGTAGAGATATAAAAAGTATCTCTGCCGTTTCAGGTGCACTTTTGCCTATTGCCATTAAACGTAATACCTCAACTTCTCGATTACTTAATTTTGAGAATTTTGTATAATTATTACGTAAAAAGTTATTCTCTTCTAGTAAACGACTTGCTTTTGAAGCCATATGGTGCATAGCATCTATCGGAAAAGCCATGGTTATTGTTAACAAGGGCTTACTCGTTTCATCATGCGCTAATATTTTACTACTTCCCATATGCCAGCTCCAGTCATCGGTTGGTTTAAAGCGTACTTGCTGAAAATAAGTACAAATATCATTGTTGTTATTACGTTCTAAGAGTCCTAGTATTTTGGGTACATAATCTTTAGCATCTTCGCTGTTGAAATAACGAGCGTGATATTCATCAGTAGTTAGAGCAGTAATTTCTTCAAGCGAAGTTCCTAATTTTTCCAACCCTAGCGGCGACATCCAGGCAATCGACCAATCTCTAAGATCATGAATAATAATAACACCGGGGAGCTTATCTGCAATTGCTTCAATTTTAATGATATTTTCCTGAATAATTTTTTCACTCAACATGTAAATATTTTTTATTTTTTTACAATTACCACTCCAATATAGGAATAAAACTCATCCCCGTTTCCGGGTATTTTTTCATTCCCAAAAACTTGATAGTAACAATATTGTATTATTACATGTTAGTACGTGATTTTACGTTCCAAAAGAGGTAATCTTCCGTTTCTGCTTTACCAATTGATTATTGACTTTTGATATTAATTTACAGAAAATGGGCAACAATCCAAGTTTGTAAGTAAGATTCAACAGCGCAGCTTCGGGGGAGGCTGCGCTAGAATCCTCAGCTAAAACAAGCAGTTTAAAAGTATAATTGAAGTTTTCAGATATACAATTAAATAGGGTGTTTATACAATTACGATAATATTTTTTGTATACCCCGCTATTTTTACTATATGGCTGAAAAAAGTAAAATGTACCCCTAAAGAGGTACAGTTGCGTAAAAAATAAAATATTTAATATAATGCGCTTTAGGAGAATAACTGTTCAACTAATTTGTACATTATTAAAGCCGTGTTGAACATAAAAACAAGTAACCAATATCTTTCACTTATATTCCGTAATAGTAAGGGAACACTATTTGGCGTATTTTTCGAGGGAGAATTCCGCCATTTTTATTCCCCCACTATTATCCCCCAAAAAAATAAAAGATTAAATTCTATCAATTAATATTATGGGGACATACAATCAACTAACGGCGAGGGAATTCCAAATTTTAGCATTATTAGCTGCAGGAAACAAAGATTTAAATATCGCTTCTGCATTGGCTATTGAATTAGAAACTGTAAAGTCTCACAATAAAAATATTTTTCGAAAATTAAATGTGCGCAATAGAGCAGAAGCAGTATTGTATTGGTTGAATCATCAATCTATGATTACTAAAAACACTTAGTACCCCAAAGAGGGATTTTTTGTAATATATGATTGGTATACTTTAGTGCCCTGAAACTTACCCCCCTAGAGTTTCTTGCTATTCCCCCCAAATAGCAGATTATTGATTGAAAAATCAAACATCACCCCCCCCCCAAAAAAAAAAAATTAAAATGGATTCCGTCCAAAAATAAAACTATGGGTGTACTTGAGAAATTAACTGAATGATAAAAGCAAACACTGTTTTTTTTATGTAAAGGATTTTTAAACAAAGAGATCTGTGAGGAAATGGGTATCACCATCGACACAGTTAAAAAACACAATAAACAAATATTTAAAAAATTGGGTGTTCGTAATAGAACGGAAGCAATTATTCTCACCACCACTTTTCATCAAAAAACAAAACCGTCATGATAAAACATCTATCATCATTTATTAGTAGGCCACCATAAGCCAGCCCCACTTACGTGTTAATTAATCAATTCATCACCAAATTTTTACAATGAAATTCTGCAAAATATACGCTTACTTGATCTGTTCCTTTTGCTTAGCAGCAACTGGTATAGCTCAGAATGCGCAGCCTACGTCTAAATGGCGAGCTCAGGTAGATGCAGGTGCTTCAGTAAATTATTTCACGAATGAACAACCACATACAGGAATAAATATTGGCTTTAATAGTGGATTGAGATTAGACTACTCTACCTCAAAACATTTTGGTCTTTATGCAAGTTCTGGGTACGCTGGTTCAGGAGGGTCATTAACTACTTTTACCGATTTAAGTTATTTGGGTTTCGATCCAACAATAGCTTTTAAAAACGCAAAACAGAGTAGTTATTACATCCACAGCCTGGCTTCTGCTTTGGGAATTTTTTATACAGTTCAAACAAAGCAAATGTGGTCGTTTAAAATTTACGCAGCACCAACCCTAAACATCACTTTGGGTGAATCGGAAGTTTATGAAAAAACAGGGAATCTTTTAACTGGAGTTTCTAATTTTCCTGGAATTATTGCAACTATAAACGGTTCTCAGAATGTAGACAAATTTTCGCCTTATTGGTGGGGAGTACAGTCTGGAGTGCAGTTTGGGCTTCCTTTGAAAAAGCAACAACAATTAACTGTTGATTTTAGATTCAATGGTGGACTCAGCCCAATACTTAACGACTATTCCTATATCAAAACACAAGGTGTTTCAGGAAACATTCGTACAAGTTCTTTTCAAGTTGCATTGGGGTATTCTATACCAGCTTTTAGTAAAAAACAAACCACAAAAACAACAATAAAATAAATTAATTAAACAATCAAAATTAACGTTATGTCATTTAAAAAATACATACCCTTTATTGCACTATTCGTGCTAGCTACAAGTGTTTTTGTAGCATGTAAAAAAGACGCTTTTAGCGAAAAAGATGCTATTGCGGCGCAAACAAGTTTATTACAAACAAAATTCAATTATGATTTAGCCATTAAGAATATCGATCTACAGATACAAAGAGTAGGTGATAGTGCTAAATTGGCAATGATCGGACTTCAACGTGGTGCTGATAGTGCTATTGTAAGAGTTCAACAGGCATCAGCCATAGCTCAGTTATTGCAAACTTATCAAAATCAACGTTTATTGGCAATGCAAGCTGATAGTTTGCAGAGAGGTATTGCAACATTAAATGATGTACTAGCTAAAGCAAGTAAACTATGGAATGATAGTGTTACTTTGGCAGCTAATAATACTGTGAATAGTACCAATATATTAAATGGACTTCGTAAAAATTATAGTATTGCATTAACAGATAATATTTCTGGTACACCAATTGTTGGTGCAACAGTTTCTGTGATTCCGCAAGGAACAGCTTCAGCTGTAACTGCAACAACCAATGCAAACGGGTTAGCTACATTCACTAATTTAATTGTTGATCCTGCTGCTTATTTCTCAGTAAGTGCTACCGGTTATGGTTCAATTTTAATAAGAGAGGCCAGTCTATTCACTATTGGATCTGTTCCTTCAACTACTACCCCTAATGCAACTACAAGTGTTAGAGGAGCAAATCCTTCTATTGGTATGTTTAATGTAGCAAATACCAGGAACACTATCCGCGGTTCTGTTTTAGGTGATATCGATTTGACCAATGGAGATGCTGCTGAAGCAATTGTTGGGCATTTAGTTACATTTACTACAACAGTTTCTACAGGATCACCAGCAATTTCTCTAACATACCAATTTCCCGCAGTAAGTGATGCTTCTGGTAATTATTCAGTTTCAGTTCCTGATGGAAACTTTACTCCGGTTTATGCGAATAATGCTCGTGTACAACAACGCTTATTTGTAAATGCATTTACGGATGAAAATGCATCTGAAGCAGTTCCTCGTATTGCTACAGTGGGTGCAACAATTACTTCTTCTTTTAGTGCAACAGCGCTTACTCCTGGAACTGGCACAGGCTTTTATTACACTTTGCCAGCTGATACTATTTCAGGTAGAACTGTTATTGCTGCGGTAACTACTTCGCTAAATAACTTTATTACACCAGGATCTGGAGTATTTCAAAATAGGAATTTAGGTTCAGTGAGGACAGATAGTTTAGGGAATTTTAATTTTGCCTCGTCCAATGCCTTAACATTAAATAACGCTACTGGAACTCATCTCTTCGATAATAGTGTTGGATACTCTCGTAGATTATCATATCTCCCTGTTAGACCAGCTTCAAGCGCAGACACCTTAACTGTTTCATTGGTATCATTAGTACCCAATTGGATAGTTGCAGCACCTGCCTTAAGAGGTATAGTTGATGGAACTACAGGGAAAGTAAATTCTTTGCAATTAGCTAGAACAAATGTTGCTCCTTTTGCACCTACCTTTCAAGTGACCCCAGGTGCTGGTGGAATCTTTAACAATGCGGTAATGACTACACCATCATTTAGAAGTGCATGGACTAATTTGTCTTATAACACAATTACTTATTTGCCTTCTTTAGCCAATTCTGTAAATCCAAATGGAGTAAATTCAACAAATGTATTTACTGTTGGAGGAGGAAATAGTTACTTCTTAGGAATTGAATTTAATAGAACAGTTCAACGTGATAGAACTCCAAGATAGTTTTCTCATAGCAGTTTAGTTTTGGTTCTTATCAAACCCGTTCCGATTTATTCGGAGCGGGTTTTTTATGATTTTATACTATTTCCCTTCCCTTATCTTTGCGATTACGTAAAAATTGTAATCGTGAAAGCAAGACAAGTCATTTTCATCATTCTAGCGGTCATATTTGCCGATCAGGCATTGAAGTTTTATATCAAACTCCACTATTTTGCTGGAGAAGAGCATAATATTCTAGGATCATGGTTTCGCCTGCATTTTGTAGAGAACGAAGGCATGGCTTGGGGATGGAAATTTGGCGGCGATTTTGGCAAGATTGCACTTACACTTTTTAGGTTAGTTGCCGTTATTTGGGGTAGTTTTTTATTGCGAGATTTTATTCGCAAGAAAATGACCAAGGGCTTTATTATTTGCGCTGCATTAATTTATGCAGGAGCTTTAGGTAATTTAATTGATAGTTTATTCTACGGCATCATATTCGATTATAGCAATCCATTTACACAAAATATAGCACAATTACTACCAAAGACTGGTGGATACGCGAGTCTGTTCCATGGTAAAGTAGTGGATATGCTTTATTTTCCCATCATCACCAATTCGCATTATCCAAGCTGGGTGCCGTTTGTAGGGGGAGATGAGTTTGAATTTTTCCGTCCAGTTTTTAATATTGCTGATGCGGCTATATCCACTGGTGTAATTACAATGCTGGTTTTCCAAAATGCCTTTTTCAAACACGCCGAAAAGGAAGAACACCATACCATCGAAACAAATTCTATGGTTAACGATAAGAATCAGATATTCTAAATACGGCTCTTTTACAGCGATTCCATTTTTGCAAATTTCTGCAAATATGGAATCTAACTCCATTTTTGCATAAATTGTACTATGAAAAAAATCTTATACATCTGTGTATTGGTTGCATTAGCCTCTTGCTCCAATTCCAATAAAGTAGATACCATTGTTCATCATGCGGTGATCTATACAGTTGATTCTGCATTTACAACTGCAGAAGCGATGGCTATTAAAGATGGAAAAATTGTTGCAGTAGGCAAAAACGATGATATTACTAGCAAGTATACTGCTGCTGAAAGTATCGATGCAAAAGGTCAAGCACTTTATCCTGGATTGATAGATGCACATGCACATTTTGTAGGCTATGCTCGTTCTTTGTTTCAGGTAGATTTATTCAATACCGCCACTTGGGAAGAAACTGTTGAGCGCATTGTTGCATTCTCCAAGCAACATCCCGAAATGCAATGGATTCAAGGACGTGGATGGGATCAGAATAAATGGCCAGGTAAACAATTTCCTACCAATGAATTACTCAACAAAGCATTTCCTAATATACCTGTAGTAATTACTCGTGTAGATGGTCATGCTTCAATCGCCAATAACAAAGCATTGGAATTGGCTGGAATCAAAGCAGGACAAACCATTACAGGCGGCGATATTCAAACAAACAATGGTTTTCTAACAGGCGTTTTAATTGACAACGCAGATAATGCGGTGTATGAAAAAATCCCCACTCCTACCAAAGAAGATTATGCCAAATGGTTAGATGCTGCACAAAAAAACTGTTTTGAACAAGGGCTTACAACAGTTACTGATTGTGGGTTAAATGCAGATGATGTAGATCTATTAGATGGTTTACAGAAAGATGGCAAGTTGAATATGCGCTTATATGTAATGTTGAGCGACAATGATAATAACATTAATACTTACTTAAAGAAAGGGCCTTATAAAACCGATAAATTATTTGTAAATGGTTTTAAAGTATATGCCGATGGTGCCTTAGGTAGTAGAGGTGCATGTTTATTGAAACATTATTCCGATCAACCAGGATGGAGTGGATTTTTATTACGCACATCAAATCATTACGATTCATTGGCGAAAGTGTTGAGTACTTCTGCATTTCAAATGTGTACACATGCAATAGGAGACAGTGCCAATAGAGCCATATTAAAAATCTATAATAAATACCTACAAGGAAAAAATGACAAGCGTTGGAGAATTGAACATGCGCAAATTGTAGATGTAAATGATTTTAATTTATTTGGTGCTGCATCGATCGTTCCATCAGTTCAACCTACACATGGCACTTCAGATATGTATTGGGCAGAAGCAAGATTAGGAAAAGAAAGAATGAAAGGAGCTTATGCCTATAAACAATTATTGGCTCAAAACGGATGGATGCCACTCGGCACCGATTTTCCGGTAGAAGATATTTCTCCATTCAAAACATTTTTAGCTTCTGTTGTACGCAAGGATGCCAAAGGGTTTCCGGAGAATGGCTTTCAAATGGAGAATGCACTTACGCGCGAAGAAACCATTCGTGGAATGACCATCTGGGCTGCTAAAGCAGGATTTTTAGAAAAAGAAGTAGGCAGTATTGAAGTAGGCAAAAAGGCTGATTTTATTTTGCTTGATAAAGACCTCATGAAAGTTGCTGAAACAGATATTCTCAAAACAAAAGTTACTGCAACATTTATTGGAGGTAAGAAAGTTCATTAAATTGAATAAATCTCCCAACAGGCCTGATTAAAAATTACGGAAGTTTTCTTTCATTCACTACAACGAAAGAACTCACCCCAACAAGTTGGGGCTCAAACAACTTTCGTTGTTTACGTTCATTCAATAAAACTTCTGATCGTAATTTTTAATAGGTCCTTTATGTGAGTTTTATTCAATTCACTAATTTTTCAAAATAGTTGAGATATAATAGTATAGAAAGAAAGACAAATAGTCAAATCCGAGACTCTATTATAATTGAATAAAAAGAAGTGGAGTAAACCAAAAAGTGGGCCTTTTAAAAATCCTGAAAGGATTTTTGGGTAGACCACGTTTGGTTTGCTCCACTGAATTTGTTTTATTTTATCTCCCCTACCATTTCCGCAGGAATCACCCATGCATCAAATTCTTCAGGCGTTACATAACCCAATTTCACTGCCATTTCTTTTAAGGTAGTATGTTCTTTATGTGCTTTCTGAGCAATTTCAGCAGCTTTGTAATAGCCGATCTTGGTATTTAATGCAGTAACCAACATCAAACTATTGTCTACATGTTTTTTAATATTGGCTTCAATCGGTTCAATACCAATGGCACATTTATCATTAAAGCTCACACATCCATCACCAATCAATCTTGCACTGTGTAAGAAATTATAGATCATCACAGGCTTGAAAACATTCAATTCAAAATGCCCCATTGATCCACCAATATTAATAGCTACATCATTGCCCATTACTTGTGCAGCAATCATGGTAAGCGCTTCACATTGTGTTGGGTTTACTTTTCCTGGCATGATGGAAGAGCCTGGTTCATTGTCTGGAATAAACAATTCACCAATTCCACTGCGCGGGCCAGAAGAAAGCATACGAATATCATTGGCAATTTTCATTAAACTTACTGCTACAGTTTTTAATGCACCATGCGCTTCAACAATGGCATCATGAGCAGCCAATGCTTCAAATTTATTTTCAGCAGTAACAAAAGGCAATCCTGTTAAATCGGCAATATGTTTGGCCACATTTACATCATATCCTTTCGGAGTATTGATTCCTGTACCAACAGCTGTTCCACCCAAAGCCAATTCACTTAAATGACTCAGCGAATTGTTGATCGCTTTTAATCCATGATTCAGTTGAGCTACATAACCACTGATCTCTTGCCCAACAGTTAAAGGAGTTGCATCCATAAAATGGGTACGACCAATTTTAACCACATGCATGAAAGCCTTGCTCTTAGCCGATAATGTGTCGCTTAATTTTTCAATCCCTGGAATGGTAGTACCTAATAATATTTTATACGCTGCAATATGCATGGCAGTTGGAAAAGTATCATTAGAACTCTGCGACTTATTTACATCATCATTAGGGTGCAAGAATTTGTCTTTATCATTTAGTGAACCACCTTTCAACACATGACCTCTATATGCAACCACTTCATTCACATTCATATTGCTTTGAGTACCACTGCCTGTTTGCCAAACTACCAAAGGAAATTGATCATTCAATTTGCCCTCCAATATTTCATCACATACAGTTCCTATCAAAGCTGCTTTTTCTTCTGGCAGTACACCAGCATCTCTATTGGTTAATGCTGCTGCTTTTTTCAAATAGGCAAATGCCTCAATAATTTCTTTGGGCATTTTATTGATGTCCTGCGCAATTTTAAAATTGTCGATACTGCGTTGTGTTTGAGCTCCCCAATATACATTGGCTGGCACTTTTACCTCACCCATGGTGTCTTTTTCAATACGGTAGTCCATTTTTATAATTTAAAATATGAAATAGAACCACAAAGGTAAAAAATAAACACAAGTAATTTTTAAACTTATCTAACTGGTAAATCAGTAAAGGTAAAATTGATCCTCTCTCCCAGACCGCCTGAATTGATGGTTGTAACACCAGCACCGGAGATTTTATTATTGGCATTTGCTGATATAGCAAGTGATCCAGCAAATGCGGTCAACAATCCACTAGTGGCTGGTCTAATATACGCTAATGCATTTCCGGTAGTAGTGAATGGATAGTTAGCTACTGCTAATCCAGTTAGGTTTATCTCAAAAAAGTATTTATTAGTAGTAGCACCTTTATACACAAAGATGGTTTTGAACTGGGTAGAAGCAAAAGCTGAATCACAATTGTAAGTTATACTATTATCAACCCAGGTAAAAGTATTAGCTCCATTAGCTGTACTGCCTCCGTTGGTAGGCGCTGCATCTTTTTGGCATGAGAATAATATTATTGTTGAGAATGTAAGGATGAATAAGTTTTTCATGATTGTATTGGGTTTAAATGATTGATTTTTATTATTTATTAAAATTGTATGCAACTAATTTTTTATTTCCGTCTTTGTAAAACAGCATATTTTCTATTTCGTCAAAAAGATAGTCGGGTTTCTTATCGTCCAACACTACTTTGCCGTCTACTTTTCCATTTAGTTTATTAACCCTTACTAAGCCAACTCCACTGTCTTCGGTGGTACTAACTTTAGTAAGTATGAGTTTATAATTTTTAGCATTTGCACTTGCAGTAAAACGCTTAGATAAATCGCTCATTGCTCCACTAGCTACATTGCCCCATCTATCCGCACGCTCCATACCACTTTTATAACTGCTGGTTCCATAACCGGAAGTACCTGCTTGGTAGCCTTCTGAAGCACTCGCTGCCATACTTACCCCGATTGCAGCTATATTCATGATTTTACCAAAGGTGCTAATACCTGGAGCAGGATGATAGGTGTGATAAACCAGCTTGGCATTGTAATCGATCATGGCTACATTTTGATCCGATGTAACAATGATACCATTGTCCATTAATTCTATGGTTTTAAAATTTTCATCCTTACCAAATTTTTTACTGGCAAATTCTCTATGAGCGCCATTAGCATTATTAACTTCATAAATACTATTATCGGCAATAAAATAAGTAAGATCACCTTTGTCTAAACCTAATCCACCAGATGAATATTTAATCGATTTGGCCCATTGTTCTTTCCCTGTTTTAAGATCCAAAATATTGCATTCTTGATTAGTTCTATAAAGCAAGCCCAAATTATCTATCATTCGTAAGTCTAAAATAGATCCATCTACTTTTAAGGGAGACTCGGTTAATGATCTTCCAGTAATAATGTCTACAACGCTTACAATATTTTTTCCGCTCTGTTTAGAAGCACCTACTGCTAATTTGGTACCAGTAAGCTTAATGCTGCTGATTCTACCCGAAATTTTTAGTGGCTCGCTCCATTTTGTGTTTCCATTTGCATAATCAAATAGCATTAGCTCAGACTTTTTATCATCTGTAGCTACTAGTACACCATTTTCGTCGAACAATACATTTGCAATCGGATCGTCTAGTTTTGTTTTGGGCCAAGTTATATTACCAGTTGCAATATCAATAGCAGTAATAGTTTGAGTATTATAGTAATAAGCAATTTTGTCGTTAAGTGTTACAAATTTTCCAAATACAGTAGATACAGCAGCTGCAATCGTTTCTTTCATGGAAGCTTTTTTATCGTCATTTGCTTGTGTACTTTCTTTATCGTCACTAATAATTTTTTGACCAGCCAATGGAACTTCTGTTTTAGTATCATAGTCAATTTTCCATTGTAAAGCACCGGTTGCAGCATCTAATTTATACAACCTTTTATTTGTTGCTATAATAATTGAATTATTGGTATAAAGTGGATCAGCTACCATTTGTTCTGTCATTTTTTCAAAAACACTATTTACTGTCCATGCGGCTTGACCAGATTTTAGATCTACCATCATTAATGCAACCCCTTTATTGTTTTGACCGCTAAAAAGCAAAGCGCCCAAATTGGGGATAGGCAATCTTTTAGTTACATAGGAAAGACCTAGTTCTTTGGTATTGCACACTACTTTTCCTTGGCTAATATCTACTATATTTTGCTTCATATTAAAGGCGCTTCCTTCTAGAATAGCGATATATGGAGAACCTTTAATGCCTGTATAATTGGCTTTACTAACTTTAGCAAATTGATCTAGTTTCCAATTTTCCTTGCCTGTTACTGGATTTAAACTATACAAGGCATCATCTGTTGAAACAATAATAGAACCCAAACTGGTAAGGTTAAACCAATTGATTTCTCTATCAAATCCAATATTCCAAGCTTGGGATGTAGAAGGAGAATTGTCTTTAACTGCATCTACCACTTCATCTTTTTTGGTTGAATTGTTGGTAGTCTGCTCAGATTCTTCACCTGTTTTTTTCTTTTTTAATAAATTTCCAAATTGAGCCTGACTGCTTGCAAGCAGTCCCAATAATAGAGACAAGCACAAAAGTTTACGTTTCATAATGTAGTTTTTTTACAACGTAAAAGTGCTGTTTGTACAGAGCTGTACAATACCGTTGATACGGTAGATGATATAATAAAGCCTAATCTTGACCCAAAATTTTATGTTCGTAAGCCCATTTAACTAAAGTGAGTAAATTATTGGTATGGGTTTTCTTAAAGATATTTTTACGGTGGGTTTCTACAGTGCGTATTGAAATGGCTAGTTCAGTAGCTATTTGTTTATTACTAAAATCTTTTTCCATCAATCCTATAATTTGCTTTTCCCGAAGGGTTAAATGTGCATCTGTTAGTGCTAGCTTGAGGTGCGCTTGCTTTTCTAATTCATTCAAGATTTTTTCTTGAAAATATTGACCTCCATGGTACACTTTAATAATTGCATGAATTAATTCATCTTTTCCGGTTTGTTTCAATAAATAACCTGCGATATCTGCATCATTGATCATTCTATCAACAATTTCACCTGAACTACTCATACTCAATGCTATAATCTTTATTTGAGGAAACTGCTGTTTAACTGCTTTAGATAATTGTTGACCATTCATACCATCCATCATTACATCGCTCAATAATATATCTACTCCTTCGTTTTGTAACAACTGCAACATTTCGTCGCCACTATTAGCTGTAACCACAATTTCAACTGCTTCATGCTGTTGTAAAACAGCTACTAGGCCATCAATTACTATTTGATGATCATCAACTATTGCAAGACGAATTTTATTCTTTTGCATCATTTATTAGCAGGTATATGAATGGCTACTAAGGTACCATTGTTGGCCGATGAATCCCAAGTTACCGATCCTTTTAAATAAGCAATTCTGGAGCGAATATTTTGTAAACCAATACCATCTGCTTCTCTGGTTAAGGTTGTATCAAATCCTTTCCCATTATCTTCAATCATCACATCAATTCCTACTTCATCTTGGTTGATTGAAATGTCTAATTGAGTTGCCAGTGCATGTTTAAATACATTATTAACACTTTCTTGTATTACTCTGTACAAAATAGTTTCTACATGGCTTTGTAGTGGATTCTGTAGTTCTTCTGTTTGTACATTAATAGACAATTTACCAGTATTAATTTGGCTAATAAATTCTTTAACAGCGTTCACCAAACCTTTACGTAATAACGCATTTGGCATCATATTATGGCTAACCTGACGAACTTCTTTACAACTTTCATCTACCAATAACAATGTTTTATTAATTAATTGAGATTTTGGCGAATCATCTAATGTTGATTGTTCATTTAATGCCTGAAGGTTTAACCAAGCAGCAGTCATTAATTGACCAACACCATCATGCAAATCTTCAGCAATGCGTTTTCGTTCCTTTTCTTCAGCTTGTATAATTTCTATAGTGGCTTTTTGTTGTTGTTTAGCCAAAGTTGCCTGCATATTCGCTTGTTGTTGTAGGGTTCTTCTTTTATAAAATGAAAAGCCTAATAATAATAAAAGAACCGTAAATACCGATAACGCAATGATAGCTGCATTTTTTCTATACACTTCTAATTCTTGAATACGTCTTTGTTTATTAAGATCATTTATACGCTCTTCTTTCTGAGTAGAGTCTAAGCGGTTTTGGAGAATTGTTTCGTTTTTAATACTCAATTGCAAGCTGTCATCGGCTATTTGTAAATCTGCATCTGCCAATTCCAATTTTTGGTTGGCAATTTCATATAAGTTTTTATTGATGGCTATTTGTTGATTAGCTATAGCTAGCGATTTAATCGAATCAGTTTTATTTAACAAACTTATGAGTAGTTCCTTTTTCTCTACATCATATTTGGTCTTTAACTCATTTACTTGCTTAATAACTGATTCTCCAGAAATTTTCTCTGTTATGGCGATGTATTTGGAGCGGTAACGAAAGGCGCTTTCAAAATTTCCTGTTGTAGAATCTAACATAGAGCGGTGGTTGTATATTTCACCATAAGTAAACGGCTCGGTACCGTATTTATTAGCCGTAGTTTCTGCATCTTCAAACCAGTGTAATGATTCATCAAATCTTTTTAGTTTCATATAACCAAAACCAATATTTTGTTGAACCAATGCCACACCAAGCTGTGTTTGATTTTCTTTTGCAATCGCTAAAGATTCTTTTAAGTAGATAATGGCTGTATCGTAATTTCCTTGACGTAAATTAATTGCACCTAAATTGTTTATACAAATTTGAACACCTCTTTGAAAGCCGGATTTTATGAAATTTGCTTTTGCTTCTAATAATAGTTCAATTGCTTTTGGATAATTCAATTGAACTGCATATACGTTGCAAAGATTCAACTGGGCAATTCCAATCAATCTTAAGTCGCCAATGGTTTTAGAAGTTTGTATGCTTTGTGTATAGTATTTTAAGGCTTCTGGGTAATTTTTCGTTTCATTCATTAATCTGCCCAAATTATTTTGAATTGAACCAATAGATTTTACATCTTTATTTTCTTCTTCAAGTTTAAGTGCTTTTAAAAAATATTCAATTGCTATATCATTGCTGCCTTTGTCTCTAAACACGTTACCCATTGTTTGATAAACCGTACTTAAGCCATATTTATTTTTATATTTGATAAATATTTTTTCAGCTTTTTCTAGTTCAGCCAATGCATTATTTTGTTGTAGCATGATCAAATAAGCTTGACCTATATTTCTTAGGCATTCTGCATAGGAAAGATCGTCATTTACAATTAACCATATGCTGCTGGCCTCTTTAAAAAAGGCCAAAGCTTTAGGGCCATTAGTTTTTGAAATAAATAGGTTTCCTTTTGCCTCTAAAGATTTAGCAATTCCTTTTTTAAAGTTTAATTTAGTTGCTTTTTCTCTTGCTTCATTAGCATATGAAAATGTTTTTGCAGAATCAGATGCCGAATACAAAAAAGCAATTTTGTTTAATAAATTAACTTGTGTAGTATCTGCTTTTAGAGGAGTAATTAAACGTTTTAAACTATCTATGCTTCGATTTTGCCCATGCAAACTGGTTGTATAAAAAAAACCAAAGACGAGCAAAAGCCAAAGCCATTTTTGCATTTCTAAATTTATTTCTAACGATTTATTTACCAATGAATACCGCTTTTCTTTTCTCAAGAAAGGCGGTTGTTCCTTCTTTCATATCTACTGTATCAAATGAATTGCCGAAAGCTTCTACTTCCACTTGATAGCCATTCTTGGTTTCATCAAAAACTGCATTAGCCGATTCAATACAAGCAGCAACAGCTAATGGTGCTTTACTATTAATCACCGTTAATATGCTTATAGCTTTTGCTAATAATTCTTCTGTAGGTACTACATAATTGACCAAACCATATTGTAATGCAGTAGGAGCATCAATCATTCCAGCGCTCATTAACAATTCCATTGCTCTGCCCTTACCAATCAATTGCACCAGTCTTTGAGTGCCACCATAGCCAGGAATCAAACCTAGATTCACTTCTGGCTGTCCGAATTTAGCATTGGCTGATGCAATTCTAAAATGACAACTCATGGCCAGTTCACATCCACCACCCAATGCAAAACCATTCACAGCAGCAACCACTGGTTTTGGACAATTTTCAATTCTGAAGAAAGTTGCTTGGCCATCTGCAGATAATTTCATGGCTTCTTGCTTACTGAATTTGCTGAACTCACTAATATCTGCACCAGCAACAAATGCTTTTTCGCCTGCACCGGTAATAATTACAGATTTAATGGATTCATTGGTATACACTTCATCAAATGCCAAATTCAATTCCGCAAATACCGCCATATTCAATGCGTTCAATTTATCAGGACGATTGATGGTAATGGTAAAAATGCCTGCTTCTAAAGAAGTTAATAATGTTTGGTATGCCATGTTGATTTTTTAAAAATTACGATTCTTGCTTACCCATTCGCTGATATAATCTGCAATGGTTGTGGTAGTTGTTCCGGGTGCAAAAAGTTTGCCTACACCCATATCATTGAGCGTTTTCATGTCGTCGTCTGGAATAATACCGCCGCCAGTAAGTAATACATCATTCATTCCCTTTTCTTTCATGAGTGTAATTACTTTTGGAAATACGGTCATATGTGCCCCACTTAAAATGCTAATACCAATGGCATCAACGTCTTCTTGTAATGCAGCATTCACCACCATTTCTGGAGTTTGACGTAAGCCGGTATATATAACTTCCATACCAGCATCTCGCAAAGCGGTTGCTATTACTTTGGCACCTCTATCGTGCCCATCCAACCCAACTTTGGCAACCAAAACACGTAATGGTCTTTTCATGATGCAAAATTAACTAAATCTGCTTAGGTTTATATATCAAAAATACGCTCATATGAAATACAGACCTTTTGGAAATACCGACTTAAAACTGAGTGAAATTGGTTTTGGCACATGGGCAATTGGTGGATCTGCCAATGTGGGTGGAGTAGAGATTGGTTGGGGCCCTTCGGATGATTCGGTTTCCATTCAAGCGATACATGCAGCACTCAATGCAGGGGTCAACTTTTTTGATACTGCAGATTTTTATGGCTTAGGACATGCTGAAACAATTTTAGGAAAAACAATCGGCAATAATAAAAATGTAATTATTGCTAGTAAAGTAGGGCAGAAGGTAGGATTAGATGGAAAAATAAATATTGATTATTCTGCAAAACATATCATTGATAGTTGCGAACAAAGTCTGCGAAGACTTAAAAGAGATGCTATTGATTTTCATCATTTGCACGTGGCAAGAATGGGCCATTTAGAAAACGGCGAATGTATTCAGGCAATGCAACAATTACAAAAGGAAGGAAAGATTCGTTATTGGGGCATCTCTTTAATTACATTTAATCCTTTTCCTGAAGCTGAATTTTTCTTCCAACATCATTTAGGTGATGGATTTCAGTTGGTATTTAATTTGATCAATCAAAAAGCCTTACCCATTATGGAAATGGCTGCTGCAAAGGGTTACGGCGTTATTGCAAGAATGCCATTGCAGTTTGGATTATTGTCAGGTAATATAAAATCGAATACTGTATTTGCTACCGATGACCATCGAAGCTACCGTTTAGTACCATCTATTATTGAAGAGGTTTTATCTATTCTTCATGAAAAAGTATGGCCATTGTTAGATAAATACCAAACCACTGCTGCGGGATTAGCGTTGAGTTATATTTTAAGTTATGATGCTATTTCCACCGTTATCCCAGGCATACGTACCCCTGAACATGTGCAGCTGAATACAAATCATTTAGTACAATTAGAAAAAGCTGATCAACTGTATTTACAAGAATTGTATGAAACGCATTGGCAAGAAGTGATGCAGCTAATGGAGAAACAAGGGTAATTATTATTGAAGATTAAATTTTAATCGCTTAGTTGCGATGCCTTTTTCTATATAGCTATTCAAAGAATCGTTTCCATTTTGATATAGTATAATTTTAATGCCTGATTCGCGAAAATATGGATTGATCAATGAATCTTTCACGGTCATTTTCTCGAATTGTTGAAAAACAATATCATCTTTTTCGGGGATATTATGCGCTAAAACAAGTAAGTTTTTAATTTGATATTTTTTAGGCATCCATATAAGAAATGAAGCATTATCGCTATGCACTTCTGGTAAACCCGCTTCTTTAGCATAGTAATTTAATGCTCCAGCAAAATAATATCCTCTACAATACACCAAGGTATTTTTTTGTTCTTCAAAGGATAAGCTTTGGTAAACTTTCCCAGTGGCAATAGCCACTTCTCTCCATCCCAACATATCTGCAAAGTCTTGTGGCAGTGTATGTTTTTGATGGTCTTCCCATTCAAATGCACCAGATTTGGACAAACCGGTTTTTTGATAATAGGCCGATAAAAGGGCAGGTTTTGCAATAGGCAGTAATAGCGGGTAAATAAATAAACCCAATAAAATACAAATGGCAATTGGTGAATATTTTACAAAAGCTGATCTATTCAATGCATACTGTTCAAATTGATAACTGCCAAAGGCAATTAAGATTGGATACGCGCCTATGGCATAATAATCTTTTCCTTGTAAAAAAATCAATAAAGTAATTACAAAAAGATAGGCAAGTCCGAATATTCGATAAGCAGAACCTTTTTTATTCAAGAGTAAATAAAGCAGGCCTCGAAGCCATAAAAATAAACAAGGGAGTAACATCAGTAACTGACCAATTATAAATTTGATCGGACTTTGAAATTGCAATTGTTCTTCCTGTAATTCTTTCATGTGTGCAATCACCGGAAATTGATGTTGGTATTGCCAATACATATTGGGAAAGAAAATGAATAAAGCAAGGATTGCTGCGAAATACAAATGTTTATTTAAAAAAATGGTTCTATGTTGGCTGAAAACCAATCCAGTTAATAAACTCAAGGTATAGAATGCAGTAGAATATTTACTCATCATTCCTAATCCTACACTGATGCCGAATAAATAGAGCCAACTATTTTTGGTTGTTTTAATAAAATAAAAGAGTGCGTATGCATTTAGGGTCCAAAAAAATGCATCTAAGAAATTAGGATGAAATAAATAAAATAGCCGAATATAGCCAGTGAAAATAAAAGGTAAAAAAGCGAGTAAAATCGCAAATTTTTTGCCGCCTAAACTCGAAACAATACGGGCAGTTAAAATAAAAGTACCTGCACCAAATATTGCAGGCCAAAATTTGATAAAGAATAATCCCCCTCCAAAAAAATGATTGATCCATGCTAATATGGCAAGAATTGGCGGAACTTCCATATATCCCCAAGCAAGATGTTTTCCTTCGGTCATGTAAAGGTATTCATCTCTGTGAGCCTGATAAAAAGACGGAACCAGTAGAAAAGGTAAAATGAATTTAAGTAAGGCTAAAATATATATCAGCCGATTATTTTTATTCATGCTCTAATATAGATAATACTTTTCTCATTCTTTCTACAGTAGCTTCTTTTCCAATAACACTGGCAATATCAAATACACCAGGTCCAAATTTTCCGCCCACCAACATTATTCGCAATGGCAACATGAGTTCGCCTGGTTTTAATTGATGTGCTGCGGCCAATTCTTTCAACTCTTTTTCTAAATCGGCGCTTTCCCATACTATGCTTGATTCATAGGCTTTTGCCAATTCAATAAAAAACATATTTTTTACTGCATCCCATTTAGGTTTGATAGATGCTGTGTCGTATTGAGTAGGGGTATTAAAAAAGAACGTTCCTTGTTGTACAAAATCAGGTAAGAGCGTACAACGATCTTTGATTAGCTCGATTACTTTGTGTAATTGAGCTGCATCGTTTACTTCAATACCATTCGCAGCAAATTGATCCTTCACTAATAATTGCAATTGATCAACAGATAATTTTTTGATCCATTCGTGGTTGAACCATTTGGCTTTTTCATAATCAAATTTTGCTCCACCTTTATGCACTCGATCCATCGAAAATGCAGCGATCAATTGCTCTATCGTAAAAATTTCATTATCAGTTCCATCATTCCATCCAAGTAAAGCCAAGAGATTTACAAATGCTTCAGGTAAAAATCCACGCTCTTTAAATCCAATGGTTTTTTCACCCGTTTTTGTATCAGTCCAGTCCATGGCAAATACGGGGAATCCTAAACGATCGCCATCTCTTTTGCTGAGTTTGCCATTTCCTTCGGGTTTTAAAATCAATGGAAGATGCGCCCACATGGGCATTTCAGCTTCCCATCCCAAATATTTCCACAACAATAAATGCACTGGTGCTGATGGCAACCATTCTTCTCCCCTGAAAGCATGTGTGATTTTCATTGCGTAATCATCTACCACAACTGCTAAATGATAAGTAGGCATTCCATCTGCTTTCAATAAAACTTTATCATCTACTTGAGAAGTATTAAAATTGATTTCACCACGAATCATATCGGTGAATGAAACTGTTTCATTCTCTGGTGTTTTTATTCGAATTACAAAAGGCGTTTTATTGGCAATCAGCTGGGAAACTTCTTCAGCAGACAATGTTAACGAATTGATCATCTTCGAACGTAACAAATGATTGTATTGCGGTGAAGGATTTTCAGGAGTTTTATAATCGATACGCATTTGCTCTAAATCTGCTGGAGTATCAAATGCATAATATGCAAAGCCTGCATTGACCAATTGTTCTGCGTATTGGCTATAACTTGCTTTTCTTTCACTTTGCCTATAAGGTGCAAATGATCCGCCATGTTTTGGGCTTTCATCCGGAATCAATCCACACCATTCAAGGGTATTGAAAATATAGTCTTCAGCACCTCCAACAAAACGGCTTTGATCGGTATCTTCAATACGTACTATAAAATCTCCACCATGCTGTTTGGCAAACAGATAATTAAATAATACCGTTCTAACTCCTCCCAAATGCAATCCACCGGTAGGAGATGGCGCAAAGCGAACCCTAACTTTTTTATTCATGATGCAAATATAAACTTTGCCAATTCGTTAATACTAAGTAAACCACAAAAATCCTACTTTGAGTATATGCGGAGTCTTAAATTGATCATATTATTTGTTTTGATCACCCAACTTGCCAATGCACAGCTAACTTATCAGCAGGTTTGGGTAGATTATGACTCCGCTTGGACTTTTCAAAACCTTCAATTGATACCCATTCGATTTAAAGGTCAAGGCAATGTGGCATTCTATCGACAATTATTGCCTAGTCAATATATCACACTCTCCGAAGGAATGCGAACGGGTAAGGTAAAAGTGAAAGAATTTGTAACCAAGGGCGATGCCGACGTACATATTTTGAGCGTTCAAAATAATTCAGATAAAACCATTTTAATTAATTCTGGTGAATTATTAGGAGGGGGAAAACAAGACAGGGTAATAGGCGAAACCAAATTGATTCCACCCGGAAAAGAAGAGCAATATGTTACTGTTTTTTGTGTGGAAGAAGGTAGATGGACAAAAAAACCTCGGGCCTTTTCGCATAGCGGTAATATCGATATGGAATTGCGTAAAACCCTTGATTTAACTCAGCGTCAGGCCGATATTTGGAAAGAAATCACCCAAAGTTTAGCTGCACAAAATATTAAATCTACTACTTCTCAATACCTTCAGTTGGATAGAGATATAATAAAAGCAGATTCTGTTTATCGTAATTTTTTTAATGGGAAGCTCGCTAAAACAGATAGTTCCTTTGCTGGATTTCTGGCTATTTCAGGAGATCGAATTTTAGGAACTGAAATTTTTGTAACACCTACTTTATTTCGAAATGCATGGGAATCTATGTTGGCATCATTTACAAGGTCTGCCATTACCAAAGGGTCCCCTGCTTCAGTTGATCGAAAGAAAATGGAAATCTTTATGGATGCGTTATTAGAAAATGAAACATCACAGAAAAAAACATTGGCTCAAATCGGCAAAGCCTATAAGTTCGAAAATTTAGTGATTGGTTTAATTGCCTATGGATTTTAGATTCTCCTATCCAATATCTTTACCGAATGTATTTGGTTAAAACTCCTTGGTGGTTAAGAGCTATTTATCCGCAATTGATTTGGCGAATGCCCACTCAAGAAAAAATCATTTATTTATCTTTTGATGATGGTCCTCACGAAACAGCAACTCCCTTTGTATTAGACACACTTGCTCAGTACAATGCCAAAGCCAGTTTTTTTTGTATAGGTAAAAATGTGCTGGAGAATCCTGAAATTTATGCGCGAATTTTGCAAGAAGGGCATGCCGTAGGGAATCATACTCAACATCATGCCAATGGCTGGAAAGTGAGCAATGAGGCTTATTTCAGCGAAATTGATGCAGCTGCTGAATTGATTCATTCTCCATTATTTCGCCCTCCATACGGAAGAATTAAACGTTTACAGATCAATCAATTGATGCGAACTACTCATTCGAAATTATCCAACCATGCTTCAACAACTGCGCAATCAAGTATGGAGAAACCGGCGTACAAAATTATTATGTGGTCTGTTTTAAGTGGAGACTTTGATACTACACTCAGCGCAGCTGCTTGCACAAAGAATGTACTGGAAAATACTGGCCCAGGGTCAATTGTGGTTTTTCATGATAGTACAAAAGCTTGGGATAGAATGTCGGTTGCATTACCTGCAGTTTTGGAGCATTTTTCGGGGATGGGTTATCGGTTTGAAGCGCTTTAACTGGTCAGACGGGGTCCGCCCTTTGGTCCACCCCGTCAGACCATTTCCTTCTTACATGGTCTGACCATACCTATTTAAACATACCCCGTCTGACGGGGTACCCCTAAAAAAAGGGAAGGCCGAGGTAGAAACCTCAGCCTGTTTTTAATCCGTACCCTATGAAAACAAAAATCACGGTAATTAATGTTGCCGAATTACCGCAGTTACTTTATTAATCCCTATATATCTTAATACTATCTATCGTTTCTTTCATCTTCTTTGGTAGATTACCTGTCGCTTTCTTTAAACGCCAACAGCATCCATTTTATTTTCTA
>JANOZT010000077.1:0-1955 GCA_031429515.1 Sphingobacteriia bacterium
ATCAATGGAATGATGATACTAAAAGCACTTACAAACCATCCATATTGAATAAAAGCCTTGAATCTTTTTGCTGCCACCATGCCCATTTCAAGCAAAAAAATGGCCAAAAACCCTTTGAAAATATCTGAAGTAAAGGGTTTAATTCCCTCGGCCTGCTTGGTATCTGCAATTATTCCAATCACTAAACTGCCTAAAATCATCAATACCGATCCATTGGTAAATGCATCATGTAAAACCAATTTCATACTCCCTTTTTCGCTACTCGATTTATCATATTTACGGATTAATATCATGCCAACCACAATTGCCGGCGCTTCCATCAATGCCATTGCGGCAACCATATGCCCACCATATGGGGTATTATTCATTTCTAAAAAAGAAGCTGCAGATATAAAAGTAACGGCACTTACAGAACCATAGGCCGAAGCCACTGCACCAGCATCAAATACATTTAGTTTTAAGCGCAATAGGTGAAAAACATACAATGGAACAATTAATGAAAAAGCCAATGCTATTAATAAAGTAATGATTATTTGCTGGTTGATGCCGCTATGAACTAATTCTTGCCCACCCTTAAAACCTATAGAAAATAACAAATAGAGTGAAATAAACTTGGCACTGGCTGCCGGAATTTCCAAATCGCTCTTAACAAATGTGGCAAAAACCCCCAAAATGAAGAATAATAGTACCGGATTAGTGATATTACTGATTAAAATGTTCAAATTCATGTTAAAATGGGTTGTAATTTTACAAACATTAAAAAAACATTAAAAATGGCACGATGATTGACAACAACGTGCCCGAACGATATTAAGGATTTATACCGAACTTAACCAATTATGGCCACACAAAGCAACGTTTCTCCTTCAGGAGCTGCAAAAAAAATTCTTTCGCTCCTTAAATTGGACAAAAAAGATGTTTCTGCAATTTATGTTTTTGCGGTATTGGCCGGTTTGGTCCAATTAGCCACACCTTTGGGTATACAAACAATTATCAATTTTGTAATGGCTGGTTCTTACTCTACATCCATTGCCATTTTGATTGCATTGGTCTTATTGGCCCTTTTTGTAAATGGTCTTTTACAAGTAAGGCAGCAACAGGTAACAGAAAAAATTCAGCAGAAAATTTTTGTTCGATATGCTTTGGAATTTGCAGATCGTTTGCCAAAACTAAATATTGAAAAATTAGATAGTTATTACCTCCCTGAATTAGTAAACCGTTTTTTTGATACATCTACACTTCAAAAAGGTATTGAAAAATTATTATTAGAAATTCCAGCTGCGGTCATTCAGATTTTATTTGGTGTTATTTTATTGAGTTTTTATCATCCTATTTTTATTGCATTTGGAGCAGTGCTATTACTCATTTTGTACCTCATTCTAAGATATACTTTACCTGCAGGTTTCATTGCAAGTATCGAAGCAAGTGATCAAAAATTTGCAACTGCTGCTTGGTTAGAAGAAATGGCTCGAGTAATTAAGACATTTAAATATTCAAGGGGCACGTCTTTGAATATTGAGAAAACGGATACCATTGTTCAAAAATACCTTACTGCTAGAACCAATTATTTTAAAATTTTATTGACTCAATATTGGAGTTTGATAGGATTCAAAGTATTGATTACTGCAGCGATGCTAATTGTAGGTTCTATTTTATTAGTTGATCAGCAAATCAATATCGGACAATTCATCGCAGCAGATATTGTTATTCTTTCTGTAATTGCTTCGGTTGAGAAACTGATTGGTAATTTAGACAAAGTATATGATGTGCTTACATCGGTTGAGAAGTTAGACAAAATTGCCGGGAGTGAAATTGAAACAGATGGTTCCATCAAATTGCCTGATATTCCTAAAGGGATAGCTATTGATTTTAAAGAAATCAGTTTTGGATATGCTAATACTGGCAAAATTTTGAACAATCTAAATTTCCAAATCGAAGCTGGACAAAAAGTTTGT